>NZ_JAMBOJ010000019.1 GCF_023715565.1 Cytobacillus firmus | reverse complement strand
AAGAATAAATGGAGAGGTTCGCAGAAGAGAAAGAGTCATTAGAATCTTTCCTAACACACAATCCGCTTACAGGCTCATCGGAGCTGTCTTGATGGATTATGCAGAGGAAGTTAGAAAAAGAATCATTAAAGAAAAGAACCAGTAGAATCTGCGGAGCGAAATTTTTGAAGTAGTGGAAGGGGCCCCTTCCACTACTTCAAAAACATAAGAGCTAAATAACTTGTTTTTCCTAGGAATGAATTTACACAAAATAGTGGACTTGACTGGGTTTCCTCTCTTTGTGGCAGAAGTTGGAGCAGGTTCTGACACTAGTTCCCGAGTTCCTTCTCTTTGTGGCAGAACTTGACCTGGGTTCTGACGCTAGTTCCAGGGTTCCTTCTCTTTGTGGCAGAAGTTTGGCCCGGTTCTGACGCCAGTTCGCCGATTCCCCTCTTTGTGTCCAAAGTTAGCCATATAATTATGTAAAAAAAAAATGAGTCAAAATTAATTCCTTTGGTCAACGTTGTCATTAGCACAAACAAAAGTTGGAGGATTTAATTTGACTCAGTATCCGTTTAACCAAAACCTACTATGATAACAATCTGCCGGCGGGGTTCCGGCTGCCCCAATTTAGGAAACCACTCGCCCTCCCTATAACAAATTCCAAATTCAAACAGTAAACCCAAATAAAATAAAATGTAAAGCGTTTGCATTTTATTTTATTTGCATTATAATACTTGTATACAAGTATACACGTATACTAAAATGTCATTTTGTAAAGGTGATGTTATGAATAATTCCACGGAATTTCTATATCCGCAAAAATGGCTTTCCAAGGCTTCCTCTGGAGACCGTGTCGCGTACGAGCTTAGGATGCGCATTATTGCTGGTTTGATTGAAAGCGGTACCACGCTTTCTGAAAATAAATTGGCCGCTGATTTTTCTGTGAGCCGTTCACCGGTTCGTGAAGCTTTACGGACACTGGCTTCTGAAAATATCATCCGCTTGGAAAGAATGGGTGCGGTTGTTGCCGGGATAACAGAAAAAGAAATTGAAGAAATATACGACGTTCGTCTCATGATTGAAACATTTGTGTTTGAACGACTCACCCATATGGACACAAGTGAGTTGGTGATGGAGCTCAGCAAGGTGCTGGAAATGATGAAGGTGGCAGTTAAATACCGGGATGCGGATGAGTTTGCATATCAGGATATTCTGTTCCACGAAATTATCATCGGGTCCATTGGCCATTCTTATATCCAGCTGATCTGGAATAATTTAAAACCCGTGATGGAAGGCTTCATTCTTTTATCCATGCGCGTGCGCTTTCAGGAAAATTATGAAGATCTTGATCGGATTGTGAAAAATCATGAACTATATATTGATGCCATTAAAACAAAAGACAGAGACCTCATGATTCAGTCGCTACACGAAAATTTTGATGATGTTCAAGGGAAAGTGGACGATTTATGGAGGTCACAGCAAATGCTGTCCAAAGGGGTTAAACAACAAGATGACTAGCTATATGTTAGGGATTGATATTGGAACCACCAGTACAAAAGCCGTGTTATTCAGTGAAAAAGGAGATGTGATTCAGCAGGAGAACATTGGGTACCCGCTCCACACTCCAGGTATCTCCACAGCAGAACAGGATCCTGATGAGATTTTCTCTGCTGTCGTTCAAGCCATAGCGAATATTACAAAAAACCATCATGATAAAAAGCTGTCCTTTGTGTCCTTCAGCAGTGCAATGCACAGTGTGATCGCGATGGATGAAAATGATCTGCCGCTTACGCCCGTTATTACCTGGGCCGATAACCGCAGTGAAGCATGGGCACGCAAAATTAAAAAAGAATGGAATGGACATGAGGTCTATAAACGGACTGGAACACCGATTCATCCGATGTCTCCTTTAAGCAAGATCACCTGGCTTGTGCAGGAGCGCCCGGAGATTGCGAGCAGGGCAAAGAAATACATCGGCATTAAAGAATATATTTTCAAAAAGCTCTTTGATGAATATGCTGTCGATTATTCACTTGCTTCCTGTATGGGGATGATGAATCTTAAAACATTGGACTGGGATGAAGAGGCATTAGCAATTGCGGGCATTAGCCGCTCCCAGCTATCCGAACTCGTTCCGACGACAAAGATGTTCCAAAACTGCCATCCTGTTTTAGCCAAACAAATGGGCATCGATCCAGAAACACCTTTTGTGATCGGCGCTAGTGATGGTGTGCTTTCAAATCTGGGTGTGAATGCGATCAGAAAAGGTGAGATCGCTATCACTATCGGGACAAGCGGTGCGATACGTACCATTATTGACAAGCCCCAGACCGACGAAAAAGGGAGAATCTTCTGCTATGCCTTAACAGAAAATCATTGGGTGATTGGTGGACCGGTGAACAATGGAGGGATGGTCCTCCGCTGGATTCGGGATGAATTTGCCTCATCCGAAATCGAAACAGCCAAGAGATTAGGCATTGATCCATACGAAGTATTAACCAAAATTGCCGAACGTGTCAGACCGGGCGCAGATGGCCTGCTGTTCCATCCATATCTTGCGGGTGAACGCGCTCCTTTATGGAACCCGGATGTCCGCGGATCTTTCTTCGGATTAACAATGTCCCATAAGAAGGAGCATATGATCCGGGCAGCACTTGAAGGCGTCATTTATAATCTGTACACCGTCTACCTGGCATTAGTAGAATGCATGGACGGGCCAGTAACCCGGATTCAAGCAACTGGAGGCTTCGCCAGATCTGAGGTTTGGCGGCAAATGATGTCCGATATTTTTGAATCGGAAGTCGTCATACCGGAAAGCTATGAAAGCTCCTGTCTCGGTGCCTGCATTTTAGGATTATATGCTACAGGAAAAATCGACTCGTTTGATGCCGTTTCTGACATGGTGGGGGATACCTACAAGCATATACCGAAGGAAGAGGCTGCAAGAGAATACAGACAGCTGTTGCCAATCTTCATCCAATTATCAAGAGCGCTTGAGGGTGAATATACTTCGATTGCAAACTATCAAAGAAAATTAATTCAACATGACTAGGGGGAAATGAAAATGCCGCTGTTAATAGTTGCAATTGGGATCGTTGCCTTATTAATTCTGATAATGGGCTTGAAATTAAACACCTTTATTTCATTAATTATCGTTTCTTTTGTTGTTGCGCTGGCACTCGGAATGCCGCTCGACCAGATTGTCAAAACCATTGAAGCCGGATTAGGCGGAACACTTGGCCACCTGGCTCTCATCTTTGGACTTGGCGCCATGCTGGGCAAGCTGATCGCTGATTCTGGCGGTGCCCAGCGAATTGCTATGACTCTTGTCAATAAATTCGGTGAAAAGAATATCCAATGGGCGGTAGTGGCTGCATCCTTTATTATCGGTGTTGCCTTATTCTTTGAAGTGGGACTTGTATTGTTAATCCCGATCGTATTTGCTATTTCAAGAGAATTAAAGATTTCCATTTTGTTTCTTGGGATTCCGATGACAGCCGCTTTATCTGTCACACATGGATTCCTCCCTCCTCACCCGGGGCCAACCGTTATTGCCGGTGAGTACGGTGCAAACATTGGTGAAGTATTGCTTTATGGTTTTATCATTGCGGTTCCAACTGTTATTTTAGCTGGACCAGTATTTACGAAAATTGCTAAAAAGCTTGTTCCGGCTTCATTCACAAAAAGCGGAAGCATTGCTTCTCTGGGAGAACAGAAAACTTTTAAGCTTGAAGATACACCAGCTTTTGGAATCAGTGTATTTACTGCTTTGCTGCCTGTTATTTTAATGTCAATCGCAACGATTGTTACATTGCTTCAAAAAACAATGGGATATGCAGATAATAGCCTTCTGGCTGCCATCCGTTTTATTGGTGATGCCGGTACTGCGATGCTGATCTCCTTATTGGTTGCCATTTATACCATGGGGATTGCAAGGAAAATTCCAATCAAAAATGTAATGGATTCCTGCACAACCGCCATCACCCAGATTGGGATGATGCTCCTGATTATCGGAGGCGGCGGTGCCTTCAAACAGGTATTGATTGATGGCGGTGTTGGTGACTATGTAGCCGAGCTTTTCAAAGGGACAAACCTGTCCCCTATTTTACTGGCATGGATTATTGCGGCCATCCTGAGGATTTCTTTAGGATCTGCCACAGTGGCCGCATTAACGACAGCTGGTTTAGTTATCCCTCTGCTGGGCCAGTCGGATGCCAATCTTGCCTTAGTGGTGCTTGCGACAGGTGCGGGAAGCTTAATCGCTTCTCACGTCAATGATGCCGGCTTCTGGATGTTCAAAGAATACTTTGGTTTGAGCATGAAGGAAACGTTTGCAACATGGACTTTGCTTGAAACAATAATATCTGTTGCTGGATTAGGATTTATTTTATTGTTAAGCTTATTTGTATAAACACTTTAAGGCAATGAAACCCTACTTTATAAGAGGGGTTCATTGCCTATTATTCTGAATGAAGGAGCAGGAACTATGAAAAATTCAATTGGGGTTATTGGTCTCGGAGTAATGGGGAGCAATATCGCTTTAAATATGGCCAATAATGGCGAGAAGGTAGCAGTATATAATTACACCAGGGATTTGACCGATCAACTGGTACAAAAACTTGAAGGGCAAACCATAAGCCCTTATTACGAAGTAGAGGATTTTGTTCAGTCTTTGGAAACACCGAGAAAGGTGTTTTTAATGGTGACGGCAGGGAAAGCCATTGATTCTGTTATTGCAAGCCTACTCCCTTTCCTTGAAGAGGGCGACGTTATCATGGACGGCGGCAACTCCCATTTCAAAGATACGGAAAAGAGATATGATGAGCTGAAAGCAAAAGGAATTGGCTACTTGGGTATCGGCATTTCAGGCGGTGAAGTGGGTGCTTTAACAGGACCTTCCATCATGCCTGGCGGCGATCGGGATGTCTATGAAAAAGCGGCTCCGATTCTTACGAAGATCGCAGCAAAGGTTGACGGTATGCCTTGCTGTGTCTACATCGGACCTAAAGGGGCTGGCCACTTCGTCAAAATGGTACATAACGGAATCGAGTATGCAGATATGCAGCTGATTGCGGAGGCCTATATACTTTTAAGAGAAAAGCTGGGATTATCTGTTGAGGAAATTGCGGATATCTTTGACACTTGGAATCAAGGCGAGCTGAAGAGTTATTTAATCGAGATCACAGCAGCTATTTTAAGAAAAAAAGACGAGCGCACAGGGCTGCCGCAAATTGACGTCATCCTTGATAAAGCCGGGCAAAAAGGAACAGGAAAGTGGACCAGCCTGCAGGCTATCGATAATGGAATACCAACCTCGATCATTACAGAATCTTTATTCGCACGCTATATTTCTGCTTTGAAAGATGAGCGTGTGGCGGCTGAAACCCTTTTATCAGGGCCTGAGAAGGATGCGATACCTGTTGAAAAAGACGTCTGGATTGAATACATCAGACAGGCTTTATATATGGGGAAAGTGTGTGCCTATGCACAAGGATTTACCCAATATAAAATGTCTTCTGACCAAAATGACTGGAATCTGCCACTGAAAGATATTGCGCTGATTTTCCGCGACGGCTGCATCATTCGTGCGGATTTCTTAAATGTCATCAGCGAAGCCTATCAGGAGCAGCCGAACCTGGCAAACCTGCTCGTCTCCCCTTACTTTGCCGAAAAGATCAGAGACTATCAGACAGGCTTGCGCAAAATTGTTTGCGAAGGCATTCAATCCGGCATCGCATTGCCTTGCTTAAGCTCTTCTCTTTCCTACTACGACAGCTACCGGAATGGAAGATCAAATGCCAGCCTGCTGCAGGCACAGCGTGATTACTTCGGTGCCCATACGTATGAGCGGACTGATATGGAAGGGACTTTCCATACTAATTGGAACGAATAGATAGTAAAGCGGAAGGCGCCCGCCAATCGGCTTATGAACTTGAGCCGATGGTGCCTGGAGCTAGACAAAAAACGCTTGCCCCTTTAACGGGACAAGCGTTTTTTTGTTTACCTTAATCTCTTTCAAGCAAGGCAGCGCCTGCAATGCCAGGATCCGTCATTTCATATGGATCAAGGATTAAATCGAGTTCTTCTTCTGTCAGAACATCATATTTCAAGCACAGTTCCCTGATAGAACGGCCTGTTAGAATCGCTTCCCTGGCAATTCTGGATACGACTTCATAGCCGAGGTGAGGATTGACGGCTGTAACGATGCCGACACTCTTTTCGACATAATCCCTCATTCTTTCTTCATTGGCTTCGATTCCTTTTACACAATGCTCTGTAAACGTATTGAACGCATTGTTCATAATGCTGATCGATTGCAGAAGGTTAAAGATCAGGACTGGCTCCATGACGTTCAGTTCCAGCTGACCCGCTTCTGAAGCAAGGGAGATGGTGTTGTCGTTCCCGATGACCTGGAAGGCAACCTGATTGATCAGCTCCGGAAGAACCGGATTTACTTTTCCAGGCATAATGGATGAACCAGGCTGTCTTGCCGGAAGCGAAATTTCGCCAAGGCCCGCTCTTGGACCAGACGCCATCAGACGCAGGTCATTAGCGATTTTAGACATATTGATCATACAGATTTTCAGTGCTCCGGAGACTTCTGTATAAGAATCGGTATTCTGAGTGGCATCTACAAGATGTTCTGCCCCG
Organism: Cytobacillus firmus; assembly: GCF_023715565.1. Taxonomy (GTDB): domain Bacteria; phylum Bacillota; class Bacilli; order Bacillales; family Cytobacillaceae; genus Cytobacillus; species Cytobacillus firmus_C. The sequence continues at coordinate 71,201 of NZ_JAMBOJ010000019.1, read as the reverse complement.
GTAAATGGCAGGCCGCTGATGTCGGCAATATTCTTCACCACTAAATCAATGTATTTCGGGATGGCATTCAACCCTGTACCAACTGCTGTTGCCCCCATGTTCAATTCATATAAGTGCTGTTTGGATTGCTTAATGCGCTTTATGTCACGTGCAATCACGCGGCTGTAGGCTTCAAATTCCTGGCCAAGCCTGATTGGAACGGCATCCTGCAGATGAGTCCTGCCCATTTTAATCACATGGCTGAATTCCTTTGATTTTTCAAGGAAAACAGCGTGCATATTTTCCATTGTCAGGATTAATTGATCAAGCAGATTTAATACTGAAATGTGCATGGCTGTCGGGAACGCATCATTTGTCGACTGCGACATATTCACATGAGTATTAGGACTGCAATGAGAATAATCGCCCTTTTCATGGCCCATGATTTCAATCGCACGGTTCGCAAGGATTTCATTAATATTCATATTAATGGACGTTCCGGCACCGCCCTGGATCGGATCCACAATCACCTGATCATGCCATAATCCTTCAATCATTTCATCAGCTGCCTGTATGATCGGATCTCCAATGCCTGAGTACAGGCGTTTAACTTCCATATTGGCCATGGCCGCTGCCTTTTTCACGATGGCCATTGCTTTGATTAGCTCCGGGTGGATCCGGTAGCCTGTAATCGGAAAGTTCTCAACCGCACGAAGTGTCTGAACGCCATAATAGGCATCCTCCGGAACTTCCTTAGAGCCTAGAAAATCTTTTTCAATTCTGTAGCTGTTCTTTGCTGCTAACATGGACTTCTTCTCCTTTATATAAACCTTCCAGATATATATAGGTTTTGTAATAGCTTATCCTTCGTATTCACTATAAGCCTGAAAGGATGAATTGGCAATGGTTATGGCACAATAAAAAAGACCTTTTTCCCGGTATGCCTGAATGCTTGGGAAACTGGTAATTTCAGTGAATGAAATCGCTTACCTTCAAGTCGGAATTTTCATTGCTTCCTATCTGGTTCAGCTGCCCATATCCAGCCCATTTTTCAGTACATCTGCAAGCCGGTGCAGATCATCTGGCTGCCGGATATGGTAATGGCGTCCTTTCTTCTGCAAATAGCCTTTTTCGCAAAATTGAACAAGAACATGCAGCAGATGACGGTAGGACACTCCTAGAAAGTCACAGACAGTTACATGCTTCTCTTTATACACATCCCCATCAGCGGTCTGAAGGATGAAATCAGCCAGGCGGTTTTCAAGCGGAAAGGATAGACCCTGTGAGTATTTTTCAGCCATCCTGGTTGCTTTCACGCTTAGAAACCTGGTGAGTTCTCGGAGAAAAGTGGTGTCTTCAAGCAGTTTATCGCGGCAGCGGTACAGGGGAATCGCAAAACAGACTGTCTTCGCTGAGGCCTGGATCCCCTTTGTATAGTACACTTCATGCAAAAGCTCCATCTCCCCGATATAATCATGGGCATTGATAAAATTAATCAAAGAAACCTTCCCATTTTGATAAGTCACGTAAATCTTGGCCTTTCCCTCGATGACATAATACAAATAATCCGGCCTCATACCCTCGTGTATGATCCATTCATCCCGCTTATATTCGCGCACTTCTATAAACTCTTCAATTAGAAAAGAAAATAAATGAGATATAGAGTGCTTCTCCAGGTAATTCTGTCTTTTTTTCCCTTTGTATGTTTCCATTATCCACCCCAAAATATGAGATATCTCATATTATTGTACGAAGCTTCCTGATATCATGCAAATATCGGAGGGATTTTTATGAAGACACAAAGCTGGATGAGCAGGCAGTTTTTCAGCTTTTTTATGACCTGGGGCATTTTCCTGCCTTATTGGACCGGGTGGATGATCCATATAAAAGGAATGACAGTTTCACAGGCAAGTTTGATCATGAGCTTGGGCCTGGTGGTACGGGGGCTTGCCACACTTTTTGCTTTTCCCTATTTATCAGGAAAATTCAGCAGCAGAACCCTGCTGAACGGAATGGCAGCCGGTACCCTGATCGCCATTGTCTGCTATATTCCGGCCGACTCTTTTGCAAGCTTGCTGGTAGTAACGCTGCTATTGCATTTCTTTTATCCGGCACTAATGCCTGCATTGGATAGTGCTGCGGGCATTCTTGTCCAAAACAAACAATTAAAGGATTATGGAAAAAGCCGTTCCTGGGGGTCAATCGGATTCGTTGTGTCCGGAATGATTCTGACCTTCTTTACAGGGGGGTTCGGAGATGAGGCCATTTACTGGGCGTTATTACTCGGCATGCTTGTAGTCCTTTGTCTCGGCTTCATGAATACACCGGCAGTACTATCTGAAAAGCCGAAGCCCGGCCAGACCAGAGGAGCCATAAGGAAATTATTCAGCATTAGACACTTTGGCCTTGTGCTCATCATTGTAATTCTGCTGCAGGCAGCACATGCTTCCTATTACAATTATGGTTATATCTACTTACAGGAAATTCAAGCACCAAAATATTTAATCGGCGCCATTATTAATATAGGCGTGATGGCAGAAATTCTTTTCTTTTTCATTGCGGACCGGACTTTCCGGAAGTTTTCAATCGGTTCATTACTGGCACTGGCAGCATTGGGATCCACTGCACGATGGGTACTCGTATTTGCCTTCCCGCATGTCATTGTGTTCAGCATTAGTCAGACATTGCATGCCTTCTCATTTGCGATGGCACATTACGCCTTCATGAAATATTTAATTAAATATGTTCCTCATGAACAGGTGCCCATTACTCAAGGGGTCTACTCAGCTCTTGCCCTCAGCTGGAGCACAGCCCTTTTTACCATTTTCGGCGGGTATCTTTATGAAATGGAACCACGATACGCGTTTATCGGAATGGTGGTATGTACGATACCTGCGGCGCTGCTTGCGTTTATTTATCGGAGATTGGAAGGGAAGAAAGAGGCGGACAAAAGGCATCTGGCAGTTTAATGTCACAATATAGCTAAAAAAGGTGATACACGTGTAGCACCTTTTTACGTTTGCATCAAGAAAGTTTCTAATTGAAACTTAATAAAGGTATTTTATATATACTGCCCGGTGCTTCCTTTTTTGGATTTACACCGATTTTTGTTGCCAACTTCCATCCTGTCACCCAGCTTAATCTTGTCAGAAACGGTAACCCCGCTGCAGTGGCTGGGCACGGCCATTATACTGGCTGCCATTGCTTTTAATGAACTGGGGACTGGCCTGTTCCGGCATCGAAACAAAGTGCCTGAGGATCAGACACCTGTCAGTTTTGATTGAATGGACTCCGGCAGCAGCTGATAAAATAGCCCATGATACTTAAGATCAAGCATGCCGGCAATCAAAAGAATTAGGATTAAGAAGACTGCAAACCATTTGCTATTCTTTTTAAGCAATGGGTTCACCTCCATGAATAAGAGCTCCCTCACCAGGAGCTCCATTGATTTAATACGCCAGTTTATATACAATCTCCCCATCAATCACCCGGCCATCCGCTTCAAAACCGAGTTTTTCATATAGCCCCTTCGCTAAGTGGTTCTCAGGCTCAAAGCTCAAATAAATCACCTTATGCTCCTGGTCCTGCTTAATCCGCTCAATCAGCTTCTCCATTGCCGCTTTCCCGTACCCTTTTGACTGGTGCTTCGCATCAATCATCAGACGGTAAATCCAGTATTCCTTATCTTCGTAATCCATACAGTACATTGTAAAGCCCACTAACATTTCATCATGATAAATCGCTAAGCACTCACACTCCGGAAACGCCTTAGCCTGCGCAAGCGAAAACACATTCGGTGCCACAAACGCCTTCTGCTCTTCTGCTACACGTAAATCAATGACATCGAAAAAATTATGGCGGTCTATTTCTCTAAATTCAATCATATGATCCCCCTTCTCTTTGAAAAGGCAGGTCATCGGGTCTGTTTCCAGGGACATGCCTGCCTTTTTACTATCGAAGTCAAATTCGCTAAATAGCAGGGAAATCCTCCAAGTGAATACATAAAACATGACGAAGACGGCAGAGTTTATCATATTCACTTAAGGAAATCGGGATGATGGCATCAGTTCTGGAATTGGTCCAAAACAGCAAAGAAATCACGAATAAATTGATAGAATATTTTCTCCGTGGGCAGCAGCTGGCGTTCACTTGGAATAATGATTCCTACCGCACGGGTTATCTGTGGTGTGACAGGCAGCCTCACTGTTGAACGCGGCAGGCTGTCCACCAATGTAGATTCCGGAATAAGCGACAAGCCCAGACCTGCTGAGACCAAACCTTTAATCGTATCAATATCATCGCCTTCAAATGACACTTTAGGCTGAAAGCCATGCTGACTGCAAGCCTCATCGCATAATTCACGCAAGACATATCCCTTGGGAAACAAGATAAAGGATTCATCTTTCAGCTGGTTCAGGTTCAATAAAGATTTGTCTGCTAATGGGTGGCCAGCAGGAACCAGAGCGACCATTTTCTCGGTGAATAAAATATCCCCTTTAACTTTTTTCCCTTTCTTAGGAAGAGGGCCAATCAATGCCATATCGATTTCCCCGTCCGCCACTCCGCTGATTAAATCACGATAAGCGCTCTGTTTCAGTTCAAACTTCACATGAGGATAGCGGCCGCGAAAAGCAGATATGATAGAAGGCAGTGTATAAAGGGCCAGACTGCTTGGGAACCCGAAACGTATTCTGCCATGCTCCGGATCCAGATACTCTTGAACTTGCCGTTTGGCATTATCGATTACCTTTATGGCTTCTTCCATCTGTTCTAAGAATAGTTTGCCGATCGGCGTCAATTTCACGTTCCTGCCTTCACGGATAAATAAACTGACCCCCAGCTCTGATTCAAGGTTGAAAATCTGTCTGCTCACAGCGGATTGTGCCACATGTAAAGCTAATGCCGCTTCGGTTACATGTTCTCTTTTCGCCACTTCAATAAAATATTTAATCTGCCTTAATTCCATGTGATTTTTTCCTCCCCTCTGCTATTCATCTAATTTCAGCATCAATATTATCTAATTTTCATATTGTTTAGATTGATTTTCAACTATAAAATGAAGGAATCATACAAATTTAGAATAGTTCGAAATTATATTAAGGGAGGGCCATTGAGAGCATGACTGCCATAACAAAAATTAATGAGAAGCGAATACAGGCAGAGGATTACGTTCAGGCGGTATTCGAAACAGTTAAAAAGCGCAATCCTAATGAAGGTGAATTTCATCAGGTTGTTAAAGAAGTGTTTGATTCACTCGTTCCAGTATTTGAGAAAAACCCCGCATACATGGAGCAAAGTATTCTAGAGAGAATCGCGGAACCTGAAAGAGTGATCACCTTTAGAGTCCCTTGGGTGGATGATCAGGGAAAAGTACAGGTAAATCGCGGCTTCCGGGTTCAATTCAATAGCGCAATCGGTCCATACAAGGGCGGCTTGCGATTCCATCCTTCTGTAAATACCAGCATCATTAAATTTCTGGGCTTTGAACAAATTTTCAAAAATGCCCTTACAGGCCTGCCGATTGGAGGAGGAAAAGGCGGAGCCGATTTTGATCCCAAAGGGAAATCTGATGGCGAGATTATGAGATTCACACAAAGCTTCATGCTGGAACTAAGCAGGCATATCGGACCGGATGTAGACGTTCCTGCCGGAGATATCGGAGTCGGCGCCAGGGAAATAGGCTATCTGTTTGGACAGTATAAGAGAATTCGCGGAGGCTATGAAGCTGGAGTCCTGACAGGGAAAGGCATCGGATATGGCGGAAGCTTAACCCGCACTGAAGCGACAGGCTACGGTATGGTTTACTTTGTACAGGAAATGCTGAAGGAAATAGGCCTTTCCTTTAAAGAAAGTACTGTCGTTGTCTCCGGTTCAGGAAATGTCTCTACTTATGCGATTGAAAAAGCGGCACAGTTAGGCGCGAAGGTTGTGGCCTGCAGTGATTCTGACGGCTATATTTATGATCCAAACGGCATCAGCCTTGATACAGTAAAAAGGCTGAAGGAAGTGGAGAGGGAGAGAATTCGGGAATATGTGAAGGAACATCCCCATGCCCAATACTTTGAAGGGTGCTCCGGCATCTGGTCCATCCCCTGTGACATCGCTCTGCCGTGTGCGACACAAAATGAAATTGATGATTCAGCAGCAAAAATCCTGATAGCCAACGGAGTTAAAGCCATTGGTGAAGGAGCAAATATGCCATGCACATCCGGAGCCATCCATGAGTTTCTGAGAAACAGCGTTCTCTTTGGTCCGGCAAAAGCTGCCAATGCAGGCGGTGTTGCCGTTTCCGCATTAGAAATGGCCCAAAACAGCTCAAGAATATCCTGGACATTTGAAGAAGTGGATGAAAAACTGCAGCAGATTATGACGAATATATACCGGAGCAGTGTTAAAGCTGCCGATGATTATGGCTACCCAGGCAATCTGGTCGCAGGTGCTAATATCGCAGGATTTATAAAAGTAGCTGATGCCATGATCGCACAGGGAGTTATATAAAAATGAAAAAGGGTGATGCTATCAAGAAAGCATCACCTTTTTCTTTTGATACACAATTATATTCTTTTGGTCAGGCAACCTGTGGGCTGTGATGGGATAATAGGATTAATTGTATTCCATTAAACATACGGGTGAACCGCAGCCAAAAATCCAAGCATTCGCCGCGGGCAGGCAGTGCATTTAGTGTTTTAAATTTTTTAAGCAGTTCAAGGAATGCCCAGATGAACAAATGGGCCAGTGGTACAGTCAGTGGCAGCAGGATTAAAGCATAAAGGGTTCCCCAAATTAAAATACCCTCGACATTAATACCTGTAGCTTCACTTGCTGTGTAGGTTCTGAGGCTAACTCAAAGAAAATACTGAAGAGGGAAAAGTAATATTGGCAGGTCTCATATCTCTTCTTTTATTTGTAATCATTCCTGGGACCTGCATCCACTACAACCTCTACCATATTGATTAAATTTATAATCACACTTCAAATAAACCATTTTTTTGAAATCATATAGTGAAAACTACTGCAAATTAAAAAACAGCCACCATATAGCAGCTGCTTGGAAGAGAGTACCCGGCACCTGTGCCCCTATTTTCCCTTTTCATAGTTTCGGATACACCACAGTCCCATCTTCTTCAATGATTGGCATGGCTCCCCACTTCCCCAATTCATGTGGGACCACCTTCGGATTCCCGTCGGAGTCAGGAATGAGGTGGCGTACATCCCATCCATTTGCCTTCAGCCAGTTGCTGATGAGAAGGCGATGACATCTTGCCGGATGATATTCTGAACACATATAGACGAGCGTCGTTTCTGCGGCCTGTTCCTTGAGCTGTTCCAAAGCATACTGAAAATCATCCGTCAGAGTATAATCCGCATAATTGTGAAACGAGCGGTTATTCCATCCCTGGTTCAATTGCTCCCCTATCTGTCCAGACACTTTCCTTCTCCCGCCAAGACCAGGGAAATGACGATAATGGATCCCCGCTTCTTTCAGCCATTGGGCCATATTTTCTTTTTTAAAGTGTGAACTTCTGCGGCTTGCAGGAAATGACCTTACATCTGCCACAAAGTTAATTTCTGCTGCTCCCAGCAGCTTTAAAAATTGTTCGACCGAATGGTTATAATGTCCAATCGTATAGACTTCCATGATCATCTTCCCCCTATAATCAGGACTATGTTGCTCAGGTTACTGCTTCACCCATATTTCTTCTGATGCGCCTTTTTTCGCTTAAGATAATCCTTATCCTCCCGCGCAAGCTTCCATTTCTCCATAAAGATGGACGCCGATTCTGCTTTCACCGGATCAATCTGCCTTTCATTTACCTTGCCGTCCTCATCATATTTCTTCCCGCCTTTGTAGTTCGTATACCTGCGGGCTCTTGTATATCCCATCTGCAGAAATTTTCTTGCCATATCCATCCCGACAAAATCTTCTTTCTCCTTATAATCGAGAAACATCTGATAAATTTTATCCGATGACTCCTCAGCAATTTCCGGAGTCTTAAATCGCCAATGCTTCAGAATCTCGCTCTTATAAGGCTCTACCAGCAGCACACCCTGTTCACCCCTGCCAACCCTATACAGTTCAGGATTCTTGCGAAAATCTATTGTGTCAAAATCCAAATCGTAATCGAAGGCCATATCTGTCATCCTTTTTATATTGGGTTTACCCTTGGCGGTCTTTTTGTATGCAAGGGTCTTATGATATTTTGACAGATGGTTAATCGTTAATATAAAAAGGCTCTTTTCATATAAATGTTGTTTTTCGCCTATTAATGTTGCTCGTTGATTTCCGCTACAGGATGCTCGCCCCGAGGGGCAGGCGGTGAGCCTCCTCGACACTTCGCGTCTGCGGGGTCTCACCTGTCCTGCTACTCCCGCTGGAGTCTCGCATCTTCCGCTCCAATCAACTCAGTAAATAATATACAAATAGCAACAAACCATGCAAAAACAGCCAATAAAAAAAACACACGTTGCCAAGTTCAATCATGAGCTTAATAAAAATTCAAGAAGTAAAGAGTTCTTTTTCCAAAAGGATTAAAAAAAAACAACCCCGGAGGATTGCTGAAAAGGCTCAGTATAGTTGTGGCGGGACACTAGTTTTTAGAGCAAAATGATAGCCCTTTTTCATGGAGGCTGAAGAAAATTATTCACTGACTCCTAACTCTATTTCAAGGGTCACCATTGATACTGTTGTCTCCAGCATGTACTTGTCAGCCAATTCATATTTAAGAAATCCCTTTTTCCGCTTTTTTTATTTTCCCCCAAGGTTTTAAATAAGAAATTACAACTAAAAAGATAATGAAAACAAATGAGATTACAATACCGATAAATAACATTTCACGACTATGGAGGTATAAAGGATTTTTTAAAGGATGGATACTGTTAACAAAAACATCTCCTGCCTTGTCGTGTATCCATACACGCATATACATCGAACCAAACAAAATGGTTATAAAGGTAACACAAAGTTTAGCCATAATCCAATAGTACTTTGTTACCCCCCAATGTGTACGAGCAGCTAACCAAATTCCAGTAAAAAAGGAGCCGAGTCCACCTGGAATGATTAAGAACCAATCAAAAAATCCAATAAACAAATGTGCTGCATAAATATGTTCTCTCTCAGTAATAAAATTTGTTGAAATGGCTAATAATGTTATCCCCAGCGAGCCTCCTATAAAAATAACTACAAAGAAAACATGTGATATTAACCACCAGTTTTTTTGCTTTTTATTTAACTTGTTACTCCTCTTTTTTCCTATCCAAATTGGGATGAATATCAGCAATATAAGCATTAATGATGTTCCTAAAAATATCCCTGCATCTTTACTCACTTTTAACATCCTCTCATGGATATTTGAATTTTTAACTTAATCTTTACTATTGAATCCTCAACAAATAATGTGATAACTGAACACAAAAATTTTAGTTATAATAAGTTAATGAAATGCTATTTCATTATGATAAAAGCTAAATAAATTAATTTATCTCGCGAGATAAGATAATTATAATTGGGGGTAGAAAAAATGTCAACAAACGAAACATTAAGAAAGACTTTATTGAAAACCCTAAATGATGAATTACGAAATAATAGTTCAGCCACCATTATGTTTCATCAGTCAATTGCTACCAAGTTAGGACTTAATCCAACTGATCATAAATGTTTAGAAGTTATTCTCAAGAATCAAACAATAACAGCTGGCGAACTTGCTGAGATAACGGGATTAACGACGGGGACTATTACTGGCGTAATAAATAGGCTTGAAGGAGCAGGATATGCTTTCCGTGATCATGACCCTCAGGACAAAAGGCGTGTAATTATCAGCGTAAACCAAGAAAAAGCAGAGAAAGAAATAGCTCCTCTTTTCAATTCCTTTGGAGAAGAAATTCATCAAATATTATCTCAATATACTGTTGATGAACTTCAGTTAATTCTTGGCTTTATAAAAAATAGCAATCAGATACTACTCGAAATGATAGAGAGTTTCTCAAAAACAAATTAATCACACCATACTTCAAAATCTATAGACATGTTTAATTAGGCACCTTCAAAAAGGTGAAGTGATGGATGGGCCCTATTATATACATAACTCAACCTTAGTCTATTGGGAGGATAATAAAGAAACACCTTACGCTCATAATTTAAGCGAGAGGTGTTTTTTTATGAATATATTTAAACTGAGTATTTGTGGCAACGCATGGCCGTGAAGAGGTAAAGCCCCCCTAATGCTACTAATTCAAACGACGCGGATCATGTCCTTTTTCAACCGATACAACTCAAATCGCTGCATACATATACTCGTTAACAATGTCATAGATTTCATCCGCCGAGCGGTAAAAATCAATTCCTAATTTTTCAGCTACTGTCTCTACTGCTTGCTTTGACACTTCTACATCTAAACTCATTTCTCCCCCAACTAAGCTTTGCTGCAGGTAGCCTAGAACAAAATCGGCAACAGTAGGTTCTAGGCCGCCCCGGCCGTAGCAAGCAGGACCAGGTTCAGACCCCGCACTTTGCGGTCCGATTCGAAGTGCTCCAGTTGAGGGGAAGTATGCATTTGAACCGCCACCAGCACCCACGTTTTCAACCTCAATAGGTGGTGCTTTTACTGGAAATACGCCAACCTTTGTTTCACGTGAAACTTTTGGAACGAATAAGGTAAAAGCAGCAGAACAGATGGAAAGTCGTGTTAGTATAGTCCGCGGATTGATGAGTATACCTGCAGTTGCCACTCGTCCAGTACATACCATATTATCTGGGGCATTTGGAGGAGTAACGGCTTCTGCCATAAACAACGCCTTATTCCAAAAGTTCTCCTTTCGGACTTTTCGGTTTGTGCTTTAAATAAGATCGTTGCATCCTAATCAAACACACTCTTGTTGGAACCGTCCCCACGCTTCTTTTCTCTATTTAATCATCCCACACCCAGTTTGGTTATTTTGACTAGTTCCTCAAATGCAGGAATAATTAATACTATATTTTGTGATATAAATCACAATATATGAAAATTTTTCATGCTACATTACTAATGAAGGTAGATAATAATTACCTAAAAAAACGATTTTTCTCTTTAATATATTTCTAAAGAGCGATCGCATAAAGGAGAGTTAGACATGTCAGTAGATAAATTATCAGAATTAATTAACCCTGAAGCTGTCATTAACTTTGAAACTGGTCCAATTAAAGCAAGCACTTTGGATTCAATTATCAATCTTTTACCATTTGAAATGGGCTTCTGCGACGCTAATGATATTTTCCGGTGGTATTCTAATAATCCAAACCGCGTCCATGGTCGCCGTAAAGAAGCAATTGGTCGCCCTGTGCTTGAGCTTCACCCAAAAGTGGCTCACCACGTTGAAAAGTTATTGAATGATTTCCGTTCAGGAGCACGCGACGAATGGGAATTTTGGTTTCCAAAACGCTCCGGCGAAGAGACTGGACAGATCTACCAAAAATTCATGGCGGTACGTGATGAAAATGGAAAATACCTTGGCTGTATGGATGTGACCGTTAATTTGGATATTTTCACAGGAAAAGAGGGTAAAAATACCCCTGAAACTATTGAAGAATTTATTGCTGTTAAGCCTCAATAAAAAAAATGTGCAAAAATCAATAAAATCAACCAAAAAGCGGCCATCTACTCATTATTGAGCAGATGGCCGCGGCTATGGTTCATTATAAATGCGAAACGATCATTTTGGCATTACCGGAAACTTCATAATCACCAAAGCCAGATGGCAGCAAGAAATGGTCGCCTTTTTTGAACTCATACTTTTCGCTGTCCTTTACAAGCCACCCTGTTCCTTCAATTACACTCACCTGCTGGAAGGGTTTGTTCTGGTTCATTTTAGCAGAGCCTTTCAAGTCCCACTTATGCACAGTAAAGTAATCACTTTCCACAAACGTAGTGATTTCCATATCATCTGCAGATTTAACTGCAGGCTGGATTTTTGGCTCTACTGCAGGTACAGTCGTTACAGCAATCGACTGCTCAATGTGCAGCTCACGCAGATTGCCTTCATTGTCCCGGCGGTCATAATCATAAACCCTGTAAGTCGTATCAGAATTCTGTTGGGTTTCCAGAATGACAATGCCGGCGCCTATCGCATGGATAGTACCGCTGGGAACAAAGAAGAAATCTCCTGGCTTAACAGGTACTTTCGTAAGAAGCTCGTCCCACTTTCCATCCTGAATCATCTCTGTGAGCTCTTCCCTTGTTTTAGCAGTATGGCCGTAGATGATTTCTGCTCCTTCTTCGCAATCAATGATGTACCAGCATTCTGTCTTACCAAGGTCTCCTTCATGCTTGAGACCGTATTCATCATCAGGATGGACCTGAACAGACAGGTCCTGGGCTGCATCAAGAATTTTTGTCAACAGCGGGAACCGGTCACCCTCAGTGTTACCGAACAGTTCTCGTTTGTTCTCCCATAGGTTACCTAATGTTAATCCCTCAAACTCACCGTTCTTCACGATACTCTGGCCGTTGCTGTGTGCCGCAAAAGCCCAGCACTCACCTGTTTGTGCGGAAGGAAGCTCATAGCCAAACGATTTCAGCTGCTCCCCTCCCCATATACGTTCTTTAAAAATTGGTTTGAAAAATAATGGCTGCAATGTCATGTAATGAGACCTCCAAAAATTCATAGACTTTTCTAAAAGTAACATGTGGTAAAGTAACCAGTAAAGCTCTCTTCGTTCTCAGTCTCCCTTAGGAAAACTGTCCGGCTTCTTTAGCGAGCAGGAGTGAACCAATAATCCCGGCATTATCCTCAAGCCCCGGGCGGACAATGTACTCAGAAAGCTGTGGCAGATTAACGTAACCGTTCAAAAAATCCCGCAAATATTTATAGATAGAAGAGAAGACCTGTGTCTGGTTCATGACTCCGCCGCCGAGGATGATTTTCTTCGGTGAGAGGATCAGGATATAGTGCATCAGTGCCTGGGCGATATAATAGCCTTCCACGTCCCAAACCTCTTCCCGCTGAACAAGATCAATGCCCTTCGCTCCCCAGCGTTCTTCAATCGCCGGACCTGCAGCCAAACCTTCTAAGCAATCCTGGTGAAACGGACATTTCCCATTATATTGATCCTCTGGGTGCCGCCTCACGAGAATGTGGCCCATTTCCGGATGGGATAGTCCTTGAAGCAATTTACCCTGAACTACTGCCCCCGCACCAATTCCTGTTCCAACCGTAATATAAAGGCAGCTGTCCAGTCCCTTTGCTGCCCCAAACGTTGCTTCGCCTAATGCGGCTGCGTTGACATCGGTGTTAAATCCTACCGGGACATCTAAAGCCTCTTTTATTGCCTGCACGAACGGATAGTCCTTCCATCCTGGTTTCGGAGTCGATGTGATATGGCCGTATGTGGGACTATCCAGGTCCACATCAATCGGCCCAAACGATCCAATCCCAATCGCTTTAATTGAATATTTCTTGAAAAAGGCAATAACCTGCGGAATCGTTTCAGACGGAACCGTAGTCCGAATCTGGATTCGTTCCACGATTTCACCTGTCTCATCACCTATGGCACAGACAAACTTGGTTCCACCGGCTTCAATTGCTCCTAGCATATAAATCCCTCCAAACCAGAAAATATAATAAGTCTGTTCAACTTAATTTATGTTCGCACCCTCATTTTGACGTTCGGCTTTTTCCATATCAAATAAAGAGTGGGAATCATGAGTACATATACAATCGGAAAAATACTGAACGAAATAGGCAGCAGGGCCTCCAGGTCAAAATACTTCCTCATCGTTAAAAATAACACCACACCAATCATCCTGCCAACTCCCAATGGAATTTCACGGATAATGATGTAATCAAGTCTTTTTTCCCGATAATCAGGATCTCGTTCAATCGACTCGTAAATCATCGCATTCATCGAGGTGCTGATCATATTCATGGCGATCGGTGACAGAATTCCAAAGATCACTAATGAAATAAATACAGGATACGCTGAAATCAGTATAGAGCTCAATAATATTGTAACTGAACCAATCGCAAAAACGTTAATCCGGTCCTTGGCTTTTGAAAACTTTGCAAGCATATAAAAGGCCGCAATCGACATGATTTGTGCACCGGTATTATACAATCCAAGGTTCAACTCACCGCCAGCCACCTTGAAGGTCATCATCGTGATTAAAAAAGTGGTGAATGCACCGGATACGATTCCATCAGCAAACATGATCGAGTACATCTTTTTCCACTCTTGGGATGGATTTTTAATGACTTCCCAAAAATGACTTTTGGTCGTAACCGGGTTCCCTTTTACACGCAGGGAAACGGTAAAGGCCAAGAACAGAAATACGCAAGTTGCCATAAAGACAACGTAATAGCCAATCATCCCCGCAAAACGTGAGATCATTAGACCGGATAGAAGCGGTGCAATCACTCCGCCAATCGTAAATAGGATTCCCTGAATATATAAAAACTGATCGCGCTTATCATTTGTCGTCAAATCCAGCACGGCCATATGCATACCGACATAATACAGACTCATGGCCAGTCCATTGGAGATGCCAAGCAGCATGATATGCTTATCCAATGTGTCATGGAAGAAAAGCATGATCAAATACGTAATCAGGTAAAACACAAACCCAAGGCGCATGGTGATCATCGGGCTGGTCTTTCTGGCCAGCCATGCACAAAGTCCGAAGCTGATGATGATTGCAACCGACCAATACATGCTGTAATAGGCCAACAGGGAATACGTTTTATCAAGCTTCCATAAAAACACACTTTGGAATATACCAGATAAGGATGTGCCAAACGCAAAAAGTGCATTCATCAGCAGATAAAACTTCAATTCTGTTGAAAAAGATTTAAAAATAGAAAGCATCTATTATCACCCTCTAAAAACGAGGGCTTTCACCACCTCTGCTGATTTTCAATCCCTGCAATGCAGCTGCTTTCATCATCATCGGGCCTCAGTCATCTTCGTTGTTACACTATTAATTGCTTTTACTTTCAAGGTATCCCACGGAATATCTTTCCCTTGAGCCTGGCTGACTTTAATCGTTGCCGCCACATTAGGCTGCAGGTCAAAAAAGTTATCCTCAAGTACAAGCTGTTCGATATCCATCTCAATTGTAACCATCCGCGCCAGAGCATTAGTTGATAGCGTAATTTCATTCTTTTCCATGCTGAATTCTACAGTCAGCTCAGCACCTGGCAGCGTTACATCCTTTTGATCACAGAAGTAATAAGTATTTTCATAGGTTTTATCCTGCAATGAACGGAGAACGATCACTGCCTCTTCCGGTTTTAATCCTCCTAAAGCTTCCTCCTCGAGAACCGTGTCTAACTGATAAGCAACATTTGCCTTAACAGAGACATTCCATCTTTTCGAAAAAGCTTTTTTCCCATGAAAGTCATATACAGCAAGCTCGATTTCATCCTCATAGCCTGCTAATCTGTCATTCACGATCCATACATTCAGATCAGAACCTGGCTCATGATCGATGGTTAATAAAACAGGATGATAGAATTTTTTCGCATAATGATAGGAAGCCTTCGGAAGCAAGTAATAGTCAATGACAGACCAGCTTGTTCCAGGCCAGCAATCGTTCAGCTGCCAGAACAGCGTACCGCTCGTTTTCGATTTATTCCGGCGGTAATGCTCAATGCCATATTTCAGCCCTTCCGCCTGCGTCAGCATCGAATAGGAAATATACTCATCCAAGTCGTTTGGCACTCCGGTGTACCCTTCCATCAGCAAAATCCCTTTAGGATGATGGATATCTTTATTCCGGTAGGCCATTTCTTCACTGCCCCAGAAAAATTGGTCATTAGGGATATTTCGCTCCAGTGTATAGCGGTTAGAAGACGCATGCATGCCAAACTCACTCACAAATGCCGTATGATCGTTTTTAAAGTTTTTAAAAGAAAGGCCTTCGACGGTGTAGTTCACAGTCTGCGGCTCGCCAAAGGTCCGCGGCTCAATGTTGCCGTGCCAGACCTGCCAGTTATGTGTATCTCCCTGTTCCCTTGAGTTATGGTCATTCCCTCCGAATGGAGAGCTTGGCCAAAACAGCCGGGTAGGATCCAATTCTTCCAGGATTTCCGGCATCAGTTCATGATAGATTTTTTCCCCGTAAAAAGGATCGGTGATTTCACCTGAAGAAAACAAGGCTTCATAAAGCCAGTCGTTCTCATTATTCCCGCACCATAACGCGACAGATGGATGATTGCGCAGCCGTTTGACGACCTGAATAATTTCATTCCGGACATTGTCCATGAAATTTTTATTGTAGTCGGGGTAAAGAGCGCATGCAAACATGAAATCCTGCCAGACCAAAATCCCGAGGCGATTGCACTCGTCATAAAAAACATCTCGTTCATAGATGCCGCCGCCCCAAACACGAAGCATATTCATGTTCGCGTCCTTTGACAGCTTGATTAAGTGCTTGTATCGGGAATCCGGAACAGACGCTATGAAGCTGTCAATCGGAATCCAGTTCGCGCCCTTGGCAAAAAGCTTTTTACCATTGAGCACAAAGGTAAAGCAATGATCCCCTTTCTCATCAACGCGGAGGACTTCGATCGTCCTGATTCCAAATTCTTCTTGCCTTTCATCGATTTTATCGCCATCAGCATACAATTCCACATTCAATTGGTAGAGATTCGGCGTACCCAGGTCATGTGTCCACCAGAGCTTCGGATTGTCAATTCCAAGGGTGACTATAGCCTTTTTTCCTTGAACCGCCGCACTGCCAGTGAATTTTTCTTCTCCGAAAGAGAGCTCTACCCCAACTTGATAGTCTTTTCCTCTCCTAAAAGAATCCACCTCAATCTCGATGTCCACAAATGCCTTGTCTTCAGTAATCGAGGTCGTTTTAGCAAATACAGAATCAATGCTGGCATTCATCCGTTTCTTCAAATGGACATCCTTCCAGATACCCGCTGTCACAAGACGCGGGCCCCAGTCCCAGCCCCAATGGCTTTGGTTCTTCCTTGTCCAGATCCGCTCCTTGCTGAACCCTGACCAATAATATTGGACCTTCTCCTTGACATGCACATCAATCGGATCGAATTTTACAGCAAGGACGTTCTTGCCCTTCTTCAATTCCCTTGTCACTTCAAAGCCATGACTGATAAACATATTATCCGTTGAACCGAGCTCGACGCCATTCAGATAAACTGTCGCAAACGTATCGAGACCTTCGAAAAGCAAATCATACCGCTCATCTTTATGGTCTGCTCCATTGAATTCAAAGGTGGTTCGGTACCACCAGACCTTTTCCTCTACCCACTGGCATTTCAAATCATTATGGCCATAGAAGGGATCGTCGATCAGCTTGCGCTGTATCAGGGTTGAATGGACGTCACCCGGAACCGCAGCCGTCATCCAAAAATAATCAATATATTCCGGGGAGGCCACTTCCAGGTCACGTGCAGCACCCACATCGAAATGCTTAATCTTCCAGTTTTTATTAAGCTTCATAGAAACCGAACCTTTCATCAAAGAGTCTCGACAGAACACAAAACCTTTACTAAGATAAAAGGCCAAAATCATTACCCGATTTTGGCACTAATAGTGGAATTATTTTATATAAGTTAATGAATCCAGGATTTCCTGCAAACTTAGCTCAGCGCATGCCATTGAAGTATCGGCAACACCGTAATACATTTTTACAACATCGCCTTCAACGACCGCGCCGCATGAGAACACGACATTTCCGAAGAATCCTTCGACTTCATAGTCTGCTTCTGGCTCAAGGATTGGCTTGTCAGAGCGAGCAATGACCTTTGTTGGGTCTTCTAGGTCAAGCAATACAGCACCCATGCAATAGCGATGATCCGTCGTTGCGCCATGGTAAAGCTCGAGCCAGCCTTTTTCCGTTTTGAACGGAACAGCTCCGCCACCCATGCGGGCACTATCCCACATGCCCTCGCGCAGGCCTAATAAGTATTTGTGATTTCCCCAGTGCAATAGATTAGTAGATTCAGCAATCCACATCTCCGGCTCACCAACACTTCTTGGTACTGGGCGATGAAGGGCATAGTACTTGCCGTTGATTTTCTCAGGGAATATTAACACGTCCTTATTTTCCGGCGCGAAAATCATGCCATGGTGCTCTGTTGTGACAAAATCCTTTGTTGAAACCATGGATTCGCCAACACCAACAGGTGATACAGCACTGAAATAAATATAATAAGTATCTTCAATCTTTGTAATCCTTGGGTCTTCAATTCCAAATGTCTCAAGCTCATTTGAAGGGTACACAAAAGGCTTTTCGTCAATCGTAAAGTTGTGGCCATCCTTACTGCGTGCAATCCTCAAATACGATAATGAAGTCAGATAAGCGAGACGGTTCGACTCTCCTGCCTTTTGAATCGTCCGCGGATCTGAAAAATTATAAGCAGGATCATTTAAATTGAATTCCAAAATTTCAAGCTTGTTTGTTTCTGGATTGTAAACAGGTGATTTCACAATTTCAGGATCCTCACTGATCGGACGCTCTGCGACACGCAGCAGCATGATGATTTCATCATTAAATGTCGTAATCCCCGCATTGAATGCGCCAATCACTTCAAAGTCTTCACGATGCGGTTTTACATCCATCGGTGTCACTAACGGATTCTCTTCATATCTATATACATTCATGTTGTAATCCCCTCAATTCAGTCAGTTTTTTTGCTCGTATTGTAAAAATGGGTCTGCAATCGTGATTTTTTGCGCTTCGGCATCACTGATTCCTGCATAGATATCAGCTGTGCCGTCCGCTTTCCGGACAATTCCGCCGCTGAACACAACATCAGCCAAGTCTGGTCGCTTTGAGGCACCCGGAAGGAAATTGCTTCTCGTTGCGATCAGCTCCATATCTGAAAATACGCCTGTTTCCGGATCAAGCGCGAACATCATCGGATAATAATGGCGGTCTCCTGCTTCATCGAACGAAGCAATGTGGCCAAGTACACCAACCAGGCCATTTGCAAGCAGGTGTGGCTCGTTCGCTCCACCCCACTCTTCATCAATGAACTGATCTTCAAATATAGGAGCCTCATTGATGACCTCGAGCGTCAATTCCTCCAAGGAAGAAATGCGTGCCCAGCCAATCTTCCCTCTGCCGCCCTTTTCACCCTGCGGTCTTGTCAGCACACCAATGCTGCCATCAGCCAGCTCAACAAGGCGCAGATCCTTCATGCCATCCGGCCCCTTCGCAAACTCCTTTAAACTTGCAATGTTCTTTCCTTTATAAAACACTGTACGCCATCCAAGTGCATCTTCGATTGCCGGATGCGGGAAAATCTGTACGCCGCCGAGGACCAGCTCACCAGCAATCCTTGTGTAAAAAGGATCCTGCAATTCAAATACAGGTGCGTTTTCTCGCGGAACCCATTCACCGCTTCTTTGGACGAAGAAATAAACGCTGGAATGCTCGCTGTCACGTGATTCCACGCGTCCTGCAATGACAAGCTCACCCTCATCTTCAAAAGGAGCTGAAATATTATAGACATCCTTATCACCAACACCGGTGAAAACGATTTTCTCCGGATTAACCGGCTGTACTTTTGAAGAAAACTCCTCCAAAAGCTGTTTGCAAGTTTTTACCTTACCTTTCGTTAAGACCATCATTCCCAGCATCCTCCTTTAAAATAATGACTTCATTTGCTGATATTGTAAGTACATCATTGTCTCCAAGCGTTGACCGCTTGTTCGAAATCAGCAGTTCCTTGTTTTTCAGCTCTAACTCAAGAGATTTCTCTTCCTCAGAAAAGTTCAGAGCAACAAAGGTCCGTTCCTTGTCGTTGCTTCTCATATAAGAAATCATCTTATCCTCATAGCGCAAGAATTCATACTCTCCCGTTTGAAGGGAAGTATGTTCTCTACTCAGCTTCAACATTCTTTTATAGAAAGAAAGCATGGAATCAGGATTGCCCTCCTGGATTTCCACGTTTGTATGGACAGCATCCTCAGGCACCGTAATCCAAGGTACTGTTTCAGAAAAGCCAGCATGTGTTCCCGAACTCCATTGCATTGGAGTACGAGATTTATCACGGCATCGTTCGTTTGCGGCAACCAGAGCTTCCTCTTGGGATTTACCAGCCTTCAAGGCCTCTTCATAGACGAGGCGCCCCTGGACATCAATCATCTTCGCAATATCATCTGTCACCCAATCCCTCATGCCAAGCTCATCCCCCTGGTAAAGGAACGGCACGCCCTTTGCCGTAAGCATCAGCGCAGCAGCCAGCTTCGCACGCTCCTCATCACCGCCAAATCGTGAAATATGGCGTGACATATCGTGACTAGAGAAGAACAGTGTAGCAATTTGCTCGGAATCATATGCTTTCTCTGTTTCCACTAATTGCTCGAAAATCTTTTCTGCATCAAACTCGGCAATACTTCCAATGTTGAAATTAAAGGATACATCAAGCTTGTTCCGCCCTGAGTACCGTTTTAATATCTCAATATCCTCAGAACCGACCTCACCAACGAGGAATTTATTCTGATATTGATGGACCACCTGGGCAATTTCCTCAATAACGGTTAAGATCCCGTCCTGGTCCTTATCGTACAAATGGATTTGCTCATTCTTTTCATGGTCAAAAGGATTATCGATAAAGGAATCGTTGATGGTCAGGAAGTTGATGACATCAAGCCTGAATCCGTCCACACCTTTATCCAGCCAAAACCTCATGACATCATACATGGCATTCCTGACTTCGGGGTTTGCCCAGTTTAGGTCAACCTGCTCTTTCGCAAAAGCATGGTAATAATATTGGCCGGTCGCCTCATCGTATTCCCATGCTGAACCGCTGAAAAACGATTCCCAGTTATTCGGTTTGTCTCTCCAGATATACCAATCACGCTTTGGATGATCCTTCGATGACCTTGATTCCTTGAACCATTCATGCTCGGAAGAAGTGTGATTCAAGACAATATCAACAATGACTTTGATATCGCGCTTGTGCGCCTCAGATATAAAAGCTTCAAAATTCTCCATCGTCCCATAAGCGGGATCGATTGAATAATAATCAGAAATATCATAGCCGTTATCCACTTTTGGAGAAGGATAAAAGGGAGTGAGCCACAGCCCATCTACTCCCAGATCCTTGAGGTAATCCAGCTTGGAGGTGATTCCCGTGAAATCCCCCAGGCCATCTCCATTTCCGTCCTTGAAACTAGGCATATATATTTCATAGAAAACTGATTGCTTCCACCATTTAACCATTTGCCAGAACTCCAATCCCTGGTTACTTAAGTGTGAATTGCATTCCCTCTCGGAACTTCTTCGCGAAAAGCAAGAAGATGATGATGATCGGCAATGTCAATAATACGGATGCCGCATACATCGGTCCTGGATAGCCGCCATAAGGGCCAAACATTTGTGATAAGAGTACGTTTAGCGTAAGCATGTTATCGCTCTTTGCAACAAGCATGTCCCATAACAGCTCTGTCCATCTTTCCATGAACAAGAACAAGAATATAACCGTAGTGATTGACTTTGACATCGGCAGGACAATTTTGAACATGATTTGCAGTTCGCTCGCACCATCCAATTTTGCCGCTTCAATGAATGTATCCGGGATTGCCTTGAAGAAGTTCGTATACATGAACACTGCCCATAGACTCATCGCTTTTGGCAGGATCATTCCCCAGTAGGAGTCGTACATTCCAACCTTTTGAATCACTAAGAAAGTAGGAATCAGCAGGATGATCGCCGGGAAGAACATCTGGAACAAGATTACGTTGTTGACTGTGTCTCTTCCTTTAAATTGAATTTTAGCTAATGCATAAGAAACCATAACCGCTGAGACCATCATTAAAATGGTCGAGCCGGCAGATACTAGAAAGCTGTTAAAAAAGGCGTTAATCCATGGACGCGGGATGACAGATTCCCCGCCGCCAAGCAGCCATTCCCATGACTTTAACGAGTATTCAGTCGGGAAGAATTTCTTATCGACCTGACTCCAATCAGCAAAGGAATTCAACACCATGTAGATATATGGGTAAATCATAATCAGCAATAGGACAATCGCAAACAGGTAACGAAAAACCAATCCTTTTTTCTTAGGTCCAACCATTTCGTTTCCCCCACAGTTCCAAGAGTTTTCTAATGATGTAAATCGCAATGAACGTTACAATCGATGCGATGATGGCAATAGCAGAAGCATAGCCGGCTTGCAGGTTAGAGAAGGCTTTTGTGAAAATCTCCATCTGCCATGTATTCGTCGCAAAATTCGGTCCGCCGCCAGTTAATTGATAAACCTCTGTGAAAATACCAAACGTAACACCAATCGATAAAATCAATACAGTAAATAACGCTGGATAGAGAAGCGGAAAAGTAATTTTCCAAAAACGCTGCCAAGGCGTCACTCCGTCAATCAGCGCAGCTTCATAGACATCTTTACTGATGCTTTCAAATCCAGATGTTAAAATCAGCGCATAATATCCGGTGAATTTCCAGGCAATGATCAACGCTACAACAAATAGTGCAGCGAATGGTGATCCAAGCCAGTTAATATCAATGCCAAATCCTCGCAGGAATTCATTCAGCGGACTATTGTAGGACAAAATCCCTTTCACGATCAGAGAGGAAACAACCCCTGATGCCAAATAAGGAAGGAAAAATCCGATTAAGAACAGTCCTTTGAATCTTGGAAGCCCCTGGACAATCAGGGCGACAATGATGGAAAAGGCAATGACTAAAGGTACAAATACAGCCATGAATTTAAAGGTTACAAAAAAGGCACTCTGTACACCCTGGCTTTTCAAGGCTGCGGTATAGTTATCAATTCCAACAAAGCTGTAAGTCGGTGATATTAAGTTCCAGTCCGTCACAGATAGAAACAGTGACCAGACGAGTGGTAACAGAAAGAAAATGATCGCGTATAAAAGATAAGGACTGGCAAAAAGCCAGCCCAACCATCCTTGGTTCTTACTCATTATTTGAGAGCCCCCTCAATGGCCTCTTGCATATCCTTCCATGCAGTTTTCGGATCTTTCTCTCCTTTTACAACTGGATTGAAGGCATGCTGGCCAATAAATGTCTGGATATCATTGTATTTAGAGTTATCCATTGGCGGTATTGCATTTGGAACGGCAGCAGCATATGGCTGTAATTCTGGGTTGTTTTCAAAGAACTCTTTGAAAGTGTCATTTGTTGTCAAGTCATCACGTGCTGGCGGCAAGCTAGTCTTTTC
This sequence comes from Cytobacillus firmus, assembly GCF_023715565.1. Classification (GTDB taxonomy): domain Bacteria; phylum Bacillota; class Bacilli; order Bacillales; family Cytobacillaceae; genus Cytobacillus; species Cytobacillus firmus_C. The sequence goes on along the minus strand of NZ_JAMBOJ010000019.1, from coordinate 48,080 downwards.
AAGCCATTTCAGGTCATTTTCAGGATTTGAGTAGACCCATTTAATGAATTCTGCAGCCGCTTTTTGCTGCTCTTTCGTTGCTGAAGCATACACAACAAGACCTTTTGTATCTGCGAATGTCTTAACGTTTTCTGTATCCATTCCGTCTGGAACAGGAGGCAATGCTAAGGCATACGTTTCATTCAATTTCATTTCAGGGAATTTATCAGCCCAATAAGGAATTGTCCAAGGACCAATATCCGTAAAGATTCCCAATCCGGTTTCGAATGGATCTTTAGACTGTCTAGTCATTAACGCATCTGCTTTTTGCAGCTCTTCCACAAATCCAAGAACTTGTTCCCCTGCCTTCTTATCGCCAGTGAACTCAGTTCCCTCTACGAATTTGTTGCCATCAGATGCTGCATTATAAAGCATGAAGAAGTCGAACCATCTCTTCCAAGCTGTAGGGTCAGCAAGGTCCGGTTTAGCCCATACATATTTGTCCGGGTACTTCTCTTTCAATTTCTTCGCTACTTCAAGCATTTCACTGTATGTTTTCGGCGGCTCATTAAAGCCAAGTTCCTTCAGGACATCCAATCTCCAGCCAAACAACATCGCATTCGAGTAGATTGGCAATACGTATTGGTGGCCGTCAGCAAACTCCCAGCCCTTCATTGTATCTTCCATATTTCTGTTCTTCTTGATTTCATCCCAGCCCTCTAGCTCGTCCAATGGTAAAAGCGCTTTACTTTCAGACAGCTGAGCCGCGAAACCACGGTTAATGTTTTCTGACATCGTTGGTGCGCTGCCCCCGGCAATCGCTGATTGAATTCCAGCTTCAGATGTCGGGCTTTCCTTCATCGGGCTTACGTTCACCTTGATATCCGGATTTTCTTTTGTGAACTCTTCCGCTATTTCCTTCCAATACACTTGCTGTGTTGGGTTTGGAGCCGCCCAGAATTCAATTGTCGTTACGCCGTCTTTCGTGCTTTCATTGCTCTTATCGCCATTACTACAAGCTGCAAGACCTGAAACAGTCAATGATGCAGCAAGGACTAGAGAAGCCGCTTTTTTGAATTTCATCCGATATTCCCCCAATTATTAGTATGATTTCCTAACTTTGTGTTTTCAGTAATGATTCTTGAAGAAATGTAAAACTATGAGTCTAGCTTTCTTGAAACGGATGTTATGGCAGCGCTATCATAACCTTACAAAAAAAAGTATAATTAATTGTATCCGGGTTGCGTTTTATAGATAATTTACCTTACCCCTCATTTCTAAAGATTTTTTAAAAAAATCATTACAAACAAATAAGTAATTAATAAGTAATGCGAATAGTAACTTTACAAATACATTATTGCACCTTACTGGTTTTATGTCAAACAGAAATTACATAAATTTTAAATTGTTAAAAAATATATGCTTTTATACATAGTTGTTGATTTCCGTTCCAGGCGTTTGACATACTTGGAACGCATTCGCCTGGCTTCCTTTTCGTTGTGTTTCTGCGAGGTCAACTGAACTGATAATCCCTCAAGAGTTAAGCGCCTCCCACTGATCAACAGGTTTAGTTACCTTATTTGCATTAGAAATTGAATACCATGATAATAATATTGCTAAAACCAAATTGTAACGTTACAATATAATTACAAGCAAAATTACAACTATTCACTTTCATTAAGGAGAAGTTTTATATATGAAGAAAAAAGTGACCATGCAAGATATTGCGGATCGCCTGAATATTTCTAAAAATTCCGTTTCGCAGGCTTTGACGGGTAAGCCAGGGGTAAGTGAAGAAACACGGCTAATGGTTCAAAGAGCTGCAGATGAACTGGGGTATACGTATTCAAACAATCGAAACAGCCAAAAGCTCGTCAAGAAAAAGGGTATCAACATTGCGCTTATTGCTTCTGACTATGCTTTTTCGCTCAAAAGCTTTTTCGGGGAGATCTACCTGAGCGTAGAAAAGGAAGTAAGGGCACGGGGATGGAACTTATTCATTGAATCGATCGACAAGGATGCCAAGGATCAGTTAACCCTTCCTTCCCTGCTTTCGAATCATCAAATAGATGGAATCTTAATTCTATCTCATATCAGCACCGAGTATATCTCCAAGATTATTGAGACTGGAATCCCGACTGTGCTGATTGACCACCATTCACCTTACCTGCAGGTGGATGCAATCTTGACGAATAATCGCTTTGGGGCTTATAAGGCCGTTGAACATCTGATCCAATTAGGACATCGGGACATTGCCTTTGTTGGAGACATCGAGGTTTCCCCAAGCTACCAGGAGAGACTCGAAGGCTATATGCTTGCCATGAAGAAACATGGGATTGAACCAAACCACTCTCTGTTATTTACAAGTGCAAAGGAAACCCAGGAAGAAATAAGCGGGTTTGCAGATCAACTTCCTGAAATGCCTACTGCATGGTTTTGTGTGAACGATGGCCATGGATTCCTTGTCCAGTCGGTCCTTCTTCAAAAAGGATACAAGATTCCGGAAGACATATCGATCTGCAGCTTCGACAATGGGCAGCTATCGCAAATTGCTACACCAAAAATAACAACAGTTAATATCGATTTAAATTACTATGGTAAAAAAGCAGTCGAACAGCTGAGCTGGAGGATAAAACATAAGGCAGAACCAATCCATGAAATCCTCCTGCCGACTACTTTGATTGTCAGAGAATCTACCGCTGCTAATAAATAATGGAACCAAAGGGACCTTTCTCTTGCTTCCCTTTGCTTTATACAGGAACTAATTAACTAATTCAGGCCTCTCAGATTCAACTGAGAGGCCCTTTTACATTGGCTGTTTTCGAATGGAGGAGTTAAAATGTTGATTCTAATTACTTCCTTATTAGATGACACTAAATTTCTTATTCTTTCACTTCAATACTGAATTCAGTAACAAGACTTTCTCTGCCATTAATCATGACAAGCTCTTCCTTACGGTTCAATTCATCGGTTTTCGCCATCCACGGCTCTACACAAACAAAATCTTTTCCACTTTCCGTCCATAAAACGATGTATTTAAAAGGCTCTCCATAGCTTAACTTAATCCTCTTCTTCAATGCTGGACCACCAAATGAAATAGAAGGATCCTCAGAACCTAAAAACACGACTGATTCTTTTAAGTCAGTTAGATCAACCTTGCCGGTAAACTGTTTTACTTTATCGTCATTGTAATCATAGTATTCCGTGGCATCTGTTTCATAGGCCAGATTCTTTTCACTTGTTTTGAAATATGGATGAAAGCCTGGATAAATCGGCATTGATGTGTTGCCAGTATTGTTATATTCCTGCTTTATCGTAAGTTTCCCGCCCACTAGTACATATGTAAAAACAACAGTAAAGTCAAAGGGATAAGAGCGTTTCGTCTGTTCATTGCTTGTAAGCCTGATCGACAGAGACGCCCTGTTATCCGCCTCCTGGCCAATCACTTCCCATGAAGCATTGCGCGCAAAGCCATGGTTCGCCATCGTATATGTTTTCCCATTCCACTCATACGTCCCGTTGGCCAGCTGACCTGAAATCGGGAACAGAATCGGAATGCCGCCTCTTACGTTTTTGTCTTTGTTAAAAAACGTTTCTTCATTCAGGTACAGCAGCTCTTCACCTTTTACTCCATAAGAAAAGATGATTCCGCCACGTTCAGGCGCGACCTTCACCCATGAATTGGTCTCAGTATCGATTAGTTCATAAATTTTATATTTCTGTTCGAAAGACTCTTTGACATTGTACATTTTGCCACTCCTTTTGATAAAAAAGTAAGGCTGTTTTCGCAAAGTTAGTTGCTATTTATATTATATTTACTGAGTTGATTGTAGTGGAAGGTGCGAGATCTTCTAAAATGCATTCGCATTTTCTTCGTGCGGTGTTTACTCAAGGTAGCCTATTCAACGTCCTACGGGAGTAGCGGGACAGGTGAGACCCCACAGACGCGCAGCGTCGAGGATGCTCACCGCCCGCCCCATGGTTCGCTGAGCATCCTCTCACTGCAATCAACGGACAACATTAATAAGCGAAAACAACTATTTATACGAAAAGAGCCAAAAGTAAAAAGGCACCTTCATGAACAATCCGGCTGATTTTCAAGAAGGGCCTTTTCTAATAATTATGCTAAGACTTCATTTACCTTGTTCATGACTGCTTGCTGCAATGCTCTCAATTTAACCTGGCTCTCTTCAAAGCTTTCAGCCTTAACCCCAAAATAAAACTTCGCCTTAGGCTCGGTTCCCGATGGGCGCAGGCAGAACCATGATCCATCTGCTAAATGATATTTAAGGACATTCGATTCCGGTAAATCAATCTGGCTATTGAAGTTCTCCTTCAAATCCATCCTAACCTGATTCAAATAATCCTCGATGACAGTTACCCTACTGCCTGCCATTTCAGTAATTTTCTCTTCACGGAATGCATTCATGAGCATGGCGATTTTCTCTGCGCCGTCTTTCCCCTTTAGGGTAATTGTTTGCAGCCCTTCTTGATAGAACCCGTACTTTTCAAAGAGATCAAGCAGACCCTCATATAATGTTTTCCCTTTTGCTTTATAATATGCAGCAACCTCAGCTGCAAAAATCGCCGATTGAACCGCATCCTTATCACGGACAAAGTCACCAATCAGGTACCCGTAGCTTTCTTCATAGCCAAAAAGGAAGGTGTGCTCCCCAGTTTGTTCAAATTCATTAATCTTTTCACCAATGAATTTGAAGCCAGTCAGTGTATCAATCGTCGGAATCCCATATTGATCTGCAATCGCGCGGCCAACTTCAGAAGTAACAATCGTTTTAATGACAACACCATTATCGGGCAGCGTGCCTTTTTCCTGCTTCTGAGAAAGCAAATACTCAAGCATTAATGCTCCCATCTGATTACCGGTAAGCACAATATATTCACCCTGAAGGTTCTTCACTGCCACACCTAAACGGTCTGCATCCGGGTCTGTCGCCATCAATATGTCTGCGTCGATTTCTTTTGCATAACGAATGGCAATTTCAAAGGCCGCATGCTCTTCCGGGTTTGGCGATGCAACGGTAGAAAAATTGGCATCAGGAAGCTCCTGCTCCTTTACCACCGTGACATTTTTAAAACCGAAAGCAGCAAGCCCATTCCTTACCGGCTTATTACCTGTCCCATGCAATGGAGAAAAGACAATTTTTAAATCCTTCGCCACGCTGCTCACAACATCTGCATTCAATTGCAGCGTTGTCAGTTTAGCGGTATATTCACGGTCAATTTCTTCACCAATATACGTCAATAATCCGTTACGCACTAACTCTTCTTCAGACGCAACCTCAATCGTCAGTTCATTTTCAACGGCATTCACATAGCCGATGATGGTGTCTGCAGCGAGAGGAGGAATCTGGCCGCCGTCTTCACCATACACTTTGAACCCATTGTATTCAGGCGGATTATGGCTTGCTGTCACAACAACACCTGCAAATGCATTTAGGTACCTGACGGCAAAAGATAGTTCGGGTGTCGGTTTCAATTCTTCAAACAAATAGGCTTTAATCCCATGCTTCCCTACTGTTTTCGCAACCTCAAGCGCAAATTCGGGAGACTTGTGGCGAGAATCATAGGCGATTGCCACTCCGCGGTTTTTCGCAGTTTCTCCCTGCTTCGAAATGTAAAGAGCCAAACCCTCAGCCGCGCGACGGATCGTATAAATGTTCATCCGGTTCGTGCCAGGACCGATCTCCCCGCGCATGCCGCCAGTACCGAACTCTAGATGCTTATAAAATACATCTTCTAGTCCCTTTTCAGATCCATTCATTCCCTTCAATTGTTCCGCCAGTTCCTGGTCCATAGCTGAAAATGAAGTCCATTTTTCTGCTGCTGTTTTCCAATCCATATGTTTTCCCCTCAATTCTATTTGTCTTTTCTTCGCCAATCGTTTGAAGTTAAGCAAGTTTGCTTCCCTTCTTTTCATCTAGTGATTTGTTACCTGGCTTATTTCTGACCCGGACGTATTCTTCGTGATTTCTAAAGTAATGCCCTCATTTTCTCGCTTGATGATTAAATCAAACTGTCCATTTCCTGCATGAATTCCTGTGAATTCCATCCAATCAATGTTTTCAGGTAAAATCGGATTCAAGCGGATGACCTTGTTTAGCGAATCGACTTGCAATCCCAGCAATGCCTGGGCTAAAGCGAATGGTGTACCGGCTGCCCAAGCTTGAGGGGAACAGGCTACAGGATAAGGCACAATCGTCTCTTCCTGATCAACTCCATATCCACAGAATAACTCTGGAAGTCGATTATCTTCAAATTGCTCTGCGCTGGCAAATAAGGCACTTGCAAGTTGATTCACCTGTTCTTTAAATCCATATTTCGCTAGTCCCAAGGCAATGATTGAGTTATCATGCGGCCAAACCGTCCCATTGTGGTAGGCAACAGGACTATATACCTTTTCATCCTTACTCATTGTCCGGATTCCCCAACCTGAAAATAACCCTTCACCTAGTAACGTATTAGCGATTTCAATACCTTTTTCAGGAGGGACAATTCCTGACCATAGAGCATGTCCGGGATCTGAAGTAATCGTTTGGACCTGCTTTTTCTCTTTATCGAGTGCTAAGGCATAATACTTTTCATTTTCCATCCAGAATTTAGCATTAAATTTTTCTTGTAGCTCCACTGCTTCTTTTCTAAGCTGATCGGCTTGTTCCATGTTCCCCATATAGTCATAAAGCTCTGCCATTTTCTGTTTGGCGTCATAGAGGTAACCTTGTACTTCAACAACTGCCATTGGCGATTCTGAATGGGTTCCATCCTTATGGACCATAGAGTGGGTGGAATCCTTCCAGCTTTGTACCGCAAGTCCCCCGCTTACTTGATTGTGATACTCAATAAACGTATCGCCATCAAGATCAGCATACTCCTCTAAATAAGCAAGGGCTCTTTCCACTGAAGGCAAGAGTTCATTCAACAAATTCTGATCCCCTGTCCACCGTATTGTTTCTGTAAACAAGACAATAAATAATGGGGTAGCATCAATGCTTCCATAATATCGTTTATACGGAACTTCCCCTAAGTTTGCCATTTCCCCATTGCGCATTTCATGAAGAATCTTACCTGGAGCTTCCTCATTGGAGCTATTTATTGTTTCTCCTTGCACGGCTGCCAACGTTCGCAGCGTATTTTTGGCTAAAGAGGGGTCCAACACTAGTGTTTGGATAGCTGCAAGTATGGAATCACGGCCAAATGGGACACTGTACCAGGGAATACCTGCTATCGGAAAATGGCCATGGCCGGTATCAGTCGATAACATATATAGATCCAACTCAGCTTGTTTTAATGTCCTATTTATGGTTGGATTGCTGGTTGTAATTTTGGTTTGGCGGGCAAACCAGGCGTACAGCTTTTGCTCAAGCTTATATCTGGCATCCTGATAACTTAATGCTTCATTCGCAGGTTGGGCATCTAGTAAGACTTCGATTCTAAGCTCAACTATATCCTTCTCTCCGGGAGCAAGGGACACATTGAATTTTATTTCATTTTCAGTTATTTGAACGCCATTTGTTCCAGTAATATGAAGCTTTCTTTCCAGCCCGTCCAGTCCTCTATAAGAAAATAGCAGTGTATTTTCGGTTATTGAACACTCTTTCATTTTTCCTCGTTTTTCTCTTTTTGCTCCTCTTACTTCGAAAATATCTTCAAAAGCCGCTTCTACAGAAAAGCTTAAACAGCAATTGATATCCTTTTGACTTCCATTAGCTACTTCTACTTTGTCATAAAAAGTTTCATTATAGATTAATTGGGATCTATTAATCTCAAGATCCATCTTTTCATAACGAGAATCCCCATTTTGAATATCGCTATTACTAAGCTTAAAGCTATTTTCAATGCCTTTGGTCTGTTTTTTCGTCAGAAAAATACAAGGCTGATTATTTACTTTCATTACATAACGTTTTAGATATCGAGTATCTTTATAATAAATACCTGTACCATTCAGTGTTTCTTCGATATCACCATAATGGTTAGTAACGGAAAATGTTTCACCATGTTTTAAAGATATATACGACATCTAAACTCCCCCATTTAGAAAACCCTTACAAAAGGACTCATAAAATCACCTATGAAGCTGATATTTACCCAAAATCGTATAAAATGCTAATAAAAACCCACTGGAATCTTGCGCACATTTGTCAAGTTAATGTAAAGTTACAATACTTGAATTATATTTTCCTTCGTGTATTTTTGTCAATTAGAAATGAGATACAGCACAAAGAATTTGAGTTTTAAAAAAATCCTAAGAAAACCCGCCAGGCAACCTTCCTTGGCGGGTTCTTGAAAAGACACTCCGAATACATCCTTTTTTAGGAATGCAGGCTTCAACTCTTCTTTCGCACAGTCTCCCTCTCAATGAGTTCCGTCTTCAATAAAATCTTTTCAAAAACAGGAGTCGGCTGCTGCATCCTAGTATATAGCTGAATCACAGAACGCTTAGCAAAATACTGTTTATCGATTGACATCGTTGTTAAGCGGGGTGCTGCGATCGTGGCGTACAGCGAGTCATCAAAGCCGCATATGGCTGCTTGCTCCGGAATGGCATATCCCATTCCAGATAGAACTTGTGTCAGCAAAAAACCATAATGGTCATTCACACAAAACCATGCATCTGGAAGAGTAGATAGCGTCCGGATGTACTCAGCCAATTCCTCCACGATTTCATCCTGGTCGCTGATGATGCACGAAGTTTCTATCGATATGCCTGCCTCTTTTAAGGCTTCCGTATACCCCTCGAACCGTTCCTTATAACTAGGTGATTTTTCCACTCTGCCAATAAATCCTACAGATCTCGCACCTTCTTGAATGAGGTGTTTAGTTGCAAGATAACTTCCTGTACGGTTATCGGTCAATACAGAGTCAACCTCTAATTCAGGATCATGGTGATCTACAAGCACGACCGGAATTTCCAAAGCAAGAATCTTCTTTAGGTACTCCGTTCTTAAATGGGACAAAACAATTAACCCATCTACCTTTTGGTTTTGTAAAAAGGAAGGCAGCAGCAGTTCTCTTTCACTATCTTTATCCACAGCATGAAGCAGAAGATTGCCCCCCCTGCTTTTAATCTCTTTTTCAATGTGCAAATTAATTACGCCAAAAAATTCATGTTCTGAAAAGACTTCTTCTCTTGCGATCAATCCAATGAAATGAGAATCCGATGGCTGATTCTTTTTATGAATGTGATAACCTAACCGCTTCGCTTCTGCGAACACCCTTTCACGCAACTCAGCACTTACTCCCGGACGGCCTGATAAAGCAAGGGATACTGCATTTTTTGAAATCCCTAAATTCCCGGCAATGTCCTGCATTGATGGTTTTTTCATATCATTAGCCCCAATATCATCATAATGATAATAGCTTAATCCCCTTGTCAAGTAGTTGTCAAGTAAGTGTTCAAGGGTTGAGTGGCGATTTTTAAAAAAAAGCGACTTTCCAATGAGAATCGCCCAAACAACATCTAACATTGCCTTAATAACAGATACATCATTGGCTTTTCGTTTATTTAAATAAGATTTTGTTATTCACTCGAAATATATTAGTATTTAATATGACAATCGTACTTGAAGGATGTGTTAACTTGCGTATTAATAAATATATAAGTGAAGCCGGAAAAGCTTCTAGACGGGGTGCGGATAAATTAGTAGCCGATGGAAGGGTTACAATTAACGGGAAGCGTGCCGATATAGGCACCCAGGTTGAGCCTGGAGATGACGTTAAAGTAGATGGAAATCCAGTCCGGGTAGCGAGGAATAATGTCTATATTGCTTTAAATAAACCTGTAGGCATTACAAGCACAACAGAAAAAGGTGTCAAAGGAAATATCGTTGACTTGGTCAACCACCCATTAAGAATATTTAATATTGGGCGTCTGGATAAAGACTCGGAAGGCCTGATACTTCTTACGAACGATGGCGACATCGTTAACGAAATCCTGCGCTCTGAAAATAAGCATGAAAAGGAATATATCGTTTCAGTAGACAAACCGATTACTCCTGAATTTTTGAAGAAGATGTCAGAGGGTGTCAAAATATTGGGTACAAAAACACTTCCATGTAAACTCGTTCAATTATCCAAATTTGATTTCCAAATCACCCTGACACAGGGCCTAAATCGGCAAATTCGCCGCATGTGCGCTGAATTAGGATACGAAGTTTACCGATTGCAAAGAACAAGAATCATGAACATTCATTTAGGCAACCTCCCTCCTGGACAATGGAGAGATTTATCCAAGAAAGAGCGCAATCAGTTATTTAGAGAATTAAATTATGAGCCTAAAGAATGGTAAATACGTTGGATTAGAAAATTTATGCAGATACCTTGAGTATGCAGCTGCAGTAAAGGAAGAGGCAAGGCTTTCAGTTTGTAAATAAGTGCTTAAAAAAGTCAGCACCCACTGAGTAACAGAGGTGCTGACTTTTTATGTTGATAACACCATATATTTACTGTGGCAATGTTCATAGATGACGTTAACATAGCCTTTATAACCTATAAGGCTATGAAAAAAGATCTACAAAAATAAAAAGTAAGGACTCCAAAATGTTTATTTTTATAATATTTACAATATTTTAACTTTAAAGGAAATAAGAGATGTAATATCATGGTAAGCGAAGGTTTACTCCATTAATCTGCCTGCTATTATCAATTTCTATCACGCCTTTTTCTGCACTCCATTTGGTTTCAACTATTAACATCTCATTCAATAAAAAGATGTTAGTAGCAAAAAATACATAGGAGGCTTTACCATGCTGAAGAAATCAATGATGTTTGTCTTTGCGGTAGTCCTATCGTTTGCTGTTTTTCAATTTGACATGTCGACTGCATCTGCTCTCCCGAACGGAATTCCTTCCAAGTCCACCGCCCAATCTGAATTAAACTCGCTGACTGTGAAGGCCGAGGGGTCTATGACTGGCTATTCGCGTGATCTATTCCCTCACTGGATCAGTCAAGGCGGCGGCTGTGACACCCGACAGGTGGTGCTCAAGCGTGATGCTGATTCCTACAGCGGGGATTGCCCTGTAACGTCCGGTAAGTGGTACAGCTATTATGATGGTGTCACTTTTACCTCTCCGTCCGATCTCGACATCGATCATGTTGTTCCATTGGCCGAGGCATGGCGTTCTGGCGCGAGCAGCTGGACCACCTCCAAACGCCAGAGCTTTGCCAATGATCTTAGTGGCCCGCAGCTGATTGCCGTGTCTGCCAGCTCCAACCGCTCAAAGGGAGACCAGGATCCTTCAACATGGCAGCCGCCCCGTTCTGGTGCCCGCTGTGCATACGCAAAAATGTGGATTGACACTAAATACCGCTGGGGGTTAACCCTGCAGTCATCCGAGAAGACGGCATTACAAAGCATGCTTAACTCTTGCTCCTACTAAGTTCATCAATGCTTTAAGCTGGTACTGCCAACCGGCGTTTGACATACTTACAGTGCAGCCACCTAGCCACAGAAGGGAGTCATTCTATTGGAAAAGAAGACATCAATCTTTACCGCAACTCATGGTGTAATGACGAATGAAGTCGGTGTGATCAGCGGGGAGCTCGAATTGATCACTACATGCGATGATGATGGTGCCCTCAATCTCTCCATCACGTATGTTGGCGCTAAAGAGTGGTACACGCTGCCGGGGAAGGACTACCGTCTGCACGACCCTCGTGACCACGAGGTTGTTCACCGTATGCTTGCCACCGTGCTGGAGCGTCCTTAAGAGGAATTCACCTTCTGCTGCTATTAGTAGAAGCCAAAAAGAGCAAGCTTTTTTCCTGGCTTGCTCTTTTGGCTTTTAGTATTGCTATTCAAAATTTAGAAACTAAGATCTTCCCCATTCGTTGCTATCACTTTCTTATACCAATCAAATGATTTCTTCTTTGTTCTGTTTAAGGTTCCATTTCCTTCGTCGTCCATGTCTACATAAATAAACCCATACCGCTTTTTCATTTCTCCCGTTCCGGCTGAAACTAAATCAATGCATCCCCACGGTGTATAGCCCATTAAATCCACGCCATCTAAGGTTACGGCTTTTTTCATTTCGGCAATATGATCACGGAAATATTGAATACGATAATCATCCTCCACATATCCATTTTCATCCACTTCATCAATAGTGCCCAACCCATTTTCAACAATAAAAAGCGGTTTTTGATATCGATCATAAAGTTCAGATAGTGTGTATCTGAGCCCCACCGGGTCAATCGCCCAGCCCCACTCTGTTTTTTCCACGAATGGATTGGCATCACCCATTTGGCCGCCTGTATCCGTATTCTGGACGATACCTGTATGGTAAACACTGCTGCGGTAATAACTAAAGGATAAAAAGTCTGAAGGATGTGCCCTGATGACCTCATCATCCCCTGGTTCTTTTTCTATGGTTACTCCCAGCTGTTCAAAAAAATGGTCCGCGTAAGAAGGATAGTAACCTCTCATCATAATATCGGAATAAATCAAAGCGCCTCTTCTGTAGTCCAAGGCTCCAAATACATTTTCAGGCTTACAATCCTTTGGATAGATGCAGCTTAAAGCAACCATGCAGCCAATCTTTGCATCCGGGATCATTTCGTGACAAAGCTTATTTGCACGGGCGCTCGCAACAAACATATGATGCTTTGCCTGATAGCGCACCTGTGCTGCAGCCTCCCTCGTTCCCATAAAAGCGTAGCCATTGAGTACATTAATTTCATTAATGGTGATCCAATACTTCACTAAATCCTTATATCTTGTAAAAACTTCTTTGCACATTCTTAAGAAACATTCAATCGTTTCACGGCCGCCCCAGCCATTAAAATTCTCCGCCAAATACGCAGGTGTTTCAAAATGATACAAGGTGACTAAAGGTTCAATATTGTATTTTCTGCACTCTTTAAAGACATCTTCGTAAAATTTCAACCCCTCTTCATTCGGCTGTTCTCCTTCAATGCCGCCTTTTGGGAAGATACGGGACCAGCTAAGAGATAACCGGAAGCATTTAAACCCCATTTCTCCATATAGTGCAATATCTTCTTTGTAACGGTGGTAAAAATCAACGGCCTTATGGCTTGGATAATAAACATTATCGTCAATATAGCCTGTTCCCCCTTCTGGAATCGTATCTAATTGGGGATCACCAGTTGGCCGTCTGTTTACCATTGTTTTTCTGCCATCTTTTAACTTGATCGTAATCTTTCTTGGACGGTCTGCAGAACCATTTGTAATAAAATCGCTGGTCGCCAGCCCTCTGCCGCCTTTATTGTACCCGCCTTCATATTGATTTGCAGCGGTTGCCCCGCCCCATAAAAAGTTCTCCGGAAATGTTTTTCTCATCTAGGTCCATTCCTTTCAATATTCAAGAGTAGGTCACGAAACCATATTTATAAAAAAAAGCCCAGAATGTTGGGCTTTTACATGACCAATTTTTTTGTTTGCAGGTTTGAAAGCACTAAATAATTTACTTCCAGGTGAGGAGTTCGTTCTTAATCCTTTTTGATCAGCTTATGCAAATCTATTATCTCCCTGGCTAACTCTTTAAGAGTTAATGCAGTCATTAAGTGGTCCTGTGCATGAATCATAATGAGGGGAATCTCAAATTCAGATCCGCCTGCCTCTTTTTGAATTAAATCCGTTTGGACATGATGTGCTTCGTTGAAGGCTGAATCTGCTTCGTTCAATTTTGCTTCCGCTTCATCAAAATTTCCTTTTTTCGCTACTTGCATCGCTTCCATCGCGAGGCTTCTTGCATTCCCAGCATGCAGGATTAATTGAAATGCAAGACTGTAAAGTTCTTCTTTATTCATGATGATTAACAGCCTTTCATATAATTTACTAGGAAAAAGAAGATTCCCTTTCCTGCCATTTTGGTTAACCATTAAATGTTTAAGCGATATGTTCTTTTCCGCCTGTGTTCATCGCATCTTCTTCTCTCTTCTTCGCTCGATCATATATTTTGAAGAATGGTGTATAGATTAAGAAAGAAATAAGAATGTTCACCACATTCATCACGGCCCCTGAAATATGCCCGCCACTAGCCAGATAACCGGAGATAATAGGCGGCATTGTCCAAGGTACGGCTATACCTACTGGCTTTGCTACCAATCCCATATCCATTCCAATGAAAGTTACAATAACCGTTACGATTGAAGTAAGGACGAAAGGAAGGATCATGATTGGGTTTAACACAATTGGCATACCAAAGATTAATGGCTCATTAATATTAAAGATACCAGGTCCAAGTGCCAAGCGGCCAAGATTTTTCATTTGCTTGGACTTAGCAAACAATACCATTGAGAGAACCAATCCAAACGTTACGCCCGTTCCGCCGATGTGAATAAAGTTATCCCAGAATTGCTGCGTAACAATGTGAGGCAGAGGTTCACCCGCCTGATAGGCAGTCATATTATCACCCATGGCACCAAACCAGATTGGTTCCATTACACTTTTTACAATGTTTGTACCATGTAATCCGGTAGACCATAGAACCGTTACGAATAACTCAGCAACAATCGTTCCGCCGAGAGTAAGGCCAACCATTTTTAATGGGTCACCTAACACGATGGTTACTAAATCATTGATACTTTCATAAGGAGTCATTTCAACAAGTAAGCGGATCACCCAAACCGTCACCAATACAAAAAGCCCCGGAATTAACGAAGCAAATGATTTACCCACACTTGGAGGTACACCTGCCGGCATTTTTATCACAATATCTTTTTTGACGACCCAGCGATAAATTTCCGTTGATAAAATAGCAAAAAGTAAGGCAACAAACAATCCTTTACTGCTCAAGAAAGCTTTTGAAATGGCTCCCGTTACCAGAACTCCTTCAGCATCAGCTGGGGTAAAGGTGAAACTGAACGGTGTTGTTAACAGGAACGCAGCAATGGAAATAGTACCAGCACTCATCGCATCAAGCTTATAACTTTCTGCTAATCGATAGGCTACCGCGAAAGCTGCAATAATGGACATGATATTGAAGGTGGCATCAACTGGGTAGGATAGTTTGACAGCCCAGCTGGGACCAAAAATGGACGTCATCCAATCGGCATATCCCGGAATTGGAAAGTTAGCAATGATTAAGAAAATAGAACCGATCACAATGAATGGCATCGTTGCAATTAGACCATCGCGAAGAGCCAATAAGTGTCTTTGCCCGCCAATCTTTGCTGCAACAGGCATAACTTTCTCTTCTAGAAAGCTATTGAATTTGCTCATCTTGTTACTTCCCCTCTTAAACTATTTTTTATTTACAAGGTTTATAGCTGTTTTCAGAACTTCAGCGCCATCACACATCCCGTAGTGAACTGGATTAATTGCCTCAACTGGAATATTCTTTTCTTCCCCTAATGTTTTCATTTTTGGAAGCAGAAACCGGACTTGTGGCCCTAAAAGGAGGACATCTGCGTCGTCAACGTGGAGATTGATCTGATTGGCTGGAACTGCCCAGATTTTCCCTTCTACACCCTGTTCTTCTGCTGCCTTTTCCATCTTAGTCACCAGCAAACTTGTACTCATTCCCGCTGCACAGCATAGTAAAATATTCATTCCTTTTTACCTCCTATATAATAAAAATGTTTTTTGAAAAGTATGTAGCTATTTCTCTAAGCTGAATAGATTGCTTTTCTTTTGTCTCTTCCTATTTACAGTTTATTTTGAAAGCGTTTTATTTTACAGAAAGGATTTTTCCGTTACGTAACGGAAAAAGGCTAAACGTCCTTGTTTATTCCGGCAAAAAGGAGTATTCCGTTTGGAATACTCCTTTGCAAAACTACTGTTTTAACAATCATTTAATAGTTTTATTATTTCTTCTGCTGAACCGCACTTTAGCACCTTTTGGACCATAGAACTGTTTTCAATTAGCGTAATAAGCCTTCGATACATCCGTTCCAGGTCATCACCAGGTTCTTTTCGAACATTTAATAAACAGACAAATTGAACCATCTGTTTATCAGCCCATTCAACAGGCTTTTTTAATGTGCACACAGTCCAAAATGTTTCTTCTGTTTCCGGTGTAAGCGGGTGAGGGACGGCGACAAGGTTTCCAAAGCTGGTTGGAGCCAATGCCTCCCTCTCGAGCACTGAATCTGCATAATTTTCGGATACCAAGTTTTGTTTGTATAACTCTTCACACATAAAACGGATGACGCTTTCTTTATCCTCAAACTTTTTATGAATAAAAACTCTGGATTTATCTAAGTAGCCTTTTTCCTCGTACCCGTTTACAGACGATAAGCCCTCCCGGATACTGGCAATATCACCTTCACCTAAAAAAGTATTGACGACCTGCACAGGGACGCCCAAATCTCCTTTTAACGGTATTGTACTAATAATAAAATCTATTGAGGACAAGTCGTGTTCATTCAGCTGATAATAATTAGTGGTTGCCACAATATCGAGTTCATCTTTAAATTCATTTTTCAAACGGTAGAATAATAGCCTGGCGCTTCCCACGCCTGAAGCACACACAACAATGACCCGTTTGGCCTCCTTTTGCAATGTCTTCATTCTTTCTAATGCTACTCCTATATGAATGGCAATATAGGCAATTTCATGTTCTCCTACTTCAACTCCCAAATACTCTCCAATACATTTGCTGGCTATGGCCGCTCCCTCAAATGCGCTTGGATATTTCCTTTTGATGTCGTCCAATAAAGGGTTCCGAATGTTCATATTGTAGCGTAATCGATTCATCGCAGGCCGAATGTGCAAAGTTAGCGCTTGAATGAATTCCGAGTCATCATGAAAATCCCAATTCAGCTCCGTTTTCAATCTTTCCAGGATGCATTGAATAATCGTACCCAGCTCATCGAATTTACTAAATTCATTCAAGGTATTCTTATGAATTAATTTAGTCCCTAACAAATGGACAATAATATAATCAATTTCAGCAAGGGGGAAATGCTGTCCGGTAAATTCCTCTACTTCTTTCACAATCTCATTTGCTACTATACTTTCAAAAGGATATTTTCCCGTTAGGTCATGTTCCAGGTTTTTAATAACAAACCCTTCTTCAATTCTCTTACATCCAATGGTGATATGGGTCGCCAAATTCTCGAGGGCTATATCAGAGATTTCAAATTTGTATTCATTTACCTTTTTGATGATGATTTCCTTTATCTTTTCAAACAGCGTTTTGTCCAAAAGCTGCAAAGACTTGCTGTCAATGTTTAAGTTGCTGCTTCTGCTGATAATATGATTTGAAAAGCATAGCCGCCTCATATATTCGTCGCCTTCCACACGCGTGCCATGATGAGGCCTGGATATTAATTTCAGCTGATAGCTTTCCAATATTTCGCGGACGATTTTCAAGTCACTTTGCAGTTTAGGCTTAGAGACAAACAGATCTTCCTCAAGGCTTTCTAATTTGATTAAATCCTTTTCCTGCAAAAAACGCTTTAATATATATAAGACCCGATTTTCCTGTATGGAAAAATCTGATTTGGAGTCATCAATCGATTCCGCTGCATTAAGTGTGAACACACTCTCAAACAGGCTATAATCCTTTATTTCTAATAGATAGCCTTTACCGCGAACCGATTCAATATTGATACCTAATAAACTTTGTGATTGAAGTTCTTTAATCTCAGTTCGAATCGTCCTATCACTTACACCAAGTTCTTTTGCTATCCATTCTGCTGTAACAGGTTCAGTTGATTTCATTAAAGACAGCACAATATCCTTTTGCCGTTTTGTAACCACCTATCTATCCCCCTTTCGTTACTCTTATTAATGGCTCTTTCTGTATATATTATTGTTGTGTTTTGACACTATAAATGAAAAAATATATCTGATGATCTTGCACCTTCCACTACGAACCCAAACCCTTGATAAGGGCCTTTTTAAATAGATTCCATCCTACTTTATATTTTCCTATCCATATCGTTCTGTCAAGGTCAATGAAAGAGAGGCCCCTCATATAAACAGCTTCCTATTGCTCGGATACATCCTCTTGATCCCATTCTCTGAAGAATCACCTCCTGGAATTGGGATTGCAGGCTTAGTCATTTATCTGCTATCCGTTTTTAAACCAGTAGGCAGACAAACGAACTAACCCAATAGCCTACCCGCCAAGTCACTTTGGTAAATGCAAAGTGACTTGGCAGCAGATATAGAGTACAATCTGCCTAAATACTTCGATAAGTGCTCATCTTGAAAGAATAGTTTTACCAAAATGAAAAAGGAGTGGAGATATGAGGATTATTGTATTTGGTGCAACCGGGGGCGTTGGCCAACATGTCGTGAAGCAATCATTAGAAAAAGGGATTGCGGTTACTGCTTTCATACGCACCCCTTCAAAGATAGAAATCGCACATGAACAGCTTCAAATTGTACAGGGAGATGCCTTTAATAAAGAAGAAGTCGCCGCAGCCATTGCAGGTCATGATGCTGTTGTGTCATGTTTAGGCTCTAATCAGGGAATGAAAAAAACAGCAGAACTTGAAGAAATGACAAAAAATATCGTAGATGGCATGCAGGCACACGGCATCCAGCGCATCGTCTACACAGCTTCTGCAGGCATTAACAAGGAAATTCCAGGAATCAGCGGAAAACTGATCATGCAAATGCTGAGAAACCCTCTCGCAGATCATCGGAATGCCGTGGATTATATTCAAGCATATGGATTAAACTACACAATCGTCAGGCCGATGGGATTAACGAACAATGCTTTAACAGGAATGTACAGGGAGTCAGAAACGGGCGTACCAGAAAAAGCAAGAACGATTCCGCGCGCCGATGTAGCACATTTCATTGTGAAAGCATTAAGCGATGAACAGTACCAGAACTCATCCATTGGCATTGCTACCTAGGTGTCCTATTTAAAAAAAGAAGCTGAATTTAAAGGCGTTTCACTTACTGACTTTAAATTCAGCTTCTTTGTCTGAGTGTGTCATCTTTTACTATCCCTTCACTCCTCACTATCTGGCTGGGCAATTGACTGCAAATGAAATATACGAGAAAATATAAAACAAGATTGTAGCAAGAAAGGCTGATCTCAGTGGAACAACGCTCGCTTATTCTACTTGGGCTACTCATGAGCCAAAGTCAGCATGGGTACCAGATTAATGAATTTATAGAGAGAAACTTAAGTGCTGTAACGGACATGAAAAAACCTACTGCTTATGCAACATTGGATAAACTCAGTCAAAAAGGATATATTGACATCCAGTTGAAGCAAGAAGGAAACAGGCCGACTAGAAAGGTGTACTCCATCAATGAGAGCGGCAAGCAATACTTTTACCAGTTATTGCTGAACAACTTATCTTCAGCTGAAAAAGTAAATTACAATGGAGATATCGGGTTGATGTTCAGTGATTTTCTTCCTCTGGAAAAAACCATTCCTGCATTGGAAGAACGTTTAAAAAATAATAAAGAATTATTGGAAACGATGAAACAAACACCTTCCCACGGAGTAAGGTCTGGAGTCAACCTGGCAGTAGAACACAAAATGGCGATGCTGGAAGCAGAAGTCTCTTTTCTTGAAAAGACTATAAAAAATCTTTCTCTTTATTCGGAGTAAATTCTTTATGGCCAGTTCAATATAAAAAAACTGATAATTACACTTAATTGGTCACTTTTGACTAATCATGCTATTTTAGAGACTGCCTTTATTTCTGTGGTGATTCATCATTCAACCTAATTGAAGGGTTATCCATAAACAAAAAACCTCCCTGATTGTAAGATGAATCTGGAAGGTTTTTTGTATGGATTCATATCCCTTACAAGAAATGCGAAGGGTACTTTGTTAGTAAAAGTTCCTTTATCTCTTCTGGATCTTTATCTTTGATTTCATCAATAAAATGATCAGATAGAATTTTCCTTCGAGAACTGCTTGAGAAGCCTATTTTCAGCAATTTATCAATATCCCTCTGATTTAGATAGAAATTTAATTTTACACAGGAGTAACTATTTTCTGCTAATAATGCGGCAATTCGATTGGAGAAAGTAATAATTAAATCATATTCAATCTGTTCAAGTTCATACAGTTCATTTATATTATACGTTCCTGCCACTGTAACGTCTAAGTGATGGCGAAGATTTTCTGCAAAATAGCTGGTTTTTTCTATTGCAGAGTTACTTACAATCACAATTTTCCTGCTATTCCTTCCAATCACTTTATTTTTCATCGTAAATTTTCGAACTAGCAAGGTCAGGGCTGAGATTTGCAGTTTTGAAAACTGAACATCCATTTTTGATTCAATAATGGGAGTTGCCTTACTCACCGTTCTGTACAACTTAGGCAGTACTTTATGAGTATCATCTAACTTTTTATCATAGAGATTATAATCAAGCTTATTTCGAATATAGCATTTGTAAATATAGGAGTACACCTCATTAAAAATTGCTTCATAGTCATAAAAAGTCGTAACTATATGGTCTTGTACTTGATTGATAAAAGCGAGCACAGCCATCTTTAATCTCGTGTCCATAGGCGGCGGTGAAAACGACATATAGTCAAGAGACGCGGCCAAATACGTGAAAAATAAATCCTCCCTTTTTTGATTTATGAGTAGCTGATAGTTTGGGACCTTTAAATCAAGTTCCATTTCTGCTTCCAGCCTATATCCCTGTCTTAACCGGTATAGGCTAAGAACTAAGCATAACAAGCAGAATTTCTTAGAAGGATATGACATTCTTACTTGATTCTCTTTGATAAACTTATTTAGTAAGTCCTTTGCCTCTGCTATTTCCACTTTGGCCATTTCAGCAAAAACCTCGAAAATCATTTTTTGCAGCGGATTATTGGCTTTCCGATTCATTAGATTCCCAGCCGAATCGATCTCTACAAGAGAAACTAAAATTGATGCAGTTAAAATTCGATAGGACCTTTCGGAACCTGTAACTTTCATTCCCTTTTTCGGGACAACCTCAAATCGGAGATTCCTTTTATTCAGATACTCAGTAAGCGCCTTATTATCCTTTTTCTTTGTCGTTAGGCTCATCCCCATCTTCTCATACAGCTTCGAGACATTGAGAACAGGGTAAAAAAAAGAAAAAACAATAATAGCTGTAATCCGTTCCTTTTGTGATGAAATATAATGTTCAAGCTGCAGATTGCTTACAAACCCAATATAGTCATTATATTTTAACTGACTAATAATAGTGTTTTTCTCTATCCTAAGCTGTTTCTCATCTGGAAGATGCAAGTTAATATTCATCACATGTCTTTTTAAGCTATTTGAACTTCGCCCGAAAAGCTGATCGGAATCTTTTAAATCTAACTTTCCTTTTTCCTGAAGAAAACCAATAAGTTTTAAGTCAAGACTATTAATACTTATTGGGACCAGCTCCTTTCAACTAAAGAATAGTATAAAAAAATCATACCTAACAAGACAGTAAATTAAAATGCTGATTTGGTGCTTATTTTTCACTCCGGAGTAATGAACCAATGTCCAGGTATCTTTTTGGAGCAGTTTCAGACCATAAAGTTGCCTTGAACCTGACCCTATTAAAAAATAAAATCAAAATGAACAACACTAAGCAATTAATACCTATTTAATAAATTCTATGAAGAGTTCCCTACGCTTTTATAGTGGTTGGTTTAGGGTGCTCAAAAAAAAGGCAGGAGAGGATAGCATGTTTAAAAAACTTTTTAAGAAACAAACGGCTTCAGAAGAGATTGTAAGCCCTGCTAACGGGGAATTAATGAAAATAGAGGATGTCCCAGATCCTGTATTCAGTCAAAAGTTAATGGGAGAAGGAATTGCTGTTTTGCCATCAGATGGAAGGATTGTGGCCCCTGCTAGCGGCGAAATCATCCAGTTAGCTGAAACTAAGCACGCCTTTGGCATTAAAACGGACCTGGGCGCTGAGATACTTGTTCATATTGGGTTAGAAACTGTAGCTTTAAAAGGCCAGGGTTTCAATCCAGCAGTAAAAGTGGGGGATAAGGTGTCAAAGGGACAGCTCATTATAGAAGCTGACCTGGAGTTTATTTCTAAAAATGCGGCAAGTACAATTATACCAATGGTCGTAACGAATAGCTCAGAGGACTTATTCACGTTTACATGGAAAACGTCCACTGACGTTACCAGGGGAGAAAGTGAAGTCTTAGCGATTACATTAAAATAAAGAGAAATTACGCAGAATCTACTAAAACGGCTGCAGATAGCATCCGTTTTTTCAACATGTTCTGTGATTTGCTTTTACTATAAATGAGGAAGCAGGGATGTCATTGAAACTATTTGCACTTGATCTGGACGGCACACTGCTGTCTCCTGACAAACAAATTTCACAAGACGATATAGAGGCTATCCAGGAGATACAGAGAGATGGACATATTGTGATGGTCTGCTCCGGACGGGCTCCTGAAGATATTAAAGCCATTCTCAGCAAATATAATCTTACGTGTCCAATAGCGGGAAGCAATGGGACTGTTGTAGAGGCTGAAAATCACATAATAAGCCAGATTTCAATGGAACAGAATGATGTAATCTCCATTATTCAGAGATTGAACGAAATGGTTTTCCCCTACTGTCTCTATACGAATAATGGAATCTACTTCCCGGATGATTGGTCAGAACGGGTAAAACAAAGTATCAAAGGTTTAGGAAATACAGATTTTCACCGGTTTATCGAAAGGCCACAAATCTCTGTGCATGTAAATGTTTTTACAGACCATACCAAACTACTGCTTGATAAGCATATAAATGTAAACAAACTGTACATTCTCACGTTTGGTCCAGATCGAAGAAACAAGCTCGTTCCCTTTTTGAATGATTATTCAACTATTGCGGTTACTTCATCAAGCTCTATAAATGTTGAAATTATGCATAAAGGTGGACATAAAGCCGTTGGCCTGAAAAGAATGGCGGAATATTATAATATCCCTTTAGAAAATACTGTGGCTATTGGAGATAATCTTAATGACATTCCAATGCTTGAATGTGCCGGCTATTCGATTGCAATGGACAATGCAGACAAGGAAGTTAAGAAAATATGTGACTCTGTCACACTGTCCAATTCCGAAAGCGGTGTCTCACATGCTTTAAAGCAATTCAGGTAATACCCGTACGCTCTAACCCCTTACAGAAAGGAGAATGGCTATGAAAATACTAAAGGTAAAAGATTATGATGAAATGAGCAGAAAAGCGGCTGAGTTTGTTGCAGAAAAGGTACGCTCTAATCCAAGTCTAAAACTTGGATTGGCAACAGGCGGAACTCCAGTTGGCTTATATGATTATTTAATAAAAGATTATTACAATAATCATACTTCCTATCGACACGTCACTACGTTTAACTTAGACGAATACATTGGGCTTTCGGGAGAAAATCCTTATAGCTATCGTTATTTTATGAATGAACACTTGTTTGACCATATTGATATTGAAAAGGCCAATACATACGTTCCTCAGGGAGATGGGAATAATCCAGAGAAGCAATGTATCGAATACGAAAAGCTGATCAAGAAGCATGGAGGAGTGGACCTTCAAATTTTAGGAATTGGAAGCAACGGTCATATCGGTTTTAACGAACCGGGGACATCTTTTCAATCGGAAACACATATTACGGAGCTAACCCAATCAACACGAGAAGCAAATGCACGCTTTTTTAACCATATAAACAACGTTCCATCCCACGCCATCACAATGGGAATTGCCAGTATAATGAGAAGTAAGGAGATTTTACTGCTAATTTCAGGAATTAATAAAAAAGACGCTTTAACTCAACTGTTAACAGGTGAACCGAATGAAAATTTCCCTGCATCCATATTGGAAACACACCCCCACGTTACACTAATTGCAGATGCTGAGGCGCTGGGAAACGCAGCTGTTTAATCACAAAAAAGCCATGAAACGAATGGAGTATTCCTGTTCGATTCATGGCTTTCGTACTGAATCACGTTATAGTGGCATCAGTACTTCTATTAGTTGTTTTTATCACTTTTTAACAAGGATAACTGATGAATGAGCATATCGACGATGACAAAGAAGCCAATTCTTGAAATTTTGTCGTTTCTTTTGGTGTCGGAGGTATGTGTATACACATATAAATTATCATTCGTGTAACTGGCTAATTTATTGGACTGGAAAGACGTTAAGCTGATGATGTCAGCCTTTTTAATATGTACTTTTTTTGCTGTCTCAACAATCTTTTCGGTATTGCCAGACAATGAAATAAAAATAACCAAATCGCCTTCCCTGACGAAATTCGTGAAAAGTTCTGATAAATTATAATCCTTTATGAATACACATTGGATCCCAATGGACAATAACAAATGTTCTAAATAGCTCCCCACTGCTTTACTTGTCCCTCTCGCCATCACAAAGACGTTGTTGGCTGAAAGAATTTTTTTCGAGCAGCTCTCTAATGCTTCTTCGCTTACAAGTGTAAATGTTTTATCCACACTATCCCTTAACATGTCTCGAAACGACAGCCCCTGGCTGGATTCATCAATTTCTTCTTTTGCAAGCGTACTAAAATGATATTTAAGTTCTTTAAACCCGCTAAATCCGAGCTTTTGGGCCAAATTAATGATGATGGTTTTGGATACGAAGGCAGCATCCGCTAGTTCATTTATTTTCAGATATGGAATGACTTCTTTATTATTTAAAATATAATTGAGGACTTTTCTTTCACTGGCAGTCATCTCGTCATAGTTCTCTAAATAATTCATCATATAATCCCTCAATTATGGCAGTAGTTAAATTCACAGATTATTATACCATGACAAAAATAGAATAAACATCAGCAAAAAACCTTCCATAAAGCTATGGAAGGTTTCTTGGCTAAATCAACACTTTTTCTGCTTCTTGATATTCTGTGAAAATTCTGTCTGCCGTATCTTTCGCCCTCGATGCCTCTGTTTCAGCAATAAAAGAGGACAACCCGGTGTAATTCCTTGGATCAATCATCTCCTGGATTTCTTCATCGATAAATTCGCTGGCAATTAACTCATTTGCCTTCAGGTTGGTATAGAAATCCTCCCCCTCAGATGCAGTTTTCATGGCAATCTGATACATCAAACTATGTGCTTGATCTTTCCCTAATTTACTCGATAACTTCATCATCACATATTCACTATTGTCTAGGCCTTTATTACGTAATGCATTATGGAGCATACGCTCTTTATGGACAACCATTGTCCTTGTTAATTCCTCACAGCGCAATAGAACCTCTGTTGTCAGTTCCAGCGCTTCTTCAAGGATTCCATCAAACAGCATATAGGAACTGCTATCCCCCTCATATGGCCGGACAGCCGAGTACATGCCCACTCCAGGCAAGGAATAAAGCTTTTGAGAGTTTGCAATAATTCCCTTTGCCAATTTCGGATTTATTTTATGTGGCATTGTGCTGCTTCCTACTGTGCCTTTGCTAAATCCCTCAGATACTTCTGCAATTTCCTCGAGTGTCGTGCTATAAACTTCCTCTCCAATTTTATGGCAGACATTCGCAAGAAGGCTTAAGTTCATCATGTACTCAAGTTTATGTGTACTGATGTTTCTTGAAGGGACTTGCATAGGATACATCCCGACTAGTTCTGCCACTCGCTTTTGCACACCAATTCCCACTTCGGGCATGGAGCTAAACGCACCAACGGCGCCACCCATCATCACTTGGAATACTCTTTTTTCAGCTTCTGCCATCCGCTCAAATGCATTTATAAATTCACTAATCCAAACGGACACCTTATAACCATAGGTGATCGGGATGGCGTGACGGCCATGCGTGCGTCCAGGCATCACTGTATCTTTATTTTCGAGTGCCAGCTTGCTCAAATTATTTAGTATTTGTCCGATAAGATTCATAAATTTCGAATGTACTTTTTTCATAATATAGAGCTGGGAGCTTTGCTGGATATTTTGTGTAGTAATCCCATAATGAACGTATTTCCCGCTTTCACCAGGGCAAGCCTTCACCAATACCTTTAAAAAGGGAACAAACCCATGGCCGATTTCCCGATAGATCCGGTCCATTTCCTCGAAATCAATATTTTCAACTTTGGCTGCTTCTTTAATATCATTGGCAGCAGCTTCAGGAATAAACCCTGCTTCTGCCTGTGCCTGGGCTAATGCTGCCTCAAATAATAGCCATGCTTTATATTTTTCTTCTTGTGTAAACAAATGTTTAATGCCTTGGTCATCTATCGTTTTGCTTTTTGAGTCATATAACGCCCGCATTTTTATTTCCTGCCCCTCTCATGTTATCATCCACTGCATTTCTGACAAATTCCACCTGAGGACCAAATACAATATGAATGTGTTTATCCGAAGGGAAGAAAAAGCCTGTACAACCAGATTTCTGCAGCGAATCTTTATCGATGTTTTTCACATCACCTAAGTCGATTCTTAACCGCGTAATACAGTTATCTACATTTAAAATATTCGATCGTCCGCCTAATGCGTTGACAACGATATCTGCAATTTCCCCGTAGCGTTTTTCTTTAATCAGAGTATTATCCAAAGCTTGATCTTCTTCTCTTCCTGGCGTCTTTAAATCAAACTTAATAATTGCCCAATAGAAGATAAAGTATGTGGCAACAGCTAATCCTGTCCCAATGAGCACCAGATAGATCCAACTTGTATTTTCGTATAGGAGCCCGAAAATCGCAAAATCAAAAACAGTTCCGCGAATGTAGCCGATTGCGACTCCTGCAAAGGATAAAAGGACAGCTCCAATACCGACTATACATGCATATAAAACGTATAATAATGGTGCGATAAATACGAAAGTGAATTCTAATGGTTCAGTTACATTCCCTAATAGAGCAGTTAATACCATTGTCACCAGCATCGATTTAACATATGGTTTATTATCCTTATGTGCCGCTTTATACATAGCAAATGCAATGGCCGGGAATAAAAACATTGTGACCAGCATTTGCTGCTGTGCCATAAACCTGGTTAACTGAGGCATCATGCTCCAATACTGACTGTCAGGTCCTTGATTAAAGAGAACTTCGGTCAGTGCAGGAAGAACCCCCACATAAGTTTTTCCCTCTATAACATAGGTTCCGCCAGCTTCTGTGAATCTAAATAAAGCATTCCACACATGATGAAGCCCAAACGGAATAAATAACCTCTCACCCGCAGCCGTAAAAAATGGCCCTGCAACACTTAAAAATACGACTGATAATTTCATTAACACTCCGACCATGAATTCCCAAATGAACGGAAGCAAAAGGCCTACTGCCGTCATCATTCCTATCGTGATGATGGGCACTGATTTTTTTCCGGAAAAGAAGGCCAATGCTGTTGGCAGCTCTAAATTTATATATTTGTCAGTTGCCCAGGCAGCCACCAGACCTGTGATGATTCCCCCAGCAGCACTAATATTCATTGTTTGAATTCCTAAAACGCTAATTTGACCATACTGGGTCATAACCTCAGGATCTGCCATTTTTCCTGTTATGGTCAGCCAAACATTCATCGCAACAATTAAGGTTAAATACCCTGCCGTTGCGGCAAAAACGGAAATCCCCTTGTCTTTTTTGCTCATACCATAAGCTACACCCATCGCAAATAGTAAAGGAATATTATCAAAGATTATACTGGCAATCGTACGAATGCTTACTAAAGCAGTATTGATCCCTTCATTCCCTAGAAATGGGAATCTTTCGATCATATATGATTGAACTAAAGCGCCACTTATACCCAAAATCATCCCAATTGGTGCTAATACCCCAATAGGCAGGAGAAGGGTTCTGCCAAATGTTTGAATTGAGCTACTGACTTTTCTCTTACTCACCGAGCTGCCTCCTTTAAATTTTATATGGCAATCTTAACAAGAGAGAATAACATTTGAAAGCGCTTTTGATTATTACTTCATGACTTAGGTCACCAAATCTGACTTAGGTCATTTTTAGGCATTTAACCTCCTATCGCCTTCATAGAAATAAAAACTTTATTGGATTAACTAAAGGTTGTGTAAAAAGAAGCAAATTAACCAAGATTTTTGAGTTCCAAGCGCGACTCAAATTTACTTTACGATTAGTCACGTTTGACTAATCAATTAGAAAATAATATAATTTTATTAAATTAGTCACGCATGACTAATCAAGAAAAGCTAAACTATCTCAGTGTATAAGGCTTTAAACAGTGATTTTCTCTTTCCGTGGAACAAAGAAGAGTTTGTACTTTTCTTCTTTAGCAGTTCTCATTAAAAAAATCTTTAGCAGGGGGAATATGAAATGATTATCGTAACAAACCGCATTAAGCTAAAGTCAGGATTCGCAGAAAAAATGGCGCCCATGTTCACAAGACCAGGTGCCCTGCAGAAAATGAATGGCTTTGTAAAAGTCGAAGTATTAGTGACTAAAGACCTTCCTGAATATGACGAACTTAATGTAAATATGTATTGGGATACAATGGAAGACTTTACTCAATGGAAAAACAGCGATGCTTTCAAAGAAGCCCATTCAGGCCCAGGTAACGGAGGTCAGGATTCACCTCTTCTTGGAAGTGAAATCATTATTTCTGAAGTGGCTTCGACTTTAGAGGCCATTAAATAAGGACCTGTATTAGGAGCCTTTCATTCGTTGACTTGTGCGCTAAATATATAGCAGGCATTATCTACTGGGCTCTATCTGGTGTAGTGACCATGGCCCTTTTGAAAAGAATCCGATTAGATCTGCTCCTAAAAAAGAGCCAAAAATAAGCAATGTATTACTTGCTATTTTTGGCTCTTATTCTTTTGCGTATTATGCAGACAAACTATTTTCTGCCGCTCATCATCATTACATTTCCCATTTTATTCAATTTAATCCACGTTTGATATTTAGGTTTGGCTCTTTTCGTATAAATGGTTGTTTTTCGCTTATCAATGTTGTCCGTTGATTGCAGTGAGAGGATGCTCAGCGAACCACTACAATCAACTCAGTAAATATAATATAAATAGCAACAAACTTTGCGAAAACAGCCTTAGGTTTTGATTTCAAGTTGTCCGCCATCCTATTACTAATCTATTTTTACCTATGGATAAATTCCCCTGTTATTTCTCTTTTATTTTTTCCATTTCCCGTTTAAATACTTCTATGCTTTTGCTCATATAATCATTGATGATTTTAAACTCTTCAGGAGTATAATTTGAGGTGACTTTCCCCATTTCCTGCCCAAACGAGTGAAAATAAGGACCTATTTCAGAGGCAACCTTTTCAAAATTTGCTTTAATGTTTACCTTTCTCCTATCATTACTATCTCTTTCCCTATAAACAAAGTCTTTTTTTTCAAGCCGGTCGACAACCGTAGTCACCATTCCTGTTGACAACCCTGAAATAGATGCTATCTGTCCAGCAGTGAGTCCTTCGAATGGAATGATCCCCAAGACTTTATAATCGGTTAAATTTAAGCCTGCTTTTTCTGCGATCATTTGGTGAAACATGATTATGGCCAAGCTGAACTCTTGTCCCAAATTAGTTGGTTCTTGTTCTCGCGAATCATGATTTGCAGTTGACAATTTCATCAGACCCTTCTAATATAAAATTAACTCTAAATTAGAGATACTTTATTTTGGAGATACTTTATTTTTAAGCATAAATAAATTATAAGAAAATAATGAGGAGGTGACAATAATGCCAGACGATTATATAAATATCTTTTCCTATAGCATTCTGCTGCCTATAAAGGAAGGATTTCAAGTATTTGTTTGGTCCAATAAATTTTATTTTACCCACCATTTGCTTTTACTTCTTTCAATACCCATTTCAATTACCCGATTCTACCAGGTAATAAATAAACGAAGCATCAAATATTATGGGCTTATCGAAATAGGAGTGTGGTTATGTAGACTGCTGCAATATTCATTAATCGTGTTTATTGGCAATGACAGATCTATGGAGAATATATTTTCTAAACATGAGTGGAGTAACATCATTCAGGGCTTCCATTTTATTGATTTCGATCAATTAATCTGGGATCTTATTGGATATGCCATCATCTTTGGAATGTATAACATTCTATTGCTTATAGTTATATCGAAAAAAAGGACAAAAAAAGCATTTCCTCATCATACCCATAGGGAGACTATTCACTCCGCACTGATATTAAGCTTTAAGAATTTATTCCTGATCCCTGTTGGAGTCATTTATCTATTAACCATTATTAAAATTATCTAATTACCTTAAAGAAGGGACCTGATATTATTAAAACTTTAGGATTTGAGCACTTTGGAAAAATAGGGATAAAAACTTTCCTATCCTCTATTCTCTTTTTCTACAGCCATTTAGCTTTAGTGATAGTTTCGCTTATTCCTTCTATCATCCGCGCATATCAAATGTGGAATTCAGATACACCACTTTGGTTAGAAGGGATTGTTGGAATTACGAGGGCCTTTCTCTTCCTGCTGATTATCAGCATCCTGTCAGGCGCTAGTATAAGAGAACTCCAGCAAAAAAGTTTTTGGGAAAAGCTCGCCAATTCGTGTTCCCATACTTTTAATAAAAACTGGCCATATGGTTTTATTGCTCAAATTACAGCCTTCATCGTTCTGTTATATGGATTAGGAAATGGAATAATCATCATAATCAGCGCACTTTTTCTACCCTTCATCACATGGATGGGCATAAGCCCGCAGGATCCTAATGCCGCCTATAATGCCTGTGTATACTTTCTAAAAAACCTGAGTGTTATTCCTCTGGCTATGGTTTATATACTCAACATATGCGGAGTAAGATCCACGAACTAGTAGTGTGAAAGCTCCGTCAATTAACAAAAAAATGCGGACTTCACTCTTTCCACCAAGAAACGGAGCAATGCCCTTTCCCCTTCACCTCGGAATAGGCCGGTAATAACAGATCACGTCGATTCATATTATTTTTATAAGAAGGTAAATACAAGGAGCGTGAAGCTGTTGAAAAAAGTAAGGGTTCGTTTACGGCCCATTGTCAGCAGGATTAATTTGCCTACCGTTTTAAGAACAGCTAAACTTCCGGGTGACTCTGTTGAAAGATTGTTTATTGCAACCCAGGTGGGGGAGATCTTTTACATAGTAAGAGGAGATATTCGAACCTTTTTAGATATTCGGCCGAACGTAATCGAACTGGGAGCTTCTGGTGGCGGGTATGATGAGCGGGGATTGCTGGGGCTGGCATTTCACCCGAATTTTTATTATAACGGGCTGTTTTATCTTCATTATTCCGTAAATGGGACACAAGGACCTGGTGCATTGCAGGATTCTTTTAAACCTGACCCGTGTGATCCTAAAACGTTAAACCTGAGGTGGGAAAATAGAAATACTCAATTTGATCATATTGATACAGTTGAAGAATGGATTTTACAATCAAACGGTCCCCAAAAACGGCGGACCTTGCTTAACTTAAGAAGACCTTTTGCCAATCATAATGGGGTCAATAGCTTAAACTTTTCACCTGAATCGGGAAAACTTGTTTTAACAACCGGTGATGGCGGATCAGGCTATGATCCTTTTAATTTAAGTCAGGATCTTATGGAGATTGCAGGTAAAATCATTGAAATTGACGTATCTCAGAATATTTTTATCGCTAACCCACCCGCTGTCACACGTTTTGATGAGCTGCCTGTTCTTATTCAGGAGTCCCTTTCGGTAATGGCCAAAGGGGTTCGCAATATTCCTGGCATTTCATTTCAAAGATTTAACTATCAATATATAAAATACGCAGGAAATGTCGGACAGGATTTAGTAGAATCCATTTTTTCATTTATTCATTATAAACCCATACCTGTTACCCAGCTCACTCAAGCTTCTTTACGGAACACTGAACCTAACCAAAGGGGATTGATTAACTTTGGCTGGCGGGGATGGGAAGGTGCACTTCCCACATCGTTTATAAAGGGCTGCGCGAATGATTCAAGTCTGGATGAGAAAACACTGGCTTTTTACAATGAAGCCATCAAAACTTCAGTGATTCGTCTTCCGCCATTAACCTGTTATTATCACCAGGATCCCAGACCCGATAAGTTTGAAGGAACTGCCCTTACAGGAGTCGTGCCTTATATGGGGTATGAAATCCCCGATTTAACGGGAGCTGTTTTGTTTACCGACCTTGTTCGGAAAGGAGCTCAGCCTCCTGCTAGAGGAGTTTTAGCTTATACCAGAGTAAGAACAGATGGCGTACTGAATGATTACAGTATGATTGATATCGATGATCCATTTGGCTCCCAGCCTGCTTTTTATGTCAGTCTGGGATCTAACCAGGATCAAACCAGATTATTTTTAGGGGTAAATGGTTCTATGAGAGTGACTGACTTTAACCAAGGGACTGTTTTTGAAATTGTTCCATAGGCCTGAAAAAAAGCGGAGCTAATCGTCCCCTTCTTATCCATCCAGTTGAACATCAATCAAGGTTATGTCACTTGTCTGCTTTATAGCTTCCTCTAATCCGTGTTGTAATTCATTCAATTGCTTTGGCCGTATGCCCTTCACGCCAAAACTGCTGGCCAATTGCGCAAAATCAGGGTTGCCAAAAGCAGTTCCAAAGCTGCTATTGAATTTTGCCTGCATCATTTGTTTTTCTAATTGTAATTCACCGTTATTTAACACAATGATGACAAACGATAGGCCTAATCGTTTAGCGGTTTCCAATTCGGTTATATTCATCAGGGCCCCTCCATCTCCAGTGATACAAATCACCGGTGCATCCGGGCAAGCTAATTTGGCACCAATGGCACCTGGAATGGCAACTCCCATTGAGGCTAATCCATTGGATATAATCAGCCGGCCTGCTTGTTTAGGCTGGAAAGTGCGGGCAATAGATATCTTGTGGGCACCTACATCAGAAAGGATTATGGTTTGTTCTGTTGAGATTGTTTCAATAACCTTTAAGACATTACTTATCGTTAAAAATTGATTTTTTTGGAAATCTGTATCAATTTGGTAAGCAGATTTAATCTGTTCTTTTACATTCCCGGCCGGAACCCATGGCTTTGACGGAATATCCAGTTTATTGAGTTCCTGTAAAGTCTGATACAAATCACCAGCCAATTCTCCTTTTAAAGGATAGTATTCATCCATTTCGGCAGGAAGTGAATCGATATGTAAAACGGGACGCTGCTTTTTATTCCAATCCTTTGGAGGTTTTTCAACAAAGTCATACCCTATGACAATTAACAGATCCGCTTCCTCTATAATTGGTAAAACTTCATCCTGTTCACTGAATCCAAAAGTAAAAAAGTTTTGCGGATGATCTTTAGGTAACACCCCTTTTGCCATAAAACTATGGATAACAGGAGATCTCAGCTTTTCCGCAAATGCTGCGAATTCCTTTACCGCTCCCTGCCTGATCACCCCATTGCCTGCGATGATCAGCGGTTTTTGATATTGCCCTAATAAAGAGCAAACACTGTCCAGAGCTTGTGAATCAGGGGTACTTGTTGGAATAGGGGTAACAGGAAGTGGGCGATTAGGTACCATCTGTGCAGCTAAATTCTCTGGTAACTCAATCAAAACAGCTCCTTTTTTCTCCATTTGTGCCAGTCTAAATGCCCTTCTAATGATCTTTGGGATCGTTTGAGCATCTTTTATTTGTACACTCCACTTTGTTACAGGCTCAAATACTTTAACGATATCAATATATTGATGGGATTCCTGATGCTGCTTTTCAAAGCCCGCTTGCCCTGTAATGGCTACAACTGGAGAATGGTCCAATTGAGCGCTTGAAATGCCTGTCAGCAGGTTAGCAGCACCGGGCCCTAATGTTGCTGTGCAGACACCAGTCTTTTTCGATAATCGGGCATAGATATCAGCCATAAAAGCGGCACCCTGTTCATGACGAACATTTACAAACTTAATTTTTGACTTTGACAATGAATGAACCAGGTCCAGAGTTTCCTTCCCCACCATTCCAAAAATGTATTCGACTCCCTCATTCTCTAAACATTGAACAAGTAAATCTGTTGCTTTCATACAACTCCTCTTTTCCAGAACAGAATTTTACTTATTTTTCCCATTACATAGTAAAATAACCCTTTAATCCTGGTTGGAAAGGGCGTTCGAATATCTGCAAAGAGTGCCTAGGGTGTCCCTTTGCCAAGTATTAAAGGATAAAAGAGGTGAAGCCCATGTCTGTTTCCATAGACGTCAAATCTCTTCATCGTACTTTCAAAGACATGCCTAAAATAAAACAAATAGTCTTCGGCTCCATTCTTAGCAGTTTAGCAACAATCTTTCACATAGCAGGGGGTGCTGTTCCGATTATTGGCTATTTTTTGAGCCCATTGGCAACTGCTCCTATTATTTTTTGTACTATCTTTTCAAAGTCTCTCGGACTTGCTGCTTATACGGTGACGATTATATCCTTATTTATACTTATGCCAAGTGAGCTTATTATTTTCCCATTCACTACCGGCTTGTTAGGATTGGGAATTGGGCTAGCCTTGCACTTTATTGAGAGAAGAATAAACATAATTGTATGTGGAGCTTTTTTCTTATCGATGGGGATTTTAATCTTATTATACGGAATACATTTTCCTGTATTAGGGCCTGGTATTTCTCAAACATTTCATTTTCAAACGGTAGTTTTGATATTCTTATTTTCTATTTTTTATAGCTGGATTTGGGTTGTTATTAGCTTGGCATCTCTTAGAAGATTAGAGGTTTATTTAGGTAAGGTAAGCTTAGCTAATTAATAAAAAGTGGTCTGGCCCCTATCAGGCACTGTTTCAGGTTCAAGAAAAAACCTTGAAAGGCATTTAGCCAATCAAGGTTCGTTCACAATATCACCCAATAAAATCAACGCTTAATCTATCTACCCGAATTTGCACGTTTTGATTATGAAGATATCCATAGTCGAAAAGAAATTCTCTATCTACCTCGAATATTATGCCTGCGTCTATATTGCCAGTATCAATATTCAAGGTACCTCTTATAAAATGCGAAAAACTATCTCCTATCTGTTCAATACCTTTTTCACCTGAATCAATCTTAGAAATTACGAAGTCATCAAGTATAGCCAATTCCATTTCTACTGAGTAATGTCCTCCTTGAATTATCTCAAAAGGACAGTTATTGATAAAAGCAACTATTCTTTGTCCATTAATTTCAAGTACAGCTTCTTCTTCAATTAAAGGACTTATTTCTATTAATTCTGCAGTATATTGCATGAAAAGAACTCTCCTTATTCCATAGGATTAATTGTTTTATCGCGTTTATTGTTATTTAGCAATTTCCATAAGTCCTCACCACGTTTGACATGGTATGTGGTAACATCACCATTGGCATTGGTTCTTACAAACTCAAATTTTGCTTCTCCCTTACGAGAGTTACCCATAAACTTCACGTGCCTGTTCGAGTTTCACCTTTATATTGATACTCTACCTTTGTGCCACTGCTCATAACATCCCTTGCACCTTGCATATATTCATCTGCATTACTATAAGCACCATGGAATTCATTGTTTTTAACGGCATGCTTTTCGTAATGAGACCCTAGTAAATCTCTAGAAGCAAAATTCTTATTAGCAAAGTTACCCTTAACCCCAAACACATCATCAGTCACCGTCTTAATCTTCGTCAACGGATCATTAATTACATTATAAGGCACAAGGTCCCCCGGTAAGTCCACTACCAGCCAATGCTAGCATATCCAGAGCCTTTCGCACTTTTCCTATAGGGTCATTTATAATATCCAAATAAAATTCCTGGTGCTTCCTTTGGTTTTCGAGCAGCTGGTTACGGTTAAACAGCAATTCACTTCCTAAATACAGCGGACTAAATGGGCCCATGATGGTTCGGCCCAGCTCATAGGTCAAATTTATTGCTCGTCTCGTCGATTCCTGCCAACAATGAATCTGCTTCTAAAACCTTCAACAAAATCAGCTCTGCATTATGAATTCCATTTTCTTCTATTTCCATCTTAATAGACTCTGGGATGTAGTTGAATAGGAATTTCGGCATAAATAGTGTAAAAAGTGCCTTTGAAAAAGGTTGCTATACCGCTTATCAAAGCCATAATGATAAACTAGTAATTGTAATAATATGCTGTCCGGAGGTTCTTTTATGAAAAAAATGATAGAGAAAATCACACAGTTTCGGGATGAGAGAGGCTGGCAGCCTTATCATAATGAGAAGGATTTGGCTATTTCCATTTCTCTTGAGGCCAATGAACTGCTTGAAAACTTTCAATGGAAAGGCAGTGAAGAGGCCTTGGAATCATCAGCTGAAAACATTAAGGAAGAGATGGCAGATGTCCTTATCTATCTGCTGCAGTTGGCCGATAAAATGGATATAGACTTAGAAGAGGAAGTTTTTAAAAAGATGGAGAAAAACGCAATAAAGTACCCAATCAATAAATGAATATAAGGAGCCGGCTATGATCATATATGAAACTACCAAAACAGAATTCATATCCGATGTAATTAATGAACTGCTGGTTGAACGCCTTTATCAATCCTATCAGGAAAAAGTGGGACGTACATCAAAGCAGGAAATTGTCTCATGGGAAAATTCCCTGCAGAGAATGTGCAATGTAATGCAGGACAAGGAGATTCCTCATGATGCCAGTGTGGTCATTGAGTTTAAGATTCCTAATACATCAAAGAGAGTAGACTTCATTGTAGCCGGCAGTAATGGGGCGCAGGACCATGTAGTCATTGTAGAGCTTAAACAATGGTCGGAGGTTGAAAAAATAACCTCACAGGATGGCGTCGTGAAGACATTCGTTGGCGGAAGGATGAATACTCTGCCTCATCCGTCCTATCAAGCCTGGTCCTACGCAGCTCTCATTAAAGATTTCAACGAAAATGTCCAAGCAAAGCAAATACAGCTGGAACCGTGCGCTTATTTGCATAATTATAGGAAAATGGAGAGTGATCCTCTAATCGATGCTCATTACGAGGAGCATCTCAAAAAAGCACCGGTATTCACTAAAGGTGAAATCCAAAATCTAAGGGACTTCATAAAGAAATATGTAAAAAAAGGCGACCATCATCAGCTCATATACCAGATTGAGCATGGCCGGATTCGCCCCTCTAAATCTTTGCAGGATTCCCTGACAAGTATGTTAAAAGGCAATGAAGAGTTTGTGATGATCGATGAGCAAAAGGTATTTTATGAAGAAGCACTTCATCTCGCCCTCGAATGTGTCAAAAATGGCGATAAGCAAGTGATGGTCATTGAAGGTGGCCCTGGCACCGGTAAATCGGTCATGGCGATCAACCTGCTGGTCAACTTAATAAACCAGGAGCTTATGACACTATATGTTTCCAAAAACTCTGCTCCGAGAGATGTGTATGCCTCTAAATTAAAAGGCACAATCCGCAAAACAGAGATTGATAACTTATTTAAGGGCTCCGGCAGCTTTACGGAATCCACTTTAAATGAGTTTGATGTCATTATTGTCGATGAAGCCCACCGTTTAAATCAAAAGTCGGGGTTTTACGGAAATCAGGGAGAAAATCAGGTTAAGGAGCTAATCAATGCTGCCAAATTCACCTTATTTTTCATCGATGAGAACCAGAGGGTAACATTGAAAGATATCGGGAGCATCGATTTAATCAAGAAATTTGCAGAGGAAGCTAATGCTGAATTAATCACTGGCCAGCTGACATCCCAATTCCGCTGTGACGGTTCAGATGCCTATATATCCTGGCTGGATGATGTTCTCCAAATTAAAGAAACAGCAAACTCTCATTATTATGGCGTTGATTATGACTTTCAAATCTACAATGACCCGCATGAAATGCTAAGAGAAATTGAGAGACTTAATCAGATCAATAATAAGTCCAGATTGCTGGCAGGATACTGCTGGGAATGGCCAACTGCCGGCCGTTATGATACGAAGCATAAAGATATCAGCATTCCGGAACATAAATTTGAAATAAGCTGGAATCTTTCAGATAGCATTTGGGCAATTGATCCAAATTCAGTCAATGAAGCAGGGTGCATTCACACATCCCAAGGATTAGAATTCGATTATACGGGAGTCATCATCGGCCCCGACTTGCGTTATGAAAATAGCCAGGTAATCACTGATTACACAAAACGCGCCAAGACAGACCAATCCTTAAAGGGCATCAAAACCCTTGCCAAAAAAGACCCTGAAAAGGCTCAAGCAGTAGCTGACCAAATTATACGCAATACTTACCGGACACTTATGACTAGAGGTCAAAAAGGCTGTTTTGTATTTTGTACGGATCCTGAGCTGAATGCTTACTTTGAAGAACGGCTGCAGCGAGCAAGGACTTATAATGATGTTTCGCCTGGAAGAGTGTTGAGAGTGGCTGAGAATCCGGGGGATTATTAGATAGAGAAATAATAGTGCCTTTTCCCTTTATGACATTGGGTGGGCACTTTTCATTTACTTATGATGCGGCACTCCGCGATATATCAAGATGAGGCTTCATATCTTTCGGGATTTTACCCAAAACTACAATCTTAAGAAAACAACCTTTTAAAATAATACCCGATTTGTCCAGCATTTTTCAAGTATAATGAACCATATTCAGATATGCATATAATATATCCTGGAGAGGATTCTATACATATGAATAAAAAACCAAAAATGAGGTTGAATAATGAGTAAAAGTAGTTTTGCGGATTATCATGTAAGTGACGAAATAAAAAGAGCACTAGCTGTGTTAAAATACGAAACTCCAACAGAAGTTCAAAGTAAAGTCATTCCATTAGTAATGGAAAATCAAGATCTTGTCGTAAAAGCTCAAACAGGAAGTGGTAAGACTGCGTCCTTTGGTATTCCTGTTTCCGATATGATTGACTGGGAGGAAAAAAAACCACAGGTCTTAATTCTTACCCCAACTAGAGAGCTTGCGGTTCAAGTCCGAGACGATATTACAAATATCGGAAGGTTTAAACGTATTAAAGCAGTGGCCATCTATGGAAAGGAACCTTTTACGAAACAAAAGGATGAATTGAAACAAAAAACTCATGTAGTCGTTGGTACGCCTGGACGGGTCATGGACCATATTGAACGAGAGACCCTTGTTTTGGATCAAATAAAGTATCTTATCATAGATGAAGCTGATGAGATGCTTAATAGAGGTTTCATCGATGAAGTGGAAACGATCATTAAAGAGGTTCCTTCAACCCGAGTAACAATGGTTTTTTCTGCTACCTTGCCTAAAGATATTGAAAGTCTTTGCCATAAATATATGAAAGATCCTATTCATGTTGAGATTGAATCAACTGGGGTAACCGCCGATACCATTGAACATTTTCTAATTGAAGTGAGTGAAGAAGAAAAGGTTTCACTTCTTAAAGACATCACGGTTGTAGAAAATCCGGACAGCTGCCTAATTTTCTGCCGAACCAAAGAACATGTAGATGCTGTGTATGGTGAATTGGATAAAGCGGGATATTCCTGTGAGAGGCTCCATGGAGGACTAGAACAAGAAGACCGGTTTGCTGTTATGGAAGGTTTCAAATCGGGGAACTTCCGTTATCTGGTGGCCACCGATGTAGCTGCAAGAGGTATTGATATTGATAATGTAAATCTTGTCATCAACTTTGATGTTCCTATGGAAAAAGAGAGCTATGTGCACAGAACTGGAAGAACCGGCCGGGCTGGAAATAAAGGAAAAGCCATTACGTTTTCGACACCTTTTGAAGGAAAATTCATTAAAGCAATTGAAAAATACATCGGCTTTGAGATACCTACTATAGAAGCTCCTAGCCATCTGAAAGTGGCTGCTGGAAAAGCTGCTTTCGAAGAAAAACTTAGCAGCAGACGAGTAATAAGAAATAATAAAACAGCCCGAATCAATCAAGATATTATGAAACTCCATTTTAACGGTGGTAAAAAGAAAAAAATACGTGCTATTGATTTTGTTGGAACAATCGCAAAAATCCCTGGAGTCACCGCAGATGATATCGGCATCATAACCATCCAGGATCATATGTCATATGTTGATATTCTGAATGGAAAAGGCTCACTTGTTTTACAAGCCATGGAGAATACGACTATCAAAGGAAAAAAGCTAAAGGTGAGCAAAGCAATTAAATAAAAGACTTTATAGAAAAACCAAATATCCCCCTCACTCTAAAAGGGTGAGGGGGATATTTGGTTTCATTAGAATGACAAGTTCGCAGAAAGACTCTAATGGTATTTAAATAAACCTCTTTTACTTATGATACGGTTCCCCCCGATTAATCCGAAACGCCCGATACACCTGCTCCAGCAAGATCAGCTTCATCAATTGATGCGGAAACGTCATCTTCGAAAAAGACAGCTTCTCATCCGCTCGCTGCAAAATCTCCTGGCTCAGCCCAAGAGACCCGCCAATGACAAACGCAATCTTGCTCTTTCCGTATGTAGCCAGTTTATCAAGAGTATCTGCGAGTTCTTCCGACGATTTCATCTTTCCTTCAATCGCCAATGCTATGACATGGGCATCCGGGTGGATCTTCGCCAGGATCCTCTCGCCTTCTTTTTGCTTGACCTGGATCATTTCTGTTTCGCTTAGTTCTTCGGGGGCCTTTTCGTCGGGGACTTCAATAATGTCCATTTTGGCGTAAGCCGACAGTCTTTTCAGGTATTCGTCAATTCCTTGCTTCAGGTATTTTTCTTTTAGTTTTCCGACCGTAATAATTGAGATATTCACAGCATGTCCTCACTTTACAAACAAGATATCCACAGAAGTTATCCACATGTCCACATTTTTAATCCACATGTTGTATGAGATCATTCGTTCGCTACAACATATATTGCGGTATTTTGACAATATTCACAGGTTG
This sequence comes from Cytobacillus firmus, assembly GCF_023715565.1. Lineage (GTDB taxonomy): Bacteria > Bacillota > Bacilli > Bacillales > Cytobacillaceae > Cytobacillus > Cytobacillus firmus_C. The sequence continues at coordinate 7,523 of NZ_JAMBOJ010000019.1, read as the reverse complement.
TTGATAACTTTTTATCCTCTTCAAGTTTTGTTAATTGCGGGAATGTTTCGTACTCATCCACCACTATATCTATTGCCAGATCAACATGTTCGTCACAGCAGTAAATCATTTTCAGCATTCTCCTTTTTAGGCCGGCAGCCTGTTTTTTTATCCGATCTGTGGATAAATTTTATTTTCGGTTATGTATATAAGTTATCCACATCTCATACTAACAAAACAATAAAAAACAGGAAAGCGATAATCGCTTTCCCATTTCATTAAAATGTCTCGCCGCTCAGCTTCATCGTTACTTCTTTGACTTTGCCATCACGGTAAAACTTAATTTTCATCTGTTCGCCAACTGATTTCTTCGTATAGAGATGCTGGCGCAGTTCAATGATGTCTTTGATTTCCTTTCCATCCATCTCAACAATGACATCCATTTCCTTCAGTCCTGCCTGTGCCGCTGGAGAGTTCGGTTCTACAGATGTGATGGCTACGCCTGATTTTACATCCTTCGGCAATTTCAATGCTTCCTGCTGGTAGTATCCAGGAATCTCGTTAACAGATGCCAGCTGCACACCCATATACGGACGTTTTACTTCTCCGAACTTTTCGAGGTCATCAATGACCGGTCTTGCGTAGTTAATCGGAATCGCTAATCCAATTCCCTCTACCGCACTTTCAGCAATTTTCATGGAGTTGATGCCGATGAGCTGGCCGCTGATATTCACCAGTGCCCCGCCGCTGTTACCCGGGTTGATTGCGGCATCTGTCTGCAGAACCTCTGCCTGCCAGTCTACTGTTCCATTCTGGTCAATATCAACCGGTATGGCACGCTCCAGTCCAGAGATAATTCCCTGTGTGACTGAGCCGGAGAACTGGCCGAGAGGGTTCCCGATGGCAATGACAGGCTCGCCCGGCTTCAGTTTGTCTGAATCGCCGAATTCGACTACCGTTTTAATTTCCTTTGCTTCTACTTCAAGCACGGCAAGATCCGTCCAAATATCGCTGCCTACCAGTCTTGCCGGCAGCTTGGTGCCATCCTCGAGGCTTACTTCCAATTCCTTAGCACCTTCGACCACATGGTGGTTTGTAACGATGAAGGCTGTATTTCCTTCCTTCTTATAAATAACGCCTGAACCGGTGCCTGCCGGCTGTCCGCCTCCGTTATTTCGTTCATTGGACCAAAAGCCTGCTGTCTGGATGTTCGTAATGCTTACAACTGCACCCCCGGCTTTGTCGACCGCCTTTGTTACATCGGTTGTCACATCGACTGAGACACTCTGAGTCCTGGCATTATTGTCCCCGGCTGCCTCATCCTGCAGATTTTCATCTGGTTTAACCGTATAAGGGAGCACGTCGTAGTCAGCAAGCTTTGGAATTGCAACCACGACCAGGATGGCCCCTAATATGATGCCAACAAGACTGGCCAGAAAGTATCCGCCCCTGTTGCCCTTTTGCTCTTTATAACGGTTCTGATGATCTTGATCATAATAGCCCAAACTGCACCCATCCTTTCTTTCTTTTACAAAAAAACGTCTGTTTTTTTAATATGAATGCTAAAACTTAGTCTTCCTTTATATCCAATATTATACTCTTCTGTTTTTAGAAATCTAACAAAAACGCACTCACTGACGCAATCTTACGACTTTGTTCATATTTTATTAAAATTTCCTCAAAAAGAAAAAGAGGAATACACAAAAGACAGCTGTCTCTATGTGTATTCCTCTTATGTTTAAACAGCTGTTAAAATGGTCGGGACCTTCGGATCGGTATCCAAAAGGTCAAATTGTTCACCGACAATGATGCCGCGGCTTTCCAGTGTCTGGGTGACAGACATTCTCGCCAGATCCTTAATATTGTTATCCTGGCTTAAATGAGCCAGATAAAAGCTCTTCGTCCGGTCGCCGGCCACTTCACTCATCGCCAGCGCTGCATCCTCATTGGATACATGGCCGACATCGCTTAAAATCCTTCTTTTAATATTCCACGGGTAGCGGCCCATGCGAAGCATCTGAACATCGTGATTGCTTTCAAAGACGTAAGCCTCTGCATTGGAAATCAGGCCTTTCATACGGTCGCTGACATAGCCTGTATCGGTAATCAGGACAAGCTTTTTCCCGTTATGATGGAACACATAAAACATTGGGTCGGCTGCATCATGGGACACACCGAAGGATTGAATATCTAGGGATCCGAATGTTTTCACGGCTTCCATATCAAAATGAAACTTCTGGTCAACCGGCACTTGCCCAATCAATCCGTCCATGGCCAGCCACGTTTTTTCATTGGCATAGATCGGCAGCTTATACTTCCGGGCAAGAATCCCGACCCCCTTGATATGGTCACTATGCTCATGGGTCACCAGTATGCCTGAAAGCTTGCCGATATCCCTGCCAATATGCTGAAATAATCCTTCCATTTGCTTCCCGCTTAAACCGGCATCAACCAGAAAGGAATGTCCCTCTGTCTCGACAAAGATCGCATTCCCCGTACTGCCGCTCGCAAGAACGCTGAATTGTAAAGACATGTTTTCCTCACTCCATTATTTTTTTCTCTTCGTTGCTAAGCTGAATAATTTTGCCCTCAAAAGCATCCACGAATAAATTCTCCTCGCCATTAATGACAAAACGCCAGGCAGGCGTCAATAATTGTGAAGAGCTCAAATGCACGAAGTTAAAATAACCCAACTCTACATTTGTGATTTTTGATTTAGGCAGAAGCGAGCCATTCTTGTAAAGGGTCTCGACAGCCTTAATCGGCTGAATAACTTTTTCGCTCTCTTCCTTCGATTCAATCTTTTCCAGAAGTGTCTGCTTGTAAGAGACGATTTCATTTTCATCATTCAAATAGAATGTGAGCTCGCCATTTAAATTCATATAAAACATCTTGTCTTCAAATTCCTGATAATACGTGATTTTATTGCTGTCCCGAGGCTTTTCCCAAAATCGGTACTGATCTCCGAATAACACCCTGTTTTTGATAAAAGCGGATAATTCGGATGGACTGAACTTGTCACTGATCTTGATCGGCTCATCCAGAACTGAATTCAGGGTGGTTCCTTCTGAAATCGTAATCTCCTGGCCTTCAAGCTTTGTTTCTTTCAAGTTCTCAAGCTCTTCAATATCAAATTCCATCGGCTTAGCCCTAAGGTAACGGTCTTTCGGGTTGCTTTTCGGAAGCGGTGACTCAAATGTGATCTCTGCACTCTTAAGCTGTTTTTCCAGAGATGCCTGGGCGACCGGTTCAAATTCACTGGCTTCCTTTAATTTGAAAAACTCGTACATCAAGTAAATATCCAGCACCAGGAAGGTTAAAATAAAGATTGTTTTGATTTTACTCCAATCCATTATTCATACCCCCTGTCTCACCAAGCGAAATGCTTTTCCACGTTCCTTCATAACGGTAAAACCAGGAAGGCTCCAAACGGATGAAGGTGGTCTGCGCTTCCTTGACCAGCATCATCTGATATCCCAATTTTACATTCTCCAGCAATTCTGGATCAAATCCGTCCAGTGCTAACAGGTACTCCATGACTCGGTCTCCGGAACTAAGAGAGACTACAGTTGGCGGTTCCGTACTGAGGCCAAGCTGGAAGTTGCTTCGAACATACTCATAAATTTCATTTTGACCCCAAATCTGGCGGATTTCAGACAGTTTCGGGTCATCGCTGAAAATAGGATAGCCCGATGAATCATACATCCGGAATACAACCCGATGATTCACTTCATCTATTTCGGCAAATTGGTAATTATCTGTCCATCCTGAATGTCCGTTAATGTAATCAATGCTCCTTTTTAGGAGGTCGCCTGACGAAAATGCCGGATTATCCCCGGCTGCCGGTTTAATATAATGAAGGGTATTTTTATCAGAATTCACCCTCAGCAGGCTTAAGGTATCATTATATTCATGCTCTGATTGCTGAAAGCTTTTCTGCACGACACCCGGATCGCTGAACAAGGCATTTTTGTATTGTTCAGAGTTTAATTTTTTCTCGAGATATTGATATCTTGGCATTTTGGTATCCTGTGCGGGCAAATAAATGGTTCTTTTATCTGATGGCTTATAAGCAAGATAGGCTCTGTATTCCGGGTTATATTCCGACAGGTTGAAGTATTGACTTTTGAAATTCTGAATAAAGGAAACAGGCACATGGCTACGATAAATCTGCCGGTTATCCAATGAGACAAAATCAACAATCCCTTCCTTTTTACCCGTTTGCCTGGTATCAATGACAATATGATCAAATTGAAAGTCAATGAGATTTTTATCGCCAATTTTAATGACGGATTTATATAAGTCAATGGGAACAGAATCAGGAAATGCCAGAACCGCTTTTCCTTCATCATGAACAAACGATGGAAGGTTGTCTGCTTCCTCTTTGATATTTTCAAAGTCAGTAAAGTTCCAATCGCTGATTTCGTTTATAACCTTATCAATTTCACTAGGACTTGCCGTGCCGAAGGTTTGTTTTTCATTGAGATGGAATAAGAGGGTATCCGGTCTTACAATCTGACTTACTTCCTTTTTCTCAGCAATTGTCACTTCCTGAATGGTGTTTGCTTCTTTTTCAATTCGCTCAAAAGCGGGCTGGTAGGTCCAGAGATTCCAGGTCAGGATGACACTTGTCACAACTAGAATGGTCAATATGATGGATTTTATATTTTCATATTTCATTCCCAATCATCCTCTTCCGAGCGAACATATGGAAGGCTGAATGAAATCGTTGTCCCTTTCCCTTCTGTACTCGCTGCCCAAATTTTCCCGCCATGAGCCTCCACCATTTCTTTCGCAATAGCTAAACCAAGGCCTGTTCCGCCAAGCTTTCTTGTGCGGGCCTTATCCACACGGTAAAAACGCTCAAAAATCTGCTCGATATTTTCTTTTGGTATCCCCACACCCTGGTCCGAAACGCTGACGATAATGAATTCATCTTTTTCCTCAATGCCAAACGTCACCTTTCCGCCTTCAGGAGAGTATTTCAGTGCATTGGATATGATGTTGTCCAGTACCTGGGTGAGCTTGTCCTTATCTATTTCCACAAAAGCCGAATGGTCCGGAAGCCTTCTTTCAAACGTAACATTCTGCTGCTTCGTCATTTCAAAACGGTCTATAATTCTATTATAAAAGAAAATGAAATCAATCCAGTCCTTGCTTAAACTGTAATCCTTGCTGTCCATTTTTGAAAGTTGAAGCAGATCATTAACCAGACGGATCATCCGCTCTGTTTCATTTTGGGTAACATCCAGAAAGTTCGGGGCAATCTCCTCATCTTTCCAGGCACCATCTGCCAGAGCTTCAAGATAGCTTCTCATCGTCGTGAGCGGCGTTCTGAGTTCATGTGATACATTCGCTACAAATTCGCGGCGTTCCATATCAATTTTCTCCTGCTCAGTGATATCATGCAAAACGGTAATTAAACCGTTCACAAAGCCGGTTTCTTTTTGGATAACCGAGAAATTTGCACGGAGAATCAGCGTTTTCGTTTTGCTGCTGTAGTCCAAGATGACTGAATCCCGTTCATTTAAAAGCTCTTCAAAGGTATATTCCTCTTCAAGGCCTAAGAGGGATACAATTGGTGAAGAAAGGACCGTTTCACGTGAAACATTCAGCATTTTTGCTGCAGGTTCATTAATGAGAATGACACGTCCTTTGCGGTCGGTTGCGATAACTCCATCGGTCATATAGGAAAGAACAGAGGATAATTTCCGCCGTTCGCCTTCCGTTGTGGCATGAGCTTCCTGAAGTTTCTTTGTTAAGCTGTTAAAGGTAATGGCCAGCTGGCCAATTTCGTCATACCCATACACTTTAACCTTGCGGGAGAAGTTCCCTTTTGCCATGGCCAGCGCCTGTTTCCGCATATCGGAAATTGGGCGTGTTACCGTCTGGGCAAGAAGTATTCCCAGAATCGCTGTGATAGCTAACGCAATGGCTATGCCGGATGTGAAAATATTATTTATCTGCCTCATCTGATCATAGATGTTTTCTATTTTAGCAACCAGATAGATGGCTCCATTGACTTCCCCATTATTATTTTTAATAGGAGTGACGAGAACCCATATCCGCTGTCCCTGGTCAACAAAATCCTCTTTTACCGGCTGTTTAGTGGCGATGGCCATCTTAATCAGATTATCAGTGGACCTTCCCCCGACAACTCCCTGATTATCAGGATCAGAGGTGCCAAGGATCCTCAGTGATTCTCCTTCAATGACACGGACTTCGGATATATCCTCAGAATTGTAATCACTTAACAGCCTTCTGATATCTTCCTCGAGAGAAGGGGCCTCCTCATCGGGAAGCCTTACCTTGGTCATCTGTTCCTCCACATAATAGCTGAGAAGATTAACCCTCTCCTCAATGGCATCTTTGAAATTTTCCTGTAAGGTCGATTCCAGCTGCCTGACAAAGTAGACTCCGATAATCTGCATCGCTACCAGGATGAGAAGAACGTAAATGATCACAAACTTCAAATGAATGGACCGAAAAAAACCCACCTTTTCCATGTACCCTGTTACTCCTGTTCAGGATTCCGCAAGTAATAACCGACTCCTCTTCTTGTCACGATCCATGTCGGGTGGCTTGGATTATCCTCGATTTTTTCCCGCAGTCTCCTGACGGTTACGTCAACTGTGCGGACATCACCATAATAATCATAGCCCCATACGGTTTGAAGAAGATGTTCCCTCGTCATGACTTGTCCAATATGCTTGGCCAGATAGTGAAGGAGCTCAAACTCACGGTGTGTTAATTCAATCGTCTCACCGCGTTTGGAAACCACGTAGGCATCCGGATGGATTGTCAGTGAACCCACTTCGATTTCGTTGGATTCATCTTCTTCCTCTGCCTTGGCAACCTGCTGATGGCGCCTCATATTAGCCTTCACACGGGCAATCAGTTCTCTCGTGCTGAACGGCTTTGTTACATAATCATCTGCACCCAGCTCAAGACCCAGAACTTTATCAATTTCAGAATCCTTAGCCGTCAGCATAATGATCGGCATATCGTATTTCTTGCGCACCTCGCGGCAAACCTCAATCCCATCCCTCTGCGGAAGCATGATATCAAGCAAAATCAAATCCGGCTTGATTTCTTCCACCTTTTCTAGTGCTTCATTGCCGTCATAGGCACACACCACATCAAAGCCTTCTTTTTTTAAATTGAACTGCAGAATGTCTGCAATTGGTTTCTCATCGTCTACAACCAGAATCTTTTTATCCATACCTATCTCCTTTTTCTTGCTCATTTATTTACTTTTGGAGCAGTAGAAGTCAGTTTCATGCATATGTTCTCCACTTTACTTTACCATGTTAACCGTGAGAATTCACCTATTACGAAAAGCGGGAGCGCCCTGCATGCCTCTGACACATATTTCTTATTCTTAACCACAAAAGTCTCTAGCATGAAAACTAGAGACTTCAGACTGTCGACAAACTCGATGAAAATCGTACTTGTCGGGAGTCTTTTTTGATTTAAAATAGAAGTAATACAATGCTTGAGGTGATTAATATGCTTTCTAAACATAATCCAATTCAACGGGATCA
>NZ_JAMBOJ010000189.1 GCF_023715565.1 Cytobacillus firmus | reverse complement strand
TTGCGGTACGGGCACCTTTTCCCTCGCTAGAGGCTTTTCTTGGCAGTGTGGAATCAGGAACTTCGGTACTAAATTTCCCTCGCCGTCACAGCTCAGCCTATGTGGTAACGGGATTTGCCTCGTTACCAGCCTAACTGCTTGGACGCGCTAATCCAACAGCGCGCTTACCCTATCCTCCTGCGTCCCCCCATTGCTCAAACGGTAAAGAGGTGGTACAGGAATATCAACCTGTTGTCCATCGCCTACGCTTTTCAG
>NZ_JAMBOJ010000188.1 GCF_023715565.1 Cytobacillus firmus | reverse complement strand
GAGCGGACAGATGGGAGCTTGCTCCCTGAAGTCAGCGGCGGACGGGTGAGTAACACGTGGGCAACCTGCCTGTAAGACTGGGATAACTCCGGGAAACCGGGGCTAATACCGGATAATTCTTTTCCTCTCATGAGGAAAAGCTGAAAGATGGCATCTCGCTATCACTTACAGATGGGCCCGCGGCGCATTAGCTAGTTGGTGAGGTAACGGCTCACCAAGGCCACGATGCGTAGCCGACCTGAGAGGGTGATCGGC
>NZ_JAMBOJ010000187.1 GCF_023715565.1 Cytobacillus firmus | reverse complement strand
CTTTTGCATCTGCAAATACACGTTCAATTGTTTCTTTGCGCTTCTCATAGATCGGTTTGACGTCTTGATGGTGACGAAGGTGATCTGCCTCTTCCACATGTTCCTCCCACACATGACGTTGAATTAGCTTTTGGTGCGCTTGACTCTGTGTGCATTGAGGCAAGAATGGGCATCCAGCACAAATTCGCGGATCTGATTTATATTGACGATACCCTTCCTTGGTAGTCGTAGTATATTTTAAAATCTCACCAGCTG
>NZ_JAMBOJ010000186.1 GCF_023715565.1 Cytobacillus firmus | reverse complement strand
CTGAAAAGCGTAGGCGATGGACAACAGGTTGATATTCCTGTACCACCTCTTTACCGTTTGAGCAATGGGGGGACGCAGGAGGATAGGGTAAGCGCGCTGTTGGATTAGCGCGTCCAAGCAGTTAGGCCGGTAACGAGGCAAATCCCGTTACCACATAGGCTGAGCTGTGACGGCGAGGGAAATTTAGTACCGAAGTTCCTGATTCCACACTGCCAAGAAAAGCCTCTAGCGAGGGAAAAGGTGCCCGTACCGCAA
>NZ_JAMBOJ010000185.1 GCF_023715565.1 Cytobacillus firmus | reverse complement strand
TCGATTGAAAAATATCATCAAAGTGTAATTGAAAAATCAAATCAGCTATATAGTGAGCTTCTTGAGAACGAAATCATTCCTGAAATTAAACGTGAAAGCGACGAACAGTTATCATTGGAAGAGCTCAATCAATACGTTCAAAAAGTGGACGAAGTCGTTACCGAATATGATAAACAGATTGAAGCATCTTCAGACGTTATAGAACGAAAATCCATAAGAAGTAAACGCAAATATCCGAAACAAGTGCGTAAGCAG
>NZ_JAMBOJ010000184.1 GCF_023715565.1 Cytobacillus firmus | reverse complement strand
GAAGTCGGTGGGGTAACCTTTTGGAGCCAGCCGCCTAAGGTGGGACAGATGATTGGGGTGAAGTCGTAACAAGGTAGCCGTATCGGAAGGTGCGGCTGGATCACCTCCTTTCTAAGGAATATTTACAGAAAACGTGACGTTTTTGTTCGTTCAGTTTTGAGAGTTCAATCTCTCAAGTTATTCGTTCTTTGAAAACTAGATAATGTTATGAAGAAGCAATAACCGAGTAATCGCCATCTTAGTTTTTCTCTTATTT
>NZ_JAMBOJ010000183.1 GCF_023715565.1 Cytobacillus firmus | reverse complement strand
CGACAAAATCAATCAATTGTTTACGAACTTGTTTCGGATATTTGCGCTCACTTCTTAAGGCTTTTCGTTCAGGAATGTCTGAAGTAGCTTCAATTTTTTTATCATACTCGGTGACAACTTCGTCTACCTTTTGAACCAATTGAGCGAGTTCTTCCACTGATAATTGTTCGTCGGTTTCCCGTTCCATTTCTGGGATGATTTCATTCTTAAGGAGTTCATTATATAACTGGTTGGACTTTTCCATTAAACCTTTATGATATTTCT
>NZ_JAMBOJ010000182.1 GCF_023715565.1 Cytobacillus firmus | reverse complement strand
CCTGCGTGACAGGCAGGCATTCTAACCAACTGAACTACCGGACCGGATTGCGGGGGCAGGATTTGAACCTGCGACCTTCGGGTTATGAGCCCGACGAGCTACCGGACTGCTCCACCCCGCGATAATAGTATTAATTAAAAATAATGGTGGAGGATGACGGGATCGAACCGCCGACCCTCTGCTTGTAAGGCAGATGCTCTCCCAGCTGAGCTAATCCTCCAAAATGGTGACCCCTACGGGATTCGAACCCGTGTTACCGCCGTGAAAGGG
>NZ_JAMBOJ010000181.1 GCF_023715565.1 Cytobacillus firmus | reverse complement strand
TCCCCGAAGCATATCGGTGTTAGTACCGTCCTTCATCGGCTCCTAGTGCCAAGGCATTCACCGTGCGCCCTTTCTAACTTAACCTACTTCGGCCAATGATAAGCAGCGAATCTCTGCGTCAGCTCCGTCACTGTGCTCCTCACATACTCTCGTACGCTCCGGTGCTCGTTCAGTCGCTTCCTTGATCTTCTTGCTTCTCATTGCCCTCAGGTTTGTGCTCTTACTTCGTTTTAAAACAAAAATAAGAGAAAAACTAAGATGGCGATTACTC
>NZ_JAMBOJ010000180.1 GCF_023715565.1 Cytobacillus firmus | reverse complement strand
ACTTAACCAAAACGAAAAGCGGAGGCGACTGTTCAACTTCGAGAGACGTTGGAGAGCCGGCCATTCAAATCCTTGGGATTTGGAGGGACGGATCGAAACGGCCGAGAAGTTAGGAGCCGAAGCTAGATAAGTCATATTGGTGAATACTCGGCAAAATTCTTCTTCATACATTATCTAGTTTTGAGGGAACGAAGTTTCTTCAACCAAATAGTCCGGTGGCGATAGCGAGAAGGTCACACCCGTTCCCATACCGAACACGGAAGTTAAGCTTCTCAGCGCC
>NZ_JAMBOJ010000018.1 GCF_023715565.1 Cytobacillus firmus | reverse complement strand
AGGATTACATTTACCATTACAATTACAAACGCAGACAAAAGAAACTAAAGAAACGCGCGCCGATAGAATATCGACACGCGCTCACTGCTTAGCTTTTTATGTTGTCTACTTGACAGGGACAAGACCAGCTTGAAGGCGTCTTCTTTCCCTGCTTATTTTTCAAAAGGATAGATCAACTCTTTATCCAGCCCGATTTGTTCAAAGAAATGGTCACGAATGAATTGCCTGATTTCCATAAGCTCTGCCCCTGTCGGAAAGGCAGAAACATTAATAGCCTGCAGATGTCCTATTAACTTGGATGACTGATTGAGATCAGTGGAAATAACTAAATCAAACTCCTCATACTCTGAGATTAAATCAACACTGGATGAATCAAGGGTTGATATGGCAAGCTGGTTCCCAAAATGATATTTTAATACTTCCCTAATATAATCCTTTTCATAGTATGTCCTGCATACCAGGGCAGCCTGTATGACATGCTTATTTTTCCTTCGCAGAATAGCAGCTTGGAAAAGAGTAAAAATCTCAAGTACATTCAATTTACTAAAAATAAGAGGGATTTTTGAGAATGTCTCGGCTACCAGTTTTTCTAATGTTTGAAAAAGCGGGTTTGTCTCATAAAACGGCAGATGCTGAAGCATTGAGCTATTCAGTGTTTCAGTATTAAATTCATTCCCGAGATGGATCCTTTTAAAGGTCTGGTATATATGAAATAAGAAGATGTCATCATCTGTCAGATTGAAGCCGGCTATGTCTGAAAGGCGTTCTAAGCAAACAGAAAAAGGATGTTCTTTTTCGCCTATCCTCCTCCGCCGCAGATACCGCAGATGCTGGGCCCGGTTCGTCGGCCTTTCCTCGCTCATTAAATATACAGCAAAGAACAGGATCTCCTGAAGCTGTATCTCCCTGGACGGAATCTTTTCTTTAGCGATATAATGCACTAAATCTTTAGCAGCTAGAAAAAATTTACTATCTTTATATACATTTAGAAAATCTATTGGAAACGCTGCAAAATATCCCTTAGAAAAACGCATATTTGATATATATAACCATTTTAAGGCGTTGAATGGCCCCTGTCCGCAGTGTAATCGAATGGCCAGATGTTACCTCCAGTAAATCCTGCTGAAAGTCCACGGCATGCAGCCACTCCTGTTCAGCTTCAGGATTAAAACTCATCAAATCAAAGTATTGCATAAGAAAACGCCTGATAATTCTTTCATCCCCAACGACTTTGAAAGGACTTGGAGTTAAGGCAAGCTGTGATTCCTTTAGCACTTCCTGCAGCTTCTCGATGTGGCGGTATGCAGTCGAACGGCTTATATGAACTTTATTGGAAATTTGGGCAATGTCAATTCCATCATTCATTAAAATCAGTTTTAACGTATGGAAATACGTATTTTTATTTCGAATTTCACTTAAGATTGTCTCCAGAGTACCGCTTTCAGGCTTTTTTAGCCTAATACCCAAGGTCTCATGCTTTTCCAGCTTCCAATTCTCCGGCAGAATCGTCTCGAGGAACTCCAGATCACGCCATACTGTGCTCTTAGAAAAGCCTGTTCGTTCTGCAAGCAGTGCTAAACTGATCCACTTATTTTCACTGAGCAAATGAAAGATTAAATCTGAGTAGCGTTTATAAAATCTGTTCATGTTATCACCTATCTTTTCAGGCTCTTCCAATTTATCATTTCTATTACCGCCAATGCTTACTCATCCTATGTTAAAGTCCAAGCATAAAAAGACATGCTCCAGTGAACATGTCTTTTATTAAAATAGTGCATTATTGAATACTAACCGATTTTAACCCAGCCTCTTTTAATCGCTTTTAGTACAGCCTGAGTACGATCATTGACCTTTATCTTTCTTAAAATACTGCTGACGTGATTCTTAACTGTTTTATCGCTGATAAATAGCACCTTACTGATATCAGTATTGCTATTCCCCTCTGCAAGCAGCTGAAGCACCTCACATTCGCGCCTTGTCAATAGATGGAGCGGACGCTGATAGCCTAGACTGGAGACATGATTGCTGACTGAATTTAATTCTGTCAGCCTTCTATATTCCTTAATAATATTCTTTGTAACCTTCGGATCCAGATAACTGCCGCCTTCTGCAACAACCCTGACTGCCTCGATCAGCCCTTTCGCATCAATATCTTTCATCAGGTACCCGGCGGCGCCGTTCTGCAGAACCCGAGTGACATAATTTTCATCATCATAAAAAGATAATATAATGATCTTGCTTTTCGTTTTGTTTTCATTCAGCTTATCCGTTGCCTTGATGCCATTCATATTAGGCATATCGATATCCATAATCATTACATCCGGCTTAAAAGCTTTATCAATTTTAAGAGCATCCCGGCCATCTTCCCCTTCGGCAACTACTTCAATGCCCTCTTCCATTTCCAGAATTCGCTTAATTCCTTCTCTGTAAAGCTTATGATCATCTATTATCGCTATTTTTATTACCATATGTTCACCTGCTCAGTTTTTTCTGAACTAAAAAATCTATAAAACCAATTTTACAAAAGATTTTTTAAGGCGAAGTTTCAATTATGGGGTCTAATGTTTCATAATAGAAATTTCCATGCTCCTCCTGGACATCAATCAAATAATCTGAATTTTATGGTATGATCGAATTACTATGAGGAAGGGGTATTTGGATATGAACTCATACAGCAGCAGCTTAAATGGTGTTTTCCCATCTGTATGCTCCCTGGATTGCCCGGATCAATGCGGCCTTCTGGTACATAAAGAAGATGGAAAAATCGTAAAAATTGAAGGGGATCCCAATCATCCTGTCACACAGGGAAATATTTGCAATAAGGTCCGGAACATGCCTTCAAGGATATATGACAGGAATCGCCTCAAATATCCTATGAAACGAGCCGGCAAAAAAGGTGATGGACATTTTGTACGGATTGGCTGGAAAGAGGCCATAGACACTATTACTTCCAAATGGAAGGATTTAATCGCTAAAGATGGGCCTGAAAGCATTCTGCCATACAGCTTTTATGGAAACATGGGCAGATTAAACGCTGAAGGGATGGACCGCCGTTTCTTCCATAAACTCGGAGCAACCCGGCTTGACAGGACCATTTGTCAATCTGCCGGTACAGCAGGCTATTATTACACCATGGGAGGAAGCTTTGGCATTGATCCAGAAGATACCATCCATTCAAAGCTCATTATTCTATGGGGCATTAATGCAGTCAGCACAAACATGCATCAAATGATTCTTGCTCAAAAGGCAAGAAAGAATGGTGCAAAAATCGTTGTTATTGACGTCCATAAAAACCAGACGGGTAAAATGGCCGACTGGTTTATCCCCATTACACCCGGCACAGACACTGCTTTGGCACTTAGCCTTATGCATGTACTGTTTGCGGAAAACTTAGTGGATGAGTCGTTTCTGAAGGAGTTTACGATTGGCCATGAGGAACTTCGCGAACATGTGAAGCAATATGACCCTGAAACAGCAGCACGTTTAACTGGTGTCCCGAAAAAGGATATTATCAAATTAGCCCGAATGTATGGACAGATTTCCCCGGCTTTTATTCGAATTGGCAACGGGCCGCAGCATCATGACAATGGGGGAATGTGCATCCGCACCATTTCATGTCTTCCTGCCTTAACAGGACAATGGCTCCTAAAAGGCGGCGGTGCCATCAAGGGAAACTCCGGTTATCTGGCTATTAACACCGGAGCCCTGCAGAGGCCTGATCTCCTGCAAAAGAAGAATACACGCACTATAAATATGAATCAGATCGGTTCTGCACTGCTTGATCAGGACCAGCCTATTAAATCTATGTATGTATATGGAACCAACCCTGCTGTTGTTGCACCCGAAGGGAATAAAGTCAGGAAAGGGCTGCAAAGAGATGATTTATTCCTTGTCGTGCATGATCTGTTCTTAACCGAAACGGCCAAATATGCTGACATTGTGCTTCCGGCTGCTTCTTCATTTGAGAATTTGGACATTTATTCATCTTATTGGCATCACTACATGCAGATTCAGGAGCCAGTTATTGAACCATACGGTGAGTCAAAGTCAAATGTTGAAGTGTTTCGGCTTCTTTCAGAAGGGATGGGATATCTTGATGGAGTATTTTATGAAACGGAAGAAGAAATGATGGATTCCGCATTAAATTTTCCGGCTAATCCCTTCATTGAGGAAATTGATGCTGAATCCCTGAAGAAAAACAAGTTTATCAAGGCTTCGGTAAAGCAGCTGTTTCCCGGCAGGCTGCCGACGCCAAGCGGAAAAATTGAATTATACTCCCAGAGAATGAAAGATGACGGATATCCTCCTCTCCCTACCTATATACCACTGAAGGAAGACGGCAAATTCCCGTTACTATTTGTTCCTGCACCCAATCATAACTTTTTGAATTCCACCTTTTCAAACAATGAAAAACATGCAGGGATGGAGAAGGATCCCCGTCTACACTTGAATCGTAAGGATGCGGAGGATGCCGGAATCGAAGATGGAGATATGGTCCGTATTTGGAATGAACGGGGGGAGTGTGAACTGAAAGCGGCAGTTGGTGAGCTTGTTCTTCCTGGTACAGTAGTTTCACAGGGAATTTGGGCAGATATCCCTGGAAACAACTATCTCGTCAATTCACTGACCCCCGACCGGCTTTCCGATATGGGCGGCGGTGCCGTGTTCTTTTCTGGCCGGGTGAATGTTTCAAAAATCAGCTGAAAATAGCCCCTGCATAGTGCAGGGGCTTTTATAAATTTTGGCCAGTCCTGCCCTCTAAATTATTCAGGAAAGAATCAATATCCCTGGTGTTTTTCAGCACTGTAACTTCTATCCCTTTTGCTCTAAATTGGGATAACCTTTCAGCCATTTCTTTTTTGCGGCGCTTATATGTAGTCATAATGAATTCCATAAACTTCCAGTCCAGCTTTTCCCTGCAGCCGGCTGCCATATCAGGCCTTGTTTTACCCAGGTTGGTCAGCCACCTTTTTACTACTCTGTACAGACAGATGTACAGGGGAAGATCAAGATAAATAACTGAGTCGCAAGCAGCAGCCCTAATTTCAAAAGTGCTTGAATAATTCCCTTCCATAATCCACTGTTTTCTTTTCACTATTTCATGCTGGGCATCCGCAAATTCCTGAAGACTGCTTTCCACCCAGCCGGGCTTCCAATATAAAACATCCAGATGATATACCTCTATGCCTGTTTTCTTACCCAGTTTTCTGGCGAAGGTTGATTTCCCTGCGCCTGCTGATGACCCTATCACCATTATTCTTTTCAAGTAATCACCTTCCCTTGCCGTTTCCGCTTCAATACATTCAATATAGGTACTTTAATTCCCTCTTTTAAAGCCAAAGTACTTCTCATTTAAAAATTCATCCTGATAAGTGCTATAATATGTAAGTATTTTAATATGAGAGGCATGATTATATGGCAATGACGAAGAAAAAACGTGTAATTAAAGAGGTAAAACAGCTCATCATGATCACAATAGGTGCGATGATTGCAGCAGCAGGACTTGAGCTTTTCCTCGTTCCAAACAGCATTCTTGATGGCGGGGTTATCGGTTTATCCATAATTGCTGCAGAGCTGACCGGGACGGCCATGAGTATATTCTTAATTATATTTAACCTGCCGTTTCTTTATATTGGCTTCCGTAAGATAGGAATGAAATTCACGATACATACCTTATTCGGTGTTATTGTATTATCGGCAAGTACTGCATATCTCCACCACTTTGAGCCTGTTACACATGATTTATTTCTGGCAACCATAATAGGAGCAGTGATTCTTGGTACAGGGGTTGGCCTTGTAATCAGAACTGGCGGAGCTTTGGATGGATCAGAAATTATCGCCATTCTGGTCAGCAAGAAGCGTCCGGTATCTGTCGGCCAATTTATAATGATTGTTAACGTATTTATCTTTATTCTTGCAGCTTTCCTCGTGTTCAGCTGGGAAACAGCTATGTACTCCATTATCACCTATTATATTGCTTACAAAATGATTGATATCGTTGTGGAAGGTATGGAGGAGCTGAAGTCGGTTACAATCATTTCTGATGTGCCTGAAGAAATCTCATCCGAGCTTCAAAAACAATTAGGGCGCGGAATGACTTATATTCAGGGCCAGGGTGTTTTCACAGGAGAGCCTAAAAAGATCATTTATACAATCGTAACGAGGATTGAGTTATCCACGCTCCGTTCCATTGTGGAAGATATTGATCCCGGGGCATTAGTGGCTATTGAAAATATCGCCGATGTCAGCGGCAGCAATTTTGAAAAAGGCAATGCCCACTAAAAAAAGCAGCCCCCTGCACACGACTGTGCAGGGGGCTGCTTTTTTATTTATATGAACAACAGTAAACTGAGAGCCATGACGGCCATCCCTGCCACAAGACCATAAATGGAGGTATGGGCTTCATCATACTTCTTGGCAGCCGGCAGTAATTCATCAAGAGAGATGAACACCATTATTCCTGCAACTGCGGCAAAAATGACACCAAACATAACATCATTTAAATATGGCATTAGGATCATGTAAGCTACTACTGCCCCAATCGGCTCTGACAGCCCTGATAAGAATGAGAGCTTAAAAGCCTTCTTCTTGCTTCCTGTGGCATAATAAACAGGAACTGAAACGGCAATTCCCTCCGGTATATTATGAATGGCAATGGCCGCCGCAATGGCGATGCCAAGGGAAGGATCCTGGAGTGCAGAGGTAAAGGTTGCAATTCCTTCAGGGAAATTATGAATAGCTATCGCCAATGCCGCAAATGTCCCCATTTTTAATAGTTCCGGGTCCTGGACAGCCTTGCCGGAATCATTCATTTCTTCAACTGTCCTCACTTCATGGGGATTATCCTTTTTAGGAATAAATCGATCAATTAATGCTATAAGAAGGATCCCCCCAAAAAAACCTCCGACAGTTGCCCAGTTGCCGCTAACCTCCCCTAATGATCCTACAAGCGCATCTTTAGCTTTTACAAAGATTTCTATCATGGAGACATAAATCATTACACCTGCGGAAAAGCCAAGTGCCAATGATAAAAACTTCGTATTCGTTCTAGAAGTAAAGAAAGCCATTAAACTGCCAATACCTGTCGCTAAGCCTGCAAACAAAGTAAGACCCAATGCAAATAATACTTCCTGCGACATTTCACTCTCTCCTTTTTCTCTATTGCCAAAAAGTTTCTCCAGGGCAACTTTTGCGTTAAAAAAATATATATGTCAAATTACTATAAGTATATGCGCCTAACTTAAAAAGTTTACTTTGGTAAACATTTTATCTCCAACCCAAATCAAATGCAATAAAAAAGGACTATTCGATTGTTTTTTTTTCCATATTATAAGAAGGATTGAGGAAAATGTGCATAATATAAATAAAAAAATCTTTGCCATGCCAGCGAAAGTTCATTCCCAGACTCGTTTTGATTTAAAAAATTCCTGAAGTAACCTGGTAAATACTAGACATAAAGGAGGAACACCGGCAAAAAAGAGCAGCCTTAGACTGCTCCTCACCCGTTTCTTATTTTAGGAAAGTACCATTCATATATTCTTTATAAGCGGTCCGTATTTCTTCTTCCGTATTCATGACAAACGGTCCACGGGCCACAACCTGTTCTTTAACCGGTTCGCCTGCATATAGCAAAAACCGCAAAGGCTCTTCAGCTATAAAGGATATTTCGCTTTCAGCGTTCCCGCCATCCCCCAATTCAAGAACCTGGCCATTGGCCCCGTGAACTTCATTTTCCCCAAAAACTCCGCTGCCTTCAATAATATAAATAAAGCCTTTGTAGCTGCCTGGCAGTTCCTGTGAAGCTTCTGCCCCCTTTTCCATCCTTACTTCAACCATTGTGACAGGCACATGATTTAATGTTGGAGATACAACTCCTTTCGAGGATCCGGAGAAGATTTTAAATACTGCCCCCTCTTCCTGCCGGACAGGTACTTCATTGCCCTTTAAGTTTTGGTATCTTGGTGCTGTCATTTTCTTTTCCCGTGGAAGATTGATCCATAGCTGCAGCGAATGGGCAGTAATTCCTTCAGATGGCACTTCATTATGAACGACACCGCTCCCTGCTGTCATCCATTGAACATCACCAGGACCTAACACACCTCCCTCACCGGAATGGCTGTCATAGTGCTCAATGGCCCCTTCAATGACATAAGTTACCGTCTCAATCCCGCGATGGGGATGAACGTCAAACGCTCCCTTTTGAAACTTATCTTCCATCATCAGCAGAAATGGGTCATACTTGTCCCAATTTCCAGGTTCTATAACAGGACCTGCTGCATGAATGGGACTGTGCTCCTGCAACTTTACTTTCCTGCTTGAAGCAATCTCCCGCTTAGTTATTTTATTATTTCGCATCACATTTCTCCCCTTTATATGTAAAGGAGCAATTGAAAACAATTGCTCCAACTATATTATTGATTTCCTTTTTTAATCCACTCAGCAACAGTGACTGTCCTTTTTGCCTGATACTTCACAGCTTCTTTTACATCCTCAATCATTTTTCCATCCTGATCAACCGTTACACTTGTTCCATATGGATTGCCGCCTGCTCCGAACAGAACAGGATCGGTGTAACCTGGAGCAGCTACAATCGCTCCCCAATGATACATCGTGGTGTAAAGAGAAAGAATCGTTGCTTCCTGACCGCCATGCCGATTTTGGGCTGATGTCATCGCACTGACTGCCTTATTCGCAAGCTTTCCTTTTGCCCAAAGACCGCCAGTTGTATCAAGGAACTGCTTCATTTGGGATGGCATATTGCCGAAACGGGTAGGCACACTGAATATAATGGCGTCTGCCCATTCAAGATCGTCGGGCTTAATTTCAGGCACATCCTTTGTAGCCTCGACAGTTGCTTTCCATGCCGGATTGCCTTCAATCGCTGATTGCGGAGCCAGTTCGGGTACCTTAAAAACTTTAACTTCCGCACCAGCTTCTTTGCCGCCTTCCTCCGCCCATTTAGACAGTTGAAAGTTTGTTCCACCCATGCTGTAAAAAATAACGGCCAATTTTACATTTTCCATATCGATCGTCTCCTTTTTAGGTGAATTCCCAAATAACCTTGATAGAATACCCACAATAGCACTTCCTATTCGTTCATTCTCTTCCCTTATAATTCATTAGATTAACTATTTGATATTTTTTTATACCAGTGGGCTGCAGCCTGAACTTCACCCATGGTTAATTGGTGGCCAAAACTTTCCCAGTGAAGATCGACCTTTGCTCCTGCACTCTCCAACAAAGACTGTAAATCAGTGGATTCTTCTGCAGAACAAATGGGATCATTGGTCCCGGCCGCAATAAATACTGATGTTCCGCTGAGATCAGGCAATTCAGCTTCCCGCCTTGGGACCATGGGATGGTGCAGAATCGCTGCTTTTAAAGTGTTTTCATGATGAAATAATAGGCTCCCTGCAATATTAGCTCCATTTGAATAGCCGATTGCCACAATATTTTCACGGGCAAAATTGTAATTTTGGGCAGCATAATCTAAGAAATCGTTCAACTCTTTCGTGCGAAAAAGCAAATCTTTTTCATCAAAGACACCTTCTGCCAGCCTGCGGAAAAATCTCGGCATCCCATTTTCCAGCACATTACCGCGCACACTTAAAACAGAAGCTTCCGGATCAATATGACCTGCAAGCGGCAACAGGTCAGTTTCTGTACCTCCCGTTCCGTGAAGCAGCAATAATACAGGCTTGGATAGATCTTTTCCTTTTTGAAAAATATGTTTCATCGTATCTTCCTCTCTTTGTTTTATCGCAGTCTAAACGGGCAGTAAGCCCCCCACTGATTGAAGTTTCACTTTATTCCAGTTCCCTGACTTCAATAGGTATTAATTTTCGCTCAATGAGATCTCTCATATTCTCATACTGTTCAGGAAGCATCAGCTTCTTCCCCATTTCACCGGATGGTTCGTCATGCGCAAATCCAGGCGGGTCAGTTGCAATTTCAAAAAGAATTTCCCCATGCTCCCGAAAATAAACGGCATTAAAATAATTCCGGTCCCTGACTGGTGTTACCCCATAGCCATTAGACCTCACATATTCCCGCCACTCCAATTGATCCTCGTCATCTTCAGCCCGCCAGGCGATATGATGGACAGTGCCTACACCCATCCGGCCTCGCTTGCCGGAAGTCTTTTTCAGATCTATGACATTGCCGAGTGGTGCTGAGGATTTGAACCTGATTATTTCCCCTTCTTCCCCAATGCGTTCAAGACCCATAACACTTTCAAGAAGATGTGCTGTTTGTTCCGGCTGAGATGAATACAGAGTCGCCCCTGCAAAGCCCTTTACTGAAACATCAGGATGAATGCCACCAAATGTCCAGATATTCGCCTCACCTTCATCTCTTTCCACCATTTCTAATATGAGACCATGAGGATCCTGAAACCTTATAGATTCTTCGCCAAATCTTTTTTCTGTTGTGTAAGAAATTATAAATTGCTCAAATCTCTCTCTCCAGAATCCAAGGGAACCTTTGGGAATAGCATAGGAGGTGACCCCAACCTGGCCATCCCCAATCTCTCCATGGAAGGCATTTGCCCAAGGGAAAAATGTAATGATTGTCCCCGGCTTCCCTTCATTATTGCCAAAATACAGGTGGTAAGTGCCAGGGTCATCAAAATTCACAGTCTGTTTGACCATTCTCAATCCTAAAACACCTGCATAAAAATCGATATTCTCCTGTGGGTGGCCAACGATCGCACTGATATGATGAATTCCTCTCGTTGCTTTGTTCACTATTCACACTTCTTTCACATTAATGTAACCAAATTTCAATCTATGAAACTCATTTTAAATCAAATATTTTCACTTCAAGATAAAACTGCTTTCTCAATCAGGATACCCCTCGATACTTCGAATTAATTTATCTCGAATTCAAGATAATTATAAAATATACTCACTCTTGTGTCAATCTTTAGGTATTGAAGCACAATAAACACTATTTTGATTCAGCATATTGACATCTTCTGAAACATAAAGGTATATATAATTATAATATTAGAATTTTCAGACTGATTTTGGAGGTTAGGAAATGTACAATACATATTGCCGAATGTACCAGAAAACCTTCAAGCTGGTATCGCCTCTCTTGCCCTGGCGCGAACCGGCGCTGATAGAAGGCTCCCATAGCCTGGACAAACTTCCCGATATTATTAAGAAAACAGGCATAAGCAGAATTTTGATAGTTACGGACATCGGCATTACTTCTCTTGGGCTGATGGATGGTTTGCTATTAAATTTACAAGAAAAGGATATTGAATTTTATATTTATGATAAAACTGTTCCAAATCCGACGATTAACAATATTGAAGAAGCATTGGAAGTATACATCAAGAATAAGTGCCAGGGTATTCTTGCCTTTGGCGGAGGCTCACCGATGGATTGTGCTAAAGGCGTTGGTGCCAGGGTTGTGAGGCCTGAGAAAAGCATTCCGCAAATGAAAGGCCAATTTAAGGTCAGAAAAGCTCTCCCTCCCCTTTTTGCCGTTCCGACTACAGCAGGCACCGGAAGTGAAGCCACTGTTGCAGCGGTCATTACGGACAGCCGGTCACATGAGAAATACGCAATCATTGATTTGAACTTAATCCCTCATTATGCCGTTCTGGACCCATTAATTACCCTTAAGCTGCCGCCTCATATCACAGCAGCAACCGGCATGGATGCATTAACCCATGCCATTGAAGCGTACATTGGAAGAAGCACGACTGCCGAGACCCGAAAGTTCAGTATTGATGCAGTCCGGTTGATTTACGATAATCTTTACGAAACATATAAGAATGGAGAAAATCTGGATGCAAGAGCCAATATGCAAAAAGCTGCTTATCTGGCCGGGCTGGCTTTTACCAGATCCTATGTAGGCAATGTTCACGCTATCGCCCATACGCTCGGAGGATTTTATTCGGTCCCTCATGGTTTGGCTAATGCCATCATTCTTCCATATGTACTGGAGCATTACGGAGAGACAGTCTGGGACCCTTTAGCCGAATTAGCAATAGCTGCAGGCATTGGGGATCCGGCAGCTTCATCTGAAGAAAATGCAAAAAGCTTTATCGGCAGCATAAAATCACTTAACCATAAAATGGGGATCCCTCAAAAGGTGAGCGGAATTATAGATAATGACATTCCGTTAATGGCTGAACGGGCCTTGAAGGAAGCCAATCCCTTATATCCTGTGCCGAAGATCTTCGGCATAAATGATATGTTAACACTTTATCAATTAATAAAGGAATAAAATTATCAATAGCCCAAAAACACAAATAAAAGGCAGATGCATATTAAAATGCATCTTGCCTTTTTACCGGTCATTATCTGAACCAGCCCTTTCTCTTAAACCACCAAAACATTCCCATGGCAATCATAAACATTAATAACAGCGTTTCAAAATATCCATACTTCCAGGATAATTCCGGCATATTTTCAAAATTCATTCCATAAATGCCCGCTATGAAGGTTAATGGCATGAAAATGGTGGTTATCACAGTAAGGACTCTCATCACCCGGTTTGTCTGATGGGAGTTGATCGATAAATAACTGTCACGTATATCGTTCGTCAATTCCCTGTTTCCATCAATCATTTCAGTCAATTTTAATAAATGGTCATGAATATCAGCAAAGTATTCGTATCTTTCCTTTACACCTTTAAGCCTATGGGAATTAATGACACGGTATATTAAATCCCGCATCGGAATCACCGTGTATCTTATCTGCAATAAATGATGGCGGATATCAAATAACTTCTCCAATAATTCTTCCATCGTTTCATCATTTGGGTTGTCTTCAATGAGACTCAAACGATCTTCCAACTGATAAACAATGGGAAAATAATTATCCACTATTTTATCAATGATATGGTACATGACCAGGTAAGGATCCCATTTACTAACCTTCTTACTTAAGCTCAGCCTTTCCCAGACATCATCCATTTCCTTAGAGAGGTCATGATGGTAGGATACTATGTAATTCGAACCAATAAAAAAGTTAATTTCCTGTTTATCTTCGTTAATATGATTTAGGCTATGGGTGACAAAAAAACTATAGTCTTCATAATAGTCCATTTTGGGGCGCTGAAGTTTGACAACACAATCCTCTATTGCCAAGGGGTGAAAGTGAAAAGTCTTGTCGAGTTCAGCAGTTTCCTCCTCGGTTGGCTGATCAAAATCAATCCAGAACCAATTATAACTTTCCCACTCAGCTTTCAGCCTCTCTAAAGGAATATCCTGTTTCAGTTCATTTTTCTTGTTAACAGCTTGTATTCTTATCATGATTGTCTCCTAGTCTTTCCATCATAAAATGTAGTTTTTCCCATTTTAATAACTATATCCTGAGGAAGACTCTTTCTCTGTGTGTATATGCACTTACCTCATTACCCTGCTTTGTTAAACAAGAAACAAATAGATATTACAGTTTTATTTTCACCTTCCTGCCACCATACATAGATTTATTCCCTGGCCCAGATTGCTTTTGTATATCCAATTTTCAATCCTGTTTTTTCCATATTGTTCTGGCTTGTGGAACCAAACCTTGCTTGACCTGTCACCAGCTCTGAATTGGCAGTAATCGCCTGATAGATTCGGGCTTGAATAAGCGCGCTGTGTACTCCCCTGTTCCTGAAAGCAGAGATAACAGCAGCAGCCGCAAGGTTTGCTACCCCTTTTTCGATATAAACAACACCTATTCCAGCTGGTTCATTGTTTACAAAGGCAAGATAAAAGGACCAGTTTCTATTGTCATAAAGAACCTCATTATTTTCAGCTATTCCTTGGCTAAGAAATCCAGGCATTCCAAATCCCTTTGTATATAGCTCCCCGAAAAGATCGAAATCGCTTCTTTGCATCCTTCGTATATCAATATCGGCATTAATGGGAATGTCGACAAGATCTGAAGGCTCCGCAAACAAAGTGGTATGGAAATCACATTGATAAAACCCTTTTTGATGTAGGATCTTCAGTAATTCTGATGACTGACCCGTTTGATGGTGTAATCTCCAATCGTATGGGAATTCTTTTTCCCTGATAGAACTCAATAATTTGGTCCAGTGCTTCAGCATCTGCTTCGTTAAATCCTTTTACAAGATTGAAGGATGGACCCGGGATATTCCTGGCAGCAAAAGCGGTTGTCCCGCCAATTCTTTTAATTTCCACACCCATTGGGTTTCCATCCCGATCTTTAACTGCCGTCAACCTGGAGAGGAGCAAACTTGTCTCAGCCTGGTCCAATCTTTTAGCCAAGTCACTTTTCATCACTAGATTCATAGCCTTCACCTCATTTCAGCAAACCTCATTTAAAAGTATTGTTCTCCATTTGAAAAGAATTCTCCTTTAAAAACAATAAAAAAGGAAAAGGGCCAATGCTCTTTTCCTAATCAATCCACTTTACTATATCATCGAATGGCCTGCGCGCTTTCGGTCTTGGGTCTTTGACTCTGTATCCAAAGGCACACATTACAGACAGCCCGAAGCTCCCTTCTTCAAGTAAGCCTTCCTCATTCAGGAGCTTATTCATTTTTTCAATATCAAACCCCTCGATAGGACAAGAATCTATACCAATTTGGGCAGCGGCGGTCATCATATTTCCAAGTGCGATGTAGCTTTGTTTGCAGGCCCAATCAAAGAGTGGCCGGTCGCCTTCCAGAAGGTCAAAATCGGACTTCTGGAATTCCTCAATCCGCTGCAGATATTTTTCCATCATTTCTTCCGGCATCCCCAGAGTATTTTTAAAATGATCCTGCAAATACTTGGAATCATATTTTGTATCTTTTTTCGTCCTTGCCAGGATTAAAACAAAGTGGCTGGCTTCAGGCAGTTTACCGAATGCTCCCCAGGCGGTATTCTTTATTTTCTCACGGAGCTCCTGGTTCTGGACAACCACAAATCGCCAAGGTTCAAAACCAAATGAACTTGGTGACAGACGGCCTGTCTCTAATATAAACTTGAAATCTTCTTCGGGAATTTTTTTATTTGGATCAAATTCCTTTGTCGCATGCCTGAATTGATAGGCATTCAGTATATCTTCCTTTAAAGCTTCCTTTTCACGCAAATGCAAACACTCCTTCTCTGATTGATCTAATATAAACGTAACACATTGCCAGCGCAACATTCATGAAATCAGCTCTTAGTCTGCCCCTTTTACTCCTAATTCTAATCAATTTGGGCACTTTCACTCCAGATCCATAGACAGCCTGATCATATCCCGGCAGCGGATTCCATTTTCATGGATATCATCTGTGTAATGCCGTACAAAAAAGTTTTTATCGATTCCGGTGATTCTAAAGCCGCATTTCTGATAAAGAGCAAGCTGCCCAATACTGGA
Source organism: Cytobacillus firmus (assembly GCF_023715565.1). Taxonomy (GTDB): domain Bacteria; phylum Bacillota; class Bacilli; order Bacillales; family Cytobacillaceae; genus Cytobacillus; species Cytobacillus firmus_C. The sequence goes on along the minus strand of NZ_JAMBOJ010000018.1, from coordinate 63,660 downwards.
ATTACCTGTTCCAATCTCAAGGGTCTTAATCCCGCTTTGAGAAGCAGCCTCTATTGCATGCTTTATAAGTTTTCTGCCAATTCCCCCTCCCTGATATCTTTCATCGACAGCAATATTAACAATCTCAGAGGTCCCAGGACTTGTGTCAAGCAGGATATATACGCCAACTGCTGATCCGTTAATATCTGCAACGTATGTATTTCCTCGTATTATATAATCCTCAATAAATTCAATTGATGGATCGGCCAATAGCAGAAGATGCATTGGAGCGGTTTCTGAACGGCCTAATTTCCGAATCTTCATATGTCCTCATTACTAGGCGAATCTTTTGAAAAATGAAGTGTAAAGCCTTCCTCACTTTCTTTAGTATGATGATTCACGGCAGTCAACTCCCCAGTTTATTTTCAATTACTTTTTTTATTTGGTTTTCCTTTTCCTGTTTATCGATATATTCAAAAAAACCAATTCTATTTCCCCAAGGATCTGAAAATGTAGCCCACTTAACAGGTACTTCTTCTCTTGTGTGGATTTCAAATGGAGTGAGTTTTAATTCTGCGATAAGTCTTTCACGTTCCTTTTCAAGATCAGGCACACCAAGCCTAATTGGGCCGCTTCCTAAACTCGGGGCACCTTCTGCAATCTGAAGCCAGCACCCCTTAATAAGTTCCCACTCCACAAAACCTTTATGGGGAATGAAATCAGGTTTTTTACTAAGCAATGTTTCATACCACCACACTCCTTCTTTCATATCTGGCACCCGGATTTGCACCGTCATTTCATAAATCATTTCATTCCCTCCAATCTCATACCAATTTATGTATTTCGCTGGATTTATCACTATTCCTTCAATTTCATTGTTTTTAATTAACGGCAAAGGGAATTAAGTGTAGTGAATATGGTAAAGGGAGTTGGATATCACATGTCAATTAAAGCATTAGTCTTAAACTGCACACTAAAAAAAAGCAGTGAGCCATCCAATACCGGTGCACTTATCGATGAGGTTGTTAAATTTTTTGATAAAACCGAAGTGGAAACAGAGGTTATTACAGTGGCAGATTTTAGAATTGGCTACGGTATCACTTCAGAAGCTGTGGATCAGGAGGATGAATGGCCCAATATTTTTAAGAAGGTTGAAGAGGCAGACATACTTATTCTTGGTTCTCCCATCTGGCTAGGCGAGCAGAGCAGCATCACCACAAAAGTAATCGAAAGATTATATGGAGGAAGCAGTATGACCCATGAAAAAGGCCAGTATTTTTATTACAACAAGGTTGGAGGTGTTGTGGTGACTGGTAATGAAGATGGGGCTAAACAAGTTTCCCGCTCCGTTCTATATTCACTCTCCCATATGGGAATCACCATCCCTCCAAACGTTGACACCTATTGGGTTGGTGAGGCCGGACCCGGCCCGTCCTTCATTGAAGCAAAGGGCCATGAAAATGACTTTACAAGACAGCATGCTAAAATAATGGCCTATAATTTAATCCATTTTGCAAGAATGTTAAAAGCTCATCCGATACCTGCAGAAGGTAATATAGTCAAAGGTTAGCACATTAATAAACAGTAAAAAACCAGCATAAGCCCTAAATGCTGGTTTTTACTCTTTATTTTTTGGAGAAATCTCCAATCCCACCTGATCTAAAGCATAGGTGATTCCCTGCTGCAGAACTGAGAAGGACGGAATTTGTGTTTCTTTATTTTCGTTCTCGATAATTTGCAGGCTAAGTTCGGTTGAAATCCCGACAAATATGCAGTGTGTGCCCAATAGAGAAGCTGTTTTTAAATTTCTGCAGAAAATCGAAAGTATATTGATCAACACCCTTTAATGCAGTTAAGTCCAATATTAAATACTCCGCTTTATACAGGGGAAGATTCAGTAATGTTCTGTTCAGTAGTTCCTCCGCCCGAAGCTCTTCATATCTTCCCACTAAAGGAATGACTAAAATGGAATCGATCACTGGAATGATGGGAGATGAAATCTCTTTAATGATTTCAGACAATACTCTGGTCTGCTCAGTAATTTCATCTTTTTCCTGGATCTGTTATTCTGCTCGTTAATCACGGCATTGATATTTTGGGAGGGCGTAATGTCAGACTCAAAAAATTCGTATTCGGAATACTGATCTCCCAGAACCTGGCTTTTCCTCACTTTATACCATATATTTGTTCCAAACAGGCCACTTAACACACCTGCCCAATGTCCAGGCAAAAAAGTGCCTTCTGCTTCTTTTTTTGTTCCACATTAATCTTATACTCCCAGCCATTTTAACCCGAATGATCGCTTTCTTTTCTTCTGCACAAAAAGATGCAATTTGTGTTTTTCCCCATCTGGCAGTTAAATATATATTGGGTAAATGATAAATAAAGTCTTCTTTTTCTTTATTTGACTCGAGATAAAATTTGCTGACAATTCTCCCTGTCCTGTACCCAGCGGTTTGAAGAACAAGCTCGGCTGACTTTTCACCGGAAATTTCCTCTGTAGTGTTATGGGTAAACACAGCTTTTAAGACTCTCCTGGACTCCAATACTTCGTCATTTTCGAATTTAAATGTTGCATTATCCAGATCCCAATCAAACAGAGATCCATTCACAGTTATTTGATATTTGGGAGAGTTAGTCTCCATCAAATGTCCTCCTTGTCTATTTTATTCATTGCTGTTAAGTCATCTATTAAAGAACAATAATATTGGTGATTTCGGATTCAAAAAAGTATATAGTGCTGGTAGTTCATGCAATATTGCTGCTCAAAGCAACGAAATTTAATTCTTCGCATGCTATGTTTATATTGACCCCCAAAAAGAATAGGGAAACGATTCCTCCCCGCTTATACCTTCCCTTCTTCTTCCCGCTTAATCGCAGATTCAGTGCCTATTGCCAAACTTTCTTTTAAAAATACTTTTGCTTTCGGCCATCAGGCAAAAAAAAACCGCCTATGCCGCAATTAGCGGATAGACGGCATTAACCGGCTTCCCTGATTTCTTTCTTGTTAAATATTTTCTTCTGAATAACCATGAGCCTAATTGAAAGACAAACACCTGCAGCAAGAAGCCCGAGTGTAAGGCCAATCCAGTAGCCAGTTGCACCAAGGTCTGTATAATGTGCAAGTACATAACCAGCGGGCAGACAGATCAGCCAATAAGAAACCAGTGTGATTACAAAAGAAATATTCACATCTTTATATCCCCTTAATGCCGCTAATGCAGTAGCCTGAATCGCATCGGAAATCTGGAAAAACAGGGCATAAATCAGAAAATGGGCTGTCAGGGCAATAACAGCTTGATTGGTAGAATAAAATCCTGCTACCTCATATCGGAAAATGACAACCAGAATCCCTGTGAACAGCGCTACTAAAACAGCAAGATAGATGCCCAGCCAGCTGTAGGATTTCGCATCCTTATACCTGCCTGCTCCTACTTCAAACCCCACTAACACAGTCTGTGCCATGGAAATGCTGATAGGGATCATATAAAGGAAGGAAACAATATTTAATGCAGATTGATAGGCCGCAATAGTTGTGACATTGAATTTACTGATTAAGATAGTTACGGCCGCGAACATACTCGTCTCAAAAAAGATGGACAGTCCCATGGGTACACCTATCTTTAAGATTTCCTTGCATTTACCCCATGAAACTCCATTAATGCCGCTGAAAATAGCATAGCTTGAGAATGGCGCCTTCGTTTTGATAATAATTGCTGTCAAGATAAGGATGAACCAATAAGTAAAGGAAGTTGCATACCCGCCTCCTGCACCGCCCAATTGAGGAAATACCCATTTGCCAAAAATCAGGACATAATTCAGGAAGAGATTGATGGGAAGTGAACAGAATAAAATCACCATGACAACTCCCGTTTTGCCGACTGCGTATATGAATGATCTTAAAACATTAAATATGAATAAAGGAATGATCCCGAAGCTAAGGCCCACTAGATAGCCACGTGCCGTTTCTTCCACACCAACAGGCAGATTCATCCCGTTAAGAATGGGACCAATCAAGATTGACCCCGCCAGGATGACTGCAAAAGCAATGATAAATCCCAATATGATTCCATTTTTTACAATAGATAAAACTTCATTGTTCTTTTTTTCTCCAATTGCTTGAGCTGCAAGTGGAGATACTGCCATTAGTATTCCACTTAGCCCGGTAAAAACAGGATTCCAAATGGAGGTCCCGATCGCAACTCCAGCAAGGGCCTCAGCATTATACCGTCCTGACATAATTGTATTAAAAAATCCCATTGCAAACATGCCAAGCTGCGTGATAAGGATAGGAAGCAGCATGAATGTGATTTGCTTAATCCTCTCCTGTAAAGAAAATGTCTGATACATCCTCAAGACTCCTTTACAAATAGTAAACACAGATATTATTATATTATATTTTTAAAAAGAAAGACCCCGTTTTCATTCAAAAGAAAAAAGAGCTTCGGCAGCTCTTTTTTCAGAAAGTCATTCTTCTTCAACAATGTATTTAAGTTTTTGCAGCTTATTGTTCCAGAATCGTTCATAAAAGGAGAGCCATTCTTTTAACTCTGTCAGCGGCTCAGGCTGAAGATAATAAATTCTTTCTCTGCCTGCTTTTTCACCTTTTACTAAATCAGCTTCAGAGAGAATACGAAGATGTTTTGATATGGCAGTACGGCTTATAGGAAAATGCGCACTTATCTCTGAGATTGGACGCTCTTTTTCAGCAAGCAGCCTTAAAACTTCTCTTCTCGTAGGATCGGCGATTGCCTGAAACACATCATGCTTCCTGGCAGGAGCACCCATTATTCCTCAACAGCCTTGCCAAGCTTCTCAAGAATTCCAGTCCATCCGTGAGACATTCTTTCTCGGATAACCGCACTATCCTGCTGTGCTTTTTCAACCATTTCACCCGTTTGTTTCCATCCGCCATGTATAAGCGTAAATTCAGTTTTTCCGCCCAAATCTTTTAAAATAAAAGATACAACCCATCCATCGGTATCCCATTGAAAAGAAAGCCTGTTTGGCTCATCCAATTCTGTTACCTTACAAGGTGACGGACCAAATGGAGATTGAATATGGAACTCATAACCAACCTCAGCCTTAAAATCATTTGGCATGAACCACGCTTCGATTCCTTCTGATGTTGAAACTTTCTTCCAGACTTTTTCGATAGGCGCATTGAGTATTACAGTTTGTTTAATATCCTGAATTGTTTCCATTTTATTTTTCTCCTTTGTTTATAAAGTACAACCTTTTGGTTTCATATGGATTATATAAAACCTTTTGGTTTCATGTCAACTGCTGTCTGGGAAAAAAATGCCCTGGTATGCAGGTTGATCCATATAATCTGCAGAATACATATTATATCTAAAGGAGGGATTATTAATGCAGGAAGCCATTCATGCACAAAATCTATCTGATCTGGAAACTGCAATCCATACATATGTACGTCCCGACACCTTTCCGCTTGCTATTAAAGTAATGAAAATGGAGGAAGCATTGCCTGACAGAGTAAAACGGCCGGCAAAAGACTTCGGCAAAACATTCAGCATTTGCCAGGGAGTGACGATGTCAAGAAGGTATGGCTGGGCGATTGCCATGGGCAGAGAGGATTTATCATGTCCCATTGCTAAAATTGCGTTCGGATTTGAAGAAGAGCTGGATTATTACTCAGAGGGAAATTTAACAGACGGGATGTACACAAAAACGTGTAGTCTGGGTGCATTAACCGAAGCGGCCGTACCTAAGTTTACAAAAGAGGAAGCCGGGACCGTGCTGATGGCGCCTCTGGGGAGAGCAGCATTTGAACCGGATGTAATTACTGTTTACGGAAATTCGGCACAGGTCATGAGAATGGTGGCTGGTGCACTCTATCATACGGGCGGCGAAATCACTTCCACTTTTACAGCCCGGGCAGATTGTGCTGATATTGTTATTAAGACAATAAAAACCGGTAGGCCGCAGGTTATTCTGCCATGCTATGGGGATCGGGTCTTCGGCCAGACACATGATCACGAAATGGCCTTTACCATCCCCTTTTCCATGGCAGGTGAATTTGCAGAGGGATTAAAGCAAACCCACAAAGGCGGTGTTCGCTACCCGGTCCCAACCTACCTGCAGTATGAGGCAAAATATCCTGACTCATATGAGAAGCTGAATGAGATGTTTAACAGCATACCCTGAATAAGAGCCGGCTCCTCCAATGCTTGTTTTACTTTGGGAATAGAGTAAAATAAAAAGACAGCTATTAAGAGAGCAGTGATATACTTGAGTAAATTATTCCCATCTCTATATGATCTGACCATGCAGCCTCTTGAGAAAAGAAAGTTTCAGAAAATCAGAAGCGGGATGCTTACAATGGCTTCCGGCCGTGTTCTCGAGATTGGAGCCGGTACAGGCATCAACTTCCCCTTATACAAAAATGCCGACCGGGTAGATGCAGTTGAACCCAATCAGGCTATGATTGAAAAATCACTTTCACGAAAAAATGAGGCTGCCGTTCCTATTCAAATTCACCAGCAGTCTGCTGAAAGTCTCAAATTTATGGAAAATACATTTGATTCTGCCGTTGCCACCCTGGTGTTCTGCACAATCCCAAATCCTGAAAAAGCACTCGCAGAGATCAGACGGGTCTGCAAGCCGCAGGCAAAAATACTATTCTTTGAACATGTAAAGATGGAGCAGCCCGCGCTCGCTTTTGCCCAGGAAGCCCTTAATCCTATATGGAAACGGATATGCGATGGCTGCCACCTGAACCGTAATACACTACAGGCTATTCAGGATTCTGGCATAAAAATAACGAACGTGACTGCCTATTATAAAGGATTGTTTCTGGTGACGGAGTGCGAAAATCCTGATAGCAGCGCGCTATTTTGTTAAATGAGACAGGCAGTTTTCTTAGGAGATTGCAGCCTAAGATAATACCCATGGGCATGAAAAAAATCTATTAAATTTGTAAGGAGATAAGAACGTTGATCAAAAACAAACTAAAAATGGTTACCGCAATAGCTGGAAGTGTCACTATTCTAGCGATAGGCGGTTTAGGGTTTAACCAAATTTATAAAAACCATCAAGCAAATACACTTATTATAGAGAAATGCTTTGAAAACTTTGATAAAGTCGAAGAGGTTGTGATAAAGAAGGATGGCTTTTGGTCTCCTGTTAGTTGCGAGAAAAAATAGCATTTTAAGACCTTGGAATCAGGGTCTTTTTTTATGTTTCGGCTGAATAACTGCCACTTTCCTCTCCTCTGCTTGGTTTTCGGCATTAATCCTTCTGATTATCTACCATTTTTCTCTCCTCCCCCTCGTTTTCGGCGTTAATCCTCCTGATTATCTACCCTTTCCCTCTCCTCTACCTCGCTTTCGGCATTAATCAAAAATAACAAGCAAATACCCAAAAAAAGAAGGCCGATTCATATCAGCCTCCCTAAACTACACCCTCTTTAATTCATAATTCCGCTTATCCACCAACCTCTTATCATCCTTGTTAAATGAACCTGGCTCTGTTAATTCAACAAATGGCTTGACCCTGATTACATTCTGGATTTTTGAAGCAAGCTCAGAGTTTAATCCTTCTTCTGATTCTATGAAAATCTTAATCTGGTCCTGCCCCTGCTCATTAGATACAACAGCCTGGAATACAGGATATCCGGCTTCATCCAGGACCTGAGCGAGCTGTTTTTCTCTTACAAACATCCCTTTTACTTTAACACCATCACTGACACGCCCCAGCACTCCTGCAATTCTTTTCCCCTCATACCCTTTAACCCAGCGGGAAAGATCACCTGTGCCAAACCGGATAAGCGGGTAGCTTTTATCAAAAAGAGTGACTACCACTTCTCCTTCTCCATCTGTAACTTCCAATCCAGTCTGCGGGTCACAGATTTGAACAATCGCAGAATCCGTGATTCTTAATCCAGGCCCTAATTTGTCCTCATAAGCCAGACAGCCGCAATCTGCAGTCCCATATCCTTCATATACGGAAATTCCATTGTCTTCACACCTTTTACGCGTTTGTTCTGTCAGCATTTCAGCAGTAAAAAACGCTTTATTCACCACAATATCCTTTCCTGTCTCCCACCCTTTTTCTGTAATGGCATCAAGCAAAAGGATAAAGAAGCTCGGTGTTCCAACATAGCCGGTCACTCCAACATCCTTCATAAACTGGATTTGCAGCTCCCGATTCCCGGTTCCGGCAGGAATGACAGTTGCTCCTATTTCACGAAGGGCGGAATCAAACATAAAGCCTGCCGGAGAAAGATGATAGGAAAATGTATTATGTACTATATCCCCATCCCCAAAGCCTGCTGTCTTCAGAGCTTCTGAAAATCGCCAAAAATCTTTCCCTGCTGTCTGCGGATCGTAAATCGGGCCTGGCGACATAAAAATCCGCTTCATCTCATTTGGCTTTACAGCTGCAAAACCCCCAAAAGGCTTGTCTGCTGTTTGCAATTCCGGTAAGCGGTCTTTTTTTAGGACAGGGACTCTCTCCAGGTCTTTTAAGGTATGCATGTCACTTGGAGAAAGACCGGCTTCCTCAAACCGCCTTCTAAATCCGATTGCATTTTCATATGCATAGTGAATAACTTCCTTCAGCTTTTCCACTACAGCCACCTCTTTCTTCTTTTATATGATTTAATATCTTTATAGCTTTTCCGGCCCTTATCCCCCATCCCTAAGTAAAATTCACGTACATCCTGATTAGAAAGAAGCCGGTCCACCGTTCCATCCATCACAATCCGTCCGTTTTCCATGATGTATCCATAATCTGCAATCGATAAGGCAACATTGGCATTCTGCTCCACTACAAGGATCGTGGTTCCTTCTTCTTCATTGATTTTCTTTATGATGCCGAAGATTTCTTTCACTAAAAGCGGGGCCAGGCCTAATGAAGGTTCATCTAACAGCAGTACTTTTGGCTTTGCCATAATACCTCTTCCTATGGCCAGCATTTGCTGTTCGCCTCCTGACAGATAACCGGCCTGTCTGTGCTTCAGCATTTCAAGCTTAGGAAAATAATGATAGACTTTTTGGATATCACTTTTAATATTCTTCCGGTCTTTCCTGGTATGTGCCCCTGCAATCAGGTTATCTTCCACAGAAAGATGCTTGAACACGCGTCTTCCTTCCATGCATTGAAAAATACCTTTCTTTACGATCGTTTCTGCATCGTTTACATCAATGCGCTCGCCATAAAGCTCGATAAATCCATCCGTGACTTCTCCGTTTTCGCTTTTCAGGAGACCTGAAATCGCCTTGAGAGTGGTCGTTTTCCCCGCACCATTGCTTCCGAGCAAAGCAACAATTTTCCCTTTTGGCACCACCATCGACATCCCTTTTAATACAAGGATGACCTTATCGTACATCACTTCGACATTATTTATTGTCAGCATGCATCTGCCCTCCCGGTTATCTCTATATTTTCGTTCCCAGGTCAAATACTGGATTGCTCTAGGTTTGCGAAACTTCATATTTATATCCCAAATTTCGAGTTCGTTTTGCAAAGTTCGCAATTTCCAAGCCTTTAAAAGTGAATAGGAGGCGGGTATAAAACCTCGCCCCCCCACATGTTAGTAGCCGATATAATCAGTGAACACTTCAAACTGGCCGTTCTTCACTTCTGCCAATCGAACTTGGTTTGTACCAGCATGATTGTCAGGTGAAAAAGTAACTGGAGCAGCTAAACCGCCAAGATCCAGATTCGAAATCTTCTCCAGGCCGGCACGGATGCCTTCGCCTGAAGTCGGATCTTCAGCAAGCTTTAGGCCTTCAACCATGATTTTGGCGGACACCCACCCCTGGATAAACTTCTGGTTCTTGTCCTGCAGCTTTTCCCCCTTGCTTTCTACGTACTTCTTGATTTCTTCCATTCCAGGCAGATCCTCGTATGGGAAGGCATGTGTAACGACTCCGATAAATCCTTCAGCCGCATCACCGGCAATTGGAAGCAAGCCTTCACCTGTTGCCCAGTTTAAACCGATGAATTGTGTATCCAATCCAAGCTTCTTAGCATCTTTTAGAATCGTTGCTGTTGCGCCCCATGTTTGGTTGATAATCGCATAATCCGGGTTTTTCTTTTCCATGTTCAGCAATTGGGATGTTGCATCAAGTGTTTTCAGGTCAACAATTTGTTCATCCACAATTTCAATGCCATTTTCCTTGGCAAAGTTTTTGGCATCTTCAATTGGTGATTTTCCAAAAGCCGTATCATTGTAAATTAATGCTACAGTCGGTGTTCCGCCAGTGTGATTGTCTTTAATCCATTTCAGGACGGATCTTGCCTGGTCGGAGTATGAAGCCGCAGCCAGGAAGTTATATGGGCTTTCGTCCATATTCTTCAGATTCTCTGAGTATGAAGCCGAGATGAATGGAAGCTTATCGGCCGCCACCTGCTGGCGAAGAGCTTCAGTGTCCCCTGTTCCCCATCCTAAAATCGCCGCTACTTTATCTTTTGATTTTAGTTTCTGATATAGCTTTTGGGCTTCAGGGATTTTATAAGCATAGTCATCACCAATTAATTGGAGCTTATATCCGTTAATCTCCTCGTCTGCAATGGATTCAAAAAATGCTTTTTCACCCTCTGCATATGGTGTTCCAACATCACCGGTACCTCCTGTAAGGTCAAAGATACCGCCGATTTTAACAGTGCCGCCTTTCTTGTCAGCTGATGCTTCCTCGCTTCCTCCAGAACAGCCAGCCAGCATTCCAGCCATTAATGTTGCTGCCAATAAACCTTTCCAAACCTTCTTCATAATGTTCCCCCTCATTTTTTCTTTTTTATAAAAAATTGAAAGAGTTACTTTCAAAATTTTCAGATATTATTCCCCGGGAATTAATAAGAAAACGGCCAGAGCTTAAAATAGTCTTTTATGTTTTTCCATATTTTAGCAAGACCCTGAGGTTCATAGATTAGGAATAAAATAATCACAAGGCCGAATACTACCTCTTTCATTCCGATTAATACAGCTGATAAGTCGGGAAAAACCCCGCTCATCAATTCCACCCCTGATCTTAGTACAACTGGAAGCAGTGTGATAAATACAGCTCCGTAAATAGACCCGAATACGCTTCCCAGACCACCGACAAGTATAATTGCCAAATATTCGATAGATACTGTAATGCTGTAAAGCTCCGGACTGACAACCATTGTATAATGGCCCAGTAAAGCACCGGCAATGCCAACAAAGAAGGAGCTAACAATGAATGCCAATACTTTATATTTAAACAAATCAATACCCATAACCTCTGCTGCCACATCACGGTCACGGACTGCTATGAATGCCCTGCCGACCCGCGACCTGAAGAGATTAAGGGTGAAGATGGCCGTAATAACCAGCACCACAAACATTAGGTAGTAATAGCTCCGTTCACTGTAAAAGACAAAACTGCCAAGTTCAGGCCGTGATAGGACCATTCCGGCTGTTCCGCCTGTTAGTGCATCCCAGCGGGAAATAACAAACAAAATGATTACCTGTGCTGCAAGGGTGGCAATCGCCAAATATAATCCTTTTAACCTTAAGGATGGCAGTCCGAATAATCCGCCGACAATGGCTGTCACGATACCGGCTGTCGGCATGGCAATCCAGAAGCTTAATCCCAGCTTTGCTGTCAGAATAGCCGAGGTATACCCGCCTACTCCGAGAAAGGCGCCTACCCCTATGGAAATCTGACCTGTAAAGCCCGTCAGGATGTTAAGGCCAATCGCACCAATGGCAGCAATTCCGCAAAGAGTAGCCAGTCCAATGATATAATCAGATGCAAACATCGGGAAGACTGCAAATACAGCCAGAAGAATGAACACGCGCATCCTTACCCTGGTAATCTTCCAGATCGCCAAATCTTGTTTATAATTCACATGGAATTCTCCACAATCCATTACAAAAGGATTTCTCATCGGTTACACCCTCTCGATTTCTTTTTTTCCGAACAAACCATATGGCTTGAACATCAGGATAAATACGAGGATGACAAACGGCATAACCTCTTTCAGACCACCGCCAACCAATGGATCCAGATATCCGCCGGTCAGGCTCTCAAGAATGCCGATGATCAGTCCGCCGATGATGGCACCGGGAATACTGTCAAGTCCTCCAAGAATGGCAACTGGAAGCACCTTTAAGCCGATCGCTGAAAGGGATGCATTCACACCGTTGATGTTTCCGAGAAGGATTCCCCCAACTGCCGAAACAATGGCTGCAATCGCCCAGGCCACAGCGAAAATCATTTTTACGCTGATTCCCATTGACATTGCTGCCTGCTGATCATCTGCGGTTGCTCGCATCGCAATACCAAGCTTGGAATATTTGAAAAAGAGAGTGAAAATGACAAGCATCACCACAACGATTAAAAGTGACCATAAATAAACCGGCGCAATGACGATCTCACCAAGGTTGACAGGCTGTTCAGAGAAAATCTTAGGAAATACACGTGTTTCATGGCCCCAAATAATATGGACGATCCCGGCAAGAACACTCGATAAACCGATCGTCGCCATAATCATCGATATGACGGGCTCTCCAATAAACGGCCTCAGAACGATCCTTTCGATGACAAATCCTAAAACAGCACTGAAGATCAGAGCAATTAACAGGGCTGCTATAAACGGAATGTTGTAGGCTGTGATAAGCGTTAAACAGACATACGTTCCGATTAAAAGGAACTCACCCTGTGCAAAGTTGATGGCATCACTGGATTTATAGATAAGCACAAAGCCTAGTGCGACAAGCGCATAAACGCAGCCTACCACGATGCCAGTTACGAGCATTTGCAAGAAAAATGTCATTAAGCTGCCCCCTCTCCTTCATCCATAAAAATAACCTGAAGCGTTGTCTGGATGGTTTGTTCCAAGCCATCACGATACTTGATCGTGCCATTGACACGGATTTTTTTGTCCTCTGTATAAAGACCATCGATTAAAGCCTGATATTTTTTAGCAACAAACTGCCTCCGGACTTTCTTTGTTCTTGTTAGCTCTTCATCATCTGCATCCAGCTCTTTATAAAGAAGAACGAATTTTTTTACCCGGGCTTTTTCAGGCAGAGACTGGTTGATTTCCTGCACCTGTTTTTCGATCAGCTCCAGAACTTGCGGCTTGGAGGATAAATCGGTATAAGTGGTATAGCTGATTTGGTTTTTCTCCGCCCAGCGCCCTACATTTTTCATATCAATATTGATCATGGCAACCACATATGGGCGATCCTTCCCGATTGCTACCGCTTCCTGTATGAACGAGCTGAATTTCAGCTTGTTTTCAATAAACTGCGGAGAGAACATTTCACCCGTATCAAGGCGGATGACATCTTTAATCCGGTCAATGATATACAAATGACCTTCCTCATCCAGCCTCCCTGCATCGCCGGTATGAAGCCACCCATCCTGAATGGTTTCCAGTGTGCTTGTATCATTTTTGTAATACCCTTTGCAGACACTTGAGCTTTTGATCAGAATTTCCCCTTCTTCAGAAATTTTCACTTCTGTACCAGGTATGGGAATTCCAACACTGTCAAGCTTAATATCGCCGTCCCTATGTACAATTGAAATTCCTGCTACCTCTGTCTGTCCGTAAATGCTTTTTACATTTACGCCTATACTATGGAAAAATTCAAATACATCAGGTCCCAGAGGGGCACCGCCTGTATAGGCACGCTTGATCTTCAAAAGTCCAAAGTGATCGCGGATCGCACTGAACATCAGATAATCGGCCAGTTTATAAAGAACCTTCGTACCCATACTGATTGGTTCATTTTCAAAATGGGCCTGTGCTACCTTCTCGCCTATCGGTTTGCACGAGTTATAAATCTTTCGTTTCAGCCAGCCGCTGTCCTGAATTCTGACCTGAAAGCGCGATACCATATCTTCATAGATTCTCGGCGGCGAAAACATTACCTGGGGTCCAATTTCGCGGAGGTCCTCCAAAACGGTTGCCGGCTCTTCCGGGAAATTAATCGTCAACCCATTGTATAAGCCCATGGCAAGAGTCATCATTTGCTCCCCGATCCAGGCAAGAGGAAGAAATGAAACATATTCATCTTTATCTGTCAGCGGATCAATGTCTGACAGATTTTTAGCCATATCGATCAGATTTCGGTAAGTAAGCATCGTCCCTTTTGGATCGCCTGTCGTTCCTGAAGTATAGGATAATATCGCCACGTCATCTGCAGTCCCCATATTGACTTCCTCTGAAAATAAGCCTGGCTGCGCTGTGTGAAATCTCCGTCCCATTTCCAGAACTTCGTTAAATTCCAGCAGAAAATCCTCCCGGTAACTCCTCATGCCGCGTGAATCATAATATATAATCGTTCTGACTTTCGGAATAGATTCTTTAATCTCCAGCAATTTATCCACTTGCTCCTGGTCCTCCGCAACAATAATGGTTGCGTCACAATTATCGATAATGTAACTTAATTCAGCAGACAGGGATTCCTGATAAATTCCTACTGAAATGCCGCCTAAGCTTTGCGCAGCAAGCTCACTGATGACCCATTCGGGCCTGTTATCGCCGATAATGGCAAGCTTATCTTCCCTTTTCATCCCTAACGATGCCAAACCCAAGCTGAAATTCTTTACTTTGTCCAAGAACGTTTCATACGTAATTTCATTCCAGATTCCAAATTCCTTTTCTCTTAAAGCAACTTGTGCCCCATTCTTGTAAGCCCTTTCAATCAACAGCTGCGGAAACGTCTTGCTCATAGAATCGATCCCCCCTCCTAAATATCTAAAAATTACTTTAGCCGGTTTATCTTTTAAACGGCATTCTCTTCTCCCAGGTAGGCTTCTATGACTTTAGAGTTATTCTGAATTTCTTCCGGTGTCCCATAGCCAATTAGTTTCCCAAAATCAAGAACCGCTATGTGATCTGATAAGTCCATCACAACCCCCATATCGTGTTCAATTAAAATGATGGTTGTGTTCATTTCTTCATGGATGTCAATAATGTATCTGGCCATGTCCTCTTTTTCCTCACTGTTCATGCCTGCCATCGGCTCATCCAAAAGGAGTATTTCAGGTTCCAGTGCCAGAGCCCTCCCGGTTTCAACCCTCTTCTGCAGTCCATAAGAAAGAGTTCCCACTGGAGTATTGCGGATATCCTCAATTTCAAGAAAATCGATCACCTGCTCAACTTTTTTCCGATGTTCAATTTCCTCTCTTTGCGTCTTCCCCCAATAAATTCCACCTGCCAGAAGCCCGGTTTTCATTCTCACATGCCTGCCAAGCATAAGATTATCCAAAACAGATAATTGCGGAAAAAGCTCAATATTCTGGAATGCACGGGCAATGCCCCTACTGGCTCTTTTGTGAGGTTTATAACGGGTTATATCTTCCCCCTTAAAATAAATCGATCCGGATGATGGTTTGTACAACCCGCTAATGCAATTCAGCATACTAGTCTTACCTGCACCATTTGGACCAATCAGAGAAAAAATCTCCCCCTCCTGCACCCCATACGAGACATGGTCCAGAGCAGTAACGCCGCCAAACTTTAAGGTTGCATCTTTAATCTCCAAAATCCCCAATCTTTCGACCCCCTATATTTCGATTGGCAAAATATTTATCCCAAAATTATGAATAGTTTAAATATTCTTTATATATTTATTTTCTCCTTTAAGTATTTAAAATATTTTTCACTGCTGTGCTATTTTTCATTTTTATGTGAATGGAAATATTGATATGACAAATTACTTATGCGTAAGTATTTTTCACTATGATATTAGGGATAAATATAGTTCAAACTATTCATGTAAATAGAAAGCTGTTTTCGCAAAGTTTGTTGCTATTTGTATATTATTTACTGAGTTGATAGTAGCGAAAGGTGCGAGGTCCTTGAAAATGCATTCGCATTTTCTTCGTGCAGTATTTACTCAAGCGCGAGCAGCGGGACAGGTGAGACCCCGCAGACTCGCATCGTCGAGGAGCTCATCGCCTGCCTCTAGGTGAAAAAACTTCAGCCTGCAAGAAGGCTGCTGACGGCTCCGCGTATAGATTACTGGTTAAATCCACACCTAAACCCCTTTCCAGCTCAACATACTCCTTATATGTATTCTTCTCCTTCGTTTTACCATTTGGACTGCCGCATGGCAGGTTTGCAATCAAATTCATTATTATCTTTATTTTCTTAATGGATTGTGATGAAAAAATTGCCACTTTCATAATAATGCTAGTAAAACACTAAATAAAAGGGGAATCTGACTTGATCTGTTTGTGTGAAGAGCTTTTCTTATCCCGATACGGCCTAGAAGGAAGAATTGCCATTTTAGAAGATAAACATACAGTTTTAAAAAACTTTGGTCTAAACGATGTAAACTGGCTAAGCTTTTGGAATATTGATTGCAGACTCCTGACTATGCTTTATCAATCCCTGGATTCGAAATACGACTGGTTTATTATCGTCTATGACTATGAAAAGTTCTGTTCAGATTTAAAAATAAAAGAAGCCATAATTTGGCATGAAATTGGACATATTACCTTTCCGGTTGGAAAGAATATAATCTGTACAGATACTGAAGTTCAATGTGATCGGATAGCTATTGATTACGGCCACGAAGAAGGAATAAAAAAAATTCTGGAACTCACTCTTAAAATGGCACACTCGCTCAACAATAAATTACTGCTGAATATGACAATAGAAAGACAAAAACAATTACACTTCATATTGGGAGCAGATGGCCAGGCAGGATCCATTAATACTTTTAATGTGGATTACATATGAAATTTATGGTACCCTTTAATCTTAGAATAGGAAGTGATGATATTGATAAAAATTGAAATACCAGAACCTAGTCTCGTCATTACAAGAAACAGACAAGCGGGACAGGCAGGAGAAAGTGACCTTAGCAGTGTCTATGGATTCACAGATTATCATAAGATACCAAGAGACAAGGGCGGCATGATTCTATTTTTTGATGCGAAAGACGATCTGCTCTTTGTAGGAAAGGCCCGCAAATTAAGACAGCGGGTTAAAAAGCATTTTGAAGACAATGTTTCCCCTATAAAAAATCATCGTGATGATGTCCATAAAATTGCAGTCATTTACGTGGAAGACAGCATGGAGCGCGAGATTTATGAGACTTATATCATCAATGCCCTTCAGGCAAAATATAATATCGACAAAGTATTTTACAAATAAAAAAGGCCATCTCGGCCTTTTTTTTGTTTAATCAATTTCTTTTTTGTTTTTGCCTTTTATGAATCGGTATGTCAAATACGCAATGTAAAGCGGTATCGCAATATAAATCAAATCGGGAAACGGCCCGTAAGAGCCCTTGTAAATAACGTATAGAACACTTCCCAGAAAAACGGTAACAATTGTTCCGTATTTCGGAAGGGGAACTTCTTTAAAGCTGGGAATCCTGATTCTGCTTACCATAAGAAAGCAGAGTGCGGTGAATACAACCGTTGTAATGATATTGGGTATATGCTCACCAAAAAGGGTAAGTATGGCCATGATTCCGCCTGCTGCAGTTATCGGAACTCCAATAAAATAGTTTAAAGAGGATTTAGGCGGACTGACATTGAATCGGGCAAGCCGATATGCTCCAAATAAAGGAAAAAGACCTGACACAGCTAATCCAAGTATTCCAAATTGAAAAAAGTATGTATAAAAGACCAAAAATGAAGGAGCAACGCCAAATGTAACAATATCTGCCAGAGAATCAAGCTCTTTTCCAAGTGTACTATCCGCTTTCAGCATTCTGGCCAGCCTGCCGTCCATGCTGTCAAGCATCATACCGATTAAGATTAATATGGCTGCATTTTTAAATTCTCCATTGGCAGCCATGCCGATTGAAAGAAAGCCGCAATATAAATTACCCAACGTGACCATATTGGGGATTGTTTTAATAAAACGCACTAGTGACCATCACACTCCAAAAATTGAAAAAGATTATTTTAATATATATTCCCTTTCATTATACCATTTAATCCTAGCTGCATCTCCCCCTTTCGTAGATCAAAGACAAAAATCCATTTATTTAGTTACTTGTCCTATACCAATTTTGAAATTAATCATTAAATATAGTAAGGAGGTGATTTATTTGTTATCTTTTTATTCTGATGAACACTATTGCTCGGGTAAAGAAGGATTTTCAAAAGGACAAGGTAAAATTTATGTAACCAATGATTTTATTCCCCAATTTTTTGACCAGAACACATCCATGCCATCCACAGTCAGCCTCAACAGCGCTAAAGGAAAATCCCATTTTCACTTTGACCCGGTGAACAATACCATTACAGTTAAGGAAAGCGGTTTTTATTTTCTTCAATTCAGCGTACAAGTATTTGCTGCAGCAGGACAGGCGAATCTGCCGCTGAAATTTGAGCTTCAGCGGAATGGCGGAACTCTCATCAACTCCCAAACATCTTTTAATAACAATAACTTTGACGTAGATTATGTAACATCCACTTTATTGCTGGAAAAACTGGAGAAGGGAGATAAGATCCGTCTTGTACTATCCGGCCCTTCGCCTTTCCCTCAAGAAAGATTGACTCGCCTGGATTTCGCCAGTATCACCATTTTTGAGGCATAAAAAATCAAGAGTCCTGATGATAATAAGGGACTCTTGATTCATATCGGTTATATTTTTATATTTCTCTTTGCAATTCTGCTTAGAACTTCCTCATTATGTTCTCCTAATTTTGGAGGCCCCCCCATTGCTGATTCTATTCCGCTATGCATTTTTACCAAAGGGTGATTTTGAGCAGTTTCTACAATTCGGTTAAATAGCGGAAAGTCTTGCAATTCTCCGGCCTCCAATACAGGAGTCAGACAGCAATCTGCTCTTTGGCCAAATTCAGTCCACTCTTTTAATGTCCTGCTTTTAAATAATTTTGTTATCTCCAAAAAGACAGGATTATCGCCAGAGGCACTGGAACGATGATAATCAATCCAATCCTCCCTTCCTGCACTCTTACAGAAGTTTATCCAGAACTTCGGCTCCAGAGCGGCAAGCGCAGCAAACCGGCTATCCTTTGTTTCATAAATAGAATAGGAAATGACTTCACCGTTTAATATCGAAAGCCCCTTAGGATACCCAGTCTTATTCTGAATCAGCAAATGGTTTCCCATGGTGGACGCCATCACTTCCGCAATCGAAATGCAATGATACCCTCCTTTACCGGACATTTTACTGGAAAGCATGGCAGCCATTATTCTTTCACTTGCTGCCATTCCTCCCATCAAATCTGCAAGGGTATGGGACGGGTGAACAGGACGGCCTCTGTGATCCTTCAGTTGGGCAAGGACCCCGCTTACGGACATATAATTTAAATCATGGCTTCCTAAATATTGATAGTCTTCATTCTCACCGTATCCTGTAAGAGAGCAATAAACGATATTTGGTTTATGCTTTTTCACACTCTCATAATCCAGACCCAGCTTTTTCATTACACCTGGCCGAAAACTTTCTAGTACCGCATCACTTTCTGAAATCAGCATAAGGGCTGCATTTCTTCCTTCTTCGCTCTTCAGGTTAAGTGTAATGCTTTTTTTGCCGCGATTATTGGCGGCAAACACTGCACCTGTTCCCTCTATTTTGATATCCAGATGCCTTCCGGGGTCACCGGCTTCCGGTTCCACTTTTATCACTTCTGCTCCAAACTCTGCAAGCCTCTGGGAAGCAAACGGTCCAGGAAGATAGTTGGAAAAGTCGATCACTCTTATGCCTTTTAACATCTTGCATTCCTTCTTCCGGCTAGATTTTACCTTCAGCGAACAGATCCTCCAGTTGCTTTCGGAGCATGAATTTTTGAATCTTGCCGCTCGCATTTCTTGGCAGTGCTTCACAGAAAACATATTTTCTCGGACGCTTATAATTGGCAAGTTCATCACTATTCCTGCACAATTCATCCAGTTCCTCTTCAGATAGTGCCGGATCTTTTTTGACAACGAAAGCGGTGACGGTTTCACCCCAGCGGTCATCCGGCTGGCCGATCACTGCAACATCCAGTACGCCATTATGTGTATATAAAAGATCCTCCACTTCACGTGGATAAATATTTTCTCCGCCGCTAATGATCATATCGTCGACCCTGTCTTTGACGAACAAAAAGCCTTCGTCATCCAGATATCCGATGTCACCAGAATGGTACCAGCCTCCATGCATGGCATGATCGGTTGCCTCGTCCCGATTGAAGTAACCAGTCATCATGCATGGCCCTTTTACGATGATTTCACCCGTTTCTCCCGGAGGCATCACATCCTCAGGATCTGATGGATCATTATCATTCGGCCTTACAATTCTAATTTCATGGTTTAAACAAGCCTGTCCTGCAGACCCAGCTTTCCTGATTTGGTCCTCTTCCGATAAAAACGTAATCGCCGGACCCATCTCGGTCATTCCATATGCCTGTACCAGTGAGATTCCTAATTTTTCACGGCATGCATATACAAGAGCAGGAGCCATCGGTGCCGCTCCATACAATCCCAGCTTCAGGCTATCCAAATTATAATGGTCCAAGTTTTCCTGAAGCAGCATATTCCACATGGTCGGTGCCGCAAAAAACTTGGTGATTTTTTCTTCAGAAATTAACCGTAATACTTCCTTTGCATCAAAGTGATGGAGGATGGTATTAGCAGCACCCACATGGACCCTTGGCAGAAAGGCACAGTGAAGCTCTGCGCAATGGAACATAGGTGCAGTCACAAGTCCGTTGTCATTGCTTTCAAGCTTTGTCGCTCCAATAACAATCATACTCTGTTCAGCCATATCCCTGTGTCTGTGGACTACACCCTTCGGCCTTCCCGTGGTGCCGCTTGTGTACATGATGGCGTATAAATCATTTTCATGTATATCAATGTCTATTTCATCATGCGATGCTGCATCCACCTTTTCACGGTAGGATAAGGCGTATGCTGGCGCTTTTTCATCAATGTACCAGAATTCTGTATGAGGAAAACGATTTGCAATGGGGGTAATGCCGGATTCCAGCATTTGTTCGAATAACACTACTTTTGGCTCTGCATCCTGGAGGATATAAGCAATTTCTTCTGACATCAGCCTAAAGTTGATCGGATTAAACACGGCGCCGATTTTGGCACAGGCAAAGAATGCGGTAGCAAGCTCCTCGGTGTTAAAAAGGCAGGTTGAAACCCTGTCACCCTTCCTGACACCTGCATTTATTAAAGCATTGGCCAATTTATTGATCTCAATACTCCATTCCTTATAGGTAAAACGCAGATTTTTTCTGACATCATACAGAGCTTCTTTATCCGGAAACTTCCCGGCAGTAAGGTCAAAAACTCTTCCTATAGTAGTTGTCATTTTCATTCCTCCCCATTTTTTCAATCTAAACGTTCAATAATAGTCGCATTCGCCATCCCAAGACCTTCACACATCGTCTGCAGTCCATAACGCCCTCCTGTTCTTTCGAGTTCATGCATCATGGTGACCATCAGCCGTGCACCGCTTCCGCCTAAAGGGTGGCCGAGTGCAATGGCACCCCCATTTGGATTAAGCTTTGCGGGATCTGCACCAGTTTCTTTCAGCCAGGCTAGTGGTACAGGAGCGAATGCTTCGTTCACTTCGAACACATCGATGTCCTCAATAGCCAGTCCTGCTTTTTTTAATACGTTTTCTGTTGCGGGTATTGGTCCAGTCAGCATTAATGTAGGATCTGAGCCTACTGCCGTACGTGCAAGAATTTTGAACCTCGGTTTCATTCCAAGCTCCTCTGCCTTTTCACGCGACATAATTAATAGGGCTGCAGCTCCATCGCTGATTTGGCTGGAATTTCCTGCATGAATCACACCATTCTCTTTAAAAACAGTTTTTAAGCTTGCTAATGCATCCAGAGAGGTTTCCTTTCTAGGCCCGGCGTCTTCTGTTACAGTCAAAAGCTGTCCATCAGACATTGTTACATCTAACGGTGCAATTTCTCTCTCAAACCGACCTTCAGCCTGGGCTTTTAAAGCCTTCTGATGACTCTCCAATGAATAGCGGTCCAGCTCATCTCGTGTAAATCCATATTTTTCGGCAATGCGTTCAGCTGATAAGCCCTGGTGGATGATTTCATGTCTGTCTTTCAGCTTTTCACTGAAACCAACCCCCTGATAACTGGAGCCTATAGGAACACGTGACATGCTTTCGACCCCTCCTGCGATCACAATATCCATATCCCCTGCTAAAATAGCCTGTGCTGCAAAATGAACAGCCTGTTGGCTGGATCCACATTGGCGGTCTATGGTTGTACCCGGCACTTCAATCGGAAACCCTGCAATTAATGCTGCAACTCTTGCAATATCGCCTGTTTGCTCACCTATTTGTGAGACACAGCCAAGAATGACATCATCTATTAGTTCTGGATTCAGCCCTGCCCGTGTGACAAGGGACTTTAATGCTTCAGCGGCTAGATCGTCTGCCCGTATATCCTTTAACAAACCGTTTTTTCTTCCTACAGGTGATCTGACTCCTTCAACAATGACAGCTTCGCGCATACATACTCCTCCCTATAGTCCCATGTTTTTCGCAATAATCGTTTTCATGATTTCATTTGTGCCTGCATAGATGCTGGCGACTGGTATATCTCTGAATCTCCTTGCAATCTCGTATTCTTCCATATAGCCATAGCCGCCATGTAACTGCATGCATTCAGCTGCAATCTTGCGGGCATTTTCTGTCAGCTTCCATTTCGCCATGGAAACCTTTGTAACTACATCTTTTCCTGTCATATGCTCTGTAATTAATTGGTCCAGAAATGCCCTTCCCATCTCAATATCTGTTGCCATTTCAGCTATTTTAAATTGAGTGTTCTGGAACTTGCTGACCGGTTTACCAAATGCCTCGCGATTCTTTACATAATTTATTGTTAAACTAAGCATTTCTTCGGCAGCAACCTGAGCAGCAATTGCCACTACAAGCCTTTCCTGCTGCAGCTTTTCCATTAAATATAGAAAACCTTTTCCCTCATCACCGATCAGGTTTTCTTTCGGAACCCTGCAATCTTCGAAAATTAACTCTGCTGTATCCTGACAATGAAGACCGACCTTGTTTAATTTCCTCCCTCTTGAAAACCCTTCTGTTCCCCTCTCGACTGCAAGCAGGCTGACGCCCTTATGCCGGGGGACAGCATGGGGGTCTGTTTTACAGGCAATGATAATTAAATCGGAATGAATTCCGTTGGTAATAAAGGTCTTTTCGCCATTCACTATGTAATGGTCTCCTTCAAGCCTTGCAGTCGTTCTGATGCCTGCTAAATCAGAGCCGGCACCAGGTTCGGTCATGGCGATTGCTGTGATGATTTCTCCCGCAGCACACTTCGGCAGCCACCTTTCCTTTTGTTCATTAGTTCCATAAGCATTAATGTATGGGACGACGATATCATTGTGGAGCCCAATTCCCACCATCCCTGAGCCAACCCGTTCAAGTTCTTCATTGATAATGACTGAGAAGCCCCAGTCAACATTACTTCCGCCATACTTTTCTTCAATATCAGGGCATAAAAAACCCTGCTCTCCCATCTTGCGCCAAAACTCACGGGGAATGATTCTATCCGCTTCCCATTTATCATAGTTCGGATACGCTTCCTTCTCTAAGAACTTTCGCAGAGATTCTCTAAAAATTTCATGCTCTTCTTGCAGGTATGTCGCAGCCATACTATGAACCTCCGAAACTAAAATTTTTTTGGCATAACACAAAGTATTAAATTTCGCCTTTGTAAAGGCTTACAATTATATTGTACAATAATTAACTGTATTTTTAGAACATTTAAAATACACTCTCCGGAAAATCCTTTCTTTCAAGTTCAATGAGTTACTTCGGCTGCATTCGGATACCCCCATCCAGCCTGATCGTCTCTCCATTCAGCATCGGATTCACTAATATACTTTCAGCCAGCCTGGCATACTCCTCAGGATATCCGAGTCTTGAAGGAAAAGGCACCATTTTCCCCAATGAATCCCTCGCCTCCTGGGGCAGTGATTCAAACATTGGTGTGTTAAACAATCCAGGGGCAATCGTCATTACACGAATCCCATAACTTGAAAGCTCCCTGGCAATCGGCAGGGTCATACCAACCACTCCGCCTTTGGATGCACTATAGGCAGCCTGGCCAATTTGTCCTTCAAACGCTGCGACTGAAGCCGTATTAATAATCACACCTCTTTCTCCTTGATTATTCGGATCGTTCTTTGCCATTTGTTCAGCAGCCAGACGAATGACATTAAAAGTCCCGATCAGATTAATCATAATGACCTTTTGGAACATATCCAGAGAATGGACACCCTTTCGGCCCAGAAGCTTTGCGGCAATTCCGATGCCGGCGCAGTTAACTGCAGTATTAATGCTGCCAAATTGTTCAGAAGCAAATGCCACTGCCCTCTGTACGTCTTCTTCTTTTGTAACATCCGTTTTCATAAAAAGAACATTTTCACCCAGTTCCCTGATAAGATGTGCCGCCCGATCTTCCGCCAAATCTGCAATAAGGATCTTCCCGCCAAAGCCGGCTATTTTTCTCACTGTCGCCTCTCCAAGCCCCGAAGCACCACCCGTAATTATAGCTCTGCATTCTTTCAATTCCATAATGAACCTCCTTTTATTAATCAGGTTTCTATGAAGTCATTTCCATTTACAAAGGTGATTTTCCTGCTGAACGGCTGATTAATTATCAATTCTTGTCATGGCACAGAAAAACAGCTCCTTTTCAGAAGCTGTTTTTCTATGCCAAATTCCGATCCGCAAGTATTTCTCTCAGATGCTGTCTGACCCGATAGAGTTTTGTTTTAACAGTGTTTGGGTTGAGATGGAGAAGATCCGCTATTTCTCTTTCCTTCAGTCCATGCTTTGTTTTAAGCAGGAAAACCCTTTTTTGCTCATAGGAGAGGGAATCCACATAAGCGTATATCTGCTCCTGAAGCATATTGACCTCTGCCTCCTGCCCGGTATCGCTGTACCTGCTTTGCATGCAGTTTTCAAAATCAACGGAATCCTGTATCCTCTCATTAGTCCTTCTTTCTTTACGTACAAAATCTATTGCGGTTCTGGTCGCTATTGATGATAACCACGATCCCAGCTTATCCGGATCATCTATGGTGTCCATGTTTTTATAAGCCTTGATCAATGTTTCCTGTACCACATCCTGCGCCAGATAATGATCCCTGGTTATGCTATAAGCAATATGATAAAGCCGCTTATTGTAGAGTCTGTAGATTTCCCTCATATCCATTGAAGGTTTTTTCACTGTAATCCCCCTCTCCTGTAAACTTCTCCCGTTTTATTGAAGCCGTTCTTTTATAAAATCCGGCACTGTTTTTTCAGTAAAGCTCTTAATATCAATTGATCTTTGTTCATCAAAATAGAAGGCAATAATGTAGTCTCCTTCAATGTATCCGTTTGAATTCCTCAAACCG
Organism: Cytobacillus firmus; assembly: GCF_023715565.1. Taxonomy (GTDB): domain Bacteria; phylum Bacillota; class Bacilli; order Bacillales; family Cytobacillaceae; genus Cytobacillus; species Cytobacillus firmus_C. The sequence continues at coordinate 38,358 of NZ_JAMBOJ010000018.1, read as the reverse complement.
CTTTCTATTTGTTTCTTATCCGTAATTTTGATGGAGGTTTTACTGTCATTCATCACATCAAATACTTCCTCATAAGAGTACCCTTCCGCAAAGTTAATATCGATATCCTTTTCTCTAACAGCCAGTGCATAAGAAATATCATTGCTATTCACTTTTGCATCATTCAGCAAAGACTTTTCTTCCAGCCATTTCTCAAATCTTGTATAAGAACGATTCCAGGTCATATAAGCTTTTTTGCTGCCATTATAATAAATTTCAATATGCGCATAGGGTTCGTCAATTCCATCAAGCTCCTCATAAGAAGCAGCATCCACTTCCTCAGTCAATAGCTCAACAGCTTCTTTTAGTTCTTCTTTATCTGTAATGACAGCCCGCTTTGAAACCGGACCGGATGGGGTAATCGTGATTTTCGTAGTATCATCAGCTGATACCTGATAGATTTCATTTGTTGCATTTTATATTCATCCGATTCATAAATCAGCTTAAGAAATGGCTTATATTCCCTTTTGTTAATGCTGTAATTGCGGACCACTTTTTCACCATTTTTAAGTTCATACACAATAAAGACGGAACCGCGGCCAGTGGTATGCGCCTGTCTGCTTTCATCCTTTACAAGCTTTTCATGAAACCTTCTGACCAGATCAATATTCTCGTATTCTTTTAGATATAGCGGTTGCTCATTCTCATTATAAAAGTGAAAACTCTCGCTGAAATGAACCCGCTCAATTTCATTTCCCTTCGGTATGCTTTTTTCATACTGGGTCAAGTCAAATTGGAATAAGAGGAATAAAGCCGCCATTATGGCTGTATAGACCATCAATCCTTTTACATGAATAATCACTCTCCATGATTTCTGAAGAACCATTTCGGCCGCTGTATATCCAATCAATGCTCCGAACACATATCCAGCTATTATCCAACTCGTTCCGCCCCGCATTTCACCGAAATAACCGCCCCCAAGAAGCATCGTGCAAAACGTTACACCAAATTTAAAAATAGGCTTTGTTATCGGAAAAACAAGCGCGTGGGAAACTGCCTCCATTTTTCTCCTTTTATAGATCTGCAAGCCAAAAAAATACAGAGACACAATAATTATGAAGTAAACGGCAGTCTCCACAATTGACGGTGTGCGCATGTTCATTTGCGTAATTGCAATCAAGGGAGAGAACTGTTCTAATTTGCTTTCCATGTAATATTGACCAGGAAAGCCGAATAAATAGAATGGCAAATTAATAGAAACTAAAATGATCAGGCCAACAGGGAGCAGCAGAAAGATATAAGTTAAGGCACCCTGTACCGCAGATAATCCTGTCAGCATTCCCACAGAAACACCTGCAAGGTAAATCACAATATTAAATAATATCGTGATGCCCACCCAATTGAGGATCTCCCCCATTGAATAAAAATCCTGTAAATTCATGGGCTGGTAGAGAACCAGGACAATCAAAGCAATGAGTAAAACCGGCAAAATTAAGAACAGGATTCCTGTTAAAGCATATTGATGGTAAATGGATTCTCTTTTAACTGGGAGACTGTGCATTAAATCGCTATATTGTTTTACCTGTGTATACCTGAATAAAAACACAGACAAGGCCACCGGTACTGATATACTAAATATAACTTGCAGCTGGAAGCTGTATTGAAACAGATTGTCGATGTCCAGGAATTTCCGCTGTTCCTCTGAAGAATTCATTATGATATCAAGAGGAATGGCAAAGAACAGACCGAAAAAATATAAAATGGAAATCCAGCCAATACTTCTGAAGATCGTTTTTATAATTTCCTTTTTAATCAAGGATTTTTTGGACTGCATATCCAATGTCCCCCATTTCATAAATGAAAATCTCCTCTAATGTCAGGGGAAGCATATCGAATATCACTGGTTTAAACTGTTCTACATATGACGATATTTCCTTCGCATCTCCCTTGACAATGCAGATCATGATGCTGCCTCTTTTTTCTTTATAAAGGATTTTCAGCTGGTCGAAAATGGCTGGTAAAGATCCTTTAAAGGCAACCTGAATTTTATGTGTATCTGTTTTAAGGTCATCAAGATCTTTTTCCAGAATCATCCGCCCATTATGCATAATGCCAACAAAATCACATAAATCTTCCACTTCGCGAAGATTATGAGAAGAAATAAGAATGGTCATTTCTCTTTCAGCAACCTCATCGATCAGCAGCCTTTTCACTTTCTTCCTCATTACCGGATCAAGCCCGTCCATAGGCTCATCCAAAATTAACACTTCCGGCCTCGCAGACAAAGCAAGGATAAAAGCAGCCTGCCTCTGAATGCCTTTGGAGAATCTATGAATCTTTTTGTGGATATCCATTTCAAAAATAGCAGCCAGTTCTTCAAATCGTCCTTCATCCCACCTGCTGTAAATATTTTTATAGAATTGCGCCATCTGTTTAACTGTGTATTGAGGCAGAAAATAGGGATGATCCTGAATAAAAAAGATCTTATCTTTCATTTGCGGGTTTTCGAATACCGGCTGGCCGTCAATGGCTATGCTTCCTTCATCCTCTGCATAGATGCCTGCCAACAGCTTTAAAAGTGTTGTTTTTCCGGCTCCATTGGAACCAAGCAAGCCGTATATGGACCCTTTATTCACTTGGATGCAGACATTTTCGACAGCATCCATCTCCTCAAAAGATTTTCGTACATTACGGATTTTGATCATCTTCTATCCCTCCCCCTATAGCTGCTTCTATTTCCTGTATGAGCTTGTATAGTTCATTTTTTGTGATTCCAAGGTATAAAGCTTCTGATAAAAGCTTTGAAAGTTCATTTCTCACTTTATCTATTTTTTCGCTGTTCCGACTGGGTGTCGCTTCACTGACAAAACTGCCCTTCCCTTTTATGGAATAAATATAGCCCTGGGACTCAAGTTCCCTATATGCCTTCTGAATGGTATTAGGATTAATCGTCAGCTGCTGGGCCAGCGTGCGAACGGAAGGCAGCTGTTCATCTGCTGTTAAGACCTCTGTGATGATCAGCTCTTTAAGCCGCTCAACCAGCTGTTCATATATAGGTTTCCGGCTCCTTACATCCAATTCAAACATGCTTGCCCTCCCATCTGTATGAATTGTACTATGATTACTAGTACAGTTAACACAGTTAGATTATATTACAAGTAATTGGAAAAGAGAAGAGGAAAATTAAACTTTTTGTAAAAAGTAAAAACTGGTTCAGCCAAAGGGCTAAACCAGTTAAAGAATTCCTTATTTATTTAGCAGATTTCACATTCACCGACGGCGGAGGCAAAATCATGTTAGAACGTCTGTTATTTGTTGCAATTATATAAACAGCTGCAACTGCTATGGCAACTGCTATGAAGGAACCGATATTGAATATCCCTTTTTGTTGATACCAGACAATCGAGTAACCTACAGATCCTGCCAGCAAAGCATAGTAGAAGAATGGGAACAAAGTTTTACGGATGACAGCACCTTCTTTTCCGACAAGTCCCACAACAGCTGATGCAGCAACGACGTTATGCACACAAATCATGTTCCCAGCTGCGCCTCCGACTGCCTGAAGGGCTACAATCCAAGTTGCATCCACCCCGATTTGTGAGCCGACGTCATATTGGAATAATGCAAACATCATATTACTAACCGTATTACTTCCGGCAATAAAGGCTCCAAGGCCCCCTATGAAGGTGGCAAAGAACGGCCAGAATTCACCCGCAAGAGCTGCGGCACCATTCGCAAGCTCGATCGGCATCTGATCATAGCCTGCTCCTCCTCCGCCAGTGTTGATAAATACCTGTACCATCGGAACCGTGAAAATTAAGGCAGTTGAAGCAGCTATGGTTGTTTTTCCAGAATCCGCCCAGGCTTTTTTGTAGGAACTGGAATTCATTCCATGGATAAAGTAAGTGATAACTGAAACCAGTATAAAAATCGTACCTGGCAAATACAGCGGCTGGAAGCTTGAAGTGATGCCCGAATCAAAAATATTTTCAAATTTGACCGTCCATGCCTGGAGCCACTCTAAAAATGGAAGCGATTTCAGTCTGGACAATACTAAAAACAAGCCGACTAAAACATAAGGAGTCCAAGCACGCATCATGCTCATGCTACCGCTCTTGTGAGCAACAGCTTTGATTTCAAGCTTGCCTGTCCATTCAGGATCCCACTTGGATTTCTCTTCAAAATCCCAAACCTGATCTTTAGTAGGCATAAGAAAGCCTTTTTTAGCAGCAAGCACAACAATGGTTAAACCAACTAATCCCCCAATCATGGATGGGAATTCAGGTCCAAGGACATTTGCTACAATTACATAAGGAATCGTCATAGCAAAAGCCGCAAAAAGTGCGAACTTCCAGATCTTTATCCCCTCTGTAAATGATTTGTTTTTGCCGAAAAATCTTGTCATTAGTGCTACAACAAATAAAGGAATTAATGTTCCCGCAATCATGTGGAGGATAGCTACTTGTCCGGCGATTTGAGTTACTAATCCAAGCAGGTTATCTGTCAGACTGGCATTGCCCGATAACCCGGTCTGAACGCCCACAAGCATCGGCGTTCCAACAGCACCAAATGACACCGGTGTACTTTGAATAACCATTCCGGCAAGAACTGCGGCCATCGCGGGAAAGCCAAGGCCGACTAACAGCGGAACTGCTACAGCGGCTGGAGTACCAAACCCTGATGCACCTTCAATGAAAGAACCAAACAGCCAGGCTATGATAATTACTTGTATTCGGCGGTCAGGCGATATATCCGTAAATCCCTGACGGATAGTTTTTAATCCCCCGCTTTCCTGAAGGGTATTCAGAAGCAGAATAGCGCCGAAAATAATATAAAGAAGTGTTCCGGCAACAACCAGGCCATTGATGGATGCAGCGGCAACTTTGGCCCCTGAAACTTTCCATACCAATAGAGCAAGAATTACTGCTACAAGGTACGAAATTGGCATCGCCTTACTTGCCGGCCATCTCAACCCGACAAGAAATACTGCAACTGCAATAATTGGCAATAAAGATAATAAAGCTAACATTCCAGTACTCAAATTACTTCCCCCTTGTTTTGTAATAACGAACAATGATTACATTATGTTGCGGACAGCGAAACATGTTATATAACTATAATGGTTTTGTTATACAACATGTTGATAGGCTTATTTACATTATACAAACATTATTCGTAATTTCAATAATATTTTGAAAATTAAATCTATGTATTTACACAAAAAAATTTGTATGTATATACAAAAAAATTAGCCCAATATATCTTTTTATCAAGATATATCGAGCTATTTACTAATTGATTCAGCTAAAATGGCCCAGGCGTGTGGAAATATCTTTTCCTGTCTTTACCATTATGGATTTTAATGCATCAAGCCTTTCATCTGTCATCCTCATGGTTGGTCCTGAAATACTGACTGCTGCAATAACCTTGCCAAGGTGGTCAAAAATAGGAACGGCAACACACGTAATCCCGTATTCATTTTCTTCCAGATCCAGGGCATATCCTTTTTGTCTAACCTGCCCCAATTCTTTCATGAATTCGTCTTTATCCGTTATGGTTTTATCTGTATGGACCGGCATCCCTTTCCTTTCAAGAATATCAAAAACAATGCTTGAGGGCAGATGAGCAAGAATGGCTTTGCCTACTGATGTGCAATGCATGGGAGCGCGTTTCCCGACTTTCGAATGCATCCTTAATGTCTCATTGCCCTCAAGCTTCTCGATGTACACAACCTCTCCCTGATCATAAACGACTAAATGAATGACTTCATTTGTTTCATTTTCAAGCTCCTGCAGAAAAGGCCTTGCTTCTGCACGTAAATCAATTGATTCAAGCAGCTTTGAACTGATCTCAAGGAACTTATACCCTAATTTGTACTTGCCGGTTTCGTTGTCCTGCTCTATATATCCGTACTGAACAAGGGTAGATAGAATACGATAAACAGAGCTTTTGTTGATGTCTATCTGATTGGCAATTTCCGTAACGCCCAGACCGTTTTTTTTCAGGCTGATCAATGTAATTATATCCAGCGCCCTGCTGACGGACTTGACCATATTTTCTCTTTCCAAAACACTCACCTCAGGTGCAAATAACATAATTCAATCTACTTGAATTATACCGTTTTTGCGCTTTCACGTGCCACTGCAAATGTATTGCGCAGTGTTCCAATCTCTTTGATCTCACATTCGATAACATCACCAGACCTGACCATCTCAGCTCCAACAGGACTTCCTGTAAGGATTACGTCACCCGGCTTCAATGTCATGACATTAGAAAGGTATGAAATCATTTTACGCAGTGGAATAATCATGAGTTCTGTGCTGCTGTTTTGCTTTTCTGTGCCGTTTAATTTTGCTTCAACCTTTACCTCAAATGGATCCAGTTCAGTTTCGATTACGGGACCCAGCGGGGTAAAACTGTCAAAGGATTTGCCAATTGTCCAATGTCCATCATTATGAAAAAATTGCGGAGCAGTTACATCATTCCCTACTGTGTAGCCGAAAACATAATCAAGTACATCTGACTCTGCTACATTTTTGGCTTCTTTGCCAATGACTACAGCCAGTTCTGATTCAAATTTGACCTCTTCAATGCCTTCAGGGATGATAATATTTTCCTCAGGCCCGATAACAGAAGATACAGGCTTGAAGAAGAATACAGGAATATCGGGAAGTGTCTCAGGCAGATCCGATTTCACGGACACATAGTTGGCCCCAATTCCGATGATTTGATTAGGGACCAGGGGTGCAAGCAGTTTAGCTTCATTCTGTGAAAAGCTCTGGCCTGTATACTCCCAATCTCCGAAAATAGTACCTTTAATTTCTTTTAAAATACCCTCTTCCAATACTCCTTCATGCACTGCCCCATTTACTTCAAACCTTGTAAATTTCATTTGCTCTTCCTCTCCCCTCAATTACTTTAAGTGTGTAGATTTTAGAAAAACAGGGCACCTTCATGCCCTGTTCTGAAAATATTACTGTTTAACAGCATATTTGGACTTCGCCTCGAGACGGCGGCGGTGCAGGATTGGTTCTGTATAGCCGTTTGGCTGATCATAGCCTTCAAAAACAAGGTCACAGGCTGCCTGGAATGCAACCGATTGATCGAAATCAGCGGCCATTGGGCGGTATGCGATATCTCCACTATTTTGTTCATCTACTACCTTAGCCATTTTCTTAAGTGTCTCAAGCACCTGCTCCTTCGTACAGATGCCATGGTGTAGCCAATTGGCAACATGCTGGCTGGAAATCCTTAATGTAGCACGGTCCTCCATCAAACCAATATTATTGATATCTGGAACTTTGGAACAGCCAATTCCCTGCTCAACCCAGCGGACCACATATCCGAGAATACCCTGTGCATTATTTTCCAGTTCTTCCTGAATTTCTTCTTGAGTCCATTGCGGGTTTTCTGCAACAGGAATTTGCAGGATATCATCACGAAGATCCGAAATTTCTTCCAGCAGCTGATTTTGCACCTTTTGCACTTCAACCTGATGGTAGTGCAGTGCATGCAGGGTGGCAGCAGTTGGAGAAGGAACCCAGGCAGTATTGGCACCCGCGTTCAGATGGCCGATCTTCTGCTCCATCATATCTGCCATCATATCAGGCATTGCCCACATACCTTTTCCAATTTGTGCACGGCCCTGGAAGCCAGTTTCAAGGCCTGTATTGACATTGGATTTTTCATAGCCTTTTAGCCAGGCTGTTGCTTTCATATCATTCTTCCGGATCATCGGGCCAGCTTCCATAGAAGTGTGCATCTCATCCCCGGTCCGGTCAAGGAATCCGGTATTTATGAAAACAATGCGCTCCTTTACTTCACGGATGCAGGTTGCAAGATTCAAGGATGTACGGCGCTCCTCATCCATTACACCAATTTTCAGTGTGTTCCGCTTTAGTCCAAGGAGATCTTCCGTCCGGTCAAATAACTCGTTTGCAAAAGCAACCTCTTTGGAACCGTGCATTTTTGGCTTAACGATATAGATGGATCCTTCAGATGAGTTTTGGTACGGGCCGTTTTTCAGTAATGTATGCTTGCCGATCAGGGAGGTAATTACTGTATCAAGAATTCCTTCCTGCACTTCATTTCCTTCAGCATCCAAAATGGCGTTAATTGACATTAAGTGACCGACATTCCTGACAAACATCAGCGAGCGTCCCGGTAAAGAGAAATCCTTGCCTTCAGGAGACACATATGAGCGGTCAGGATTTAATGTCCGTGTCACTGGTTTGGCACCTTTTTTGAAGGTTGCGGAAAGATCACCTTTCATTAAACCGAGCCAGTTGCGGTATACAAGGACCTTGTCTTCAGCATCAACTGCTGTTACTGAATCCTCACAGTCCATAATTGTGGTAATAGCAGCTTCAAGTAAAATATCCTTAACCCCGGCAGCATCCGTTTTTCCAATTGGGTGGTTTCTATCAAACTGAATTTCAAAATAAAGGCCATTATTCTTTAAGAGTACCGCAGAAGGCTGATTCGGATCTCCTTGGTATCCGGCAAATTTTGCTTCTTCTTTAAGATTTGCAGTTTCACCATTGCTCAGAACAACTGCAAGCTGACCCTTCTCCACTTTGTACTGCACAGCTTCTTTATGAGAACCGATTGAAAGAGGAACGGTTTGATCAAGAAACTCCCTTGCAAATGCTATAACCTTTTCTCCCCTTACAGGATTATATCCGCCTTCCCTATTTGCCCCATTTTCTTCACTGATTGCATCGGTTCCATATAATGCATCATACAAGCTTCCCCATCGGGCATTTGCTGCATTGATCGCATATCTACCGTTATTAACTGGAACGACCAATTGCGGTCCGGCCTTCACTGCTACTTCTGCATCCACGTTTTCTGTAGTAATTTTAAAATCCTCGGTCTTTGGTTCAAGATAGCCAATTTCTTCTAGAAACGACTTATAGCTATTAAAATCAAACTTCTGGTTTTCCCTGTGCCATGTATTCAGCTGATGTTGAATTTCGTCACGCTTGGCAAGCAATGCTTTATTTTTTGGGGTCAGATCATTTATAAGCGCTTCCAAACCTGACCAAAATTGTTCCTGATCCACTCCGCTTCCCGGCAGAGCCTCCGAATTAATAAATTCATACAGCTCACTTGCAACCTGCAGGCTTCCTGTCTTCACATAGTTTTCCATTTATTCATTTTCCTCCTTTGATTGCTTCTTTTGATTTCAAGTGTTTCTTATTACAAAACACCGTTTCATACTTTCTCTTAAAAAAATAATAGCATGTTTTCAAAAGTAATTTCAATAATTTTCACACAATTTTAGGCTTATCTTGTTTCAAGAGCCAGCCTTTCACCAGAAAAGGCTGGCTCTTTTTTATGAAATTGCCTGGGCTTTCATCTCTTTTTTAACTTCCGCACATCTGCCCGGCGATGGGAACAGCTTGCCTGCATTCAAAAGATTATGTGGATTAAAGACTTCCCGAACATCAGTCTGGGCAGCAATTTCCTCTTCCGTGAAAACAAATCGCATTTCTTCCCGCTTTTCAATACCGACACCATGTTCTCCAGTAATGGTCCCTCCAACATCCGCGCATACCTTCAGACATTGGCTTCCTGCTTCAAGCGCTTTCTCTGATTCTCCTGGTATCCGTGCATCGAAAAGTACAAGGGGATGAAGATTTCCATCTCCTGCATGAAAAATATTCGCAATCCTCAATCCCGATTCACTGCTGATCTGGTTGATTCTGCTTAAAACCTCAGGAAGTCTGCTTCGCGGAATAACCCCATCCTGAACAAGATAATCTGGAGAGATGGCTCCCATGGCACCAAAGCCTGTCTTCCGGTTCGCCCACCATCTGGCTCTTTCCTCTTCACTTCCGGCCGCCCGGACTTCGCGTACATTTCTCTTTCGGCATACCTCGAGAATCTGGTCTATTTGTTCCTGAATTCCTGCAGCAATTCCATCCACCTCAATCAGAAGAACTGCCTCGATATCTTTTGGATGGCCTACTGGGAAAGCTGCAGCTTCCACCCCTTCAATAGCTGTTTTATCCATCATTTCAAGGGCTGCCGGCACAATGCCTGCAGATATAATGTCTGATACTGCCTGGCTTCCATCTTCAACCCGATCAAAGTAGGCAAGAACAGTCTGTTTTCCTTCAGGATTTTTTAGAACCCTGACTGTTATCTTTGTGACTATGCCAAGCGTTCCTTCAGAGCCAGTTATCAGACCAAGCAAATCATATCCCGGAGCATCCGGAATACCGTCTTTGCCAATTTCCACTATTTCTCCATTAGGCATAACCACTTCAAGTCCAAGAATGTGGTTTGTCGTAACACCGTATTTCAGACAATGAGCACCGCCGGCATTTTCTGCTACATTGCCCCCAATTGTACAGCAATATTGACTGGATGGATCTGGAGCGTAATAATATCCTTTATCAGATATGGAATTGGTGAGTTTCAGATTGACAAATCCAGGCTCTACAACAGCACGGCGATTTTCCAGATCTACACTGATAAGCTTTTTCATCCTGACCATACTGATAATGATTTCTCCATTAAGCGGTATGGCTCCCCCGCTGAGCCCTGTTCCTGCTCCCCTTGCCAGGAAGGGAAGTTCGTTTTTAGAGCAATATTTAACAATCTCCGCCACTTCTTGTGTGTTTTTAGGAAAAACGACGGCCTTCGGCAAATGTTTATGAATCGTAAATCCGTCACAGTCATAGGCAACAAGATCTTCTTTCAGATAAAGAATGGAACGGGCACCGCCAACGATATGAGCCAAATTTAAGATGTGTTTGTCCTGTGATTTAACCCGGTCTTTTGCTTTCACTCTTCTCCCTCCCTCATACCGTCTTCCTTCTGATATGCCCAGTCCAGAAGCTGGACAGTATGGACAATTTTCTGGTTTCTGCCGTATTTTTGAACTCCCATTGCCATCTGCAGCATACAGCCGGGATTCCCCATCGAGATCATTTCCACATCATCGGGAACATTCTCCATTTTGCTCTCAAGGACTGCATTAGCCATTTCCGGATTGGTAATATTATAGATTCCTGCACTTCCGCAGCAGCGGTCTGAATTGGGCATGTGAACCATATCTACACCGGGAATATCAAGAAGAATATCGCGCGGCTGCTGACGAATCCCCTGTCCATGCGCTAAATGGCAGGCATCATGGTACGTAATTCTGGTGTTCATCTCAGCCTTTGGCTTTTCATAGCCTGTTTCATGAAGAAATTTTGAAATATCCTCTACCTTTTCAGAAAACTCTTCCGCTTTTGCATGCATTTCCGGATCTTCCTTAAATAATTCTGCGTATTCCTTCATCATGCACCCGCAGCCGGCAGCATTAACAATCACTTTATCAAAGTCCTTAAATGCCTCCATATTCTGCTTTGCCAGCTTTCTGCCCATATCGCGGTCTCCCGCATGAACATGCAAGGCACCGCAGCACGTCTGGTTTTGGGGAATGACAACATCACTGCCATTCCTGGTCAGTACATTGATAGTGGATTCATTAATATCACTGAACATGACATCCATTACACAGCCGGTCAGCATGGCAACTTCCTGCTTTGTCTCTCCTATTGCTTTTATTACTTTTACGTCTTTATATTTCTTTTTAACAGGTTCTTTCACTTCAGGCATGATGGCTTCCATATCTGCTAAATGCTGCGGCATGACATTGATTAATTTAGTTTTTCGGACGGCTTTTTGCATTCCGCTTTTTTGATAGAATCTTAGAAGACTGCCGAGCGTATTTAAGCGATTCTGGTGCGGGAAAAGATCGTGAAGAAAAAACTTGCTGATGGCTCCTTTTACACCTGTCAAAGGCATTGCCTGACGGATTTGTCCCCGTGCTTCCTCTATCAGGCCACCAACATCAACATCTGCAGGGCATGCAGTTGTACAGGCACGGCAATCCAGACATTGAAAAACCGGGTCCATAAATTGCTCATTTACTTGAAGCTTACCCTCCGCCACCGATTTGATTAAGTGAACCCTGCCCCTTGGAGAATGCTGCTCCTGGCCAGTTTGTTCATATGTCGGGCATGACTCCAGACACATGCCGCAATGGACACAGTCAGCCCATTTTTTTTCATCTGGCGGATCACTCCATAGATAGTTCCCCAATCCTGACGTACATGGCGGTTCTTGCTTTAAATCCAGTTCCCGCAAACTCATTTATATCCCTCCTATGAATCTATTTGGGCTTAAGGTTTTATTTGGGTCAACCTTTGCTTTTATCCCCTGAAGCAAAAAGAAATAAGAAGGTTTATTGCCCCATACATCAAATTTTTTTCGGAGCTCGAATGGCAGATGCGTAACAACCGCATAGCCGCCGGTTTTTTCAGCAATATCCCTTACATGTGCAGTCGCATTTGCTACATCAGACTCTGCACCTCTAATGGTCACTTGGCTCAATCCATGGCCAAGACCTCCATGCGACTCGATTTTTACATTAAAACGGTCCTGGAGCAGTTCCGTATCCTTTAATACGCTCACCGCTTCAAGATTAATAGTTCCAATTTTAATGGAGCCTTCTGTTTGGATTGGCAATTCCCGATCTAACCCATTGGGGGTGTGCGTGTAAAATCGGTCCCAGAACAAATCCGCTTTATCCTTTGGATATATTAACAATTCCGCATCACCAGGCATCATATTTCTAACGAATTCTTCCTGATAGCGTACAGAGCTTTCCACATCTTCAAGACTCATTGCTATAGTGTAAGTGTTTATTCCGGCAAGCTTATCAGAAAGTGCCGGATTCAGCAGTTCAAGTGAGACAGGTTCAATCATAGAATCCAAAACCTTCACTCCAAATGCTTTAATTTTCTCCAGATTTCCTTTTGGAAACGAAACAAGAACCAGGCTCTCGCATTTAGGTACAGGGCGAAGCTTTAAGGTGATTTCAGAAATGACACCAAGTGTGCCCATCGCCCCAATGAATAGTTTATTCATATCATAGCCCGCCACATTTTTTACGACTCTTCCACCTGACCGTATTACTTTTCCATCCGGGTATACTGTCCGTAAACCAATGACTGCATCACGGGCTGAACCGTAGCCCAATCTTTTGGGTCCGCTTTCATTTGCAGCAATGATCCCGCCAATTGTGGCATTTTCAGGCCAATATGGATCGAGGGATATTTTTTGATTATGCTGTGCCAGATAATCCTGTAGGTCTTTAAAGCGACTTCCCGCTTTTACTGTTAAGGTCATATCACCGGGCGTATGCTCCACAATCCCTGTATACTTATCAAGCGATAGAAGAATATCTGCTTTTTCGGTTAAGCCCCCAAATCCCCGTTTTGTGCCGCCGCCCATAATGTTGATGGTTAAATCATTCGAATTGGCATACTTTAAGACAGCTGCAATTTCCTCTTCTGTTTCCGGAAAAACAGCCATATTTCCAGAATTGCCAAACGGGCTTGAATCCTTACTTTGAACTATCTGATCTTCTCTTAAATAAGTTTTTAATGCACTTAAAGATTCTGCTGTAATCAACCTATCCACCGCCTCTTGTTTCGTAATAACAAACAACGTTTCTGTTATTATTCAAAAAAACATCATTGCTCCTGAAGGATACTCATCTGCAAAAGCTTTTCGACCAATTCCAAATGGTCAACCATGTTTTTATATGCCTGATTGGATTGCTTATTTTTGATAGACAAATAGATTCCCAAATGCTGTTCCTCAATTTTCCTCGCAATGTCAGGCCGTGTTTCAAGGTAATGATGAAAATCAATCATGGACTTTTTCAATGTTTCAGAAATGAACTGTACAAATTGGATAAGGATATCATTACCTGCTGCACGGGCGATCGCCATATGAAACTGGTAATCCTCCTCCCATCCATGGATGGCTGCATCTGAAATCAGCTCCTTCATCAGTGCCAAATCCTCTTCCGACCGATTGGCAGCTGCCATTTCAGCAAGACCTGTCTCCACCATTTTTCTTGCTTGGAACAACTCCTGGATGTCTTTTATATCCGGATGCAAATGCAGATTGTTAAACAGCTTTGAGGAATCAAATCTGGTTATATAAGTGCCTTCCCCCTGCTTAACCTGCACAATCCCTTTGCCCTGTAAAGAGGTTAAGGCGTCTCTGACAGCTGACCGTCCGACACCAAATAATTCACACAGCTCTCTTACTGAAGGGAGCTTATCTCCAGGGCTAAAGGATCCATTTACAATCATATCTTCAATTTGCTCTGCAGCAATTTCCGAGATTTTGCGTGTTGAGATTTTTTTAACATTCATACTCACGCCCCCTTCCTTTGCAGACATCACATATCTGATAAGTTATTTGTTATTTACTATTTAAGCATGCTTAATTGTAATAATCAATAAAATATTTTGAATTTATTAAAAATTAAGTTGTTTTGTAAGGGTGGGGGTGAAATGGAGAGCTTGTGAGGAGCTGGAAATATTGTAGATTGTTTTCGTGCCAGGGTTTACTTCAAACGCAGAAAAAGCAAATTTCTATTTTGTGTCCGAACCTGAGTCTACTTCTGACACTATTCAGCAAATCTCGTATTTTGTGTCCGAACCTGAACCTTCTTCTGACACTAAATCTGTAAATCTCGTCTCTTGTGTCCGAACCTGAGCCTACTTCTGACACTAAATCTGTAAATCTCGTCTCTTGTGTCTAAACCTGAACCCTCTTCTGACACAAATAAACAAACCTCGTATTTTATGTCCGAACCTGAGTCTACTGCGTACTCGAAATAGAAACATAACAAAAAAACCTGACTAACACGTCTTCACATGTCAGTCAGGTTCATTTTACTATTCTATTATACGTACAACACGGCCGTTAAAGTTTGTTTTCCAATAACCGCTTGACATATTTGCAATCGCAACACCAGTAGAGCTTTGGGAACCGATAAATTTTCCCCCGCCAAGGTAGATGCCTACATGGCCGTCTGTCTTATAGGTGTTAAAGAATACAAGATCTCCCGCTCGCATCTCGCTTGCTGAAACCTGGCGTCCGGCAAATTTAAGAGAATCTGTGCTGGCTCCTACACTAATTCCAGCTTGGGAGAATGCCCAATGCACAAAACCTGAGCAATCGAATCTTCCATTAGCGACATCATAAGCATTTCTGCCGCCGCCAAAAACATAAACGGAATTTCCTATATATTTATTGCCTGCAGTTGTTACGATGCTAATAGCGTTTCCGCCATTGACGCTTGGCTTTGGAGCAGAGGAACCTGAGCCTTTTGATTTCTGGGCAGCAGGTTTTTTCTTACTGACAGCAGCTGAGCCTTTTGAAGAAGAGCCTGCTTCTACTGATGTTGAGCCTGATGATGATGAAACTGAAGCAACTTCTTGTACTGGTGCTGTTTGCGCTGCAATGCTTTGTTCAATTTGAGCAATCATAGAAGCATATTTAGCATCTTCACTACTCAGCTTTGCCTTTTTGTCAGCAATCGTATTTTCCTTTTCTTTTAACTGCTGGATTAATGAGCTATTTTGCTTTTTTTGCTCTTCCATCGAAGATTGCATGCCTTTTAATTCGGTCATCTTGCTGTTCAATCCTGCCAGTTCTTCTTCCACTGCAGCTTTCTTTTCCTCAAAAGCTTTTTTATCCGCTTCCTGTTCCTCCAGTAATTGTTTGTCCGCCTGAACAAACGTTGTTACTGCACCAACACGGTCAACGAAATCACTGAAACTGGTAGCTCCAAGCAGAACATCCAGGTATGCAACGGTTACGCCGCTTTCCTGGAAAGATTGTGCACGCTGCTTAAGGATCGCACTTCTCTTTTCAATTCTTTCCTGGATAATCGCCATTTCTGCCTTCAATTGATCAACTTCAGCTTTTGTGCTGGCAATATTCGTTTCCGTTTCAGCTATTAATTTATTATTATCTTCTATTGCTTTTTCGATTTTAGCAATCTTTGCATTTAGCTCTGCAGCTTCTTTAAGGACACTGATTAATTCCTTATCGGCTTCAGCGAGTTTTGCCTGCAGGCTGGAGCGTTCCTGATGGATTTGGCTTTTTTGACTTTCCAATTTATCGATCGATTCCGCATTCACACCAGGAATGGAAAAAGCAATACCAAGCCCAAGAATAATTGTCGTATTTAAAACGAGGAGCCTTTTTTTCAAAGTCATTACCCTGCTTTCTAATATGTAATCGGTATATTAATCTGCCGTATACCAAACTATTTACCTATGTATATCATTTCAGTCTTGTCTCTAGTAAATTTGTCTTTCCATGGAGGATTATACCATCCTTATTTGACAGACTTGTTAGAGTAATATTACAAAAATATTTCAAACGTGACATTAAACCCCTATTTTCGCCATTCTTATGCGACATAATTCCCTATTTTACACAACAAAGAAATCGACTGTGAGTTGTAAGAAGGATACAAAAAAATAAAAAAGACTGGAATCCAGAATATATCTTCCAGATTTCAGCCTTTTTATTCCATAAACTTGCTTTGAATGTCCTGATCGAATACAAATACTGACATTCCAAAATCCCGTTCAATATCAATATCCACAAAAAGATCGATTAGCCTTGCCTGCAAAAAATCTTCCATTTCTGCCGGCCGATTCTTTTTATACATTTCCTTAACCATCTCTGTTCTGGCAGCCCGAAGCATTTGTTTCCCTTCGTCTGCACTGGCTATAAACTTTTCTACAGGAGATAAATTCCCTTCCATTTCACAAATAGCCCAATTTTTGCAGAACGTAGTCCTGACCTTGCTTGGCCCTTTGCCCATATGTTTTTTCCTGAAGGATCTCACTAAGTTACTGAATTCAGCTTCATATTTGTTCATATTCCAGCCCTCATATACTCTTATTTCATGTATACTCTCGTTTATATATACTTTAATAAGTTAATCAATTAATACAATAATTGTCAAACCATTCAATCTTAATTTCTTGTATTACTGATATTATATGCTAATATTTTGTTATTCGAATGGTTCTAGGAGGAAGTATTATGGATATTAGCAGCAGAAAGATTGTCAGATTTGAGAATGATGTCCTGCAGGAAGCAGAAGATTCTATTGTTTATGAACATCCTCTCACAATTCATCTCAACGGAGAAGAGTTCGCCACTATGGTCTGCAGCCCTTCGAACATTCGCGAATTGACAATCGGCTTTTTGGCTTCTGAAGGCTTTATTAGAAGATATGAGGAAATAAAGAGAATTCAAATAGATGAAAACAAGGGATTTGCTTATGTGGAATTACATACTCAAACTAATACGGCAAGCCATGAGTTTCACTCAAAACGATTTATCGGTTCATGTTGCGGAAAAAGCAGGCAATTCTACTTTCATAACGATGCCAGGACAGCCAGAACATCTACATCAAAACTGCCCCTGACTCCTGATCAGTGCATTTCATTTATGCAGCAGCTTCAGAATGGCAGCAAGATTTTTCATGTAACAGGCGGAGTGCATAATGCGGCATTATTTTCAGCAGAGGAAATGATAATCAGCAGAACAGACATTGGCCGGCATAATGCTCTGGATAAAATTCTTGGGTATTGCATTGAGAACAGGATACCTGTAAGGGATAAAGTCATTGCTTTCAGCGGCAGAATCTCATCTGAAGTTCTCCTTAAGGCCGCAAAAATTGGAGTAGGCATCATTCTATCAAAATCAGCACCTACTGATTTAGCCATCAAGCTGGCGGAAGACCTGAATATTACAGCAGTTGGCTTTATTCGAGGTCAATCTTTTAACGTTTATTCTCATCCTGAAAGAATAGTTTTGGAGAAAAACGTTTAAAAGACTATTTACACTAGTACAGGAAAACAAAAGAGGCTGGGACAGAACTAAATTGTCCGTTGTTAAAGCCGAATGATTTCTATTTTAAAAAGTAATAAAAATAAAAAAAACGAACTATTACGAAACTCTAAATCAGAATTTCGAATAATAGTTCGTTTTTTTCTTTGGTCGAAATGCTTTTGTCCCAGCCCCTTATTACTAAAACATGGGATGTGGAGGATCTATCCCCAGAACCGTTTCGCCATCCACGGTTAACCAGATATAATAATGGTCAATTTCAGTTCTCAGGATTTTCTCGATCTTTGCTATTAATCTTTCCTGCAAATCAAATGACAATCTAGCTGTTTCTTCACCTAATTCATATCCCTGTAACCCCATTAAATCAGCTATATACCTAGCTTCTTCATACGATACTTCTACATATTTATCATATTCAGGTAAATATGCAGCCTCTGACGTTTTTGCGTTGAATACAAGTAAGAACATCATACTTAATAGAACAATTGCTGCTTTCTTCATTATTATTCCCCTTTCAAATTTTTACTATTTTTTCTTTTATTTTAATAAATGTATCAACGATCTCTGGATTGTACATGGTACCGCGATTTTGTAAAAGCTCATCTATTGCTTCAGGTACACTTCTGCCTTTCTGATAAACACGATCAGTAGTCATAGCATCAAATGAGTCTACAACGGAAATAATGGCAGCCTCTATTGCAATTTCATCCCCTTTAAGTCCTATGGGATACCCTGTGCCATCAAATCTTTCATGATGCTGCTCGACCACTTTTCCTGCTTCTATTAAACTCGGCAGACCTGTTTCTTGTAATATTTGGCGTCCAAAAGTTGAATGCTGTTTCATTAACTCCCATTCATCTGAGGTTAATTTACCCGGTTTTTGAAGAATCTCTAGTGGCACCTTTATTTTCCCAATATCATGCAAGAATGCAGCAAGATTAAGTTTTAAAATTTGCCGGGAATTTAAATCAAGTGCATCAGCCATGAGCATTGACATTTTAGTAATTCGATTGCAATGCTCACTTGTATATCCATCTTTTTCTTCAATTGATATGACCAAATCTCTTAATTCATTTGTCACTTTGCTATAGTAATGAAATACCGGATTAGAGGTTACATATAAAAATTCAGATCGACCTATTGATTGAAAAATATGATGTTCAGTAACAGGGCATCTTTGGAACGAATCACCAGGTCTTAGCGTTTTTTCCCCATTAGAATCCTTTAATAGCAGTTCACCGGATAGCAAATGAAGATATTCCAGTGTTTCACCGCCATCTAATGGTTCTAGTCCCCATCTTGCATCTGGCTCCAGCCTGTGATAAATAACCTCTGTCCCATCCCCCGAAGCAATCAGGGAGATTTGTAACCCTTTCATGTGGACTGTTTCAATGAAACTCCCTTCATTTATGATGCCCACTCCATTACCCTCTTTCTAATATCTTCTCAAATGATGTATATATTGGGTTCACCTATTTATCTATCCTTATTGCAATTCTAGTACATGGTTTTCCATTTTTCCACAAAATTCTTCTATATTTTTGTTTTATAAGATAATATTGTAAAAACTTGATTCTATATACCTATTATTTACATTAGATAATAAAAAGCCAGTGACCTGAATAGCGATCACTGGCTTGCTTTCATTCTCTTTTGTTTGGAGGTACATTACTTTCGTTATTTTCCATTCTGTGTAGTTTCTGATCTTCTGGAAGCTGTGTGTTTCTTTCCATGGTGCTTATATCTTCTCCCATACCTTTTAAGAAGGTGATCAGGAGGGTAACTGCCCGATTGACTTCCGGATCTTTCAGTGCCCTTACAAGATCAAAGTAGCTTGTTTTTTCGTCGGTTTCTTTATAGTCCGCTACTCTTGCAATACCTGAATTTAATTTTAACAGCAAGGGTTCAAGCTGCTGGACATTTATGGTACCGAGGGTTCCAACCATAAGGAGAAGGTTTTTAATTGTATTTGTTGCTTCTGGCTTATCTAATGCTTTAACAAGAACATTTAAAACTTTATCTCCCTGTCCAAATAATCCATTCAATAATGATAGAACTCCCCGTTCATGCATATGTCCGACCGCTGTCAAAAGCTCAAGTATGGGTTCCTTATTTTCTATGAGGGCAATCTCCACTTCTTCCAGGTCTTTTTTTCGTTTATCCTCGGGTGTCAATTCAAAACGCTTGATGTTATTAATCGCTTTAGCCATGCTGATTCCGCTCCTTTTTCACCAATTCTCCCGGGAAAATATAATCTTTCCTTTCCCATTTCTTTTGGACATTTACACCTATCTGCGGCTGCGGATTACCATAGCGGTGATTAATTCTAGGAAGCGGATTGCTGCCTTCCTCACTCAGAATTTCAAGCTTAACCTTTGTTTCCTTATATGCCGGTGTATCAGTATCCTTGTCGGCATAGCTGCTTGTTAATAAATTTATGGCCGCGTCTCCTCTATCATTCATAGGAAGGTAAACTTCCTTTCCTTTAACCCTGTTGGTTATATGGCATTTAACTTTCACATTGCCATACGGTGAAGTCAGACGAACAAGCGTGCCGTCTTTCAAGCCTCGCTCGTTGGCCAGCTCAGGCGAAACCTCAAGGAACACTTCCGGTGTTTTAGAGCTGATTCCTTTTGACTTATATGTCATATTCCCTTCATGGAAATGCTCCAGGAGACGGCCATTGTTAACATGGATATCATATTCCGCCGGAAATTCAAGAGCAGGAGTCCACTCCACCGGAAAGAGTCTTGCCTTGCCATCCGGGAATGGAAA
This sequence comes from Cytobacillus firmus, assembly GCF_023715565.1. Classification (GTDB taxonomy): domain Bacteria; phylum Bacillota; class Bacilli; order Bacillales; family Cytobacillaceae; genus Cytobacillus; species Cytobacillus firmus_C. The sequence continues at coordinate 17,862 of NZ_JAMBOJ010000018.1, read as the reverse complement.
GCCATCCATATAGAGGAGTGGAGTGTCAGTTCCATCCTCAGCGACAGGCCATTGCAGACTATTGTATCCTTCCAATCTATCATAGGTAACGCCAGCGTATAGAGGCATAAGCTTAGATGCTTCTGCCATTACTTCGCTTGGATGTGTATACGTCCAGCCTGCTCCCAGGCGATTCGCAACTTCAGTAATAATCTGCCAATCCGGCTTTGAATCTCCAAGGGGTTCAAACGCTTGATATAGACGCTGGATTCTTCTTTCTGTGTTCGTGAATGTTCCTTCCTTTTCCAGGCTTGGGCTTGCCGGGAGAACAACATCTGCAAACTCAGCTGTACGGGATAGGAAGATATCCTGAACGACAAAGAAATCAAGCTTTTCAAATGCTGCCTGCACATAATTGATGTTTGAATCCACAAGCCCCATATCTTCGCCCTTCAGATACATCGCTTTCAGATGCCCCTCATGAATTCCTTCCACCATCTCGTGGTTATTCATTCCGGCTTTTTCAGGAAGGTTTACACCCCAGGCATTTTCGAATATCTTTCTCACATCAGGATCTGAAACCTTTTGGTAACCAGGTAAATTATCAGGACTGCTCCCGAAATCTCCTGCCCCCTGTACATTATTATGCCCCCTTAAAGGATATGCCCCCGCACCAGGCTTGGCGTAATTCCCGGTTACCAGCAAGAGATTTGAAATGGCTGTACTTGTATCACTCCCTCCCAGATGCTGAGTGACACCCATCGCCCATAATGCAGAAACACTATTGGCTGCATGAATCATTTCAGCCATTTTGATTAGATTGTCTCTGGATATACCGGTTGTCTCTTCTGCAAAATCCAGCGTATATTTCTCCAGATTTTCTGCAAATTCCTCAAGTCCGTTCACTTTTTCCTGAAGGAACTTCTCATCCGCCCAGCCCTGATCGATAATGTATTTCGTAATCGCAGAAAGCCATACCATATCAGTACCGGCTCTAGGACGCACAAACAAATCCGAACGCTCGGCCATTTCGTGTTCTCTCAAGTCAGCCACGATAACTTTCTGGCCGTTAAGCTTCTGGGATCGTTTCACCCTGGTGGAAAGAACCGGGTGGGATTCTGATGTATTTGACCCGATTATCAGCACTAATTCGGAGTTTTTAATATCTTCTATAGAACCAGCATCACCGCCATATCCAACAGTTCTGAACAAACCTACAGTTGCAGGAGTCTGGCAATATCTTGAACAATTATCTATATTGTTCGTACCTATAACTGCCCTGCCAAGCTTTTGCATTAAATATGATTCTTCATTTGTGCATTTAGATGATGTTATAAAGCTCAATGCATCCGGACCATGCTGTTCTTTAATTTCCGAAAATTTTCGTGCAATCAAGTCCAGAGCTTCCTCCCATTCTGCTTCACGGAAAGAATTTCCGTCCCTAATCAGCGGTTTGGTTAATCGTTCCTCACTATTCACAAAATCCCAGCCGAACTTCCCTTTTACACAGGTAGAAATACCATTGGCAGGTGCTTCTGCCTGTGGCTCCACCTTCAATATCTCCCGGCCTTTTGTCCAAACGTCAAAGCTGCAGCCGACCCCGCAATATGTGCAGACCGTTTTGGTCTTTTTAATGTTCTCTTCCCGCATAGCAGCTTCCATATCCGATATCGCCAGGATGGAACCGTATCCTGTTTCTACATTTTTAGTGATTTCAATCATTGGACGAAGGGTGTTTTTAGCTATGCCAGTCAGGAAGCCAGCTTCCCCTTCCATTCCCTTTTCCATCATGGCATTACACGGACAAACAGTGGAACAGTGTCCGCAGGAAACACAGGAGGACTCGTTAATGGGTACATCATTATCCCAGATAACTCTTGGTCTCTGTCTCTCCCAATCAATTGTTAGAGTTTCAGTAACCTGGACATCCTGACAGGCTTCCACACATCTGCCGCAGAGAATGCACTGATCAGGGTCATATCTGTAAAATGGATGAGATTCATCCTTTTCATATGGCTTGTGATCGAAAGGGATGCTTTGATGATTGATTTTCATCGCTTTAACCGTATTATGTACTTCACATCCCCCGTTGTTATAATCACAAACCGTACAATACAGCTCATGATTAAAGAGGATCTTATCCATAGCAATAGTCTGTGCCTCTTTTACATCAGGTTCCACCGTATCAATTACGTCTCCTTCTTTAATTTTTGTGGAGCATGACCGTACAAGTTCTCCATTCACGGAAACAATACAGGTATCACAGGTTTCTATTGCTCCCAGGCTGGGATGGAAGCAGACCTGAGGGATCTCGATCGAGCTGTCATTTAATAATTGCAAAACGGTTTGATCTTGTTCTGTCTTCATTTCTATACCATTTATCTTTATATTGAGTGATGGCGGCAAATCTATCATCCTTTCAATGTATCAGTTTCTTTGGTTTTCAGTACCCTTGCAGGAAAAAATTAAACGCTTAGTTAATGATATTGGATGAGTTGTCCAGCCATACTTAAAAAAGACAATAATAAAAACAACTGAATGATCAGCTGTTTTCATTTGCGCACAATGATGACAAGTGTCCTCTAAGGATTCCTTTCATTTTACTTTCTGTAAAAAGGTCAGGCTTCATAACACCATGGAGAGCGAGTCCGTCAACCAGGGCATGAAGACGTTCAACCTCTTCTTCAATATTTAAATCAGATTTGGATATACCCATTAACTTCATCCCCTCAATTACCCTTCGGATGCCATCCTTCATTTCCTGGTATACCCTGCTGCTAAGTTCACCAAGATTCGGGTCAACAAGAGCTTTTATATTAAATGCAATCCATACTTCCATTTCCAATCTCCGCTCTTCATCTAATGGAAGCAGCTCCCCAAGCATCAGTATCATATTTTCAAAATGATCATCTGTATACGATGCATTCTGAATTCTTATTTTCACCCTTTCTGATACTAAATTCATGGAATACGCCAATAACTCATTTTGATTCGAAAAATAGTGGCGCAGTGAGCCTGCTGATAAACCAGCTTCTTCTGCTATCTTCCGTACAGAAGCTCCTTCTATACCATTTTTTTGAATCACCCGCCATGCAGCTTGTGCTAATATGTGTTTTTGATTTTCGTGGTCAACTTTTTTAGGCATGTATATATTATAGCACCAATTGTTTTTTTAATACAGATGTGTTATATTATTTTATAGTACAACTGTATTAAATAAAAAAGGGATGTGGAAGAATGATCGGATGGCTGATTATTGCATGCGAGATTGGGTTTTGGATTTTCGTAATTGCAGGTTTATCTGCAAGATATATTTTGAGAAAAAAGACATTAAGCAGTCTGCTTTTACTTTGCACACCTTTGATTGATTTGATTTTATTGGCAGCAACCACCATTGATTTGCACAAAGGGGCCGAGGCAGGCATTTTCCATGGCATTGCGGCAATATATATCGGTGCAACCATTGCGTTCGGAAAATCTATGATTCATTGGGCAGATGAAAGGTTTGCCTATAAGTTTGGGAATGGACCTAGACCGCCAAAGCCTCCAAAATTCGGAAGTGAACATGCAAGAAGAGAAAGAAACGGCTGGTATAGACATCTGCTCGCTTGGAGTATTGGACTGGCATTGTTATTTGCAATGATTTTCTTTATAGGAGATTCAGAGCAAACAAAAAACCTCTGGGGTATTATTAGAACGTGGACCTTTGTTCTGGCTATTGATTTTGTCATCAGCTTCAGCTATACGGTTTGGCCGCGGAAAATTAAACCAGAAAACCACAATAACTCTGTTACTTAAAAAGCTGCCCTTTTAAAGGCAGCTTTTTGTAGCAAATGAATAGATTTGTTCAATTCTGTTTAAAGGATTTTGATTAGGCATTCCAAATATATCTCAGATAAGTGCCTTTCCTTTAAGGATTTTGAAAAGAAGAACACCTTGCATAGCAGATGTCTTTATCTCCTGTTTTTTAGCTTTCTTTTTATAGCCGGTACAACATACTTTCTCACTAAAGTTGCACCTTTCTTTACGATAAGGGCTTTTATTATTCTCTTCACACCCATAAACGAATCCCTCATTTCGGTTTGAACATTATTATACTTAACCTTACCTTTTCATTATTCCCGCTAAACTTCAAATTAAAAAAGGGGCTGGGACAAAAGCATTTCGACCAAAGAAAAAAACGAACTATTATTCGAAATTCTGATTTAGAGTTTCGTAATAGTTCGTTTTTTTTATTTTTATTACTTTTTAAAATAGAAATCATTCGGCTTTAACAACGGACAATTTAGTTCTGTCCCAGCCTCTTTCTGTCAAATTATATTCGCTTATCCTTAAAAGGATTCTTCCATTCCATTAAGGCGCCGTAATTTAGCGACTCTTCATCTTCTAAATAGTTCTCCACAACACAAAGTGGTGTCCGGCCGCACTTCAGCAAAAATGTAATGACTGGATCCTGCTTTTTTCCCTCGATTAATTGCTGAAGATAGTCTTCAGGTGACATATCAGATGCACATTTATGGTAGCCGGGCATCCTGCCTCCGCCGAGCAGCCGGTCAAGCTCTAAGTTAATAACAGTCTGATACATAGACTGCATCAGAATTTTCCCAAGCCCAAGCTTACGGAAACCAGGCCGGACGCTTATATCGACAATATATAATGTATTCCCTTGGGGGTTATGATTACGAATATAACCGCTGTCGGTTATTTCTTCCCATGTATGTCCCGGGTGGGCTGGATCAAAATTAATAATCAGCCCGGTTATGGACCCGGCTAGTGCTCCATCTGCCTCTATGCATAGTGCCCCCTCAGGAAAAAATTCCACATGATTTGCTAATTGCTTCTTACTCCACCATAAATCTGAAGGAAATGGCGGCGGAAAGCATTCCGCCTGAATGTCAATTAACTGATCGAAATCCGCTTTCGTATAATTCCTAATTACAGCCGGCACCGGCTTATCCCCGTCAAACACAAAAAATTCGCTTCGATATGCCATTTGTTAACCTTCGATATTTTCTTTTTCCCAATCTACATACAGATCGGTTCTGCGGTCGCGCCAGGTCGTAACCGAACCGCGCTCACGGACTTCATATAAAAGGCTGAGATCAAGGTCAGCTGTCACAATCATATCATCATTCAGCTCGCCTTCCACCATAATCCCCTTTGGCGGAAATGGGATATCATTTGGGGTAATGACAGCTGCCTGCCCGAAATTGGCCCGCATAAAGTCTACAGTAGGAAGTGAACCAATTGTTCCTGTAACCACAACATACACTTGATTCTCAATCGCCCTTGCATGGCTTGTATAGCGTACACGGTGGAATCCATGACGGTCGTCTGTACAGGAAGGGCAGAAAATAACATCTGCTCCTTTAGCTTTTGCCATACGGACAATTTCTGGAAACTCAATATCATAGCATGTCAGAATGGCTATTCTGCCTTTCTCCGTATCAAATACTCGCAGGCCTTCTCCAGGTGACATATTCCACTCATGGACTTCAGTAGGCGTAATATGCAGTTTAGCCTGCTCTTCAATTCGCCCATCCGGATAAAATAAATGTGCCGCATTATAAAGGCGTCCATCTCTGTTAATAACGTGGGTACCGCCGATTATATGCATATTTGTCTGTTTAGCAAAATTGGAAAATAGTTTTTTATATTGTTCAGTAAAACCAGGCAGTTCGTTAATGGTCAAACTTGTTCCCTGCTCGCTTCCTATCGACAAAAGCTGTGTAGTGAAAAATTCAGGAAATAATACAAACTCAGATCGAAATTCCTGGGCAGTTTTAATATAATGCTCACATTGGCTTGCAAACTCTTCAAATGAACGAATGGTGTGCAAATGGTACTGCACAGCGGATACACGAATTTTCAATGTACTCCCCCTCATCAAAAAAATGTATAGATGAGTAACACTCTATCTTTTAAAGATTATCAATGATTTTTCAGCCTTGCACAATACTTTTTTATCGGATTTCGAAATTTTTTATTTGACAGTATTTTGTTTAATAAAAAAGGCATCTTTTCGGTTTGGTTTGGAGTTTATTATATTGTTGTTTTCCTTATTAATGTTGTCCGTTGATTGCAGCTAGAGGATGCTCAGCGAACCACGGGGCGGGCGGCGATCATCCTCTAGCTGCGTGTCTGTGGGGCCTCACCTGTCACGCAACTCCCGTATGACTTTGTATAAGCTATCTTGAGTACACACCGCACAAGGAAAATGTGAATGCATTCCGGGGATCTCGCACCTTCCACTACAATCAACTCAATAATATAAATAGCAACAAACTATTCGAAACAACCTAAAAAAAGCATCACTTATTTAAAGCAATGCTTTTTGACCCTTATTTTAATAGCTTGCTTAATCCTGAAATGAGCCCTATCCCTTTTTGGAAGTCTTGGTTTGCTGCTTTAACTAGTCTCGTATAAATGCCAATCAGGGATTCATTTTGCCTTTTTAATTCACTGACCTCTTTTTTTAATGCTGCCAGCTCGACTCTTAAAGATTCCATTTGTTTCTGTAGGTATTCGGTGTCTCCATTTTCCCCGGTTTCATCCACTGCGGCTATTTCCTCACTTACCTTTAGACCTTCTGAAAGATTCAATATAGAATCATCATTAATAATTTTACCGGCCAAACTCAATAATGAATTAAAATCTAAATTCCGTCCGTCTTTCAACAGTTCACCTGCCAACTTTTCCAGATTGTCCGAATTCTCAAGAGAATCATTATTTTTAGTAGGTTGATCCATAATAATCCTGCCTTTCATAGTTTCTACCCTATATTATGTAAATGCTTAATTAATGGAATGGACAAACATACAGAGAATTGAAGAACTTATGGAAGTGACATTGAAAAACCCTGGACAATTACCAGGGTTTAACTTGATATATCTGATTAGACATATTAAGAAGCAGGCGTACATTCCAATAGGCTGCAAATTCTATCCCTGATTTTGTCAGCTAAACACGGTGAAATGAGTCTTACTACAATCCATAAAAGTACTAGTCCAAGAACTAGTAACGGTGTTAATGCTCCATTTATCATACGATGTCCCCCCTTTTATTCAATACTATGGGTACCCTTACGTTTACATCGTATGTTCCGAACTTGGACATGCATAAACAAATATCCCGGCATTGAAAAAATTGGCACTTGTCCATCTCTTTTAAAAAAATCTGACCCCTCCACGGGGCCAGATTAGTGATTTTATCGTAATTTTTTCATTTCATTTGAAAGGAATTCTACATCCGTTCCCACAATGACCTGCAGACTCGTTTTGCTGAGCTTTATGACTCCTTTTGCTCCCAGCTGTTTTAATTGCCCCTCATCAACAAGCGACATATCTTTCACTCTTAAACGAAGTCGGGTTACACAATTATCGAGTTCTACCAGGTTCTCTTTCCCGCCTAAAGCCTGCATATAAGCGTCTGCTGCTTCAGTATATTTGCCCTTTATAGATGAATTCATTTCAAATTCAACTTCATTTTCGTCTTCCCTTCCAGGTGTTTTCAAATTCAGTTTCCTGATCAAGTAATAGAAAATCACAAAATACAGCAAAGCATACAAGAGACCTATTCCGGCCAGCAGAACCGGCTTTTGGGCAATGCCAAAGTTTAGAATATAATCAAGGGCGCCTGCTGAGAATCCGAATCCATGATGGATATCCAGTAAATAAGTAATGGACATAGCCAGACCTGTCAAAGCAGCATGAATGAAATATAAAACCGGTGACAGGAACATAAACAGGAATTCAATCGGCTCTGTAATTCCTGTCAGGAAGGAAGTAAATGCAAGTCCGGCCATCGCCCCTGCCACGGTTTTCCTTCTTTCCTTCTTTGCAGCCGCAACCATGGCCAGAGCAGCGCCTGGCAGCCCAAACATCATAATTGGGAAAAATCCTGTCATAAAGATCCCAGCAGAAGGATCCTTTGCAAGGAAGCGCCATAAGTCTCCTTTGATAACATCTCCTGCTGCATTGGTAAACTCGCCGAACTCAAACCAGACGAGTGTGTTCAGTATATGATGAAGACCAACCGGAATTAAAAGACGGTTCAGGAATCCGAATACCCCAACCCCTGCTGCCCCTGCCCCGATAATCCAATCACCAACACTGTTTATGCCTGCCTGGACCGGTGGCCATACATACCCGAACAAAAATGCGATGACAATCATAGCAAGTGAGGTGATTATCGGCACAAACCGTTTTCCCCCAAAGAATCCAAGCCATTCCGGCAGCTTAATATCATGATATTTATTGTATAATAGCCCTGCAATAATACCGGAAATGATCCCGCCAAAAACACCCATATTAACCGTTTCGTTTATAGCCGCGGCACCTTCAGTCAGTACAAAATAACCCACTGCACCAGCAAGAGCAGCTGCCCCGCTTCCATCCTTAGAAAAACCGATGGCAATTCCAATGGCAAACAAAAGAGCCAAATGTCCAAATACAGCATCACCAGCTGCCGAGATAAATGGAATTCCTAAAAGGTCATCCTGTCCAAGCCTCAACAAAAGTGCAGCAGCAGGCATAACTGCAATCGGCAGCATTAAAGATTTGCCAATCTTCTGTAAAAACCCCAACATTATTACACACCTCTTTCCCTTTGGATTATTACATAATATGAACAGGCTTTAAAATTCAGTACCAGGCTACAACAGTATTATGCTGGCCCGCCATGAAATAAAAAGAACCTGGCGCCAAATGCTCCCAGGTTCTTCCTGCATATTTAATAAAGTAAATATTCTTTACGTGTTTTATTGAATTGTTTTAATTCTTTTTGCCATTTGGAAGAGATTTCATCAACGTTCTTTCCTTCTTCTATGGCTTCACGGACCCAGCCATTACCCATCAGGTTATCAAAAAATGAAATTCCATCACTGTTTTCTGCACGGAATTCAAAGTCTTCAGGATACATATCATGGATCGCCTTGACGATGTGAATTCCCGTCTCGACAGGCTTGAATGCTTCGCGATCTGTCACATGAATCTGAATCCCATGAGAAAGCTGTCCTGCATGCTTAGAGAAGCTTGGTGTAAACGAAGCTGCTCTGAAGATTACCCCAGGAAGATTAAGACTGTTCAGATGTCCAGCCAATTCATCGGCGTTAATAAATGGAGCACCAATTAATTCAAACGGCTTAGTTGTTCCGCGTCCCTCAGAAACATTCGTTCCTTCAATTAATGCCGCACCGGGATATACTAATGCCGTTTCAAGGGTTGGCATGTTAGGAGACGGCATGACAAACGGAAGCCGGGTATCATCGTAATACATATTGCGCTTCCATCCATTCATTTTGACAACCGTTAAATCTGCACCTATTTCAAACTCTTCATTAAACAATTCGGCCAGTTCACCTACCGTCATCCCATGGCGAAGCGGAATCTGGTAATTCCCCACAAAGGAGGAATATTTCATATCAAGCACCGGTCCTTCAACCTTTGTTCCGCCTTGAGGATTGGGCCTGTCAAGCACGATGAAAGGGATATCGTTTTCTTTTGCTGCTTCCATCGCGTAAGCCATTGTGTAAATATACGTGTAAAAACGTGTTCCGACATCCTGAATATCAAACAGAAGCACGTCAATATTATCAAGCATTTCTGGTGTGGGCTTTTTGGTTTGCCCATATAAGCTATAAACAGGAAGCCCCGTCTTTTCATCGATATAGTACTCAACATATTCTCCCGCTTGTGCACTGCCGCGGACTCCATGCTCCGGTCCATATAATGCTGTTAACTCCACATCCGGATCATTGTGCAGAATATCAACAATGCTGTTTAAATCCTGGTCGACCCCTGTCGGGTTTGTAATCAGGCCAACCCGTTTTCCTTCAATAAGTTCTTTTTTATCATCCAAAAGAACTTCAACACCAAGCTCGAACTTCTTTTTCTTGCCTTTTCCTTTTCCATTGCCGTTATCTGCAAGCACAACAGTTAAAGAAGAGAGTACGAGAATCATTGTCAAAAAAGCCATAAACCATTTCTTCATTAGTTTTCTCCTCCCAGGTTAGGATAGTACATGCCAGGAACAAATGGGCATGTACCCATCCTTTTTTTGCCTCTTCCTAATAACTCAATCCATGCCCAAATTCATATAGGACATTGCCATCTGTACCCGGAATAGTTACAGGCAATTTGCCTGAAGGGTTAATTTGACCAAATATAACGCCTGCTGCTGAATCAAAGCTAGCCGTTCTGAAGCCGTATTGTGCAATATAGGCATCAATTTCCGGATAGGCCATGATGTCATATGGGTTACGGATGCCAACCGCAATGACCGGAACCTCTGATTCAGCAATAATAGAATTTACCATCTGCATCTGTGCGCTGTCAGGCGAACGGCCTGACACATTAGAGGTATGTGAGCCTACAAGAACCGCACTGGCATTCCTGATTTGCTGCTTCTGCTCTTCCGTTAATGCATAGCTTGAGGTCTGGATGACCGTTGAGTTTGCATGAAACTTGCCTACTGAGTTACTTAAATCTGTTATATACGTATTTCCGACAACGACAATATTATCTTCAGGAGATAATTTTAATGGCAAGGCATTTCCTTCATTTTTAACAACGGTTATTGAACGTTCTGCCGCTTCTTTTTCTATTTGTTTATGTTCTTCTGACCCAACTACTTCCAGTGCATTTGTGATTTTTTCATCAATCGGTTGAGGTGTCTCTTCTTTTATTATCCCCCGCTTTATTTTTAGTGTTAAAATGCGTTCCACTGAGGATTCAATGCGTTTTTCTGGGATTTCTCCATTCTTAACAGCATTCAATAGACCTTCTGCAACTTCTTTTAGACCAACGGGCATTAACACAATATCAGTTCCAGCTTTGACGGCACGAATGGCAGCATCAACTGGTCCAAAATGTTCAGCAATGGCATTCATATTCATTGCATCCGTTGTAATAACACCTTCATATCCCATTTCTTCACGCATAAGTTCTGTCAGCACTTTATGGGAAAGAGTGGCCGGTATTGCGATTTCTTCACCTGTTTTTTGCGAGATGGCTTTCGTATCATCAATCTTAGGGAAAGTAACATGTGCAGTCATGATAGCATCCACGCCTGCTTCCATCCCTTTTTGAAAAGGATACAATTCAACTTCCTTTAGACGTTCTTTATCATGGGGAACTTCAGGCAATCCAAGATGTGAGTCTACTGCTGTATCTCCATGCCCGGGAAAATGCTTTGCAGTAGCGGCAACACCTGCTGATTGCAGTCCTTCAGTATAAGCAACGCCCATGTCAGCGACTAGCTGCGGGTCCTCGCCAAATGAACGAACACCTATGACCGGATTGTCAGGATTATTATTTACATCCATGACAGGCGCAAAGTTCATATTAATGCCGAGTGAAGAGAGTTCCTCACCAATTGCCTTGCCAACCTTTCGCGAAATTTCTTCAGAGCGGGCAGCACCTAATGCCATATTTCCAGGCATGTCAGTTCCTGATTGAAGACGGGTAACAATTCCGCCTTCCTGGTCAATGGTCATTAATAGGCCAAATTTTTCAGCAGCTTTCTGATAATCTGAAACCAGTGTGGCAGTCTGCTCGGTTGTCACCACATTTTCACGGAATAATATTACCCCGCCTAGATGATAATCTTTTACCAGCTTCTCTATTTCAGGCAGCATTTCAGTGACATTTTGTCCCTCCCAGGTGCGGAAATCCGGCATCAGCATCTGGCCCACCTTCTCTTCAATGGACATATGTTTCACTGCCCGGCTAATAAGGTCATACCGTTTCCCATGCTCTTTAATCATTTTCACTTTAAAACCAGGCTTGCCATTGCTGCCCTGTTTATGGTCAGGTTTTATTTGAAGTGCAATTCGGTCCTTATTTACGCCGTCTGTTACACTGATGAAGGTTTTTCCGGGCTTCCCACTTAAAGTGATAGTCCCTGACTGATCAACTGCTGCAACAGTTTTATTGCTGGAATTCCATTTTAGCCCTTCAGATACTCCCATGAAATGCCCTTCTTTATATACATGAAGCGCTTTTAATTGGAATTTATTTCCACTAAATTCCATGCTGACCTGGGGGATGTTCTCCAGGAGTATTAAATCTTTTACTGTACTTTCTGCCGATGCGTTTTTCACGGTTATTCCCATCCATAATTGCGAAACGGCAAGTGTAATTGTGAGAAGGGAAATAAACATTACTTTGCTGACTTTACCCATTTCTTCCACCGTCCTTACTCCTTTTTCATATGAGCTTACTTTTCACTAATAAATCGAATACTAGTAATTTCTTTTTTCCCACCCGTTTCCTGAAAGGACAGGCGTCACTTTTTGTCCATCTGAAAGTTGAAGTTTTACATTATCAACATACCAGCCTCTTCCATTTACTGTACTGTCTGTCACGTACCTGAATCGGATGTGCGATGTTCCTGCCGGAATTGTCAGCTTTTCCTTTTTCCAGTCGATGCTGCTGCCTGTATATGGCTGTGCTGCCTGTGTCCAATTGACGCCATCTTCCGAGACCTCAACCATGCCCATGTCTGCATTAGTTTCAGTTCTGTACCAGGTATCAAACGACAGGGCCGCCTCTTCTTTGAGATTCACCTTAGCGGTTAACTCATGCTGAATTTTATCGCCATATCCTGAAAACCACGCCGAACCTTTTCCAGGAATGGCTACAGGAATGGAATCCCCCACCTGTCTTGCAAATGCACGCCTTGCAATATTCGTTGTAACAGTATCTCTTGAAGGATGCACACGATTTGTTAAGAGAATCGCAATTGTGGCATTATTTCGGTTTATCACGATGGATGTTCCAGTGTACCCTGTATGCCCAAGGGAATTTCCCTCTGATAAGGCATCCATGAACCATCCCTGGCCGAGCTCCCAGCCCAGGCCGTGATCATCGCCTGGGAATTCAGGGATTTGGTTTTGAATAAGCATTTGAACTGTCTTTTCTTTTAATATCCGCTTGCCGCCATAACGCCCGTCATTCACATACATATGGGCAAGCTTGGCAAGATCGGATGCAGTTGAAAAAACACCTGCATGTCCGGCAACGCCATCAAGGGACCAGGCATTTTCATCATGAACTTCGCCCCATACAAGTCCCCTGCCAATAGCAGGCTGGAATTCGGTGGCTGCAATCCGATGCTTCAAAGATTCAGGAGGATTATACATAGTATCCTTCATTCCTAGCGGTTGAGTTATGCGTTTCTTTACAAACTCATCCAGGCTTTGTCCAGAAAGGCGTTCGATTAGCTCACCGAGCGTAATCATATTCAAATCGCTGTATGTATACGCTTCACCCGGCTCATTGTCCAATGGATAGTTAAATACGATTTGCATGCGTTCCTCTCTGCTGCTTCCTTGTGAATATAATGGAATCCATGCAGTAAAGCCTGAAGTATGTGTCATCAGCTGGCGTATCGTTACATTTTCCTTTCCGTTTTGGGCGAACTCGGGAATATATTCCGCAACTGGATCATCCAGCTCAAATCGGCCTTCATCATACAATATCATCGCGGCAGTTGTGGTAAAGATTTTACTGATTGAAGCCAGATCAAAGATAGTATCTTCGGTCATTTCAATCGGGTTCTGGGCTTCAGTAAATTTATCATCTGTGTAGCGGTAGGAATATCCGTATGCATCATGCTTAACGATATGGCCTCGCCTTGCCACAAAAGTGACAGCACCCGGCATGACGCCTTCTGAAATCATCTCCTCCATTAAGGGATCGATTTCATCGAGCGGCTGCTGAACCATGCCGGCTCCCGCTGCTGAACCAGGATGAAGGATAGGAGAGCTCGGCCCGGGACGATCCCACGAAAAAACAGGATGAATCTTGTGTTTCACATCTTTATTGTTTTTCATTTCCATCGTTGGCTTAACTCCTTCAGCGCTTTGCGCAGACGCAGGATATGCTGCCGGAATAAAGAGTGATGTGCCAAGTGCTGCAGATAGCGCAACAAGCATGGTTTTATTTTTCATAGTGCCTCCTTTATTTTTATGAAACTTCATCAGCATTTAACCTCCTCTAATTAATGAAAGGGTTTACATAATGTAAGATTAATAGACATAGAGTATAGTTGTCTATACCACATAAGTCCTGTTCTAGTTAAAAACTTCCATATAAAACAGCAAAACGATAGTGCTTTTTGACTGTTCTGAAAATTTTTTGGCTTATTTTGAAGAGATACAAAGAAAGCAGAATCCATAATGGATCCTGCTTATCTTTGAAACTGTACATTATGAAGACCTGCAAAGATTCCGTTCTTTTCTATCAGTTCATCATGTGTACCTTCTTCAGCAATGCCGTCTTCTGTGACTACAACTACCCTGTCCGCATTGCGGATGGTTGCAAGCCTATGGGCAATAACCAGTGTGGTGCGGTTTACGGCAAGCTCGTTCAATGCCGTTTGAATTATCTGTTCGGTTTCTGTATCTAATGCCGAGGTTGCTTCATCCAGGATTAAAATCGGCGGGTTTTTCAGGAACATTCTCGCAATGGCGATCCTTTGTTTTTGTCCGCCTGACAGCTTTAATCCCCGTTCCCCAATTTGTGTTTCCCAGCCATCCGGAAGCGATGCAATGAAGTCCTGCAAGTGCGCTTTTTTAGCTGCGTCTGCAACCTGCTCATCTGTTGCTCCCAGCATTCCGTAAGCTATATTCTCCTTAAGGGTACCGGTAAACAGGAAGACATCCTGCTGGACAATGCCAATTTGTGATCTCAGAGATTTCTTCGTCATGTCCCTGATATCCATGCCATCAATCTTAATACTTCCGCTATTCACCTCATAAAAGCGTGGAATCAAAGAACAAATCGTTGTCTTTCCGGCTCCTGAAGGTCCGACAAAAGCTACTGTTTCACCTGCTTGTATTTGAAGGTCAATTCCCTCAAGCACCGATTTATGCTCGTCATAACGGAACGATACATCCTGAAAACGAATATCACCCATTAAAGACGCAACCTCAATGGCATCTTTTGGATCTTCAATTTCCGGTTCAGTATCAATGATTTCTAAAAACCGTTTAAAACCAGCCATTCCCTTTGGATATAATTCCATCAGAGCACTGATCTTATCAATCGGCTTTAATAGCACATTCACATAGAGCACAAATCCGACCAATTCACCGTATGAAAGCTGTCCGCTGAAACTCAGCCAGGAACCGTATACAAGAACAAGCAGCGTAACTAATCTGGTCAGCATATAGACTCCGGATGCACTGAAGCTCATAATCTTGTAAGCTGCAAGCTTGGCAAGACGGAATCTGCCATTGTTTTCTTTAAATCTTTTAATTTCATAGCTTTCATTTGTAAAAGACTGAACTACACGCACACCCGATACACTATCCTCAACCTGTGCGTTGACATCGGCAATTTCACCGTACATTCTTTTCCATGCTTTGTTCATTTTGATATTGCAGAACGTAATCAGCCATACAAGGAACGGAAGAACAAATATGGTTACAAGAGCAAGCTTCACATTGATGGTCAGCATAATCCAGAATGCACCGACAAATGTCATGACTGCTATAAATAAATCCTCCGGGCCATGATGGGCAAGCTCTCCGATATCCATAAGATCGTTTGTCACCCGGCTCATGATATGCCCTGTTTTAGTATTATCGAAGAAGCGGAAAGACTGCCTTTGCACATGCTGAAAAAGCTGCTGCCGCATATCTGTTTCGATGTTAATGCCCAGCTTGTGGCCCCAATAGTTAACCACAAACTGAAGCAGTGTACTTGCTGCATAAAGAGCAAGCAGGCCAGCACTGACAGAAACAATCATTGACCAATTTCCGCTTGGAAGCAGGCTGTCGATAAACCACTGAACCGCAAGTGGAAAGCCCAACTCAAGAATCGCCACGAATACTGCCGAACTAAAGTCAATAATGAACAGGCGCTTATGCGGCTTATAGTAGTTTAAAAACCGTCGGATCATCTTATTCTCCTTTTTCTCTTAGGCTCTTTTCGTATAAATTGTTGTTTTTCGTTTATCAATGTTGTCCGTTGTTTGCAGTGAGAGGATGCTCAGCGAACCATGGGGCGGGCGGTGAGCCTCCTCGACGCTACGCGTCTGTGGGGTCTCACCTGTCCCGCTACTCCCGTAGGACGTTGAATATGCTACCTTGAGTAAACTCAGCACGAAAAGAATGCGAATGCATTTTCGAGGATCTCGCACCTTCCACTACAATCAACTCCGTAAATATAATATAAATAGCAACAAACTTTGCGAAAACAGCCTTCTCTTAAAATCAAATATATTTGATTATAAATTCACCAGCAATATATTACAAGAAAAACTCGTCCCTAGTTATCTGGAACGAGTCTGTTGTTGCTGCTTTATTAGGCTGATAGTACGTCCTCTTATGAAGTTCAAATTCTTGATTTGAACTGGAAATTGCGGATCATTTGATTGATTACCTCTGAAATGACAAGACCGACTGCAATGGCTCCGGATATCATGAATGCTTTCGCTGCGAGCTGAATGGCAGTATTGTAATCATTTTCAACAAAATTCCGCATCGCATCATATGCAATCCCTCCTGGGACCAGCGGAATGATGCCGGCAACACTGAAAATAATTATAGGTGTTTTATACATTCTGGCAAAAATCTGGCTGATCACAGCGATGGTAAAAGCAGCAATTAAGGAAGAAATAACAGCATCATACTGCCAATTAACAAGCCAAATATAAACGAACCATCCGACCATGCCAACAAATCCGCATTTCAGCAGCGATTTTTTCGGAGCATTGAAAAGCACCCCGAATCCTGCTGATGCGATAAAGCTTGTAATCATATGTGTCAATATAAACATAGACAACTTCCTCCGCTATTGCATTTAAAAAGTGAAGACAAGAGCAATCCCGGCTCCAATGGCAAAAGCCGTCAAAAAGGCTTCAGCTCCTTTTGACAGTCCGGAAACAAGATGCCCGGCCATTAAATCCCTGACTGCATTTGTTATCAATAGTCCCGGAACGAGCGGCATGACCGACCCGATGATGATCTTATCGAGCTCTGTCCCGACTCCCGAGTACACAAAGAAAAAGGCTATAAGACCAATTAATAATGAAGCAATAAATTCAGAGAAAAACTTGATCTGGACAACTCTATGGACATATAAAAATGAGACAAATCCCAGACCGCCTGTAATCATGGCTGGAATAAAATCAGTCCAGCTTCCAAGGAACATAATTAAAAAACAGCCGCTTGCAATCGAAGCTGCAAAAATCTGCTGGTAAACAGGGAATGTATAGTCGGCACTTTCAATCTCCTTCAGCCTTGCCAATGCTTCCTTTCCATTCAATTCACCGCTGCTGATCCTGCGTGAAACACCGTTCACCAATGTCACTTTGTACAGATCTGTTGACCGTTCTGAAATCCGAATCAGCTTTGCCGGTTCAGTTCCATCCGTAGAGAATATTATCCCGGTTGGCGTCACATAGCTATGTGAATTTGGAATACCCAGGGAGGCTGCAATCCTGGTCATTGTGTCCTCTACCCGATATGTTTCTGCGCCACCCTGGAGCATGATTTTCCCTGCAAGCAAGCATATCTCAATTACTTCTATTGTTGGAGGGAATTTTTTCTCCATTCTTTCACCTGCTTTATTTTTCAAAAATTAAAAACCTCTTATTATAGGGTTACATCTTAACGGAAATGATAAACGAAAGAAAGACCTTTTGTCTAAAATTTTGTATAAAAATGTTTAGAACTCTGCTTCAGCGCAATTTAAATGGACGAAATAGTGTCCAATAAAATAAGTGGTTATTCCTTACAGAATAACCACTTCAGTTTGTAGACAAAAGGGGTTCGGAATAGTCTCATTCCGGACCTCTTTTTTGAATTTTATTGGCTTTGAAGCATTTTCAGATGATGATAGACCTCTCCGAGGTCATCTTCTAGGCCATTTCTGG
>NZ_JAMBOJ010000179.1 GCF_023715565.1 Cytobacillus firmus | reverse complement strand
CAGGTTGATAGGTCAGAGGTGGAAGCGTGGCGACATGTGGAGCTGACTGATACTAATCGATCGAGGACTTAACCAAAACGAAAAGCGGAGGCGACTGTTCAACTTCGAGAGACGTTGGAGAGCCGGCTATTCAAATCCTTGGGATTTGGAGGGACGGATCGAAACGGCCGAGAAGTTAGGAGCCGAAGCTAGACAAGTCATTGGTAATTATTCGGCAAATTCTTCTTCATACATTATCTAGTTTTGAGGGAACGAAGTTTCTTCAAACCAAATAGTCCGGT
>NZ_JAMBOJ010000178.1 GCF_023715565.1 Cytobacillus firmus | reverse complement strand
AAGCAATAACCGAGTAATCGCCATCTTAGTTTTTCTCTTATTTTTGTTATAAAACGAAGTAAGAGCACAAACCTGAGGGTAATGAGAAGCAAGAAGATCAAGGAAGCGACTGAACGAGCACCGGAGCGTACGAGAGTACGTGAGGAGCACAGTGACAGAGCTGACGCAGAGATTCGCCGCTGATCATTGGCCAAAGTAGGTTAAGTTAGAAAGGGCGCACGGTGAATGCCTTGGCACTAGGAGCCGATGAAGGACGGTACTAACACCGATATGCTTCGGGGAGC
>NZ_JAMBOJ010000177.1 GCF_023715565.1 Cytobacillus firmus | reverse complement strand
AGAAACTTCGTTCCCTCAAAACTAGATAATGTATGAAGAAGAATTTTGCCGAGTAATTACCAATGACTTGTCTAGCTTCGGCTCCTAACTTCTCGGCCGTTTCGATCCGTCCCTCCAAATCCCAAAACCAGGATTTGAATGGCCGGCTCTCCAACGTCTTTCGAAGTTGAACAGTCGCCTCCGCTTTTCGTTTTGGTTAAGTCCTCGATCGATTAGTATCAGTCAGCTCCACATGTCGCCACGCTTCCACCTCTGACCTATCAACCTGATCATCTTTCAGGGATCTT
>NZ_JAMBOJ010000176.1 GCF_023715565.1 Cytobacillus firmus | reverse complement strand
AAGATCCCTGAAAGATGATCAGGTTGATAGGTCAGAGGTGGAAGCGTGGCGACATGTGGAGCTGACTGATACTAATCGATCGAGGACTTAACCAAAACGAAAAGCAGAGGCGACTGTTCAACTTCGAAAAACGTTGGAGAGCCGGCCACTCAAATCCTGATTTTGGGATTTGGAGGGACGGATCGAAACGGCCGAGAAGTTAGGAGCCGAAGCTAGACAAGTCATTGGTAATTACTCGGCAAAATTCTTCTTCATACATTATCTAGTTTTGAGGGAACGAAGTTTCT
>NZ_JAMBOJ010000175.1 GCF_023715565.1 Cytobacillus firmus | reverse complement strand
TTCGTATTATAGAGTTAACCAGTTTTTACTGGTTGCTCTTTTTTTTATAGGACCTATTATTTCAGTAGCCAGGGTAGAACGTACGGGTGCGTGGGAGGTAGATCTCGTCAACTAAACTGTTCGCCCCCTACTTGTAGAATGATGTTTGAGGCTGGTTGGGACAAATGATCTCGTATAACAAGCGAAGCTATGGAACTACAGGAAGGTATAGGGGTTACTGGTGAGTAAAACTAAGGGAGAGATATTAATGAATCCAGTCATTGGCCTAGATGTAGCCAAAGGAGAAAGTGAGGT
>NZ_JAMBOJ010000174.1 GCF_023715565.1 Cytobacillus firmus | reverse complement strand
ACCAAATAGTCCGGTGGCGATAGCGAGAAGGTCACACCCGTTCCCATACCGAACACGGAAGTTAAGCTTCTCAGCGCCGATGGTAGTTGGGGGCTGTCCCCCTGTGAGAGTAGGACGCTGCCGGGCGAAACAAAATTTGTGATAAAAAATCACATAAATATTATTATCGCGGGGTGGAGCAGTTCGGTAGCTCGTCGGGCTCATAACCCGAAGGTCGCAGGTTCAAATCCTGCCCCCGCAATCTGGTCCGGTAGTTCAGTTGGTTAGAATGCCTGCCTGTCACGCAGGAGGTCGCGGGTTCGAGTCCCGTC
>NZ_JAMBOJ010000173.1 GCF_023715565.1 Cytobacillus firmus | reverse complement strand
CTACGGATCAAAAGGTTAGGGGTTCGACTCCTCTCGGGCGCGCCATAATACGGGGAGTAGCTCAGCTTGGTAGAGCACTTGGTTTGGGACCAAGGGGTCGCAGGTTCGAATCCTGTCTTCCCGACCATTCGGGAAATAACAATTATATATGCGGGTGTAGTTTAGTGGTAAAACCTCAGCCTTCCAAGCTGATGATGAGGGTTCGATTCCCTTCACCCGCTCCAAACTTACTGATTGATCTTTGAAAACTGAACGAACAATACGTCAACGTTTAAATCATTAGTCTTTTTCGAAAAGACAATCGAGCTATATCAACTCTTATATGGAGAGTTTGATCCTGGCTCAGGACGAACGCTGGC
>NZ_JAMBOJ010000172.1 GCF_023715565.1 Cytobacillus firmus | reverse complement strand
GGAATCGACGCCTTGCAGGCGCAGCAGGTGGGAAAGCAGAAGGCCGGACGGACCGGCGCCGATGATCGCGACTTGGGTGCGCATTGTTCGTCTCCAGAGCATTAATTCGAATCGTGGAACACATTTGAGCGCTTTCCCGACTATGCGGCAACGCGATTCAGGAGATATGTTGTATACGTTTTGAAGATACCGGCCCGGCCATGGATGCGCTCGATCTGAACCTGATTCCCTACCTCGTCGCGCTCGACGACGCGCGCAACGTGAGCCGCGCGGGCGACCTGCTCGGCGTGAGTCAGCCGCGCGTGAGCACCGCCCTCGGCCGGCTGCGCGAGTATTTCGGCGATCCGCTGTTCGTGCGCACGTCGCGCGGGATGGAGCCGAC
>NZ_JAMBOJ010000171.1 GCF_023715565.1 Cytobacillus firmus | reverse complement strand
ATCCTGACGCGTGCTTTCTCTTCCGATTGCCAGAATATCCAACGGCACGAATGCGTAACTTTCCGCTTCAGGATCAGGCGCTCAATTCGTGCTGGTTCTATTTGCTGAAGGCATTCGAATCACGGCTCGCCGGGCGTTCCGAAACTCACCACAACGGAACACCGATTCGGCTGCTGCCGCCCCAGTCCAAGAAGAGAACGTTGTTCCCACTTCACAGTTTGCGAGTCTCCCTTGTCACTGCACTGGCCTTGGAAGGACAGGTGCCGTTCCCTGTGCTGCAGAAGCTTGTCGGTCATAGCCGGTTGGTCATGACCTTGTACTACACCAAGCCTGGAGCCACCCATATTCGCGACGTCCTCCTCGATGCGAAGGCTCGCCTGGATGCAAAT
>NZ_JAMBOJ010000170.1 GCF_023715565.1 Cytobacillus firmus | reverse complement strand
CGGCAAGCTGGGTTGCGCCGTCACTGGCGTCGACGCGAACGTCGACTACGTCGAACGCGCGCGTGCCAATGGATTCGCGGCATACGAGCCGGAGGCTTTTTTCGCCGCCGAGCACGCACCGTTCGATGTGGTGTTCCTGAGTCACCTCATCGAGCACGTCACGCCGGACGCGCTGTTCGCGCTCGTGCCGCGCCTTTGCGCTTTGATGCACCGGGACAGCCGACTGATCGTCGTCAGCCCGACCCCCGGCGATCGGTTCTATCACGACTTCACTCACGTGCGCCCCTATCTGCCGCAGAGCTTCCGTCATGCATTCGGCACGACGGGAATGCCGATCTCGTTTGGCGAGGCGGGGTTGCTCGAAATGACGGACATCTATTTCTTCAAGGA
>NZ_JAMBOJ010000017.1 GCF_023715565.1 Cytobacillus firmus | reverse complement strand
CAGAAATGGCCTAGAAGATGACCTCGGAGAGGTCTATCATCATCTGAAAATGCTTCAAAGCCAATAAAATTCAAAAAAGAGGTCCGGAATGAGACTATTCCGAACCCCTTTTGTCTACAAACTGAGATGAGCACAGTGCTCATCTTTCCGTATTTTTTTCAATATATTCGAATAAGAATGACTGGCCGTTCCTGTAAAAACGGGGATCGTAGAGTCCCAGCCTTTCATCATCATCAACGAGAACCACAAACGGGGACCATTCATAAAGAGTTTTAGCTTCAGGAGCTTGCGAAAACAACTTGTCCAAATCCGCTGTTTCTTTTGATTGAAGCACATATTGGGTTCTCTTTTCGGTGAAAAGAGTATCATTGAATATGGTCACTTCGTCATCTTTCTTTGTGATAACGGAATAAGACCACGGGATAAAATCTGCGGATAGTGCAACTTGTTCATAGTAATCATCATACTGTTTATAAATGAGATATCCCTGTGTGCTTTGAATTACCAGATGAAGAAGCATAAAAGCCCATGCTAATTTAAAATAGTAAGTGGATTTAGACTTATTCCTTTTCGAAAAGAAAAAAGCTGTTCCGATAATAATCCAGAACACTAAATCAACAATTGGTATCGTACCAAAAGTAACCCTAATAGTTGAAAATGGCTCCAAGTAACCTGTGCCCCATGCATTAAATAAATCGCTGGTATTATGTATGAAAACTGCAAGCCACCCCAGCAGAAAAATCTTCTTATCCTTGACTCTGAAAAGCAGGAAGGACAGCAGCAAAAACAGCAGAGCCCAAACCGGAGTCAGGAAAACAGAATGGGTAATTCCCCTGTGCCACATTTGATAAAGTCCTTCTGTATCCCAGAAGCGCGAGATGACATCAATGTCGGGAATTTGACTTGCCCCTACAGCGGTTAGCAGGTATGCTCTTCTGGAGTTCTTATCCATTCTATGTTTATCAACTGCGCCATATAGGCTCAAGCCAAATAAAGTATGAGTAATTGTGTCCATTTTTAACCTCCTTTTTTACATTTAGTTTCCCTATTATAAGCCTCAAAAAGAGTAATAAAAAGAAATATGCAATCTTAAATGCGTTGCAAACTTGACTTGAGAGCGATAAAATTGAAGGTATTGCAATAATTAAGTGACACATTGATTGCTTGATCGACAAATTTTCATATAAGTAAGTGAGGAACGATTATGCCCAAAAATTTTGAAGAAGAAGTTTTATCCCGCCGCACGTTTGCGATTATTTCCCATCCGGATGCCGGTAAAACGACGCTTACCGAAAAGCTTTTATTATTCGGTGGTGCCATTCGTGATGCAGGTACAGTTAAAGGGAAGAAGACAGGCAAATATGCGACAAGTGACTGGATGGAGATTGAGAAGCAACGTGGTATTTCTGTAACCTCCAGTGTGATGCAGTTTGAATATGAGGGAGCACGTGTAAATATTTTAGATACGCCTGGTCACCAGGATTTCAGTGAAGATACATATCGCACGCTGACAGCCGTTGACAGTGCCGTTATGATTATCGACTCAGCTAAAGGGATCGAGGAGCAGACACTTAAATTATTCAAGGTCTGCCGCATGAGAGGAATTCCGATATTTACTTTTATGAATAAGCTTGACCGTCAGGGAAAAGCACCCCTTGAGCTCCTTGCTGAATTGGAAGAGGTTATGGGAATTGAATCATACCCAATGAACTGGCCTATTGGGATGGGAAAAGAATTCCTGGGGATTTATGATCGGTTTAATAATCGAATAGAGCAATTCAGAGTAGAGGAAGAGGACCGCTTTATTTCCTTAAATCAGGAAGGTGAAATAGAGGGCAACCATTCCATTAAGGATTCTGGACTATATGAACAAACGCTTGAAGAGATTATGCTGTTAAATGAAGCAGGCAATGAGTTTTCAAGAGAGAGAATTGCAAATGGAGAACTGACACCTGTGTTTTTTGGAAGCGCACTGACCAACTTTGGTGTACAGACTTTCCTTGAGTCTTACCTGCAATTTGCACCGCCGCCGCAGCCGAGAAATTCGACTGCAGGGGAAATTGATCCGCTTTCAGAAGAATTCTCTGGTTTTATATTTAAAATCCAGGCCAATATGAACCCTGCACATCGCGACAGGATTGCATTCCTAAGAATTTGTTCAGGCCAATTTGAGCGGGGCATGGCTGTGAATATACCTAGAATCGGCAAGTCCATTAAGCTAGCGCAGTCCACTCAATTCATGGCAGATGACAGAAGTACGGTTGATTCGGCAGTAAGCGGAGATATCATCGGAATTTATGATCCAGGAACTTATCAAATAGGCGATACATTAACAGCAGGAAAAAATAACTTCCAATATGAACGTCTTCCTCAATTTACACCTGAGCTTTTTGTTAAAGTTACAGCTAAAAATGTCATGAAGCAAAAACATTTCCATAAAGGTATTCAGCAGCTGGTTCAGGAAGGTGCCATCCAGCTGTTTAAGACAGTTAAAATGGAAGAATACCTCCTGGGTGCAGTGGGACAGCTTCAGTTTGAAGTTTTTGAACACCGCATGAAAAATGAATATAACACAGAAGTGTATATGGAAAGGCAGGGCTCCAAGATCGCACGCTGGGTAGAAGGGGATGAGGTCAACGAGAACCTTTCCAGCGGGAGAAGTCTCCTTGTTAAAGACAGATACGGCAAAAATGTCTTTCTATTTGAAAATGACTTTGCCCTCAGATGGTTCCAGGAAAAAAATCCTGATGTAAAACTATATAATCCGATGGACTCGGAATAAAGCTGGCGGCCCTTAATGGGTCGTTTTAGCTTTCCATTTATTCCTTCCTCATTACTATTGACATATCTATCAATTGATAATATAGTATTAACACATATACTTTAACGCTAAAAAGCGTCTAAGTTAAAAAGTAGAAAGTGTAATCTCAATAAAAAATCTTGTCCGCAGCATAAGTAGAGTAATTGCCGGCAGCAAATAGAAACTGGATGGCTGATGAAAATCCAGGCAGCAATGGTCGAAATACAACTGCAACCAATATGGACAATACTTTTTAAGTGGGTAAGCAGCGTTAGCTTATCAATTAGGGTGGTACCGCGGAGCTCATTCGTCCCTATAGGCGAGAGGGCTCTTTTTGTTTGTATAAATTACAGGCAAATTTAGGAGGAATACATTATGCATCATGATCAGGCATTAAATATAAAGCCGCTGGAGGCACTCATTGTCACACTCATAATTTTAGGCGGTATCAGCTATTCTATTATTTTTGCCGGGGCAGTTCCCCATATTCCGGTTGTTTTAGCGTTAATGGGGTTAATAGCTTACGGGTTATTTAAAAAAGTTTCTATAACACAGTTGGAAAAGGGGCTTATTGAAGGTGCCCAGTCCGGATTAGGGGCAATTTTCATTTTCTTTTTAATCGGAATGCTGATAAGCAGCTGGATGGCTAGCGGCACGATTCCTACATTTATTTACATGGCTTTGGAAGCAGTAAATGGAAAGTTTTTTTATGCCATTGTATTTGTGGTAGCATCTGTGATCGGCATGAGCATAGGAAGCTCACTTACAACAGCTGCTACATTGGGAGTGGCCTTTATGGGGGTGAGTTCCGCTCTGGAACTCTCGGATGCAATTACGGCTGGTGCAGTTATTTCCGGCGCATTTTTTGGAGATAAGATGTCACCTCTCTCCGATACAACAAACCTGGCAGCATCGACAGTTAAGGTTGATTTATTTGAGCATATTAAGACGATGGCCTGGACAACCATTCCTTCGTTTATCATTTCACTGGCGATTTTTGCTTTCCTTTCACCATCAGATGCAGCGACTGATTTCGCAAAGATTGCCCAGCTGAAAAAAACTTTGCTGGATGAGGGGTTAGTCCATTGGTACTCTCTGGTTCCGTTTGTGATTTTGACAATAATGGCCATTAAAAAAGTATCAGCTATCATTACGCTGTCTGCTGGCATTGTTTCTGCAATAATCTTAGCAATTATCGTCCAAAGCAGCTTCGGCCTCGAAAAAGTTATGACACTGCTGTTTTCGGGATATGCGTCAAATAGCGGTTCAGAGGAAGTGGACGCCCTGTTATCTAGAGGGGGCATGGAAAGCATGATGTTTTCAATTTCTTTGGTATTACTTGCGCTTTCTATGGGCGGTTTATTCTTTAAGCTTGGCATCCTTCCGGCTCTGCTGGAAGGTATGAAAGGACTTTTGAATCGGGTTTCTGCTCTAGTTGCAGCAGCTGCAGGAACAGCAGTCGGGATTAATTTCCTGCTTGGCGAACAGTACCTGTCAATTCTCTTAACAGGAAATGCTTTCAGAGAGCCCTTTGAAAAAGCCGGGCTGCATCCAAAGAATCTTTCCAGAATACTTGAAGATGCGGGTACGGTAGTAAACCCGTTAGTTCCATGGAGTGTATGCGGAGTATTTCTGACAGGTGTCTTAGGTGTAGAAACAACAGCTTATCTGCCATTTGCATTATTCTGTCTGTTCAGTCCTGTAATCACCATTATCTATGGATTTACTGGTTTTAAAATCGAAAAATTATAGTGAAAAGCAGCTGCTTAGGCTGCTTTTTTCTGTGAATTAAGAGCTGATGTAATTTTTATAATAATAATGACATCACACTGATTGCTTGCATCGCAAAAGCTGCTTTAATATAGTTAAAATATGTTATTGTCTACATGCATCGATCACAGATTACCTCATACAGTCATCGAAAGGAGCAGAATGTGTGCGAATAAGCGATTTTTCAATCAGAAGGCCAATTTTCACATTGGTTACGATGTTCTTAGTGCTTATTTTAGGGGTAGTCTCCCTCTTAAATATTCCATTAAAACTCATACCAGATCTTAATCCTCCTGTAGGAGTAGTAGTCACTTCGTATCCTGGAGCAAGTCCCGATGAAGTGGTGGAAAAAGTAACAAAGCCGCTTGAGGAAAATCTGGCAACACTGCCGGGGATTAAGACCTTGACCTCTACCTCACAGGAGAGTGCAAACTTCATTTTGATGCAATTTTCCTGGACTACTGATATTGATGAAATACAAAGTGAGGTCTTTCAAAGACTGGATCAGACACAGCTTCCTGATGAAGCTGATAAACCGAGATTTATGAAGCTTGATCCTGCTCAGTTTCCGATTATTCAATTATCACTTAGTGCAGATGAGAAGCCTGAAGCATTAAGAAAGCTTGCGGAAGAACTGAACCTCGAGCTATCTAAAGTGGAAGGAGTAGCAAGCGTAAATCTCTCAGGAACTGCGATTAAGGAAGTTAGAGTGGAATTGGACCAGGAAAAGCTGAAAGATTTCAAACTTAGCCAGGCGGATGTTGTGGATGTAATAGAATCCAATAATATATCAATGCCGGGTGATCCTGTATTGACTGAGGGAAAAGAGCTGACTACCAGAATTATCAGCTCCATTGATTCCCTGGATACACTGAAAAAACTTACGGTAACAGCAGACCCTGCAACAGGTAATAAAGTAAGCCTTGATGATATTTCAGAGGTTCAGCTGGCCAGCCAGGATGATCGCACCATCACGCGCACAAACCAGGCTCCATCTGTCTTACTGAGTGTCCTTCAGCAGTCCGATGCTAACACTGCGGAGGTTTCAGATCAATTTATTAAGCAATTGGATAATCTGCTTGAAAAGGAACAGTTTGAAAATATTGAATCTGAAATTCTTTTCGATCAGGGAGATTACATAAGTCTTGCAATAGGAAATATCTCAAATTCACTGATTCTTGGCGGTATTTTTGCAATGGTTGTCCTGTTTTTCTTTTTGAAAAATGTCAAAAGTCCGCTCATCATTGGAAGCTCTATTCCTTATTCAGTTATTTTCACATTTGTGTTAATGTATTTTTTCGATTTCACCCTAAATATTATGACTCTTGGCGGATTGGCGCTTGGAATAGGTATGCTGGTGGATAATTCCATCGTGGTTATTGAGAATATTTACCGCCACTTATCAATGGGGAAAGATCCGAAAACAGCGGCAAGTGTCGGGGCAAAAGAAGTGGGAGGTGCAATTACGGCTTCCACCCTGACGACAGTTGCCGTGTTCCTTCCTGTAGTATTTATCACTGGAATAATCGGTGAATTGTTTAAGGAGTTTGCACTGACCATTTCCTTTAGTTTATTTGCATCTCTGGTTGTTGCCCTGACAATAGTGCCAATGCTTGCGAGCAGGCTGCTGAAGACTCCAAGAACAAACACGGAGGCAAAAAGGCAGGAAACAGGCTTAATGCGATCACTTGAAAACTCAATAAAGTGGTCATTAAGGAATCGTGCAGCGGTAATAGCAATTACCATGCTGTTATTGGCAGCGGGCAGCTTTGGATTGACCACAGTAGGCACACAATTTCTGCCAAATGCAGATGAGGGCTTTTTTACGGTGCGTATGGAGCTTGAGAACGGAATCGCACTTTCAGAAACAGAAAAGGCTGTATCTGCTTTAGAGGAAGAATTAAAGGATGAAGAAGATGTAGATACATTTGTCAGTCTCATTGGAACTACACAGGAAGGGTCCTTCCGGGGCTCAAAAAATGCTAATATCGCTGAATTGTATATCAAAATGAAAGAGCTGGACCAACGGGAAAGGTCTACCTTTGAATTTGTCGATGAGGTAAAAAAGGATCTGGAAAGTGCTGCATCAAAGGTTAATGAAACTGCAGAGCTCTCATTTAATACACAGTCGACAGCAGGTACATCACCGAATACACTGACCTTTAGTGTGAAGGACACAGATCCCAACCGTTTAAAGGTGAATGTTGATAAAATCTATAATGCATTGAAGGACCTTGAGGATGTAACCGAATTGTCGACTGATCTCATGGATACCGTTGAAGAAGTTCAGATAACTGTGGACCGTGAAAAGGCTCTTGAAGAGGGTTTGGCTCCCGCCCAGGTAGCCATCGCTGTAAATGACGCAACCCGGGGCAATCGTGCTACACAAATGATAGATGATGAATCCAATATATATGGGGTCTTTGTAGAGTACGACCGGGAAGTCACACAGGATATAGAGAATTTGAAGAAATTGCTTATTAAAAAGCCTGATGGCAATTATTCCGCTCTGAATGATGTAGCCAGTATTGAGCGCGGAGAAGGGCCGGTAAATATTCAGCGGATTAATCAGCAGGATGCTGTCCAATTCACATTAAAGTACAAGTCTTCTACAAACATGGGTGCCATGTCAAAAGAAGTGGATAAAGAAATAGCCGATTTGAAATTGCCGGATGAAACAGAAATCGTTTTTAGCGGTGACAGGGAATTGCTGGAATCATCTATTGATGACCTGATTCTGGCATTTGTACTGGCAATCGTGTTTATTTATCTTGTCATGGCAGCTCAATTTGAATCACTTAAGTATCCTCTGGTAATCATGTTTACTGTGCCGCTCATGGTGATAGGGGTGGCAATTGCTCTTACCGCAACCCAGACACCTATTAGTTTAACAGCCATAATCGGGATTATTGTGCTTGCTGGAATTGTAGTGAATAATGCCATAGTCATTGTTGATTATATTAACCAAAAGAAAGAGCAGGGTCTAAAGAGCTACGATGCTATAATTATTTCAGTTAAGGACCGTGCGAGGCCAATATTCATGACAGCCTTAACAACTATACTCGGCTTAGTGCCTTTAGCACTTGGCATTGGAGAAGGAACAGAAATTAATCAGCCCATGGGCATTACTCTTATTGGCGGGCTGATCAGCAGTACATTCCTGACACTATTTGTCATACCAGTTGTATATAGCTTGTTTGACAAGGATACCCGGAGATTAAATAAAATGTATGCAACACCGGATGGCCACTTAGTGCCAGCTTACCTGCTAGAAGAAAGAGTGGAGAAAAACTGGAATCGTGTGAATGACGAAGACAAAAAACAGCTTCAATCATCTGATGCCAAATCCTACAGCAGAGATGATATGGCAGCCATGCTGGAAGAGTTGTTGAACATTGTAAAAAGAGATGACGATGACAAGAAAAACCAGAAACGGGATGATAAGTCCTAGATCTGATGAAGGCTCCTTCTAATGAAGGGGTCTTATTTTTACGATGAAGTATAATTTTAAATGGTGTTTTAGGAAAATATCTGGAAAATAAATTGATAATTGACCAATATTCAGAGCACAATAAAAGTATCGACTTGTAGCTGGTGGTAATGAAATGAAAAAACTCAGTAAACTAGAAGCGGTTTTTTGGAGTATTGCATTGCCGGGTTTTAGCCAATTATTGGCAGGGCAGCTGTGGAAAGGGACATTGTTTGTCGTCCTTGAATTTATCATTAATGTATACAGCCACTTTAATTCGGCCATCATGTATAGTTTCATGGGCGAAATTGAAAAAGCTGTTCATGTTCTTAATTATCAGTGGCTCATGTTTTATCCTTGTCTTTACATGTTTGCAATGTGGGATGCATACCGCAGTGCTATGCCGGAAAAGGAAGAATTATCATTCCTTCCTTTTGTATTCAGTGCTTATTTTGTCACAGTAGGACTAATGTACTCAACAAAACTCAAATTGTTTGGGATTTTTTTCGGGCCAGTCTTTCTTCCTATGATCTTTGTTATTCCGGGTGTAGTAACGGGCTTGCTAATCAGGTGGTTAATCCTGAAATGGAGAAAGCCAACCACTCAAAGTTGAATTTTATTGATTAAAAAGGCTTTGTCACACTAACTGTTTAGTAGTGCTGAAGCTTTTTTCTTTTTTTAACTATTTTCTTACATTACCCCCACAAATCCCTTCCATGAATCCGTACAGTTGTAATGAACAAGCGGCCGCTTTTCATAAGGTGAAATTATATGAGTTTCAATTAATTGTATTAAAGCTTTTATAGCCCTGCCCAAAATACGGATTGTACGCTGTATGATATAATGTGTTTTGAAAAGAGGTGGGGCTATTGCTGGGTTTATTATTTATGCCGAAAAAGCGTAAAAAATCACTCGAAGAAACGGTTAAATTAATACAGCAGGGAAATGCAGCATTGAATAATGAGCTAATAGAGTCATATAAGCCGTTTATTGCTAAAACAGTATCATCAGTCTGCAAGAGGTATATTCATGAATCTGATGATGAATTTAGCATTGGCCTCATAGCTTTTAATGAAGCTATTCAAAAGTACAGTCCTGATAAGGGAAGTTCACTCATCAGTTTTTCTGAAGTGCTGATTAAGAGGCGGGTTATTGATTATATTCGTAAGCAATCTAAATTTCAGAATCTCAGCTTTAATGGAGCCTCTAATCTGGAAGATGATGATACTGCCAGCTCGGCAATAGAAGATGAGTTATCAATTGAAGACTACAGAAAAAAAACAGATGAAGAACTGAGGAAAGAAGAAATTGTCCAGTTTACGCAGACTCTTCAGGAATTCGGCCTTACCTTCAGTGATCTGATTGAACAATCCCCAAAACATGCGGATGCGCGAAAAAATGCGATGACTGTAGCCAAAATTCTTGTTGATAATGAAGAGCTCAAAAGTATTCTTTTTGACAAAAAAAAGCTGCCGATAAAGCAGCTGGAGGGTTATGTATCTTTAAGCAGAAAAACAATAGAGAGAAATAGAAAATATATAATTGCCATATCATTGATATTAACTGGCGATTATGTCTTTTTAAAGGATTATATCAAAGGGGTGTTGGAAACGTGAAAACAGGTATAATCATGGAAATAAACGAACGTTTTTTAACACTATTAACCCCGGAAGGAGAATTTCTGCGTGCCCGAAAACAAGATCAGGCATACGCAATAGGCCAGGAAATTGTCTTCTTCCCAATAGAACTGAAAAACGGAAAAATGTCGCGTCCTCTATCTATTTTTAAATTATCCAGAGGAAAAGGATTAATGGCAGCAGCATTTGCGGTGATACTCGCAATCATGTCTTTCCTGCCGTTTTTGCAAAACGACGAAGTGTATGCTTATATGTCAATAGACGTTAATCCGAGTATTGAATTAGGGGTCAATCAGGAATATCAGGTAGTAGAACTCACTCCTTATAATGAAGAAGGAAAACTTATTATCCAGAATATCAAGAACTGGAAAAAGAACAGCATTCATGAAGTGGCTGACAAAATTCTCCTTCAGATAAAGAAGCAGGGCTATTTTAAGGAAAATAAAGAGGTAGTCATTGCTGCCGTATATACAAAACAGGATAAAGAAGCGGATGAGCGCATTCAGAAAGAGTTAGCAGATATAAAAAAAGCGGCACAAAAAGAGGAGCTTGAGGTAACGTTACTGGAAGCAAGTGAAGAGGAAAGAGAAGCAGCTATTGGCAAAGGGCTATCACCTGGTTTGTATAAAGATAATAAAATTAAGGCTGACAGTGCCGATAAGAAAGTTTCTGAACCAGTGAATAAAGAGAAACAATCGGGTAAAGCATCTACTGCTCCGCAAAAACCTGCTGAAAAATTTCAAAGCCAATTAAAAAAGAAAGATAAAAAAGAAGAAAAGAATGCTATTCCCGGGCAGATAAAAAAATCCGAGAATCAGAATAAGCATTCTAAACAGCTAAATAATAAAGCTGATAACAGCAATGGAAATGGCAATCACCATGAGAAAAATCATGATGATAGACATAATAATAAAGGTAAGAAAAACCAGGGAGATAGAGCGAAATCCCCAAATAAACAAAATACTCCTAACAGCGGCCACAGGGCCAATGAAAAAGGGAATCAATCTGAAAAAAATCATAAAGATGATAAAGGTAATAAGGGTAATTGGAACAATAAAGGCGGGAACGGTCCAGGGGGAAAGCATAAAGAAAAGGACCATCGAGATGATCACAGAGGAAATAAACAAGGGAAACACCAGGAAAAAGGAAAAAGATAAAATCAAAGTCCGGAGCAGGCTCCGGACTTTTTCCATTTATATAAAGTTGTTATTGATTATTCTGGCCGGACATTTGTGCTTGAGCTTGCTGAACAAGCCGCTTAGTAATTTCTCCGCCTACAGATCCGTTAGATCGGGATACTGTGTCAGATCCTAATTGAACACCAAATTCCTGGGCAATTTCATATTTGACCTGGTCCATGTATTGTTCAATACCAGGAACTAAAAGCTTATTGCTGCTTCTTGCCATTATATTCAACTCCTTTTTATTGGTCTTACAGAGTTATCATTTCTCTGTATTTCTAGTTTAAATCAAAAAGGAGTTTTCATAAGTGGTAATATTTCGGCATAAGCAGTGTGGTTATTTTTCTATGACTGCCTCTAACAGAATGTCTACAATGTGAACCGCTTTAATCTTATGCTGCAAACCTTCCCGTTCGATCCCCAGCTTCATCTGCAGAAGACAGCCTGGATTAGATGTCACAATTACTGCAGCATTTGCTGACTTGGCCTGAATCATTTTATGATCAAGTATTTGCATAGACATTTCAGATTCAACAATATTATAAATACCTGCAGAACCGCAGCATCTGTCTGCATCTTTCATTTCCCTGAATTCAATGCCTCTGATTGAATTCAGAAGGGTTCGAGGTGCTACGGAGGTTTTCATGACATTGCGCAAATGGCATGAATCCTGATAGGTTACGACCTGACCAGGAAGCTCAAGATGAACTTTTTTATGAAATTCAAGTTCATATAGAATTTGGCTGATGTCTTTAAGTTTTTCTGAAAACTTTACGGCTCTTTCATGCCATTCCGGGTCATCTTTGAGCAGGTGGCCATAGTCGATAAGAAATGCCCCGCATCCTCCTGCATTAGAGATGATATAGTCAGCGTCCAGTTTTTCAAAAGCTTCTATGTTCCGTTTAGCCAGGTCTTTAGCTGTCTGCTTTTCACCGCTATGACCGTGAAGAGCACCGCAGCAAGCCTGATTTTGTGGAATATGAATTTCACATCCGGCAAGCTGGAGAAGCTTTATTGTTGCATTATTAGTTTCAAGGAACATCGTGTCCATTAAGCAACCGGTGAAAAAAGCGGCTTTCTTTACCGGCTTATCAGCCGGTAAATGGGATGGCCTATTTTTCATTTCTTTTAATTTTGGCACTTGAGGAAGCACCTTTTCCATTGTACTGAGGTTTTTGGGAAGCCAATTCAGCATCCCTGTTTTTCTGGCGGCCGACTGAAGGCCTGAACGTTGGTAAAAGCCTAAAAGCCCTGCAGCTGCCCTCATTCTGTTCTGATGGGGAAAAAGCCCTGTAAAGACCAAATTGCGAACCGCCCTAACCGGAAGTGAGTGTTTCTTATTCTGGTTAATGATATCCCTCGCTTCTTCCAGCAGGTGTCCATATTTTACCCCTGAAGGGCATACAGGCTCGCATGCACGGCAGCCCAGGCAAAGATCAAGTGATCTCTCAACATCTTCATCCGGTTCAATCAATCCGTCAGCAACAGCTTTCATTAATGCAATCCTTCCCCTTGGTGAGTGCGCTTCTTTAAAGCCAGACTCGACATAAGTAGGGCATGAAGGAAGGCAAAAGCCACAGCGCATGCAATTCAGGAGCTCATCTTCATCCATTCGCTTCACAAACTCTTCCTGAATGATTGTCTGTTCTTTTAATGTTGTCATTGTGTAACCACCACACGTTTTCTGTTGTCCTTGGCAAAAATTTTGCCGGGATTAAGAATATTATTGGGGTCTAAGCCAGTCTTTACAGCCTTCATGGCATCAATCCCTGCATGGCCCAGTTTCAGTTCAAGATAAGGAGCTTTCATGACTCCTACTCCATGTTCCCCTGTTATTGTTCCTCCAAGTTCGATCGCCTTGATAAAAATCTCTTCAAACGCTTTTTCAACCCGTTCCATTTCATTTTTATCCCGTGCGTCTGCAGGGCATGTCGGATGAAGGTTTCCATCACCTGCATGGCCAAAGGTACAGATGGAGAGCCCGTATTTTTGAGAAATTTCGTTTATGGCTTTTACCATATTGGCAATTTCAGATCTTGGCACTGTAGCATCTTCAAGAATGGTTGTCGGCTTAAGGCGTGCAAGAGCCGATAAGGCGGCACGTCTTGCAGTTCTTAAAGCTTCGGCTTCCTGTTCGGATTTTGCAAGCTGCACTGAAACAGCACCTTGCTCCTGACAGATTTCCGCCATTTTTTGCATATCCTTATCAACAACGTCAACCGGCCCATCCTGTTCGATAAGAAGTACAGCTTTAACATCTGTTGGCAATCCGATTTGAGCGAAGTCCTCTACTGCTTTTAGTGTAGGCTGATCTAAAAATTCTAGAGTGGCAGGAATGATTTTGCCCGCGATAATCTTTGAGACGGATTTTGCAGCTTGTTCCAGATCCTGAAAGAGAGCAAGCATTGTTTTTTTTGATTCAGGAAGTGGGATTAATTTTAATGTCGCTTCTGTGATAATCCCTAAAGTTCCTTCAGACCCAACAAGCAGCCTGGTAAAATCATATCCGGCCACGTCTTTTGCAAGCTTGCCACCAGTTCTGATAATTTCTCCGTTCGCAAGTACAGCTTCCAGCCCCATCACATAGTCCCTTGTAACGCCATATTTCAATCCGCGGAGTCCGCCTGAATTTTCATTGATGTTTCCGCCGATTGTACTTATTTTCATTGAACTTGGATCAGGGGGATAAAATAGCCCTCTTGCTTCAACTTGATTAATCAAATCAAGTGTGATAACACCTGGCTGTACTGTAGCTGTCAGGTTTTCTTCATCGATTTCAATAATTTTATTCATATGCTTAAACAGGAGAACAATTCCGCCTTCTGTGGGACAGGTACCTGCGCATAAATTGGTGCCCGATCCTCTTGGTACGATTGGAATTCCTCTACTGCTGCAAATTTTGAGGATCTGGGAAATTTCCTGAGCGTTTCGGGGACTGATCACCGCATCTGGCATTGATTGGAAATTAGGGGTAGCATCATAAGAATAAACGAGGCGCCCAGCTTTAGAGTCATCATAATTTTCTGCGCCGACAATGGCGATAAATCTCTCTTTTATTTGTACGTCAACCAAATAGATCCTCTCCTTTAATAGCAGGCTGGCAATATCTATTCTTTAAGTATAAAAAAAAGCAGGGAATCCCTGCTATAGATAATTATACAAAAATTAAGGAGTATTTTAATTGATTTTTGTGCCTTCCTCCAAAATTTTTACAGCTATGAATAATTTTATTAAATCATTCAAATTTGATGGATAAAGCCCTGATAGCTCTGATATTTTCTTGAGTCTGTAATGAAGGGTGTTAATATGTATATGCAAAGCCTCAGCAGTATTTTTCAAAGAGTGATTTTGCCCGAATAGCTCCTTAAGGGTAACCATAAGATCCTCTTCATACATAAATGTGCCGATGGTTCTTTCTATAAAGTCCTTCTTAGTTTCCGGAGAAAGATCATCAAATATCATTTCAATGGTCAAATCCTGATCAAATATGATGTTCCCCCGGTCTTTTGCGATTTTTAAAGCTCGTTCAGCCTGCATAAATGATTCGGACAAACTAAGGGGAGGCAACGGTTTTCCAGTGCCGACACTAACTTTGGCAGCGAGCAGGTTTTCCAGAAAACGATGGAAGCGTGTGACTTTTTCTCTTATGCTGCGATCCTTTTCTGCTGATGAAACCCCGGCTAAAAGGACAATTCGATCATTTCCCCAGCGAATCAAAATATCATTGGGCCCTGCTTCCTTCCAGGATAAAATTCTATTCCAAAGATCACGATGTAGCAATTGGTTATTTTGCCTGAATTCTGCGATCGATGCCTGCCTATCCACTGAGAGATTTATCTTCAGCAGGTGAGCACGTTCTTTAAAAGCAGGATCCCACTCTTTCGTCTGCAGCCAGTCGAACATAAAACCTTCCATTGCGCGGGCCTGCCAATCGAGCTGCTCTGCAAAGTAACTTTCGCTGATAAACAACTCTGTCAGCTTACGGATGATTTCTGCAAATGGGGAAATCTCATCGGGATTACCGGTAATGCCAATCACTCCAACCGTTTCCCCTTTGAAGAAAATCGGCAGGTTAATGCCTGCTTTTACACCCTGAAGACGTGATTGATCTTTCTTGGTAATAATCAGCTTTTCTTTATGTTTTATAGTAAGCAAAGCTCCTTCATGAAAATTGCCTATTCTGCCAGCGTCTGTGCTTGCAATGATCACACCGCAGGTATTGGCAACTATGATATCTTCCTGAAGAAACTGACGCACTTCAGCTATGATTTTTTCAGCCAGATCAGGCAGCAGCATATCAAATCTCCCTTTTGTTTTTGATTTTATTATATATAAATAAAAAACTTCCTGCGAATTATCTAATATCTCTTTTAAAAACAGGGTATATTCATTATGATAAGGGATAGAAAAATTCTAAAGGGGACAGGTATTATATGTGGAAAGACATAAGAAATTGGCTGGATAAACTAAAACCTGCCCAAGTAATATCCGGATATTATTTATTGGCAGTATCTGTATCGGTACTTTTATTAAGTATACCGTCAGTACATAAGCCGGGTGTTGAGATTTCATTTATTGATACTGTCTTTACTGCAGTAAGTGCTGTCAGTGTAACCGGACTGACAGTAGTAAATATATCAGATACTTATAGTGTGTTTGGATATTTTGTTATTATGTTCATACTTCAGTTTGGCGGAATAGGGATCATGGCGTTGGGCACTTTCTTCTGGCTACTGCTGGGCCGCAGGATTGGATTAAGAGGGCGACGCCTCATAATGGTCGATCATAATCAATATGCCTTGTCAGGACTAGTCAATTTAGTTAAAGAAATCATTAAAATAATATTGGTGATTGAAACTCTGGGTGCTCTCATATTAGGCTTTCATTTTCTTAAATATTATCCTTCTTGGGATGACGCATTTCTGCATGCGCTGTTCACATCTGTCAGTGCTACAACTAACGGAGGCATGGATATAACAGGTTCCTCTCTCAAACCATTTGCAGGCGATTATTTCGTGCAGCTGATCAACGCTATCTTGATTACTTTAGGAGCTATAGGCTTCCCTGTTCTTATCGAATTAAAAGAATATCTGTTCCGCAATAAATGGAATCAGGAACAGTCTTTCAAATTTTCTTTATTTGCCAAGCTGACAACTGTTACATATGCAGCACTTCTTGTATTTGGAACTGTTATTTTGCTTGTTATGGAATTCAATCAATATTTTAAGAATATGGACTGGCATGAAAGCTTCTTTTATGCATTCTTCCAATCTGCTACCACCCGGAGCGGCGGTTTATCAACCATGGATGTAAATGAGTTTACAATGCCCACACTCATTATAATGAGTATATTAATGTTCATTGGGGCATCTCCAAGCTCTGTCGGAGGGGGCATAAGGACAACGACTTTTGCAGTTAATATCCTTTTTATCTATCATTTTGCTAAAGGAAATCGGGATATAAAGATATTTAAAAGGGAAATTCATGAAGATGATGTACTGAAATCTCTTGCTATCACGCTGCTTGCTATTGGTATGTGTTTTTTCTCTGTAGTCATTTTAAGCATAACAGAAAGGCAGGCGGAGCTTATTGAAATTATCTTCGAGGTTTGCTCAGCTTTTGGGACCACAGGATTATCGTTAGGAATTACACCTGAATTGTCCATTATCGGGAAATGCATCATAATGGCCTTAATGTTTATTGGCAGAATCGGTTTAACTTCATTCTTATTCATAATAGGCGGCAAAGAGAAAAAACCAAATTACCATTATCCAAAAGAGCGAGTTATCATTGGCTAAAAAAGCAGCCCGGAATAGTATTTTAAGCCGTTCTCTTTTCGAGTACCCGCAGGTATAAAAGAATATATAAAAACATCTATAAAAGCAGTGCAATTCACATGTAGAATCGCACTGCTTTTTTATCTTGAAAGAACAATAGCTCTTCTCAAAACAAGACTGTTTAATTCAAACCGGCAAGGTTAGTGAAAAGAAGGAAAATCTTTTACAATTGAAGAATGTAGTAAATGGTATCAAGAAGATTCTGGGAAATGTCTAATTAATTATAAAAGACCGTCATTTGAGGGTCTTTTTTTAGTAAAGAATTTTTAATATAACAATTAGCCTATCATTGGCAACAATTACATAAAAAACTTGTAACCTTTTCTAATGCTCGAACGATTAATAAATGAATACATAACGAGGGGGGAAAAGATTGCCTAATTTTGAGAACTTAGAAGACAGGATTATTGAAGCATATCGTCAACACTATTTAGATGTGTATCGGTTTCTTATTTGCTTTACAGGAAATCAAAATGATGCAGAGGACTTGACTCAAGAAGTGTTTATTCGTGTACTTAACAATTGGTCCAATTTTAACACCGGCAATTTAAAAACATGGATTTTTTCAATTGCAAAACATGCTGCCATTGACCATCACAGAAGGAAGAAATTTAGTTCAATATTTGGGGAAGGATTTTTCAAACAAATAGTATCCACTGAAAAAGAACCTAATGAATTAATCGAACAAAATGAAACCAAAAGGCTGGTTCATGAAGCAATTTCAAAGTTAAAACCAAACTTTAGGGCGGTAGTCATACTAAGAGGCATAAACGAATTTTCAATAAAGGAGACATCTGAAATCCTTCAATGCAGCGATTCAAAGGTTAAGGTAGATTATCACAGAGCCTTAAAAGAACTTAGAAAGAAATTAAACATTGATGCAGAGGAGGTTATTGGAAATGCAAACTGATAAGGATTTGTTTGACCTAATTAAAGAATCGTATCCACTCAACCCTAGAGAAGAGTTTGTAATAGATACTTCTAATAAACTTAGAATAAGTGCAAAGAAATTAAATAAAAAAAGAAGAGTTAAACAATTTTCTTTTGCCTCAGCCAGTATTGCAATGTGTCTTATAGCAATATCATGGTTTTTCTTCTATGGCGGAAAAGACATACTTACCAACAATCTTTATTCTTCCCTTGGAGATGAAAAATCGTTGTCTTCAGTTAAAGAGCAAGAACCCTTAGTTTATATATATCAATCACACAATTTAGAGTCATTTTTCACAGAAGTTAAAACAAGTGATGCCAGTCAAGCTTTTCACGATACAAAAAATATCACATTAGTTGGTGAGAGATTAAGCCAATCATTGTTAAAGAGAGGTATTAATTCCATCCATGATAAAACCAATATAACAGCAATTTTAAAAGAAAAAAGCTTGTCTTTTAGCGAAACGTATACTGTTTCAAGAGAGCCATTAAAAGTCGCCCTGGAAAACAATAAAAGCATTAAAATGGTATTTGATATACACAGAGATTCAAGAAAAAGAAGTGAAACAACCATCAAGTTAAACGGAAAAGATTACCCAAGGATGGCGTTTATAGTATCTCGTTCAAGTATTAATTACGAAGATAATTTTAAGTTTGCTGAAATCTTGCATAAAAGAATTGAAGAAAAATATCCTGGCTTATCGAGAGGAGTCTTTGTTAAAGACAATCCACCAAAACAAAATACTTATAATCAAGACCTTTTTGGGAACTCAGTTTTATTAGAAATTGGTGGACCCGAAAACACATTGGAGGAAGAATATAAAACCGTAGATGTCCTTGCAGA
Source organism: Cytobacillus firmus (assembly GCF_023715565.1). Taxonomy (GTDB): domain Bacteria; phylum Bacillota; class Bacilli; order Bacillales; family Cytobacillaceae; genus Cytobacillus; species Cytobacillus firmus_C. Next base: position 62,722 of record NZ_JAMBOJ010000017.1, on the reverse strand, counting down.
GATAATTACCGTCCTACTTAAGGAACCTAATAAATGACAGTAAATTAGCGATAAAATGAGCAATGGAAAACTAATTCCATTGCTCATTATTATTTTTACTACGAAACTGAACTGTTTATTTTCAATTCACTTCTGTTCTTTATTGCATATAGATAATATCTTTGAGCTCAAATATTTTATCGGTTATTCCCAGTCTTTGTGCCGGTGTTAGATTTTCTCCATCTTTTGTTTTATAAGGCAAACAGAAATTAAAGTAAACTCTTAAAATTGTCAATGCGTATTGGGCATATTCCGGATTAAAATTGGCATAAATGTAACTTTTGCCGTCTCCTCTCGCAGTAACTAGAGGGCGTTCTAAAGGAGATAGCCTTCTCCTTATTAATTGAATAAACGCGTCAGTTGCATTGTGATTTACATCTAACAACATTCTAGCCAAATCTCGTTTTTCGTATGAGGATGCATCAGTCACACATTCGACAGTACGATAACCGTTATCCGTTGATGCAAGTGGATGTAGCAATGGATTATTAGCTCTTTTGTAATTCTTACCGTCAGGTAACAGTTCGTGAAACTTATGGTATTTTAGCAATTCGGACATATACTCAACTGCAATAGTTCTAAGACTTCTTGATTTAATATCATTTCTAGCAGCCCACTCAAACAACACTTCTCTGGCATCATGGTACTCTGTCATAGCTTGACTTAATGATTTATCCTTATCAACTTTTGACACGAAAACATGTCCATCGTATCTTTTGATTTCTTCGGCAAAAACTCTGTAAACTGCCGCTAGGATTGAATAGTCCTCGTCAGTTACAATTCTCCATTCACGTACATTCAGTGCGTTTTTAATTAGCCAATAATGGGCAAGAGTTGTATAAGTTGCGTTGACATGAATGCCATCTACGTACTTACTCCTGATTTCAAATTTATCAAGGTCATTTTCGTATTCTGCCTTGCTTTGATTGTCATTGGTGGTGGGTGGCATTGGATAGGAGGTAAAACCTCTTCTAAATCTTGCATTCTTTTTAGCCAATTCATGAAGATGGTCATCTTTATAAAGAACAGTATCGAGTGCTAGGTCATCAAGAGAGAAATTCCAATCGTAAGCTATATCAGCCCTGAAGACATATCTACTTTGCATTTCCGAAGTGATGACAATGTGTGTTGGGAATTTTGACTCCTCACTTCTTTCTGCCGGAGACTTCCTACCATGCCCCTTTTTCCTGACGTTGCTAAGATGGTATGTCATTTTATCCGTATTTAACCAACACTCACCAATATTTAGGTTCTTAAAAGCCTTCTGTTCATGTCTCTCTAGAAACTCAAGGCATCTTTTATAAACCAATTCGAGTTTCTCATAATAGGTCTTCACACCAATATCCAACATCTCGATAGTTCTATTAATCGCAACCTTGTTTACAACTGCTTTTGCCAAATCCAAAAGAATATCATTTCGCTTTTGATGGTAAGTAGTAGAATTCTTTCTCTTTGGCATTACAGAAGTAATTTTTAAGCATTTTTTACATTGATATCTCTGTGCTTTAGCTTTATTTATTCCTTTTTTCTTGAAACAATCCGCATCGGCAAAGGGCGTTTCATCCGAATAAATGCAGCCGCTTTTATGAAACTCGTAGTCTGGTTCTACATCTTGCAAGGTTTCTAAGGTAATTAGCCTTTTAATCTCTTCAACTACAGACCAATTTGATACGGTTTTGCAGCCACATCCTAAAGAAATTCCTTGTCCAGATTTTTCGGGGTCTGGGTTACATAATAAATCCTTTTCATCCCCAGCACCACCTAATTTGTACCTGCTTGGTTTGTTTTTTACATTTTCATACCTCTTTTGAGGCAATCCGAACCACTTGCAATAGGGATTAATACAAAAATTATATTGTATGTCGTACTGATTACCTTTCCAGATAAAACTCTTGGGGAGGTAAACGTGATGATGATATCTCTTCGCAAACTTCTTCGGGTCCATTAAGGGATAGTTCTTGATTCTATCCAAAATTTCCTCCTGGGAAACTGGCGACAATACATTAACAATGGTATCTGTATCGGTAGAAAGACGCTTAATTTTCGTCATTTTAATCCTCCGAAGGGTCTTCAATTCCAAGTAGGGTTAAAAGACGTTTATTATTGCGTTTTTTCTTAACCCAAGTTATGAAGTCTTCATCCAATAGAATGTTGGTTAAGAAAAAATCAATAACTTCATTCTCAGTGCGTTCTGAATACTCCGCATACTGCTTAACAATAGTCCTCGATTTCTCAGATACTAACCAATCCACTTTTTCAGAATTGAGATTTTTAGGTTTAAGGAAATTCAAATTTATCACTCCTTCAACAAAACTCTTTTAGCATACAAAATCGCACCTCAATTAGCAAGAGCATAATAAAAATTATGCTGATGCTAAACATTATGGGATTTAGATTGCGAGTTTAAACCTTTTACCTTTAATAAATACTGGAAATACAACAAAAAAGCAGAGCGAATTCATATGCGAATTGCTCTGCTATTATAGCTGCTTTTATATGTGTTTTTATATGTGCGGGTACCTCAAAAGAGAATGGCTTAATAGTATTTCCGGACTGCTTTTTTTATGAGTTTTTTCGAGGCATTGTGATCTTTTTTTCAATCTGTTCCGTGGCTGACATCCTTAATCGGATGCATGAAAGGATAGGCTTGAGGCGGCTTTTTACTTTCAAGGAGTTCCTTGTTTTCCGCTGTGTTCCAGCCGATATCGTTTGTAGGATGAACCCATTCGTCTCCAGCCATAACTGCAGGGTCTGTTTCATCACTCCAATTTTCAAGCGGTGAATTATCTGAGGAATACTGACTGTCCCCAATAGTTACGCCAAAAGAATTTCTGAAAGGAGGCTGAAGCTTCATGCCTGTGTCCTTAAAACTAGGAGCGTCAATTTGATGTGGAAGGGTCTCGTTAATGCCAATGCTTTTATCTAACTTCTTTTTATTTTTCATAGCGGCTCATTCCTTTTTACTCTATTTTTTGCACTGCAGTAAAATTTATGAATGCAAAATAAGGAAGACGTAGTGAGGAATGAAACCGTTTATTTTACTAAAAATAAACCTGTGTTAAAACATGAAGATTAATTTAACACGAAGAAATTTTCTCAGGAGGAGATTGGGATGGCAAAGCGAAAAGCTGAGTATAATGCTGTTGAAAAATATAGCAAAACGCCTAAGAAGAATCTTCAGGAATCTGAATTTTCCGCAGAATTCAGCCAGGGAGAAAATCCGATGAAAATGGCTAACCGCAACTCTAAGCACGGGAGAGAGGGAAGAGCTTAGTGGATCAAAATAAACCACGAAAAACAGGGCGGAAAGACGCAGCCAATGTTGAATTCGGCATGGAGTTTGGTGATTTAAATGCCGGAAAATTTTACGAGCTGCCTTTTATGAACCGGGATAAAGATAAAAAGAAAGATCGGGATAAATGCTAAAAAACCGGCAGTTTATTCTGCCGGTTTTTTCATTATTGCAAAGAACCCGAAAAGATAGAGACTGTTTCAGAGCCTGAATCGAAATAGGCAAGAAGAACAGAGTCTTTCTTTTCAATTATTCCCTCGTTAATATACCTTTCGATATCAAAAGATAATCTTTCACTTAAGGTATGTTTGTATATTTCTTTCTCATTCAGCTGAAGGCTTAAGAAGCCTTCTCCCAGTTGATTTGGGTTTTCGAGCAGAGACTGGTAAAGCTTTGATCTTTCGGATTTCTCAAAGCTTGGCTGCCACCACGGTTTCCTAGGCTTATATTTTTGTTTTGAAATATAGTCAAACTTCATTAGTCCTTCGGCTATATCCAGATCGTCAATCTCTTTTGTTTGCAGAAATTCAAACAGGCGTTTGAATAAATCCTCAAGCTGATGCCCGATTCGGGACCAGCCTTTTTGCTCCCAATAGCTGCCGAACTCCTGGAAGAAATCGAAGGGAGTCGGAAATATTTTTGTAACCAAATATTCAACAGTTGCATCCATTCTATGGTCATTCCAATATTTCTCTAGCACATCTTCGACCTGTTTTATGCGAATAATGTCATCGAAGGACAGAACATTATTTCCTAATATTTCGTATGGTGAATGATCCATATAAATATATTGATGATCTTCTGCTCTTAAGCGAAGTCCGGTGCCTCTCAACATTTTTAAGAAGCCGAGCTGGAGCTCTTCCGGCCGCATGGCAAATACATCATTAAATGTTCTTTTGAATGAATTATAATCTTCCTCAGGCAGGCCGGCTATTAAGTCGAGATGCTGATCGATTTTTCCTCCATCCTTTACCATGGTGACTGTTCGGCAAAGCTTGTCAAAATTCTGCTTCCTCATGACCAATTCATTTGTATAGTCGTTTGTCGACTGTACGCCAATTTCAAATCGGAATAACCCTTGTGGTGCTTCATTATTCAGAAACTCAATTACCTCAGGTCTCATGATATCTGCAGTGATTTCAAATTGAAAGACAGTTCCCGGCAGATGTTCATCTATTAAGAACTGGAACATTTCCAATGCATAGCTGCGGCTAATGTTGAATGTGCGGTCAACAAATTTAAGGGTTTTTGCACCATTCTTCATTAAATATCGGATATCGTCCTTGATTTTTTCCCTGTCAAAGTAACGCACACCTACTTCAATGGAAGAAAGGCAAAATTGGCAGCTGAATGGACATCCCCGGCTGGTTTCTATATAAGTGACCCGCTTTGAAAGGTGAGGAATATCTTCTTCAAAGCGGAACGGTGAAGGCAGGTCGCGCAAATCCAGTTTATTCCGCTGAGGATTGATGCGAACCTTGTCATTTTCTCTGAAAGCAAGACCATGAACATTTTCCATATTCATGCTGCTGTTCAACTCCGTCAGCAGTTGTTTGAAGGTTTCCTCACCTTCCCCGATGACAATGTAATCAAATTCATTTACATTCTTCATCCAATCTGCAACATCATATGTCACTTCTGGTCCCCCCACTACAATATGAATGGAGGAATCTATCTTTTTAATCATCTTAATGACCTTGATTGTCTCTTCGATATTCCAAATATAACAGCTGAATCCGATCACATCAGGTTTTTTGCGGATCAGGTCTGTAACAATATTCATTATTGGATCTTTAATAGTATATTCTGCTAATTCCACATCGAAATCAGGCTGAGCATATGCTTTTAAATAGCGGATCGCTATATTTGTATGAATATATTTAGCGTTAAGCGTACTGGCGATAACTTTCATTTATTTCTGAACTCCCTTTTTAGCAACTTAAACATCATATAATTGTATCATATTTTAGACTAAAAAAAAGGAAGTAAAACATTGACATATGTTTTAGAAGATATACTATACTAATTATTATAATATTTATAAAAATACAACAATTTGCATTATAACTATAGTAAGATAGTAGAAAATAAAATATTTAGCTGGGAGAGGGAATGGATGAAGGTAAGTCTTTTTGCAACATGTCTGGTAGATATGTTTCAGGGAAATGCAGGCAAAGCAGCAGTTGAACTGCTCGAGCGGCTGGGGTGTGAAATAGATTTCCCGGAAGCACAGGTCTGCTGCGGCCAGCCTGCCTACAACAGCGGCTATGTGAAGGAATCGAAGGAGGCCATGAAAAGGATGATCACGGCCTTTGAACATGCAGAATATGTTGTTTCCCCTTCCGGATCATGCGCCTATATGTTTCATGAGTATCCGCATGTTTTTAAAGGGGACCCTGTGTGGGAGCCCAAGGCAAAAAAGCTTGCAGAAAAAACTTACGAACTTACTCAATTTATCGTTGAAGTTCTCAACGTGGACGATGTCGGGGCTAAGTTTAATGGAAAGGCGACCTATCATACATCCTGCCATATGACCCGGCTCCTTGGAGTGAAAGAAGCTCCCATGAGACTATTGAAGAATGTGAAGGGCCTAGAATTTGAAGAGCTTCCAGGCAAAGAGCAATGCTGCGGTTTTGGTGGTACTTTCTCCGTGAAAATGGCTCAAATATCGGAACAGATGGTAGATGAAAAGGTTGGACATATAGAGGAGACTGAAGCAGAAATTCTTATTGGAGCTGATGCGGGGTGTCTGATGAATATTGGAGGCAGGATTGGAAGGCAGGGAAAACCTATAAGGGTTATGCATATTGCTGAAGTGTTGAATTGCCGCTGAGAAATTAATGGACATGCTTTGTTACAGGAGGAATAGTTATGGCTATGAAAATAGGAACAAACGACTTTAAAGATCGTGTAGATTCCGGAATAAACAATTCCTTTATGAGAGGTGCAGTGTCGGGTGCACAGGAAAGGCTTCAGACCAGAAGGCTTGATGCAGCCGCAGAACTTGGGAATTGGGAAGATTGGCGTTCGCTATCAGAAGAAATTCGCCAGCATGTACTTGAGAATCTTGATTTTTACTTATACCAACTCAGCGAAAATGTAAGTAAAAGGGGAGGGCACGTTTACTTTGCTGAAACTGCGGAAGAAGCCTCTGCCTATATACGGGAAGTAGTTGAAAAGAAGAATGCAAGAAAAGTGGTTAAATCAAAATCAATGGTAACGGAAGAGATCCACTTAAATGCTGTATTGGAAGAGGCCGGATGCCAGGTCATTGAAACAGATTTGGGAGAGTACATTCTTCAGGTGGATGACCATGACCCCCCATCACATATAGTGGCACCTGCCCTTCATAAGAATAAAGAGCAGATTCGGGATGTATTTGCAGAAAAACTAAGCTATCAGAATACAGAAAAGCCGGAAGAGCTTGCATGGCATGCGAGAGAAATGCTTCGACACGAATACTTAACCGCCGATGTTGGCATTACGGGCTGCAATTTCGCTGTTGCGGAAACCGGTTCAATCACATTAGTGACGAATGAAGGAAATGCAGATCTTGTCACAGCCTTGCCTAAGACTCAAATTACGGTAATGGGCATGGAAAGGCTGGTCCCAACTTACGAGGAAATGGAAGTGCTGGTCAGCATGCTGACCAGGAGCGCGGTTGGGCAAAAGCTAACGAGTTATATTACTGTTTTGACTGGTCCCAAAGAAGAACTTGATGTTGATGGACCAGAGGAATTCCACCTCGTCATTGTGGACAATGGGCGCTCATCGATATTAGGAGGGGAGTTTCAATCCATTCTGCAATGTATCCGCTGCGCTGCTTGTGTGAATGTTTGTCCCGTATACAGGCATGTTGGAGGCCATTCCTACGGATCAATTTACTCAGGCCCTATCGGAGCCGTTCTGTCACCACTTTTAGGCGGCTATGATGATTATAAGGAATTACCTTATGCATCAACCCTTTGCGGGGCCTGTACAGAAGCTTGTCCAGTCAAAATCCCTCTTCATGAGCTGCTTCACAAACATCGGCAGATAATTGTCGAAAAAGAAGGAAGGGCTCCCATATCGGAAAAGATGACCATGAAGGCTTTTGGACTGGGGGCAGCTTCACCTTCCCTTTATAAACTGGGTTCTAAGCTGGCACCGGCAGCCATGAATCCATTTACAGCAGGCGACAAAATTACGAAGGGACCCGGGCCTTTAAAAGCATGGACAGAAATCAGGGATTTTCCGGCTCCTAATAAAGAAAGATTTCGCGATTGGTTCAAAAACCGACCAAAAGGAGGCGGACAGCAGTGAACGGAACTATTCAGAATCGGGACGCTTTTTTAAATAAAATTGCAGGCAGGCTGGGCAGGGAGAAGAGAGTTTCCGGAGTGGAAAGGCCAAAATGGAGCTATAATCCACAGGATTCCATCTTTAAAGAAGCAAATGCAGAGGAACTTCTTGAAGCTTTAAAAACACAGTGCACGAAAATACACACTGATCTCCTGGTAACAAAAGCCGCCAATTTGCAGCAAACTCTTAAAGCGATTGTAGCCCAGTACGGAGGCGGTCCAGTTGTGACCTGGAAGGATGACCGTTATAGACAGTTTGGACTTACGCAGCTATTTGAGGAAATTTGGCCAAAAGAGAACGTGGAAATATATGAGTGGGATCATTCTGCTGGAGGAAGTAATATTGATTACGCAGAACGAGCTAACATCGGCATCACCATCAGTGAAATTACTCTGGCTGAATCCGGAACAGCAGTCCTGTTCAGCAGCAGAGATCATGGGCGGTCAGTCAGCTTTCTGCCTGCTGCTTCCATTATTCTTATTCCGAAAAGCACCCTGGTTCCACGCATGACACAGGCTGCAAGAATCATCAGGGAAAGAGTAAGCAAAGGGGAGCTGGCTCCCTCATGCATTAATTTCATAACCGGTCCAAGCAATTCAGCAGATATAGAGATGAACCTCGTAGTTGGCGTGCATGGACCTGTAAAAGCTGCGTATATTGTTATTGATGATTTATAATGCGTGAGACGCTGATATCAAAGGAACGAGATAAAACGCCAACCATTTTGTTGGCGTTTTTTGTAGTCCCAGGCGAGTGTAGAACTCAGAGCTTTGAGCCCAGGAGGAGTATTGCTTAAGCAGCTTTGGGGAATATGGGTTTGAAGGATGAGTTTCATCCTTGGTATTGAGATAGATACGAAAAAAATCTATCCCCCTTCTCAAATTGGATAAGGGCCATAAAAATTAGATGAAAAACTGTACGAGTATAGCCCTGTACAGCTTTTCCGCATTTTCAGAGTATAGTATTAACACAAGTTTGGAGAAGTCTTATTTAGACCAAGAAAGTGACGGGGGAAAGCTGCTTACCTGTTTTTCTCCCGGCTTTAAGATTTATTATCATCCGCTGTTCGTTTTGCCATTATCATTACCTAGTAGTCATAGATTGCAAATAAAGCCGTTAAAATGATAATTGCCGTAAAACTGTTTTCACGCGGAACTGAAAAATAATTAATGAGGAGAGCTAAACCAAAGAATAACCAGCCAATGTAATGCCATTTATAATATGAAATATCAATCTCCCCAGGTGATCATTTTATTAAGCTGGTGTGGATATAATTACATTCTACCAATTAGACGATTGAAATTTCAAAAGGTGTCACCTAAATATTTATTCTTCTTTTCGTAACTCACATAAAGTGGAGATTTATTAACCACCATAGCTGTTAATTATCATAAGCTGAACTTATAGAAAATTATAAAATTTTTAAAATTTTCTTATGACATTAAGTGAAATACAATAGGAATAGAAAATATTCCAAACAAAAGAGGGATGACCGGTGGGAATTGATTTTCATAATGAAAAAAATAGCAGAACTTATACAACCAGGAGCGCAGATCATTCATGGATTAGAGCTATAAAGGAGCTTGTGCCAATCAGCAATATTTCAATGGCATTGGATATAGGCTGTGGCGGAGGTATTTATTCCAAGGCTCTATCCGATATGGGGGTGCAATCTGTTACTGGCATCGATTTTTCCGAAACAATACTTGAAGGTGCTAGAGAAAACTGTACAGAGTATAAAAACATATCCTTTAAAAAAGGGAACGCTTTGCAGACGGGCTTAGAAAGTAACAAATATGATTTTCTTCTTGAAAGAGCACTGATTCATCATATAGATGATTTACAGCAATGCTTTAACGAGGCATTTAGATTATTAAAGGATGATGGATACTATATTGTACAGGACCGTACACCTGAAGATTGTTTATTAAAAGGAAATGAAAGTCATATTAGAGGGTATATATTTGAGCTGTTTCCAAAGTTAATAACAAAAGAAATTAACCGCAGATACGGAAGCCAAATAGTTATGGATACTCTTAAACAAGCAGGGTTCAGGAAAATTGAAGAAGTTAAATTGTGGGAAACCAGAAAAGTATATGATTGCAAAGATCAATTGCTTAATGACTTAAACAGCAGAACAGGCAGGAGTATTTTACATGATTTAGACGATAAAGAATTAACATTATTGATAAAATTTATAGATGAATCAATTTCAATTGATTATAACATAGTGGAAAAAGATAGATGGACGATTTGGAAAGCAGTGAGATAGTTGGATAGTATTACTTATGTGTAATGAATAAGGAAGATAACGATCGATAAGCTGAAAACTAGAGTTGGTTTTTTCAGAAGAAACATAAATAAAAAGCGCGAAACCTGTGATATTAATGGGTTTCGCGCTTTTCTTTTGTAGCGTCCCAGGCGAGATTCGAACTCACGACCTACAGCTTAGGAGGCTGTCCGATTTGCCTTAACGTTAATGTCATCGCATTGTCATGCGGTTATTGATCGTATATATGACCGACAGTGTCAACGTCTGTCCTACGGTGTCGATTTACTGTACCTACATACGCTATATTGCCGAAAAGTCAGCGGATTGTCAAGCGGTTACAATAGCTTACATTTTCGGATAATTATGGCGTAAAATAGCTTCCGAATATTTCCGATATTACCAGCCTCGCAGGGGTAGCGCGTGGCCTTCCGAACGCTTTGAGAACGGTGGTTTACCGGTTAATTACGATAGATTGCAGCGTTAGATTGCGTAATGTACCGGAAATCTATCAACAAACGCGTGCCGTACGTGCGACCCTTGCCAACCTCAGGGGGTTCGATACGGAAATATAGGCGGTATTTTATGCAGGATTAACCGTTCAGTCCAGCGAACACAATCGCGCTAGATCAACGTTTAGGCGTTGTGCATACGATTTGTATGTACGATAAGCTGCCGGAAGTAGTATGAATCGCATAACGGCACGCTTTCGACCTAGTTTACAGGTTACATAACGTGGATTACAAGTAGTCGTATTTTGTCGAAGTAGAATACGCTATACATCGTTATGCAGCCGGAAATAAGACCGATATTTAGGCCGGGGGGCACCTCCGAGCGAGAATCCCTCGCCTGGCATCCGAAATTTTCTTACGAAATTTTCAAACTCGGGTGGTTCCCGCAATAGGGGGGCGTAGGTCAAATCGGAGATGTTCGCCCAGGCGCATTTAAAGTCCGGATATCAAAAAATCACTTTGACGCTGCCCTGACGCAACCTAACGAAATGGCAAACGCTGGAAAATATTTATCCATAATTTGAAACTTTTGTGTTACTATTGACGTAGAGGGATATAATCTTATTTAGGGGGAGATACATATGAAAAAGTTATTAGTATTAATTGCGGTTTTATCTGCGTTAGTATTATCGGCATGCTCTGAAGACGTTGCGAAACAGGAGCTTGAGAAGAATGACGATAACAAGGCGGAAGCGAAAGTCAGCGACGATAAAAAGTCGGAGGGCAGTAAAGACGAAGAGAAATCGGAAGAGATTTGGACGTATTATGATAACGCAACCTGGTCCGATGATTACAACGGCTTGAAAATGGAAATTCAAAAGGCTGTCGTAACCGATAAAGCTCCAACACCTGAAGACGAGAATGCAAAAGCCTCAGCAGTTGGCGTTAAATTTAAAATGGAAAATACAACGGATGGAAAGTTTACATTTTATCCCGATCAAGCAAAACTTGTGACTAGCACCGGGGAACAGATTGATATGCCTGACATGTGGGTTTCAGACAGCATCGGCGGAGAAATTGATAAGGGTGTGATTAAAGAAGGTAATATAATTTGGTACCTGGAACGCGGTCATGCGGAACAAATCGAATGGATTAAGTTAGAGTTTAGCGGGCATCAAGGTCCGGAAGATGATTTTGAGTCTGAGTTAAAAGAGTATGAAATTGAGTTGAAATTAGAATAGAATCAAAGTAGAGTCTCGGTTAACGCCGGGGCTTTTTTTTAAAGGGTTTCCCGCCTGTTTGCCGAATAAATAGGCGAGGTGAATCGAAATGACTGTACGCAATAGGCTAAAGGAATACCGCCACGACAACCGCATGAACCAGACGGAGTTTGCCGCCTTTCTCGGCATAAGCCACGATCAATATAATCGCTATGAGCGCAACAAACGGCAGCCAACGCTTGAGATTGCGCTAAAGATAAGCGACAAGCTGGGCCGTCCAGTTAACGATATATTTTACGTAGAGGACAAGCTGTGTGCTACTCCGGCAGAAAATATGTAGGTACAGGCAACTTTACCGCAGTAATGACATAGGTTATAGCGTAAGTTGCATTACAGCAGTTTAGGCGCCAAAAACGCCGATGTAATGCGAAAATAAAAATCTGTTAAGGAAGGAGCGAAGCGTAAGCGGAGCGACTGACTTAAAAGGAGGATTTTAAAATGTTATTTACACCTACGTTATTACTGGCCGGAGGAGCTACGATAGTCTTGGCCGCATTAGACAAGACGCTGGAAGGCTACGGATTCGGGGCGCTTGGCACAATATTGCGGATAGCCCTGCCGATAGCCGCCTTTGCTGTCGGAATTTACTTCATTGAAACTAACGCAATTATCGGGTGGCTCCGATGAGTTGGCGCGAGTCCTGGGCGAAGCTAAAAGCCCGTAAGCAACTAATTAACGCATTTAAGTCCGGTGGCCTTTATCTAGGCGAAATAGAACGCCCTATCTATCCTAAAATACATTCCACTATTATTTCCGCAGAATCTACCGCAATTACTTTTACTCTCCCTAACGGACTTGATCCGAAGCTCCTAACGAAAAATTTCTATGTATTCCAGCAGTACTTTGGCCGCACGATTGAATTAGACGGCGATTATAAACGCTTTACGCTAAAGATATTTAACGCAACCATGCAGAAAGAGCTCCCGTATAATTTTGCAGAAATAGCGCCAGCCATTGCGCCTTATCAGCTCGGCATTATTTGCGGCAAGGACCGGAACGGCCAATATCATGCGTTTGACATACTGAAGCAGCCGCATATTCTTATTGCAGGCGAAACGGGGAGCGGCAAGTCTACGCAATTACGTTCCATCCTTACTACGCTAATAAAGTCGAAAAAGCCGAGCGAGTTGCAGTTGTATCTTGACGACTGTAAAAAATCGGAGTTTCATATTTTCCGCAAAGTCGAGCATGTGCAATGCGTTTTAAGTAGCGCCAGGGACATCGGAGATATGTTGCGGCATATAAAGAAGGAATTAGACGAGCGGAGCGACTTAACGGAAATATTCGAGGTAAGCCATGTCGATGAATTGCCGGCTGAGCATAGGCGGCCGTATATCATTGTTTGCGTGGACGAATTCGTGATGCTAAGAAAAGATTTATTTATCATGGACATGTTAACGGAAATTTTTGCGATAGGCCGGACGCTTGGAGTCTTTGCGATTCTTTCCATGCAGCGTCCGAACGCCAAGGTACTCGATACGACTATTCGCGCAAATTTGACCGTTAGCATGGGCTTTAAATTACGGGATAAAATGGAGGCACGTATCGTCAATACGCCCGGTGCTGATGAGATAGAGGAGAGCGGTCGTTTCAAGATGAACAGCGACAGGCTTTACGATTTCCAAGCGCCTTTTTTAAAGATTAATGAGGCGAAGCGGCTGCTCGATCCGTTCTATGTCGCTAAGGAAGCAAAGAAGGTCGAGCCGGAGACGATAACAGAGGAGGATGTGTTTAACGATGCTCACTAAGCGAGACAAGGCGATAATAAGCGATCTTAATAGATTCCGCGTTATGGACCGGAATAGCGTGGCGGAGCTCCATTTCGCAAACTTAAAGAATCCCATTACGGCCGCAAACACGGTGCTCCTCCGGTTATTGCGTGAAGGTCATATCCAGCGAACTACCGCAACTATTCCGTATTGCTATTACGGTCCGGAGCTTACAATCAAAAAGAACAGCGCTAAGATAGGCCACTGGCTTGCGATTCTTGACGTATATAAGGAGATGCGGAAGCAGGGACCGGTCGAAACGTTCCAGGTCGAGCCAAAGTACGGAAGCAAGGGCGTAGCTGAGCCGGACATATACGCCGTATTCCGCAAAACGCCTTTCTTTATCGAGGTGCAAAAGACGCTCTACTCCGAAAAGCAAATGGCGGATAAAATGAATCGCTATGTAGACCTTTGCCGGTCCGGTGTCATTCCGAAGCCATTTCCGCATGTATTAATCGTAAGTGAGCAGCGTTATGCAATAGACGGCTATTATCCGTTTAAAGTGTTCCAGGCGCAGACATTTTCGCAGTTTATGGAGTCGCTGAAGCCTAAGCAAGCGCCGCAGCCGGTTAAACCTCCGGAAAGTGGTATTAAAATACGTGTGCAATAAAAAAAGGCGCCTAGCTTATTGCTGGGCGTCTGTTAGTTCTAATAATTCGGATATGTCGTTAATATTTAGCGCTTCGGCTATCTTCTGCAAATGCTCCTTATTAATGGATGTTCGCTGGTTGTTATATAATTCGCTAATAGATGCAGCCCTTAAACCTGTCATTTCCGCAAGCTGTTTCTGTGTAAGATCTTTATTCTTTAAAACCTCGTCAAGTTTAACTCTTATCTTCTTCATTTACATCACGCTCCATATTAGATGTCTTTATTATAAATCATACGGTAAAATTTCGCAATTACGGAATTTTATGGTTGATATTACGAAATAACGGAATTATACTAAGGTTATAAATTACGAAATAAGGAGAGTGTATCACATGAGACAAGTAACTGTAAATTATGAATTCCAAGGCGAAGTTGGCGGCGATTATTCGGATAGAGGAGTATTCTACGCTGATCGCGGCCTGGTATTACGATGCGATCCATACGGTGAGGTTGCTATCTATCGCGCTAAACCTGCCGAGGGCGCTGACATTGTAGTCGTTTCGGAAGGTGCTGACGACTTGCTGAGCGATAATCCGGACCTGTTTATCGAGCTTGTAATGTCCGGAGGTGCTACGAAATGAGAAAAGACCCTGGCAATGGCGGATTCTTTAAAGTTTAAATAATTCAGGCGCGGCAACGCCTTATATAACGGTCTACGGCAATAGGCAAGATACTCACTCCTCGGTACCGCGGCAACGGGTAGGCATGCCGAGTTAATATTCGGAAAAGGGGAGAACGGAAATGATTACTAATATTGCGGAAGAATGTTTTTATAGATTGCAAGAATTACATGCTTATGTAAAGGAGTCGCACGAAACTTTAAATCGGTTCCAGAGCCTTTTAGATAAGCAGTTGGCACAATGCTACCACGATATCGAGCGCAGTGGGGAGTTCGATGTAGCGGAGGGACATAATTACGCTCAGAAGTTGAAAGAAATCCTGACTAACCGCCGTCTTGTAAAAGATGAACTTGCGCGTCTTTCTCCAGTTCATAACTTCTTACGCGATGAGGTAGATAAAACATCCGAGCAGTATCAGCGAGCCGTGAGAAGGTCGTATGAACTGCGTCAGGAATTGAATGTGACCGGTGACCGGTGACCTGGAACGGGTTTTTGTCGCATTTGGAATGACTAACAAAGGCTGCTAACGCAGTCTTTTTTTTGTTGTCCGAAAATGGAAGTTAGCGCGTCATATTTCATATGGGGGTGTCCGAAAATAAAGACTCATGCGGCATACTTCATAGAAGCCTGCGCGACTTTTCTTATTACCGGGACACTGCAATTATAGAGGTGTGGTAGTTTCGGTTTCCGAAATAAGTGCGCGACTTTGGCTGCTAACCGCTATTTATATATATAAGGTATTTTTTTTTCTGCGCGACTTTGTCTTCTAAAACGTCATAAGAATAAAGGGGTATTTTTCCGCGGCAATCTGTCGCGTTCACATAAAACAAAAATTAACGGAGGGGATTATTTATGAAGTACACGCAGGATCAATTGACGAAACATTTTGGCGATGAAAGAGGCTTTTCGCGTATCTCTAACACACTAACCCGGCTCTATACCCAGCTAGATGGCTTTGATGCAACCACGGTCGGCCTATACGCTTATTAGCGTTCATGGCGTAATACTTCTGACGAGCAAATGAAGGGCATCGTTTGGCATTCGCGTGAATATTTGTATGCACAGTCCGGACTCGGTCGGAAATCCTTTAATGCAAGAATCGAAGTTCTAAAGAAATACGGCCTGGTTGACGTGGTCAAGTCGCCAATGGTGCCGAATAAGGATTACTTTGTTATTCATGACCCACTCAGCCGCGACGAGTTTATTGCGAAATACCCTGACGAAGTTGAAAAGTTTTTTGAGAAAGCAGAAGCGATTGAGGCGAAAATTGCTGCTGACAGAGAAAAAAGGCAACAGATAGCACGCGAAAAATTAGCAGAAGAGATACAGCTCAGCCATTTAAGGCGGAGTGTCCAAAACGGTACTAACCATAGTGTGGACAAAACGGACATTCCTATGTGACCAAAAGGAACGTAGAGTAAGCAACTAAGATAAGTAAGCAACTTCTTATGTAAGCAATTAAAACATTGTGCCTAAACAAAAGCGTGTTTAGTCACTGCGATTAATTACGTGTATATATATTTTTCGCATGTATTTCTTCTAAAGAAGAGTAAAAAAGACAAGCCGACTGTTCCTTTTGGACAGTCGAATAAATGGAGGTAATGAAATGTATCTGACGAAGGAAGAACAAGAAAGCATATACTGGACGCATCAGTTTTTAAAATCGAATAAAGAAGCGCCGTTCTCAGTCCGCAAGTTATTGGCCGTTTACTTTCTCGAAGAGTGGAAGGAGAAGGTCGATATTTTCCGTCCGATCATGCGCCACCCTGTCACGCGGAAGAAAAGCGCAAGGTTTGTCTGCATTAGCGATATTATAACCGATTACCTGCTGGATGTTGACCAGGTCGCTGAACGCTCGGAGGAATATCCGATTGAGAACCCGGACAGGCAAGCGCGCCGAGAGAATGCGCAAAGGAGCAGCGAATTGTCGCTCGTGATGGACAGCGGAAGGCAGGATGATGATTCTTACCGGACGCCTCCGTATTCTATCGAGGAAAGGGCGCTGAATGGCCGTGATCCTATTGCGGATATATTTTTCGCAGAATGTACGGCAGAATCGCTCGAGGAACTTACCGCCTTGTTGCAGGAGGTCAAAGTCAACGAGGATTATTACGTCAATAAATATGCCGATGAATCGCCTTGGAACGCTGAGCTGCCGGATAAGAAGCGCACAATTAAGGAAGTCCGTAAGGCCATACGAGAAATTGAGATAAATAGAGTGCGCGAATGTAAAGAATGTGGCGGGGCATTTTACGCTCATGACAGGCGTCGGCATATCTGCGACATGCAGAGATATCCGGGGAGTAAAGAGTCTGCTTGCGAAGTAAAAAATCATAGAAAAAGAGCGAAAAAGCCTAATTTAGCGCAGGAAAAAGCCATTAAATAGTAGATGATAGAGCACAGGCGCGCGGTGCTTTATCTTTTTTTGAACTTTATGTAAGGAAAGGGGAGAAGACAAATGAATGCAAATAGTTTTAAAGGATTGAGATTGAAAAAGGGCATGACACAAAAAGAATATGCCGATTTACTTGGGGTTTCTGAATCGACAATCGCAGCAATAGAAACAGGTAGACGCCCAATTTCCGACCTTGTTCGTGCGCGTTTGGCCCAAAAGATAGAACTCGATGAGGATTCAATTTATTTTTTAGAGTCATTCGAAAAAGTTAAACGAATTTACCCATCTTAACAATAGCATAATTGAAAGTTGGTGTCAACGTGTATGAGGAGTTTAAATCATATGATGAGTTTTTAGGACAAATAGTGGCGTTCATTGTTGCTTGCACCTATTGGAAAATGTACGAGAAGCTAAGCCCTGAGTCGCAAGAGAAGTACGTAGAGAAACTTACGTTTTTGAGTTGCGTTGAGTTCAGCCCTAAACGCAACTATAACATCTCAAAAGATACGATCCGAGAAATAGTCCGGAACGTTCTCGAAGTGAATAGGAGGCTGGGCGAAGATGGATAAGCCGATTAAAGCGAAAGATTGCAGCAACCTTGCAAAGGAATATAACGACGAATCAAATTTGTGCCTGCTGCGGGATGCTCACTGCCATTTACTCGTAAAGCATGAACGGTATTGCTTCGATAAAAAAGACCTAGCTTGCAGTTATCTAAGTGAGTTAAACGCCAGCAAGCAGGAAGCCCGAGGTTCATCTAAGCGCTACAACGGATGCCGCGAGATATTTAAAACGAATAATTTAAGGTTGCGTTATTGCTCCGATACATGCCGCAGAATCGCTCGTAGGAAGTCCGAAAATGAAAGCAGGGCCTACGGTAGAGCGAGACGCAACAGTTTATAGAATTCGAGCCAGTCATATCAAGGCTTAAAAGAGCCAAAAGTGCCGGTCAGGTACTATCTATCTACTACCTTAAAATTTGAAACTAACTGTCAAAGGAGCGATAGGAATGCCAGGTGAAAAAGCATTTTCATATTCGATTAAAAGAGTCGGAAATCGGCCGCAGGAAGTAATGGTCTTAATAGACGGAGAATCGCCGCGTCAATTCCTCTTTGGTCCGCATGTTTCAGAGAAGTATATCGCATTTCAGTTACCGCGTTTAATAATGGATTCAAAGTTTAAAAGGAAGGTGTCATCAAATGGTGTTCGCAGACAGGCAAGGAATGATCAAAAAGTTGCTGGGTGATAAAAATTTCGAAATGATTGCTGAGATTTATGACGGTGACCGCCAGCTAATTGCTGGGCTGTTTCAGAAAAAGGAGGTCAGCATAATGTCGAAATTCGAAAATCTTCGAAGTAAGCACGAGAACTTGAGAAGGAAAAAGGTTAGCGGAGGCCATGGCTGGTCAAAGCGGATGATGAAGAAGCTTGAAATGCTCAAGGAGGCAGGGGCGGATGAGGAAGTACAGAATCGCGATTTTCAGAAGGGAAGCATTGGAGTCGAACGCCTAGCCGGTGAAGAGGTTGACTTTATAGGCTCGTATCATTTGCGAGTGGAAGAGTTTTCAAGGCGGGCTACCGTACGCTTCGTTTTAGATAAAGTTTGCGCCCAACTTAGCGACGGAGAAAAGGCGTTCCTTAAGATTGCAGACTATACTCTGCTTTCTAAAACAAGCTGGTTCTCGCATTATAAAAACCTACAAATCGAAATATGCGGAAAACGGAAACTTAAAGGTGCGAATCTATTAGCGCTGGATGCAATTTCAAGGCAGGAACATGTCGAGGAGGAAATGAAATGAAAAACCAAGTACACGAACTTATGGAAATGATGGAAGAAATGGCAAGAGTAAAGTCGGAGGTATTCGCTATCAAACTAACTGACGCCCTGGTTCTTGCCGGAGTAGAAAAAGACACCGTGCAACTTATGGAAAGAATTGCGCGCAACGATAACGATGCCATTGTAACACTAGCGGAAGCATTTAAAGGAGGAAACGTATAATGGAAATCTATCTAACTAAGGACCACCGAGAAAATAAAGCCGGCCATATTTACCGTTACGACGACAAAGACGCAAACAAATTACTCGAGGAAGGAGCCGGCGTCAGGGTGGATTTTCCCACTGTTCAAAGTTATGCGCAAAATATTGACCGCCTTGTCGCCGAATATAAGCAGAAACGCCGAGAAATTGCGGAATCAGAACGCTACAACGATAACGAATCGGAAAGGAAATTCCAACTTGCGGAATTAAAGAAGAATCTCGACGACTCCGTAAAGGCTGCTAAGGAAAATTACGCTGTTGAAATTGAAGTCCTTTATCGCCAGCATGCGGCTGAAGCATTTAATTTTAACTTCGATGAGAGCGCCAATAAATTCGTTGATTCC
The DNA here is from genome assembly GCF_023715565.1 of Cytobacillus firmus. Lineage (GTDB taxonomy): Bacteria > Bacillota > Bacilli > Bacillales > Cytobacillaceae > Cytobacillus > Cytobacillus firmus_C. Next base: position 43,232 of record NZ_JAMBOJ010000017.1, on the reverse strand, counting down.
GTTAAGACTCAGTTTGCTATTGCCGGCGATAAGAACGCCCTGGCCGACATGTTATCCGCGAGATTAAAGAGCGCTACTACTGAAGAAAAGGCTGCGTTATCTCTTGCGCTTAATGACATAAAGGCGAACATACCGGCCGACAAGCTACCGCAAATTGAAAAGTCGCTTAAAGGAGCGGCGCCAGGCTCGGAGGCTATGCTGAAATGCGCGATTTTAAACGAGCTAAAGGCGAATCGTAATCCGGCAATTGCTTACGATCAGCTTCTAATTGTATCGCAAAGGAGCGGTAAGTAATGAGCGACTTCGAGAAGAAGGTGCAAGAACGGCTGAACAAGCCCAAAGGCGTCGATCCGTCGATGGGTAACGGTGCCAAACGATTGCCAGGCTACCAAGACCTCGGCAAGTTAGGGCGTCAGGCTTACGAGAGAGTTAAGGGGAAAACGGTAAACGATAGAGTAAAAAACATAATGGTTAAATTGTGAGCCGTGACAGGTTCGCTTTTTTAATAAAAACAAAAACAGGGGGAATTATCAATGAACACTTCTATCCAAATCAAAAAGGCATCTTATCCAAAATCAGACTTCCGCGCAGCAGGAACGGGCTTTACTTCCGTTATCCAGCACGAGGGCTACGATCAAACGATGCATACAGGTCTTCACCGCGACGGCACGCTTGCAGAGGAAATCGACAACGCTATGAAACGTTTAATCTCGAGCATGGTTCACGCTGAACAAAGCGGAGCAGCAGTAACGATTACCTTACCGGCTGGCTATACGTTATCGGCGGCATTAAAACAGCATTACGCAGATAAGTACGTGATTGAACCGGAAATCGCTTCGGTTACATTCGCTTAATCAATCCTGGCGGGCTACGGCTCGGCTGCTCGTAAGGGCGGTCGGGCTGATTTACCGCATGCTGCCTTACGTTCATTATAAGACGAATTCCCTTTGCGACAATCCTTTCGAACAGGACCCGATGAAGATTCGCTGGTTTAATCGTCGGGAACTGGCGGACGCGATTGGCGTAGATCCGGCGACGCTCGGGCGCAGGCTTTCGAAAATGACGTTTGGTGGCGAGTTTGTGATCGCCAGGATTAAGTTTAATAGTACCGTAGAAAAGTATACGTTCAATCCTAGCGTTGTATATAGGCGCGACGGCAAGCCGGACGATACGCTTCAGGCGATGTTTGCCGTGAAGTATCAAGGTCGGTAACTTCGAAAAGGTCTTCGACTTTCACGTCGAGGGCCTTGGCTATTGCGAAAACATGGGCGTCAACATGGCGGAAAAAAGGAGCGCAAAAAATAGCGCTCCGTCATGTTAAGTAATTTTAAAATAAATAGTTTAGTATTAAATTTTAATAGAGTGTACTTTTTTGTTTATAAGAGATTGCTTAAGATAACAACAAATATTCCTATCCCGGCGAACAAAGATACCACAAATTGTGTTTTTGGGAATTTTTTATTTTCTTTTTTCATTTTCTTGAAGGTAAAACCAAGAACAAGCACGAGTATTAAACCTAATATTGAGTTAATCATCACCCAATCCAAAATCCCAACTCCTTTCTGTTATTGAGGTTCCACGTTGAAGAATCCAACATAAGTTATTCCCATATAGACTCCACTTCCATAATTGTTAGCTGCAACACGTGCTGACATTAATGCAGCATACGAAGCAATGACACCTCCAGCAACACCTACTCCAGGAAACCAGATGGCCGCCACTATTCCTGCTCCTGTATAACCAGCAGCAACAGATGCCATGTCTGCAGAAAACCTATTTGCCTCACAGTCATTCATGTAACGGGATACACCCCACCAGTGATGAGCTATATCAGTACTCTTCCCTGGGCAGGAGGCAGCCATTACAGAGAAGTCACCAGATCCTTCTGCAACCACAGGCTCTAACTCAACAATTTCCAGATTACTCTTTGCTTTTAGTTTACCATTTTCAATCTCTTTGTTTAAGTCAGATAAATAATCTTCTTGCATTTTAACCAATTCTTGATCGTGGCCATCTTTTTTCGCTGAACTTGAGTCAAATTTAAACAAGCCATTCTTAACAGATATGTAAGACTCCAACGCCATAACATCTTCGAATGTGTACTCGCTAGTCTGTTTCTCCTCATCCAAACTACTTGCTTGAGTTGGAGCATACAACAGTGTTGGTAAAATTAACAATACTGCCATGAACGCTACTAAAAACTTTTTCAATTTCCTCTCTCCAATACTATTAATATATTTGTCTTACATTTCCAATTATAGATTTTTACCATAAGATTGTAAAGAAAGAAAGAAAGTAGGGCGTCTTTTTTACGTTCAGCCACCGCAGGGCAAATCCGTGTATAAAATACTATACACCTAAAAAGTGGCTTCGTCCTTACAACGCCAAGGGCTGACGGCGCTTTGACGCTAAGATTATTTCTTACTTTGTAAGAGAACGGACTGATAACGAGTGTGACCTTATTTGGACTAATTGGCGAAAAGTGTGACCTTATTTGGATTGTGGATAAGTGGGTTGGCGCTTAGAGCCGCAAGGGATACGCAGTATATATTATTATAGAAGAAACGCGGATATTATTGCGGTGGAGTTAATCGAATAAAAGCGCCCCGAAGGACGCTTAGATTAAAGTCGTATTCCATTCCGCTTCATGATTCGGCGTACAGGCGAGAATTTATTGTGTTGCTGGCGTATATGTTCGCTATCCATCTGCACATACTTTCGAGTAGTTTGAATTTCCGCATGATCGAGAATGCGCTGAAGCGTAAATAAGTCACCGCCATTTAATATATAATTTCTCGCAAAAGTATGCCGGAACATGTGCGGATGAAGGCGGTCGATATTTATTTTGCGTTTTAATCGATTCAGCCTGCGCCTGAAAGCATCGTCAGTAAAATCGTCTCCGAACGCATTCATAAATAGTTGCGAATCATCTCCGAAGTACTGCTCAGTCTCATCCGCAAGTTGTCGTAACCGTTTCGCAACCTCACGGCTTAGCGGTATTTCCCGCTGTTTTCTATTTTTCGCAATCTGTGACGGCACATAGAGCGTTAGCTGCCGGAAATCGATTTGCTCAGTCGTTAGGGAAAGCGCCTCACCTATTCGGAGGCCAGTATCGAGCAATAACAGGATTAACGTTTTATCACGCCACTGTGCGAACTGCTTATCGTCATAACTATTAAGAATCCGGTCGACCTCTTCGTCAGTCAGTCCGGGCACCTCTTGGCGTTCATCATCGCGCACCTGCGTAATATTCTCCATTGGATTAAACGCAATAATTCCCTCGTTAAATAAGAAGCGAAACATCGTCCGCAATGTCCTAATGCGAATATTAATCGTATTTACAGAAAGTTTTTTATATGTGCGTTTCCGCTGGGTATCTTCCGCATAAGGCGTTCTTTCCGTCCGTAAGTAATTTATGTAATTACGGATCGTATCTGCGTTAATGTCGTTAACATAAACGATATCAGCCGGCAGCCATTCGCTAAGGTAACGTATAACTGAACGATAGTTATTTATGGTTCCGGGCCGCACTCCTTCCGCCTCTTTTGCCCTTACGAATATTTCCAGCGCCTCTTCAATCGGTGTATTTCGGTCAACCTTAGACTTTAGGACTTGAGCGGAGGCTTTAGCGCCTCTTTCTCCGATATATTTACGTTTCATATGTTCCGTAAGTTAGTGTCACCGTATTGTCCTACGTTCACTATTTCGAGGTCCTATATACAACGAAAAAACGCCATGTCACCGTATTGTCACCGGTTTATTGACCGGCAAACAAATGCGATAACATAGCGTTTTACGCTACGGACGTCCCAGGCGAGATTCGAACTCACGACCTACAGCTTAGGAGGCTGTCGCTCTATCCAGCTGAGCTACTGAGACATGATGAGAATAATTAATTTGTTTGCAATACATATATATGATTGGTATATCCTGTTTCTTCCTCTGAAAGCATATACAAGGAGCAAATGCGTCGAAACAAAGCTACAGAGATGTATTTCAGTGAAGTTTACGCTTAGCTGAGCTACTGAGACATGATGAGAATAATTAAATTGTTAACACAGTTACTTATTATAATCCCTTCATCAGCATTGGTCAATGGTTATGCCTAAAGTAAAAACCGGCCATTAATACATGGCCGGTTTCTGATCTAACTAGTAAGCTTTTTACGATAAAATCTCGCATATGCTCTTGATCTATCTTTCAGCTTCTTTAGCTGTGAAGTTTTTAGTTCAATGATAGGCTGTGCAAATGAAGTAATCAATTTGCTTGATAGAAGCAAGGTCAGCAGCAGCGATATTCCCGCAAGCAGCAGGAAGTTTTCAGGTTTAGTGAAAAAGTCCTGAACCTCACTTACTCTGAATAACCTGACAAAGAACCCATGGAGCAGATAAACATAAAGTGTGTTTTTTCCTAAATTAGTAAAGAAATATTGTTTACGTGGCACAAAAGCAAAGAAGCTAAATACCATAATTAAGCTCAGGATATAAAAGCCGAGTCTCGTAAAGACTGCCCCAATGGATGCTGCTCCCATTTCAGTATAGGGCTTCGATCCAAGCAGCCATTTGTAATCCACTTCAGGGTATAGGTAAAAGCCGATAAAGACCACAGCAAAAATAGCAAATGCACTAATCCTGAACTTTGGCTGGAATAAAGCATATAAATGCTCTTTCTTTAAATAGTATCCCAATAAAAATAAAGGGAAGAACACAAACGTCCTTGATAAACTTAAATAGTTTGAAATCCAATCAGCATATCCGACAGCAAGCCCTAAGATAAAAGCAGCTGTCAGGGAGTACACCGCCTTATACTTTGCGAAGAATAAAAGCATGATATTCCAGCAGAACATGCTGATCAGGAACCATAATGACCAATGCGGATTAAATGGATCAAGTTCAAAGGTGCCTTTATTATATAAAAAGTAATAAAAAACGGAGTAAATAACCTGGAAAATGATATACGGCAGTATTAGCTTTTTGGCAATTTTCTTTATATAGCCTTTTTTATAAAAGCCTTTTGCAAAAAAACCGGATACCAATATAAACGCCGGCATATGGAACGTATAAATCACTTTATATACTGTATAAATAGTCTCATTATCTTCAATAAAAGAGCGGAGTAAATGCCCGAAAACGACAAAGAAAATCAGGATAAACTTAGCATTGTCGAAGTAAAAGTCACGTTGTTTCATATGTCCTCCTCTATTAAAGACCCCCAAAAAAATACTCTTTCTGTCTTTACCCACTGTAACATGAAGCAAACTTCATTTCTCGTGTAAATAGGAGGTTCTATTTACAGAAAAAGTAAATTAAGAAAATTCTAATAAGACTGTAACATAATAATTCAAAATCTGTTTTATAAAAATAACAGCCAAGAAACCTATATATTATAAGGGTGAAAAACCTTTTTACATACCTGTTTCAAATTTTTTGAACTGTTAGTCATTTTTGTTTCAGATAAAAGGTACCAGTCCGTTTAGTCTGCCAAGCTTTAAAAAGCTATGCTCCACAAGAAAGAAATCATGAAGGAAAATCCAAAAGAAGTGCCAGATTAAACTTAATTGGAAAAATAATCTTTAAATGTCTTTTTTGTTCTATTATAATGAATTGAAAGAATAGTAAAAAAGAATTAGAACCAAACTAGTTCGATTGTTTGCATCCGGCTAAATCATAAAGGGGGAAGGAATTTGAAAGGTGTAAGGAAATTCAAATCAGGAAAGAAGGAACAAAAAGCCTCATCCAAGTCTAAAGGGCTTGGTATAGGAAAGTTTTTTAATAAAATGGCGGGTACAAGCTGGTGGAAGAACCTGAAGCTTGGTCAGAAATATGGGGTCGTACTTTTTGGGACCATTGGTCTATTCACCTTTTCAACTGTCCTTACTTTTATTCTGCTTACAGTGGCCAGTTCAAAACTGGAGATTGTTAGGGATTCAGGAGAAAAAGCCATTAAAATTACTGAATCAGCGGCCACATTCCACCATAAAGGGAGCACGATTGGAAACTTTATCATTGACTCCAATCCAAAACATTTAAATGCATTTGACCAGCTGACAGAGGAATTTAATAAATTAAAGAAGGAAATTTCTCCGGATCTGAGCAATACAAAAGCAAAAGACCTTTTTAAGCAAATTGATGAAAATGATCAACAAATCACCAGTTTATTCCATGAGGTCATTGAGCCAAAAGTGAAACTTCAGCATGAAAGAGAATATAGGCTTGGGAAATTGCAGGCAGATAATGTGATTTCTGAAACGGTTGAAAAATTGAATACCCTTAGCAGCATGATGAAAGAGGATCAGCAAAAAGCTGTATCTTCTGCAAAATCCAGTCTTATCCTAACTTTGATAGCACTTGGCATTTCAATCATCGTTTCAGCTGTCCTTGGAATCGCAAGTATTGTATTTATAGGACGTATTATTTCAAAAAAATTAACTTCGATTGTACAGTTCTCAAATGAAATAGCAGAAGGAAACCTTAATGTGAGTTCAGTGGAATATGAGGGTAATGATGAAGTAGCACAGCTTAGCAGAGCCATGAATTTCATGAAAGTAAAATTGCAGACAATGATTCAGGAAATTAATGCAGTTTCCGGATATGTTACTGAAAGAAGCGGAGAATTGAATATTGCCGCAAATGAAGTGAAAGCAGCCAGTCAGCAGGTTGCTTCAACCATGCAGGAGCTTTCAGGAGGAGCTGAGGATCAGGCTGGCTCTGCAACACGTTTATCTTTATTAATGGACGAGTACCTGGAAAAAGTAAAAGAAGCCGCATACAGCGGTAATGAAATCAAGAGTGCTTCTACAGAGGTGTTATCGCTTACTGAGGATGGAAACAAACTTATGAAAAAATCCCAGGAACAAATGGGATTAATTAATCAGATTATGAAGTCGTCTGTGGACAAGGTTAATGGGCTTGATGACCAGACCAAACAAATCTCAAGGCTGGTTAAAGTTATAAAGGAAATTGCTGACCAGACCAATCTTCTCGCGTTAAACGCAGCAATTGAAGCTGCCAGAGCCGGTGAGCACGGAAGGGGTTTTGCAGTTGTGGCAGATGAGGTGAGAAAGCTGGCTGAGCAGGTATCCTATTCAGTATCAGATATCACCAGGATTGTAGGAGGTATACAAACAGAGTCAAACAGTGTAGCCGTGTCACTTCAAACAGGCTATGTTCAAGTTGAAAAAGGGACTGAGCAAATACAACTGACTGGACAAACATTCCAAAGAATTTATGAGGCAATTAACTCAATGTCTGCAAATGTCAGCGATATTTCCAGCAGTCTCGAGCAGGTATCAATTAACTCTTCACATATGAACCAGTCTATTGGCAATATTGCTGCAGTATCCGAGGAATCTGCTGCAGGCATCGAACAAACCAGTGCATCAATGGCTCAGACTAACCATTCAATGGAGGAAATTTCAGATAATGCACTGTCTCTGTCGGAATTGGCAGAACAATTAAATGAAATGATTGCAAAATTCAAACTGTAAAATCCAGGCATACTCGTGATAGGGTATGCCTCTTCATTCTGCCCAAAGCACTTATAAAAAAATAATTTAAGTCAGTTTTCCCTGAGATTTAAAGGTTTTGGTCTAATCTTGTAGAAATAAATAATTAATTGCAAATCCCAATAGGAGGAAATAGAGTGGTCATTATGAAGGAAATCAGGAAACTCTATGCCAGAATTGAGACATTAGAAAAGGAAAATAATATATTGACTAATGACAATTCATATGGATATGATTTATTCTCTCACTCAAAAGATGGTATTTTATTTTTTGACAGCGAGGAGACAATAGTTGATGTCAATCCATCATTAGCTGAAAGTATAAAGATGGATAAAGAGCAACTGATAGGCAGGAGCCTGTATGAAATCGTGCCGAAAAACAAGCATTTCAAGCTAGAAAAGCAAAAGGAGCTATTAAAGAAGAATAATAGTGTCAGGGGCATCCTTCCAGTATATAGCGGCACAAGTATTATTGAGTTTGATTTTACTACCAGCACTCTTAATGAGAGCAGTCTTTATATGTGTATATTAAGAGACGTCACGAGTAAGCGGCTCCTTGAACGGAAAGTGAAAAAGAATGAAGAGCTGTATGCGGACCTGTTTGTAGAAGCTCTGGATGGCATCATTTTTTGGGGCGATAATGGCGAAATCATCGATGCTAATGAGGCTGCTTGCCGGATTTTTGAATGTACACATGGTGAACTGCTCAAAAGACAGGTAAAAGATTTCGTCTATGAAAAATCGGAAAGATACAGAAACATTGTTAAAGACATGTTCATAAAAGGCTCAATAAGGGATGAGCTTGTTTTTCTTATGCCTAACGGCCAGTTCAAATCTTTGGAATTTACAGTGAAATTGAACTCAGTTGAAGGCTACCACATGACAATCTTCAGAAATGTCAGTGAGCGTCATGCCATGGAAAAAAGTTTAAGGGAAAGCGAACAAAAATTTCGCATGATTTTTGAAGGGGCTCTTGAAGGTATTCTTCTCTGGGACGATCATTTTCAAATCGTCGATATTAATCAATCAGGCCAGAGAATGCTGCAGATGACAAAAGAGGATCTTATCGGTTTATCACTGCATAGTATTTTGAATGACTGCAATATAACTGATGAAGAATTAAAAGAACAAATAAGAAACATACACTCAGAGGGTCAATCAGACGGGAATCTTTCCATTACTTTAAAAACAGGCAGAAAGAAATTTTTTGAGTTTTCCAACAAGCTGAATATATTTTCTAATATTAGTATGACGACATTTAAAGATATTACTGAAAAGCTGGAAATGGAAGAACAGCTTCGGAAATCAGACACCTTGAATGTCATTGGAGAATTGGCAGCAGGGATAGCACACGAGATCAGAAACCCCATGACGGCTCTTAAAGGCTTTATTCAGCTTCTGGAGGGAAGTGTTAAAGAAGATCATACGATGTATTTCAATGTGATCACCACTGAGCTCAACAGGATAGATTCAATTATTAATGAATTTCTTATCCTTGCTAAGCCTCAAGCTGTCAAATTTGTAGAAAAAGACATTTCACAAATTATGAAAGAAACAGTCGATCTCCTTAGTGCACAGGCAGTACTTCACAATGTTCAATTCAGAACTTATTATGAACAGAACCTGCCCAGGGTTTTCTGTGAATCCAATCAAATGAAAAAAGTTTTTATCAATATAATAAAAAATGCAATTGAAGTCATGCATAAAGGCGGATATATTACAGTATCCATTCAAAAAGAATCGGACCAAAAAGTTCACATTTCCATAGGGGATCAAGGAACTGGAATTCCTGCACACAAAATAAAAAAGCTTGGTGAGCCTTTTTATACTACAAAGGAAAGAGGTACTGGACTTGGCTTAATGGTTACATATAAAATTATTGAAGAACACAACGGAACAATTGAAGTGGAAAGTAAATTGGGTGAAGGAACTGTTTTTCACATCTATTTGCCCACATAATAAAGGCGGGAATCGAATGAGAGGAAGAGTTTATTCTAAGGTAATAACACCGGCCGGTGACATATACATCGTAGCAGAAAATGGAACCCTTCTGGCTTTATACATGGGGGAAGCTGATTTTTTGGAAGGGGAAGATGTCTTATCATTGCAATTTAACCCCTCTGACTCTTTGTTAAAAATGTGTGCTCTCCAGCTTGAGGAATACTTTAACGGACATAGAAAGGAATTTGACCTCCCAATTGACTTTAATGGAACTGAATTTCAAAAAGCAGTATGGAAAGAGCTTTGCCTTATCCCATTTGGCGAGACAAGGAGCTATCACGACATTGCTGTAAAAATAGGGAAAGACAAAGCTGTGCGGGCCATCGGACAGGCAAATAAGGTCAATCGCCTTCCAATCATTATTCCTTGCCATCGTGTGATCGGCAAGAATAAATCACTAACCGGGTATGCAGGCAGCAGGACAGAAATTAAAGAAATATTATTATCCCTTGAAGGGGCCAATTATGCTAAATAGTTATCAAATCACCATTTTAAGGTGATTTTTTTTGATTTTTCCAATTCTGTTGACGAAATGAATCACATTCGATTAATATCTAATTAGATGATAATCGAAATGAGGTGCGTAATTATGCAATTAAATCGCTTAGTGGCTTTTTATAAGACTATGGGAGACCCAACCAGAATCCGGATTGTTTTTCTCCTTGCCAAAGGGCCGCTGCATGGACAAGCGATAGCCGGAAAGCTTGGCTTAACCCCGCCTACCATTACACATCACCTAAATAAACTGCGGGAAATAAACCTCGTATATCAAAGAAGAGATAAAAATACTGTTTATTTTTATTTGAATGAATCTGTACTGAAACACCAGTCCGGTGTACTTGCAAAATTGGCAGATAAAGAGGAGGTTAAAAAAATGGAGGAACAAAATTCCGAAAATCAGAAGGTTATTGAAAATTTCTTTACCAGGGATGGAAAGCTGAAGAATATTCCAGCCCAGAGAAAGAAGAAACTGATGGTTTTTGAGCATTTAATTAAAGGCTTGAAAATGGGAAAAAAATATGAAGAAAAAGAGCTTAACGAATATATAAAACAGTATCATGAAGACTACGCTACTATACGCAGGGAATTTATAATCAACCACTATATGTACCGTGAAAATGGCATTTACGAGTTGAACCCCCCTGAAATGTGGGCGAAAATAGAAGGGTGAGCAGGGGCCCTGGCAGGGCCCTCTGCAAAGTCCTTATCGGTAATAATCCGGTTTGCGGTCATCAAAAATCGGAATTAAGCTGCGGACTTCCTTCACTTTATCCAGGTCAATTTCACTATGAAGAATTTCTTCATTTTCAGAGCCTTCAGCAAGTACATCACCCCAAGGGTCTATAATCATCGAATGGCCAGCAAAGACATTAGCAGGATCAGTGCCGGAACGGTTGCAGGCAATGACATAGCATTGATTTTCAATGGCACGTGCAATCAAAAGCGCACGCCAATGTGCAAGCCGTGCCAATGGCCATTGGGCGACTACAAATAAAGCTTCTGCCCCCTCTGCTGTATGGCTCCGCACCCACTCAGGAAAACGAATATCATAACAGATCATTCCTGCAAATTTCCTATTGTCCAGAGAAAATTCTCCTCTGGCTGACCCTCCTTTCAAATAGAGATGCTCATTCATAAGCTTAAATAAGTGCAGCTTGCTGTATTCATGTATAAGGTCTCCGTTGTTATCTACAATCAGCAGCGTATTGTAAATGCCCTCAGCTGTTTTCTTTGCAACAGAACCGCCAATCAGATGGACCTGGTTTTTTTGTGCAGTCTCTTTCAAAAAAGCCAGAGCTAAGGCTCCATCCTGGTCCGCAATTTCATCCAATCTGGTCAAATCATAGCCTGTCGTCCAAAGTTCCGGAAGAACCAAAACGTCCGGATTAGACTTAAGCGCTTTAAGAATCATGGCTTCAGCTGCTTTAAAATTCTTTTCAGGTTTTCCAAAAGCAATATCCATTTGTAAACAGGCAACCTTTAATTTCATTTAACTCCCCCGCAATCATCTTTTGCTTATGTTATGATTAATCCGATAGATAGAAATTTTCTAAATTTTACTTTACAACATATCATTTAAGTTATATCATTTGTGACTATATTTTCAATCATTTTTTTAAGCAGGTGATCAATTTGATTAATTATCCGCAATCAGAACTATTAAAAAGTCTGCCAAAACAGTTTTTTGCCTCATTGACAGCTAAGGTGGGGAAAAAGCTTGAACAGGGTCATGATGTCATCAATCTGGGACAGGGAAATCCTGATCTGCCTACCCCTGAGCATATTGTCAAGCGTCTTAAAAGTGCAGCCGAAAACCCTCAAAACCATAAATATTCTCCTTTTCAGGGTTATCCTTATTTAAAAAAGGCAGCAGCTGACTTTTATAAAAAGGAATATGATGTGGATTTGGATCCGGATACTGAAATAGCCATCCTTTTTGGAGGCAAAGCAGGGCTTGTTGAAATTCCACAATGCCTTTTAAATCCCGGGGACAGTGTATTGGTTCCGGATCCAGGATATCCTGATTATTGGTCAGGGGTTGCGCTTGCTAAAGCACAAATGGTAACAATGCCTCTGAGAGAGGAAAATAACTTCTTGCCTGTATACAGTGAATTGACAGCTGAAGAGCTTCATTCAGCCAAGTTGATGTTTCTTAATTATCCAAATAACCCTACTGGAGCAGTGGCAAACATTGAGTTTTTTCAAGAAACAGTTGAAATAAGCCGAAGCCATGGCATATGCGTGGTACATGACTTTGCATATGGCGGAATTGGATTTGACGGAAAGGGACCTGTAAGCTTTCTTCAGGCAGAAGGGGCAAAAGAGGTTGGAATAGAAATTTATACTCTTTCAAAGACCTTTAATATGGCAGGCTGGAGAGTAGGGTTTGCAGCAGGAAATGCAAGCGTTATTGCAGCACTGAACCTGATGCAGGATCACCTTTACGTCAGCTTGTTTGGAGCTGTTCAGGAAGCTGCGGCAGCTGCTCTGTCAGGCTCCCAGGATTGTGTGAAAGAGTTGAATTCAATTTACGAATCCAGACGAAATACTTTCATTTCCGGTCTCAGGGAAATTGGGTGGGATGTACAAGCTCCTAAGGGCTCTTTTTTTGCATGGCTTAAGGTCCCGGAATCATTTACTTCTGAAGAGTTTTCTGAGTATCTCCTGGAAAAAGCGCATATTGCAGTTGCGCCCGGCAATGGGTTCGGCCAGTTTGGCGAAGGATTTGTGAGAGCTGGTTTGCTAACATCTGAAGAAAGACTTAAAGAAGCGGTAAGAAGAATACAAAAATTAGATCTATTTTAATTTATTTAAAAAATTAAATTGACAAAAGAATTAAGCACTGTCATAATTCTAATTAAATTTCTAAATTAACTGAATAATCGATTTCGTTTTCTTATTAAGAGCAGGTGGAGGGACTAGCCCTATGAAGCCCGGCAACCGACTTAAACTTAAGCACGGTGCTAAATCTTGCAGCTTATAGCTGAAAGATAAGAAGATGTTAGAATGCCATACTAACCTCTTCTTATTTGAAGAGGTTTTTATATTTCCTATTTTTTGATAGTGAAAGGAAGAAGATTTATGAGCGAAATTATTGCAGAGTACCTAATACATGATGAAAAACATAATCCGGAGAAAAAAGCGGAGGAGATTGCTTTAGGTTTAACGGTGGGATCATGGACCCATTTGCCGGAGCTGGAAAAACAGCAGCTGGAGAAGCATAAAGGCAGGGTCGTTTCTGTTGAAATCTTTACAAAAGATGCTAAAAGTAAGGAAACAGCAGCAATTATTAAGATTGCCTACCCTGCTGTAAATTTTAGTCCGGATTTACCGGCAATATTAACAACAGTCTTTGGGAAACTGTCACTGGACGGAAAGATTAAACTTTTGGATTTGCATTTTTCCAATGAACTGAAAAAATTTTTCCCCGGACCTCGATTTGGGATTGAAGGGCTGAGGGGAAAATTGAATGTATATGACAGGCCTCTTCTGATGAGCATCTTCAAAGGTGTGCTCGGCAAAGATATGGATTTTCTGACTTCACAGCTGCGGGAACAGGCCATGGGCGGTATAGATCTTGTGAAAGACGATGAAATTTTATTTGAAAACAGCCTTACACCATTAGAAGCGCGGATAAAAGAAGGAAAAAAGGTGTTAAGTCAGGTTTATGAGGAAATGGGCCATCGTACCTTATATGCTGTGAATTTAACAGGAAGATCGTTTGAATTAAGAGATAAGGCAAGAAAGGCATCCAGCCTTGGGGCTGATCTTCTTCTTTTTAATGTATTCTCTTATGGACTCGATGTATTGCAGTCTTTGAGGGAAGATGATGAGATTGAACTGCCTATCATGGCGCATCCTGCAATCAGCGGAGCTCTTGCAGCTTCAAGTGTTTATGGAATCTCCTATCCTTTGCTTTTAGGTAAACTGCTCAGGTATGCAGGAGCTGACTTGTCTCTTTTCCCATCACCTTATGGTTCAGTTGCCCTTGAAAAAACACAGGCTCTATCAATCGCAGATAGTCTAACTGAAAATGGCTTTTGCAAAAGATCTTTTCCGGTACCCTCAGCCGGCATCCATCCGGGTTTAGTGCCATTGCTATTCGATGACTTTGGAATAGACAGTGTCATTAACGCCGGAGGCGGCGTGCACGGCCACCCGGATGGAGCAAGAGGAGGCGGTTTGGCATTCCGTCAGGCGATTGATTTAACTTTAAAGGGAGCTTCTTTAGCCGATGCTCCATCAGACTTCCCTGAATTAAAAAGATCGATTGATTTGTGGGGATACAAAGAGGCGGCTGTAAAGAATGGGTGATATAGCGGTTTTTTGCGATTTTGATGGAACTATTACCGAAAAAGATAACATCATCAATATTATGAAGCATTTTGCACCTTCTCAGTGGGAGGGGATAAAAAATCAAGTCCTGCAGCAGGAAATTTCTATTAAAGAGGGAGTAGGAAAGATGTTCTCCCTTCTCCCAAGTAATCTGAAAAGTGAGATTACTGATTTCATCTTAAAAAATGCAAAGGTAAGAGAGGGATTCCAGCCGTTTGTCGATTATCTGGCAGAAAAAGATATACCTCTTTATATAGTAAGCGGCGGAATAGACTTTTTTGTAGCTCCAGTTTTAGATAAGTATGGACCCTTTGAAGCAGTGTTCTGCAATGGTTCAGATTTTAACGAAGACACAATAAAAATCTTATGGCCCCATTGCTGTGATGAAAAGTGCCAAAATAATTGCGGCTGCTGCAAGCCTTCCATTATGAGGAAGTTCGGGGCTGAGGACACATTGAAAGTGGTAATTGGAGATTCAATAACTGACCTTGAGGCTGCAAAACAGGCGGACTTTGTCATAGCAAGAGACCTGCTCTTGGAAAAAAGTAAAGAATTGAACCTTAAGCATGACACCTTTGAAACATTCTATGATTGCATTAAGGTTTTAAAAAAGTTAAATGAGGTGAGTGTATGAGGAGATTTGAGGAAAAATGGAATGAGCTTGCAGATATTAAAGACGAGCTTGCAGCAAGGGACTGGTTTATGGGAACGAGCGGGAATCTGGCCATTAAGGTCAGCTCAAGCCCGCTTCAATTCCTCGTAACTGCCAGCGGTAAGGATAAGAGGAAACGGACAGCAGAAGACTTTCTGCTGGTGGATGAATTTGGCCGGCCGGTGGGCGAAACTCATTTAAAGCCATCCGCTGAAACACTTCTGCATACGGAAATATACAGAAGAACAAAAGCTGAATGCAGTCTTCATGTACATACTATCGATAATAATGTCATCTCAGAAATTTATGGTGACCAGGAGGCTGTAACATTTCAGGGACAAGAGCTCATTAAAGCATTTGATAAATGGGAGGAAGATGCTGTCCTCAGAATTCCGATTATTCCGAATCATGCGCACATTCCGGCGCTGGCAAAGTGTTTTTCTTCCCATGTACATGAAACTTCAGGTGCAATTTTAATTAGAAACCACGGAATTACAGTATGGGGCAAAACCTCTTTTGAGGCTAAAAAGATCCTGGAGGCTTCAGAATTTCTGTTCCGATATCAGCTAAAGATATTGGAACATCGAGCCAAACAGTTATCAAAGGTAGTTTAATCGAAAAGCTCATAATAATGCAGAAAGAAAATTTAGTAGAGAGGGTTGATCAGTTTGGCATATATCGTATTTCAAAATTCAAGAAAAGAAATCAGGGATCAGGAAGAAGTTGCATCTTTTCTGGAAAAGCAGGAGGTTATCTATGAACAATGGGCAATAGATAAATTGCCTGACAGCCTCCAGGAAAAATACTTACTTTCAGATGATGAGAAACAAGAAATCCTGGATACGTTTGCTGCAGAAATTAAGGATATTTCTGAAAGAAGAGGATACAGGGCACAGGATGTCATTTCCCTTTCAAAGAATACGGCGAATTTGGAAGAGCTTCTTCAAAATTTCCAGCGGGAACACCACCATACAGACGATGAGGTGAGGTTTATTGTCAGCGGCCACGGGGTTTTTATTATACAAGGAATAGATGGGGAATTCTTTGAGGTATTCTTGAATCCCGGCGATTTAATATCAGTACCTGAAAACATTCGTCATTATTTCACTCTGCAGGATGACAGAAAGGTAGTAGCCATCCGGATCTTTGTATCTGCAGAAGGATGGGTGCCAATTTATGAAGAAGAGGAAGTTCATCAATAATCCGTTGACCCATTGCTACGGCATTGGGTATTTTTATTTTCCAACAATAATAATTGGGTTTTTTTTACACCCTTTGATCTTGCGAATTTTTTCATATACTGTTGGTTCCAGTTATTTTGTTTAGCAGAAGGTGTCGAAAACTATTAGTGCTCCTGTGAGATTAATGTCGATTAAAATTAATTGGGAAAAAGATTGTCTAATATTGCGAATCTATTTACATTTATAGAAATTCTTGTGATAATGCTTCAAGTAGACACATTTATATCGGATAAAAGGGATAGGATTAGGAGGAAGAAAGTTGCGCAATAAAAGAATACAGCTGCTGACTGAAATCCAGCAAAAAAGGGAAAAAATGATAGAAACGGCCAGGAAAAACGGAATGGCGAGCCAGGAAACGGTTCGATGCAGCCAGGAACTCGATCAATTGATTTTTGAATATCAATGCTTCATTAAACGGGAGAAGGAACAAAGGAAAAGTATGAGAGTTTCATTCAGGCAAATGATTCTATCATGGAAGAAAGCAGTTGTATAAATTGAGCATATATAAGTAGGGAATAAAAAGAATCCGTGAAGGGTTCTTTTTTTTTGCAGTCTGCCGCAATTCTAGTAATAAACATATTAATTCATTAAAGAAGTACTATGCCTCTTTAGAGAATCATATATCGTAATACAAAGCTTTTTTTATTACTTAAAGTACTCAATAATCATACAAGCTTTAAGTTAAGAGGAGGGAAAGTAAAAAATGCACATAGTTGTGTGTGTCAAGCAAGTGCCTGATACTAAAATCATTAAAATCAATCCCAAAACCAATACCCTTGACCGGCGCAGTGCTCCTGCAATTTTGAATCCTTATGATGCTCATGCAGTGCAGGAGGCTGTGAAAATTAAAAAGGTGTTGGGAAAAGGTACCATATCAGTCTTATCCATGGGACCTCCACAGGCTGTGGCAGTTATTAAAAAAAGTATCGAAATTGGGGCGGACCGCGGATTATTAATTTCCGACCGTGCATTTGCCGGTGCCGACACATTGGCAACAAGCTATGCTCTGTCTAAAGCCTTAGAACGTATTTCAAAAGATATGCCTGTGGATTTGGTTATATGCGGAAAGCATGCTATTGATGGAGATACCGGCCAGGTTGGACCAGGAATAGCAAGGCGGCTGGATATTCCGCCTGTCACGAATGTGATTGAAGTATCTGAAGTTAATGAAAGTGAAAAAAGAATTCTGATCAAAAGGAAAATTACGAACGGATATGAATTGATTCAAGCTCAAATCCCTTGCCTGCTGACCGTTGAAAAAGAGATTAATAGCATAGAATATTCCCCCATGCCTAATATGATAAAAGCTGCCAGATATGAACCGGTAATCTGGTCTGTTAATGATCTTGAAGGTGTGGACCGGACACAGCTGGGGTTGAAGGGGTCACCTACGATAGTGGGTAAAATGTTTACCCCTCCAAAGCCGGAAGGCGGAAAAAGACTTGAAGGGAATGCGGACGAACAAATTCAGCAGCTGATGGAGCTTCTCAATGATAAAAAAGAGCTATTGCAGCCAAATAGTAATAAATAGGGGGGATTTACATGATGGATGAGTACCGGGGAGTATGGGTATTCATAGAACAAAATGAAGGGAAAATTGAAGGGGTTTCCCTTGAATTGCTCGGCGCAGGCAGGAAGCTTGCAGACAAACTGGAGGTGCCTCTTTCCGGTGTGCTCCTTGGGTATGAAATAAAGTCTTTAACCCGGGAGATCATCTCATATGGTGCAGATCAGGTTTATGTAATCGACCATGAAGTAATGAAGGATTACCGGACTGAATCTTATATGAAGGCGGTTATCCAACTTGCAGAAAAATATAAACCTGAAATATTTCTCTATGGGGCCACGTCCAATGGCAAAGATTTAGCCAGTGCAGTTGCCACAGACCTCAGCACTGGATTGACTGCTGATACTACCATGCTGGATGTCGAAGTGGAAAAGAGGCTGCTTGAAGCAAGCCGCCCGGCATTTGGAGGAAATATTATGGCAACCATCCTTTGCAAGAAACACCGTCCGCAAATGGCTACTGTCCGTCCTAAGGTTATGAAGGCAATGGATCCGGATCCTGATAGACATGGTGAGGTTATAGAAGAAGCGATTACCTTAAAAGAAGATGACATGCGCACGAAGGTGATTAAAATTGTGAAGGATGTCACAAAAAAAGTGAATTTAGCTGAAGCCCATGTTGTCGTTGCAGGCGGAAAAGGAATGGGTGATATTCAAAACTTCCAGATGATCCACGAACTGGCTGACACCATTGGAGCGACTGTAGGGGGTACAAGGGATGTGGTGGAGGCTGGATGGCTGCCCCATGAACAGCAGGTGGGGCAGACAGGAGAAACCATTACACCAAAGATCTATTTTGCTATTGGGATTTCAGGGGCGATTCAGCATGTTGTAGGCATGAAAAATTCAGAGTTTATTATTGCGATTAACAAGGATCCACAAGCCCCTATATTCGATGTAGCAACATACGGTATCGTGGGTGATGCACTTGAAATTGTTCCGAAGCTGATTAAAGAATTCAAGGAAGCAAGGGAAAGAGGGGGTGAAATGAGCTATGTCTGAAAAATTTGATGTCATTGTGGTCGGTGCTGGTCCTGCAGGAACTTCCTGTGCTTATACCTGCGCTAAAAACGGCCTGAAAGTCCTGCAAATTGAAAGAGGAGAATATCCGGGCAGCAAAAATGTAATGGGCGGTGTGTTATACCGTAAGCAAATGGAGGAAATCATTCCGGAGTTTTGGAAAGAGGCACCGCTTGAGCGGCCAGTCATAGAGCAGCGATTTTGGATGATGGATAAAGAATCGGCAGTGAGTTTTGGCTATAAAGGTCTTGAGTGGGGGAAGGAACCATATAATAATTTTACAGTGCTGCGGGCGCCATTTGATCAATGGTTTGCAAAGAAAGGGGTTGAGCAGGGCGTTCTATTAATAAATGAGACGGTGGTGCTTGAGTGTCTGACTGAAAATGGAAAAGTAGTTGGTGTAAGAACAGACCGACCGGATGGAGATATATATGCTGATGTAGTGGTTTTAGCAGATGGTGTGAATTCATTGCTGGCAAAACAGCTTGGCTACCATAAAGAATTCCGCCCTGATGAAGTAGCGCTGACAGTAATGGAAGTCATTAATCTTTCTAAAGACAAAATTAATGACCGCTTCAACCTGGAAGACAACCAGGGATGTACGATTGAAATTTTCGGGGACTCAACGAAAGGCAATCTCGGTACAGCTTTCATATACACCAATAAAGATAGTATCAATATTGGTGTAGGAACAACACTCTCAAGCATGATCAAGGCAAAGCTTAAACCTTATGACCTGCTGGATTATTTAAAAACACATCCTATGGTAAGACCTTTAATAGAAGGGGGAGAATCCGCTGAATATCTGGCTCATTTGATTCCTGAAGGAGGGTATCATTCGGTGCCGAAAGTGGCCGGTAATGGTGTCCTTCTTGCAGGTGATGCGGCACAGCTTGTTAATGCCATTCACCGCGAAGGTTCCAATATGGCCATGGCATCCGGAACGATGGCTGCAGAAACAATAATTGCTGCCAAGGAACGGGGTGATTTTAGCGAAACGAGCTTGAATCAGTACAGGGAAAAGCTCTATCAAAGCTTTATTATTAAGGACCTGGAAAAATATAAAGATGCAGCTCACACGTTTGAGCAATACCCGCAGTATTTCAAGGAATATGTTCCGATGCTGAACAGGGCAGCGAACAAATTCTTTACAGTTGATGGAACTCCGAAGAAAGATAAGCAAAAAGAAATTATGAAGAGCTTCACCAGTGAACGCGGGACATTTCGTTTGCTTCAAGATATGTACAGGGCATGGAAGGCGGTGAAATAATGTCAACCAAAACGATAGAAGAAAAGCAATATCTAGTTCGTTTTAAGGCAGATACAAAATCACATCTTACCGTATTGGATCATGATATCTGTATGACAAAGTGTCCCGATAAAATATGCACCATTTTCTGCCCGGCAGAGGTCTACAAGTGGGAAGGTTTAAGAATGCAGGTCGGTTACGAAGGATGTCATGAGTGCGGCAGCTGCAGGATAGGATGCCCGTATCAGAATATTAAATGGGAATATCCGAAAGGAGGTCATGGAATAGTATTCAGACTTGCATAAATCACCCGTCAGGATCATACAAAAACCGGCCATTAAATGGGCCGGTTTTGAAAAGGGGGAATGAAAAGGGTTTTATCTTTCGGCAAATGTATATTATAAATTTAAAATATTAAGAATCTATTAACAAGGTATATATAAACTATGAATTCTATAAGGGTTTTCTAATATAACGCGTTAATGCATTTAAGTAATAGTGCTTTAGTAACTTAATTTTTCAGACGGAGTTTGTTAAACTGAATGTGGTCGAACTATTATAGTTGACCCCCTATAATCTGGAGAGCTTAGATTGTCTAGGCTCTTTTTTTATTGCATTACGAATGTTTTATTAATGGATTTCGTTAGGAGTAGATTTTACCTATATGTATGTTATTTCACATGCGAGGGTAAAAAAAGATGGAGCGAAGGAGAAATAATTTTTGGGGCTAGCTGATTTTTTCTGTTCTATTTAAAAAACTGAATTGTGAATCTTTGATATTGGCTTCAATTTCTCTGGCATGTTCAAATGCTTTGTGGATGCATTCATGAAGAGATGAAGAATATAGTACTTCATTCCATGAAAAGCTACCTTCCGAATCTGATGGATAAATGGTTACTTTCCAGCAATAAAACTCTTTTTCCTGTTCTTTAAGCTGTCCTTCCAGAGCGATCAGCCAGTGGGTTTGACCTGTGGAAGAGAATGTCTCTTCTGAATTAGCCGGAATAAGGCATTTTTGATAAAATTCATAAAAAGTTGGCAGTTGCATATTAATCCCTCCTAACAATTTACAGGGTTTTACTACGCCGATATAAAGATAACTTACCTTTATTATATGGCAAAAAATGAGAAGATTGCATATAATTATTTAAATTTTTAGAAAATTTTCAGGAACACATAAAGTGACGGGCATCACAACAAATAATCCTGCCATTTCTTATACTGAATCTATATTAGATAGGAGGGGTTAAGGATGGAAGGCTGTATGAGCTCCATGATGGGAAATGGTCCAATCAATCTTAGCAAAGGACTGAAACAGCTGAAAGAGGAGCCCCCCCTCTTTTGGCAATGCTTGAAGAGCTTCTTCAGATCACTATTAAAATGGAGGAATCTTCGGACAGAGCTCTTTTTAAAGAGTTGACTGAACATGTACAGAATTTCTGCAGTAAGCTTGATCCGCATTCAGAAAGGGAGGAAGGTGTGCTTTTCCGGATGATGGAACAATACCTGGGTAAAGGGGCAGGCCCTATCGCTGTTATGGAGTATGAGCATGACCAGGCTAAAAGCTGTATTAAAGCCTTCTTAAGAGCTGCGGAAAGAGCAGAGCACTTAACTGAAACAGAAATGGCCGAACACTCCGGACTGATTAAAAAGGCATACTATACTCTGACACAGCACTTTTCTAAAGAAGAAAACGTCCTATTTCCTATGGCAGAAAATCTTCTTACTGAAGACGAGAAAGAAGAGCTATATTTTAAAATTCAGCAATTTTAAAGAGGAGGGAGCACCTCCTCTTTTTTATGTCTAGCTTCAGCGTCTACTCCCTCGAGGTCACAAGCCTGTTTAGTTGCGGCTCCTAGGGCCGAAAGACTAGTCAAGCCCTTCCAGAAGAAAGAAAACCTTCTTAAAAGGCTCTTCTTAAGCTTGTCGTCCCTGAGCAGTCGCCTCCACCTTTCGGACAACGCTCCCACAAAAAGGCAAAGAACGCCTTTCCGGGAGGCTCGCCTTGTACTTGAGGCCTACAGGACAAGGAAGGCTTGACGGCATAAACATCGCACTATCGAAAGCAACAGCTTTTAAGAGGACGTGGCGTCTTTAGTTTGCTTTCCTTAGGTGGACAAGGCGCTTATACTTTCTTAGTTATTCCATTCAGAAACCCTTTCATCCGGGGGAAGCAATAAAGTCAGCAATCCCAAAACGGGAAGAAACCCTGTAAATATTATCATATTGGCCAGTCCAATAGTGTCGGCCAGATAGCCCAAAGCAACGGATCCTATTGCCCCCATGCCAAATGCGAGCCCTACTGTAAGTCCAGCCATAGTGCCGATTTTCCCGGGAACGAGTTCCTGTGCGTATACAACAGTCACAGAAAAGCTTGACATAAGTATAAATCCACCCGCCACAAGCATGATAAATGCAATAGCTGAAGGCACGAAAGGAATCATGAGGGAAAGGGGAACAGTGAGGATCATTGATAGAAAAATAATCTGTTTCTTTCCAAAACGATCTGCGAGCGGCCCGCCAAAAAACGTACCCAGCGCACCTGATACTAAAAATGCAAATAAGAAGAGCTGTGCCTGACTTATAGAGAAAGAATATTTCTCAATAGCATAAAAAGCATAGAAATTTGTCATCCCTGAGATAAACCATGAACGGGCAAAAATCAAAAAAAGAACCAGGAGGAGGGCTCCCCACACCTTCCTGGAAATTCTTTTATTTTGGCGAGTACTTGAACCTTTCCTCGGTTTAGTGGCGGTCAGTTCCTGCTGAAGGCGTCCTGTATACCAGAATGCGATATAAATCAGCAGTCCAACTGCAATTGCCGCAACTACGGAAAACCAGGCAGCCCCTATTTGGCCAAGTGGAACAAGAATGAGGGCTGTAATGATGGGAGCAAGTGCCTGTCCGGTGTTACCGCCAACTTGATAAATCGATTGTGCAAGGCCCCTGCGCTGGCCTGCTGCCATATATGCTACCCTTGAACCTTCAGGATGGAACACAGCCGAACCCAAACCAATGAATAGAACTGAAAGAATGATCCATTTATAATCTGGAGCAAAAGCCAGGCCTAATACACCAAATAAAGTTGAGGTGAGGCCGATTGGCAAGGCAAAAGGGAACGGTTTTTTATCAGTGGTCATCCCAATGACAGGCTGCATGATGGAAGAAACCATATTTAAGGAAAAAGCAATCATTCCAAGCTGTGAGTAGGTAAGCCCCATAGACTTTTCCAAAATTGGAAACATAGCGGGGATAACGGATTGGATGGAATCATTCAATAGGTGGCAAAGGCCGATGATGAATAATATCCGATAGGCTGTTTTCTGCTGCGGATCAGAGTTTGGCACGATTGTAGCAGCTGTAGCACTCATATTGTAAGTCTCCTTCTTTCTGAACGTTTCTTGAAAATAAATATATTGTACCTTATTCACGAGTCTATCAAAATAGATATTTTGAAAATCTTATAAATATTATATAATTTACATTATTTAGAATAAACATGAGAGCAGGGGAGCTAATGGAAAAAGCAGTTGATGCTTTAATGACGGACAACATCTTCCATCATTTCTTAAATATCTTTTCTTTGAATACTGTTAATTATAAAAAGCTGGGTGACTTTGAAAACTATGTCTTTCAAGCATCGAAAGACGGGGAAGAGTTAATTTTGAGAATTACCCATTCGACACATCGAAAGCTGGAGGAGATTTTATCTGAAGTTGATTGGATGAGTTATTTAAGATCAGATGGTGTGAAAGTTCCAAAGGTAATCACTTCAAAAAATGGGAATATGGTTGAAGCCTTGGAAGCCGGTGACGGCTCTGTCTTTTATGCAAGCCTGTTTTCAAAAGCACAGGGAAAACCAATCAGTGTTCTTGCACCGGAATTCAACAATGAGTTATATCATGCATGGGGAAGAGCGGTGGGGAAAATGCATTCAGCCACAAAATCATATTTTCCTTCCCCTGGCATTATACAGCGAATGCAATGGGATGAAGAAGAATTGTTGACCGTTGAAAAATATATACCCAAAGAAGATCAATTAATTGTTAAGAATACGAAGGATTTAATGAATCTGCTTCATGCATTGCCAAAGGATATAACCAACAACTATGGTCTTATTCATACAGATATTCATTCCGGAAACTTCTTTTATGACGGAAAAGATATAGAAGTGTTTGATTTTGATGACTGCTGTTATCATTGGTTTGCGTCTGATATAGCCATACCTCTGTATTATTCAATTTTATATAAGTTTAAAGAGGCGGATCCTGCAGAAGTGAAAATTTTTGGAAAGATATTTCTGGAATCATTTTTGAATGGATATCAGCAAGAGAATGAAATTCCCTGTGACCTGGAAAGACAGCTGCCTTTATTCCTGAGGCTGAGGGATATCACACTGTATTCCGTTCTCCATAAAAAAATCGCACCTGAGGACAGGAATCCTCAGCTATTAGTAATGATGAAGTCGATAAAGGATCGAATTGAGGAAAACTCTCCAATATATTTAAGCTAAAAGGGAAGGTGCCTGATTTTATGCACCTTCCCTTCTTATTAACGGTTTTTGATAGGAAGAAAAACGTCCACATGAGTACCCTTTTTTTCTTCACTTGTAATAAATATTTCACCGCCAAAAGAATGCACAATCCGTCTGCAGACCACAAGCCCAAGACCTGTACCCATTTCTTTTGAAGTATAAAATGGATGAAATATTTTTTCGATATTGTCTTCTGGAATGCCGGAGCCAGTATCCGTGATTTTAAGCTGACATCTGGATTGTATCTTATTTAGCTTTATCGTTAGTTTTCCGCCATCCTGCATTGATTCAAAAGCGTTTTTCGTTAAATTCAGGATCACCTGTTTCATCTGATCTTTCGTGCAATCGACTATTACGGGTTCATCTGAAATAATAGATTCAAATGTGACATTGTGTAAGTTAGCTTCAGAGAGTATTAAAGGTTCTAATTCCTTTATAACACTTCTCAAATCCATAGCATCCATTTTTTGAGCAGTGGGTTTACCCAGAATTAAAAATTCACTGACAATCTCATTAATTCTGTTTATCTCATCATTTATGACAGAAAAATAATACCGGTCATGTGTATTTGTATATTTTTCACTCAATAGCTGTATAAGGCCTTTTATTCCTGTTAAAGGATTCCTGATTTCATGGGCTGTGCTGGCAGCAAGAGAACCTACCAATTCAAGTTTTTGCAATTCATTTTCCTTTTTTTCCTTTGTAGCTTTTTTTTTAAGCCTTAAATATTTTATGAAGAGAAACAGAATATGGATTATTATCGTTAATACCAGGATTTCCCGGAAAGCATCCATAATAATTTTCAGCATGTCTCTTGGCGGAAATTCCACCTTTACACTCCAAGGCAGCCTGTCAATCGGAATGGTAATGCTATTTTGACTGGAAAATGAAGAGTCCCCATTCATATTGATATCCATAATTGTTTTCCTTTTAGAATTAAGAACTGAAAGTCTGGCATCCGGAGTGAGGAGCCTCATAATATTTTGTACGTAATCCACTCTCATATGTGCCACAATAATAGAGATTATATCTCCATCTTCATTCAATACCGGCTTTCCTATCCCAACGACTGTTTGTCCATTTGTAAGTGTTTCTGGAGTATTGGAAATAACAATATCTTTCGTTACCAATACCTCTTTAAAATATTTCTTCGCAGATAAATCTGAGTTTGCTAAAAGTTGATTTGATCCTGTAAGAACCAATCCGCTAGGATCAAGAAGGTAAATCCCTCCATAACGTGGATCCATTTGATTGGCTTTTTGGAGCAGTTGCTCAAGCTTTTCAGAAGGTGTGTCAGCACTTCCAGCAGTCAGCGAAAGCATCTCAAGTGTGGTCACGGTCTCAGAAATAAACTGGTCCCAGCTTCTTTGGTGTATCGAGCCAATCCATTTTGCATCTTGGATTCTTTCCAAGTCATTTTCGTTAACAGAATCCATAAACAAAAAGATGCTGCCGGCTAAAGTAGGTATAATGACTGCGAACAAATAAAGCAGGAAATTTCTTTTTCGATTATTCATGCGGATAACTCCAGATTAATTAGGTTAATTTGTCCTTTGCTTACTGACATTAACAATATTATACCATTATGTGTTAAAAGAGGTTTAATTCTATAAAAGGAATGTTATTTTATATGTAAGGAGGGGTTTGATGAAATCGGAAGCTTTGCTCACCATTTTAACTACAAGTGATGTCCACGGACATGTATATCCATACTTTTATGGAACGGATGAAAGCGCCGAGCATGGTCTAGGCAAGCTTGCAGCGTTAATAAAGAGAGAAAAGGAAAAATCTGATATATCAATTCTTATTGATAATGGTGATTTAATCCAGGGAACTCCTTTAACTTATTATTATTCCAGGTACCTAAAAAATCAAAAAAATCCCATGATACAGATTTTAAATAAACTTGAATATGATGCCGCTGTTATCGGAAATCATGAATTTAACTATGGAAAGAATATCCTTGCAAGAGCGGTCAGTGAGTCCAATTTCCCCTGGCTTTCAGCTAATATCTTATTCAGTTCAACAAAAGAAACTTATTTCGGGCTTCCTTATAAAATAAAAACTTTTGCAAATGGATTGAAAACTGCGGTAATCGGAGTGACGACCCAGTTTATTCCAAATTGGGAGAAAAGTCAGCATATTGAGCAGCTTTCATTCGAATCTGCGGTGGTCAGCTTGAAAAGATGGGTTTCCTATATCCAGGAGGAAGAAAAGCCTGACTTAATTATCGTCTCCTATCATGGGGGCTTTGAAAAGGATCTAAAAACAGGTGAACTGACGGAAGAACAAACAGGTGAAAATGAAGCCTACAGAATATGTACCGATGTCCCTGGTATTGATGTGCTGATTACCGGACATCAGCACCGTTTTATTGAAGGGGAGCAAGTGAATGGAGTATCTATTATCCAGCCGGGATTTAATGGGCAGGCGCTTGGCAAGGTTACAGTAAAATTCAGAAAAAAACATAATGATTGGCTGATTGATGAAAAAAACTCTGCCTTGATTTATCCAAATGGAATTCTGCCTGATCATGAGATCCTTCAGCTTGCCGGATATTATGAATGTAAAACCCAGAATTGGCTTGATACAGTGATAGGTGAAATTGAGGGAGACATGGTGATTGATGATATTTTCAGAGCGCGCCTTAAGGAGCATCCGCTGGTTGAATTCATCAATAAAGTTCAAATGGAAGCGTCTGGTGCTGATATATCCTGTACTGCGCTGTTTCATGAGGGAGCACCTGGTTTTAAATCTAATGTATCGATGAGAGATATTGTCTCTAATTATATATACCCGAATTCGCTATGTGTCCTAAAGGTTTCAGGAAAGGACATTAAGGATGCCTTAGAGCGGTCAGCATCTTATTTTGAATTGAACAGTGATGGGGATATTATAGTGAATCCTGAATTTTCATATCCGAAGCCACAGCATTATAATTACGATATGTGGGAAGGAATTGAATATAAAATAGATGTTTCCGTCCAAAAGGGCAGCCGGATCACAGAGCTTCTTTATAAAGGACATCCTATCAGGGAGGATGGGGAGTACCATGTAGTAATGAACAATTACCGGGCTGCAGGAGGCGGAGGTTATTATATGTTCAAGGACAAACCCGTGGAGAAGGAAATATTAACCGATATGACTGAATTGATTGCAGACTATTTTTCTGAAAAGGAAAAGGTAATCCCAACATTGAATTGCAATTGGGAGGTTTCAGCCGGCAAATAATCCTGATTCGCTAAATTGACAGCTTTCTTACGGTTTTCTATAATGATTGAGAATTAAATATGTAAACGCTACTCAATAAAAGGAAAAGGGATTGGATAAAATGGGGTCTGAACAAATTGACCAATCGTTGAAATTATTTATCGTCCTGTCCAGGGCATACAGGGCTATAAATGAAAATGTAAATAAACGAATACAAACGTACGGAGTAAATCCAACTGAATTTGCAGTTTTAGAGCTTCTTTATCATAAAGGTGACCAGCCTCTGCAGCAGATCGGCGGGAAAATACTATTAGCCAGCGGAAGCATCACATATGTAGTGGACAAGCTTGAGCAGAAAGGGCTATTAAAAAGGGTCGCATGTCCGACGGACAGAAGAGTTACCTTTGCGCAGATTACAGATGAGGGAAAAGCATTTATTGAAAATATTTTTCCTGATCATGAAAGACATATACATTCGCTTATGAACGAGCTGAATTCAGAAGAAAAAGCCGCAGCCATTGGGCTATTAAAGAAGCTTGGACTATCAATTTCCCATGACAAAAATGGGGAGGATTAATCTAAACAGCCATATTGGCTGTTTTTTTTGTGACAGAATAAGATATGTTTAGGGAAGGAATTATCCAAATATTGTCGAAATAGTTTAGTGGTTTGTTTAAAAATCGATATACATATACACGAGGGGGCAATAATATGAGATTTGAAGACTATACATATGTTCGTCCGAATCTTGAGAAAATAAAGGGGCAATTTGAAGCGGCGCTTGAGAAGTTCGAAGATGCAGCTTCTGCAGAACAGCAGAATCAGGCTATGAAAGAAATTAATGATATTCGCAATGATGTCGGTACCATGTTCAACCTTTGCTATATCCGGCATTCAGTTGATACGAATGATGAATTTTACAAAGCAGAGCAGGATTATATGGATGAGATACAGCCTGAAATAGAAGGGTTTATCACAAAGTATTATCAGGCTTTAGTGAATTCCAAGTTCAGAGCAGAGCTTGAAGAGCGCTGGGGGAATCAGCTGTTTGCACTTGCAGAGGCACAATTGAAGGTGTTCTCGCCGCAGATCGTTCCGCTTTTGCAAAAAGAAAATAAGCTTTCTTCAGAGTATACGAAATTAATTGCTTCTGCCAAGATTGAGTTTGAAGGTGAAGAACGTACACTAGCCCAATTGGAGCCATTTACCGAATCCACAGATCGTGAAATGCGCAAAAAAGCAAGTGAGGCCCGCTTTGGATTCATGGCTGAAAATGAAAATGAACTGGACCGTATTTATGATGAGCTTGTCAGGGTTAGAACAGAAATCGCCCAAAAGCTTGGATACAAAAATTTCGTTGAACTGGCGTACTTCCGCATGTACCGGACAGATTATAACGCGGAAATGGTCAAAAATTTCCGTAAGCAGGTGAAGGAGTTCATCGTTCCAATCGCTACAAGGCTAAAGGAAAGGCAAAGAGAGCGCATTGGCGTCGATAAGCTCAAATTTTATGATGAGGGATTTGAATTTAAAACGGGTAATGCCGTACCAAAAGGAGATCCTGATTGGATTATTGAAAACGGTCAAAAAATGTATAATGAGTTATCCGGTGAAACGAGCGAATTTTTCTCATACATGAGAGAAAATAATCTTATGGACCTGGTAGCCAAAAAGGGAAAAGCAGGGGGCGGCTATTGCACTTACATTGAAAACTATAAATCCCCATTCATTTTCTCTAATTTTAATGGAACTTCAGGAGATATTGATGTTCTTACCCATGAAGCTGGACATGCATTTCAGGTCTTTTCAAGCAGTCATTTTGAAATACCTGAATATAACTGGCCAACCTATGAAGCTGCTGAAATTCATTCAATGAGCATGGAGTTTTTTACATGGCCCTGGATGGAAGGGTTCTTTAAAGAGGATACGGAGAAATATAAGTTTTCACACTTGAGCGGTGGACTTCTTTTCCTGCCGTATGGCGTATCAGTTGATGAATTCCAGCATTGGGTGTATGAAAATCCGGAAGCAACACCGCAGGAAAGAAAACAGGCCTGGAGAGAGATTGAGAAGAAATACTTGCCGCACAAAGATTATGACGGCAATCAGTATTTAGATAACGGTGGATTCTGGCAGAGGCAGGGACATATCTACAATTCTCCATTTTATTATATTGATTATACATTGGCCCAAATCTGTGCATTCCAGTTTTGGAAAAGATTCAGGGAGAATCAGGAAGAGGCTTGGAAGGATTATTTAAAACTATGCCAGCTTGGCGGGAGTAAGCCTTTCACTGAACTTGTCACAGAAGCTGGATTGATTTCTCCTTTTGAAGAGGGATGTGTTGAGTCAGTTATCGGGGAAATTGAGAATTGGCTAAATTCAGTGAATGATAAAGATTTATAAAAAAGCAGAGCCGGAGATTTTATAACTCCGGCTCTTTTTCATCCTATTAGCGCATTGGTTTAATGACAATTAAGTTGTTTTCCAGCTCAGCCTGTAAATGGCTGTTGCCACCATTATCGATGATGAAATCTGCAATTTTGTCTTCCAGCTCATCCTGGATGATTCTTCTTAATGGCCTTGCGCCAAAAGTAGGGTGGTATCCAACTTCTGCTAATTTTTCCTTAACCTCTTGGCTAATAGTTAATTCAAGTTCCTGATCTTTTAAGGTTTCCTGCAACTCATTGAGCATTAAGTTAACAATTTTTAGCAAATGCTCTTTTTCCAGTGCTTTAAATTCAATAATGCTATCAAATCGGTTCAAAAATTCCGGCTTAAAGAAGCTGCCAAGAGAGTCCAGAATATTGGAATCTTTGACGGCATCTGCTGCACCAAATCCAACATGGACTTCTTTTTGCCCAACTCCTGCGTTGCTTGTCATAATAATGACTGTATCCTTAAAGCTGACAGTGCGTCCCTGACTATCTGTCAGGCGTCCATCTTCCAGTATTTGAAGGAACATGTGCTGTACATCTGGATGTGCTTTCTCTATCTCATCAAGCAAAATAATGCTGTAAGGATTTCTGCGCACTTTCTCGGTCAGCTGCCCTGCTTCTTCATGACCTACATATCCAGGAGGAGAGCCGATAATTTTAGACACACTGTGCTTTTCCATATACTCACTCATATCAAGCCTGATCATACTGTCTTTTGAGCCGAACAACTCCTCCGCAAGTGTTTTGGTTAATTCAGTCTTCCCGACACCTGTTGGTCCGACAAATAGGAAAGATCCAATTGGGCGGTGCTTGGATTTAAGTCCTGCACGGCTTCTGCGGATAGCTTTTGCCACTTTTTGAACGGCTTCCCGTTGTCCAATTACTTTTTGTGCAAGATTTCTCTCTAGGTTTTGCATTTTTTTCTGCTCATTTTCAGCTAATTTGCCTACAGGAATCCCTGTTTTCTTCTCAATAATCTCCTGAATAAGGCTAGTTTCAATAACTGGCCTTTCAGCCTTATTTTCTCCGTTTAATGCCTGCTGGAGTTTTAGTTCCTCTTCACGAAGTTTTGCAGCTTCTTCATAATTCTCTTCTTTTAAGACAATTTCTTTCTGCCTGCTGATTTCTTTCAGCTGGTTTTCAATATCTGCTGCCGGTAAATATCCTGACTGAAGGTTCATTTTCGAACCTGCTTCATCCATTAGATCAATAGCTTTGTCAGGAAGGAACCTATCCTGAATATAGCGGCTAGACAGCTCCACACACGATCTTATGGCATCTTCTGTAAAAGAAACATCATGATAGTCTTCATATTTTTGTTTCAGCCCAATTAAGATGTCAACTGCTTCATCAGCAGTCGGCTCATTTACTTGTACGGGCTGGAATCTGCGCTCGAGAGCCGGATCCTTTTCAATCTGGCGGTATTCTTTCAATGTGGTGGCTCCGACTACTTGCAGCTCACCCCGTGCAAGAGCAGGTTTTAGTACATTGCCGGCATCCATCGATCCTTCAGCTGATCCTGCTCCGACAAGCAAATGGATTTCATCAATAAAAAGAATAATATTCTTCCGGGTTTGAAGCTCTGAGATCAACTGCTTCATGCGTTCTTCGAATTGGCCGCGAATGCCTGTATTTGCAACCAGGGATGCCACGTCAAGCAGATAGACTTCTTTATTTTGAAGTTTCTTTGGTGCCCGCCCCTCGGCAATATTAACCGCCAGCCCTTCGGCAATAGCTGTTTTACCCACTCCAGGTTCTCCTATTAAGACAGGATTATTTTTACTTCTTCTATTTAATATTTCTGTCACCCGGTTTATTTCTTCGTCCCGGCCGATGACCGGGTCAATTAAACCAGCTTTTGCAAGCTGTGTAAGATTTCGTCCGAATTGATCGATAAATCCGCCGTTGCGCTGATTCTGGCCAGGCACTTCTTTTTGAGGAGGGAAGTTTTCATTTCCTTGAGAAGATGACATCTTTTTAAGGAAATCCTCTAAAGGCATTTGGCCAAATCCTGAAAATCCGCTCAAATCAGGCCCAAAGGAAGTAAGGCTTTTTTGCTTTTCAGTTTGATAACAGCTTTGGCAAAGGTTAAGGCTTCGTTCATTTCCATTAACTTTTAATCTTAATTTCACGTTTGCTTCTTTTAATTGACATTTTTGACAAAGCATTTTGCATACCTCCATTAATAGATTTGGTCTGACTTTGACTATATTTGACCTTATGTATTCAGTATAATTTGACCTTATTTGACTTTCAAGTAGTTTGTTTTGGTATTTTTACCCTTTTTGAAGTTTGTCTTTAAAAGCAAAAAGCTCGTCTTTGTTTGTACCAGCCTACATATATTGGAAAGGAAGGAGGAGATTGAGTGAAGACGAATTGGGGGGCAGCTTTCCAGATCGCTGCCGTATATGTGGGAACCGTGGTAGGCGCGGGCTTTGCCACTGGCAGGGAGATTGTAGAGTTTTTTTCCCGATTTGGTTTTATCGGTTTAATTGGGATACTGATGAGCGGTTATATCTTTATTTTTCTCGGATCAAAGTTAATGAGAATCTCTGCAAAGATAAAAGCAGCATCCTACCAGGAATTAAATGAATACCTATTTGGAAAATTTTTTGGTTCTGCCATTAATTTACTAATGCTGTTTATGCTCCTTGGCGTATGCGCAGTGATGCTATCAGGTGCAGGGGCTGTGTTTGAGGAACAGATTGGCATCAGCAAGACTGCAGGTTTGCTCATAACGATAGTGTTAACGATTATTACAATGATAGTGGGCATTCGGGGATTATTTGCTGTTAATACATTTGTGGTTCCAATGATGATAGTATTTAGTTTTATCTTATTGTTTATAAGCATGAAACTTCCTAATTTTGAAGAACAGGTTCTGTTTATCCCATATGCTGAAGATGGATGGAAAGCGGTTGTGGCTCCGTTTTCTTATACAGCCCTGAATTTAACATTGGCGCAGGCAGTCCTGGTGCCTGTGGCTTCTGAAATAAATGATGAACGGACAATTAAATGGGGAGGATATCTTGGGGGAGCCGCATTGACTCTTATTCTTCTTTCCAGCCATTTAACACTGATGATGCTGCCTAATCTGGAAGTGTATGATATCCCGATGGCCGCCATTGTAAAGACATTGGCACCGTCGTTCTATTGGATTTTTGTGTTTGTCATTTATGGGGAGATCTTCACATCTGTTATTGGGAATGTGTTTGGTATTGAGAGACAGGTGAGAAAGCACTTTTCCATACCAAGTATTATTATTGTAGGCTTTATCTTTGTCGTTTGTTACTTTATCAGTTTAATCAATTATGGGACATTGCTATCATACTTATATCCGGTCTTTGGATATGTAAGTCTAACTTTTATTATTCTTCTGTGGATGAAGCCGTTTGATGATGGAAGTAAGGGGAAAAAAAATGAAAAATGAAAAGAGATCCTTTTTACATGGATCTCTTTCGATTCATATTATTCTTGCGGCTTCTCAGTCATAATGGTTTTCGCCATCTGCAGGAAAGCATCTTCATGGTCAGCATCTTCTTTATTGAAAAGGGTGAGCTTCAAAGAAAGGTCATCATTTTTCACAAGATAGGCAGAAACCTTCTCACCGTTTCCTTCGGTTTTCATCACAGAAGCATTTTTGTAAAAGTCATCTGAAGGAGCTTTGGATGTTTGTACGTTTTCGCTGACAGCTTCAAGCTGTGCTTTAGTGTTTTCTTCGATCATTTCCCAATCTGCATCTTTCGGAAGGAGTTCAATCCGCATGAATATCTGATCATTTTCCGAGAGGTACAAAACATCCTTATTTGGTTCCTCGGCCGTTAACTCATACTCCGGCAAAACATACATTGAATAACTTTGATTATCACTATGCTTCAGGAAGGCTGTGTCTTCCTTCGCTTCACCCTCAACTGAATATGTCATATTCTGCTCAAGGATTCTTATTACACTATTTCCTTCACCGTCTGTGCCATCTTCTGATGATTCTTCCTCTTCATTTTGCTCTTGTCCATCCTGTCCTTCCGAACCTGTTTCTTCTTCATTTGGCCCAGTTCCTGCTCCATTGTCAGGATCACCCTGAGCTGTTCCGCACCCTGCCAGGATAGCAGCAATAACTCCCAAAATTAACATAAATTTCGACAAAGTTTTCATCACGTTTCATCCTCCCGTTGTGTGTCAGCGCCTTTGCAAAATTAGACGTATTTGAAAATAAAGAGTTACATATAAATTCCTATTTATTTGTACATTACCATTTATGTAAAACATCGACAAGACTCGACGAAAATTTAAAAAAGACAATCCGCTAAGAATTGTCTGATCATCACTGCAGTTAATAGAAGTACATCTAATTAAAGGGGAGCAGAACGAATAATAACAAGTCAAAAATCAGATGGGAGACGATTACTAAGGGAATGCTTCTTTTCCAGGCATATAGCCATCCCCAGAAGAGACCTGCGATTAATGCTGCAAAAGCGAGCATCCAGTATCCTGAATAAAAATGGACAGAAGTATAGAGGAGAGAAGATAAAATGATGCTTACCTTAACAGTCGTATGTTTCATTAATCTTTTTTGAACGAACCCTCTCCAAAACACCTCTTCTCCAGGAACTATTATTAATATAAGCACAATATAGTGCCAAATAAACGAAGGTGAAAACCGGCCGTATAATTGTTCAACCTGTTTAACTAAGGGGAGGCTGAGCATATCAAATAAACTGTATCCCATCCAAAACAGTCCGTATAGAAGAAAGCCTGAAAGAGTTCCATAGGTAATGAAAGTCCCAAAAGAAGCCTTGTCTTCCACTTCTTCCATTATGATGGAATAACTGATTAGCAGCAGTAAAGAAGCAGAAAAGATATACCAGAAAATTGATTTATCTTGAAATGTAAAATACATAAGCAGATGTGCGAGTACCAGCCCGCCAACAAAACGGACATCTGCAGCAATATTTTTCAATTAATTTAACTCCTTTCAAACAAAAAAATAACCAAACACTATTCTAACAAAAAACAAACATAAAAAGTAAGGAAAAGATTTCTTTGGTAACGCTAAGATAAAATAGTGCAGAAATGCGAATCATAAGCCCATATGAAGGGAGGTATGTAAAATGACGAAATCAAAAAGAGAAAAAGAGCGTGCATGGACAGTAAGAAAGCAGGATCAACATCCTCATGGGAAAGTGAAATCCTTAAAAGAGCTGTCAGGGGAGAAAGAATAAAGTGAAGCTTCAATCAGCGGGGCTCTTACTGACCCGTTAGACATCGATAAAGTTCCGGCCTCCTAAGCAGGAGGCCATAACTGGAGAGTAAATAATGTGGAGACGCAAATGGGTGGTGGTTTGGATCAGACAAAGAGCAAAAACAAAAAGCAGCAATAAGAGCTGCTTTTTGGGCGAAAGAATACGCTTTCATTTTTTGTTCTTTTATACTGCTGATTCTCTGACAACCTTATAATTTTTATGATTGACAACTGTTCTCTGATCTAATTCGAGATCACGGTAGTTATCCATGTACGTTAAATCTACAATAACTGAATTCTCATTTACTTTTTCTACAATGCCCTGTAGTCCGTCACGAAACTCAATAATATTGCCAACCTCTGCTTTCTTCAAAAAGCATCTCTCCTTTTGTCCATTTCTTTTGCTGGTAGTAACAGTTTGCACTATATTTTGAAATGCGTAAAGAATTTTGCAATTCGGTGTTGCCAAGGTAAAATATTACATTCTTAAGGTTGGTAATATTATACCAGATAAAATTCTTTTGCACATTAAAAATATTTAATATTCAGAAAAAATATCGATATGCAAATATACTATTAGATGCTTCAAAATTGGCAGCACTTTATTTATGATAAAGAAAGAATGTAATAAAAGGGAGTTCTGGATAATGAATCATGAACAAATTCAAGAAGTGCTTGAACAATTAAAAAATGGAACCATTTCTGAATATCATGTGTCAAAAGAAGATTTTCTTCATTTTCGCAGTGTCATCGTAAAAAGGGAGGATTTTAAGCATTTTCGCGGAATCGCACAGAGAGGCGGACATGTTATATATCATTATTTAGATTCACCCAGAAGCTGAAAAAAGCTATGAAGCTGCAAATAAATAGCAATAGCAAAGACACTTGATCATATCAGGTGTCTTTGCTATTGCTATGCAGTGTAATTGAATGGCTCTTTTCGTATAAATTGTTGTTTTTCGCTTATCAATGTTGTCCGTTGATTGCAGTGAGAGGATGCTCAGCGAACCACAGGGCGGGCGGTGAGCCTCCTCGACGCTACGCGTCTGTGGGGTCTCACCTGTCCCGCTACTCCCGTAGGACGTTGAATAAGCTACCTTGAGTAAACACCGCACGAAGAGAATGCGAATGCATTTTCGAGGATCTCGCACCTTCCACTACAATCAACTCAGTAAATATAATATAAATAGCAACAAACTTTGCGAAAACAGCCAATTGAATAGAAGGCAAAGAAAACTGGGTATAAAAGCAATAGAAAATTTCGAAGGGATGTGCAAATATGAACGATTTTAAAGGAAAAACAGTCATTGTTACGGGTGCAGCCAGCGGAATAGGCAAGAGTATTGCCCAGTCATTCGCAAAGAAAGAGGCCAATATTGTTATCGCAGACATTGATGAATTGAATGGGAAACAGCTAGAACAACATATGAATCAAACGGGCATGAATAGCCTGTTCATTAAAACAGATGTTAAGAAAGAAACTGAAATAAAGGAACTAATCACAAAATCATTTGAGGCATTTGGTGCTATTGATATCCTGATAAATAATGCAGGCATATCCAAGTTTCATTCGTTCTTTGATTTAAGTGTGGAAATGTGGGAGGAAGTAATCAATACGAATCTTCGAAGTGTATTCCTGTGCAGCAGGGAGGCTGCCAAATTGATGAAACAAGGTTCCTGTATTATCAACCTTTCATCAACAAGAGCGGTAATGTCAGAAAGCGGGACAGAAGCATACTCAGCTTCAAAAGGTGGTATTGCGGCCATTACCCACGCGATGGCCAGTACCCTCGCTGAAAAGGGGATCAGGGTCAATTGCATAAGCCCCAGGTGGATTGAAACAGGCGATTATGAAAGTCTCAGAGAGGTTGACCATAAACAGCATTTTTCCGGCAGAGTCGGAAAACCTGACGATATTGCTAGGACCTGTCTATTTTTAGCCCATGCGGATAATGACTTTATAACAGGTGAAAATATTACAGTGGATGGAGGCATGACAAGGAAAATGATTTACGAAGAATGATTAACATTTATTGTAAAAAAACTATGATGATGGTGAAAAAGTTAGGGTAGGGAACAAGTCCTCTGTCTGGTAACAAAAAATAATACTTTTCTTCCCGGTACTGCTGTTTGAGCCGCTATTACGGCTGCCGGTATTTAAATTTTCGTTTGGAACATACTGAAAAACGTAAAGGTACAATAGCCACTTTAACGCATGGATTTTTAAATCTGTGCGTTTTTATGTTTAGGCTGTTTTCGCAACGTTTGTGATTAAGGGGATAAGCTAGAGGGTATACGGAAAATGGAAAAAGAGCCGCATATGACAACAGATTTGCTATTCACCATTAGAGAATTAAGAGTTAACAATGGCCTTTTATCTTATGAGAACTTTTTTAATCAGGATGGCCCAAATTTCCCCAAAAGGTAAATGCTAGTGTTTTATTGCAGAGTTTACGGCATTACAGTTTTCTGGCCCGCATATAATTGAAAAATTAATCAAAAAGGCGGGATAAACAGATGAACCTTGATAAAGAAAAAGCATACAGAGTAAAAAGCTTATCTCAGGATATCCTTGAGCACCTAATGGAAGACAATACATCTTATCGTCATGATGACTTGAAATATGTAATAGAAATGTTGGCCCGATCAGTCTCAGATCTTGTTACACTCTATACGGATCGGGAAGGTGATCATGAAACCGCTCTAAAGGGGACCATTTCAAAAATGAGAATAGGCTACAACATACTTCAATACAAAGAAACATCCAAACTGGTTAGAAAACAAGATAAGTATCATGAAATGCCATAGATTTAAAGGAACGATATAACTCAAATGATAAGTAGAAATCCTTGGCAAATGTAAGCGTTTTACCGAAAAAAATGTGAACAAACGTTAAAAATTGAGGGTTTTTCATTGTCTAAATGAATGTGAAATGCTATTCTTTTGTCTGAGATGTAAGTTGTCCGAAGACTTAATTACAGCCCGGTAATATTACCTGATTCTATGGAAGTGTCCGACAAGCAGAGGAGTTTCGAAAAGAAGTGATTGCACTATTTCTCTGCCTTTTTGGACAACTATATACATGAATAATACGGCATTGGAAAAAATAAAACAGCATATAGGACGGAATATAACGGTTTCATCCTGCTGCTGGTTTTGCTAAAAAAATCCAGTTCCCGTTATTAAGTTCGTGAGGCAACGCCTTGCACATCTTAATTCATATTCAATAAT
Source organism: Cytobacillus firmus (assembly GCF_023715565.1). Lineage (GTDB taxonomy): Bacteria > Bacillota > Bacilli > Bacillales > Cytobacillaceae > Cytobacillus > Cytobacillus firmus_C. The sequence goes on along the minus strand of NZ_JAMBOJ010000017.1, from coordinate 4,512 downwards.
ACGAAGGAGATTGATCCCTTATGGTACAAAAACAATTTAAAGTAACTGCAGAAACAGGAATTCACGCTCGTCCAGCTACAATGCTTGTACAAGCTGCAAGCAAATTTGATTCAGAAATTCACCTTGAATATAAAGAAAAGAAAGTTAACCTGAAATCAATCATGGGCGTTATGTCTTTAGGTGTTGGACAAGGTGCCGATATTACAATTTTTGCTGAAGGCAGTGATGAACAGGATGCTCTTAACAGCCTTGAAGAAACATTGAAAAAAGAAGGATTGGCTGAATAATGAGCTTTTTAAATGGTATTGCGGCGTCAAGCGGTATTGCTATTGCAAAGGCTTACCGTTTGGTTGAGCCGGATCTCTCTTTTGATAAAGTGACAGTCGAAAATGCTGAACAGGAAGTGGAACGCTTTCAATCAGCCTTAGCTGAATCTAAAGGTGAATTGGAAGTTATTCGCGATAATGCCCATAAAGAGCTGGGTGCAGATAAAGCAGCTATTTTTGATGCTCATCTTCTAGTATTGAGTGATCCGGAATTAATCTCGCCAATTGAAGATAAAATCAAAACAGAAAATGTAAATGCTGAATCTGCTTTAAAAGACACTGCGGATATGTTCATTACTATGTTTGAACAAATGGACAATGAATACATGAAAGAGCGTGCAGCGGATATCCGTGACGTAACGAAACGTGTACTTTCACATTTGCTCGGAGTACAAGTAGTGAATCCTAGCATGATTGCAGAAGAAGTTATCATCATCGCTGAAGACTTGACACCATCCGATACTGCTCAGCTAAATCGCCAGTTCGTTAAAGGATTTACAACTGACATTGGCGGAAGAACATCTCACTCGGCCATTATGGCCCGTTCCATGGAAATTCCAGCAGTAGTTGGAACAAAGGATTCTACAAAGCAAATTAATAATGGCGACATGGTTATCGTGGATGGATTAAAAGGTTTGGTACATATTAATCCGACCCCGGAGGCTATCGCTGAATACAAAGAAGAGCACCGGAAATTCGAGGAGCAAAAAGCTGAGTGGGCCAAGCTTGTCAATGAGAAATCAGTGACAGCTGATGGCCATCATGTTGAATTGGCTGCCAATATTGGGACTCCTAAAGACTTGAAGGGTGTAGTTGAAAATGGCGGAGAAGGCGTTGGCCTTTACCGTACGGAATTTCTATATATGGGAAGAGATCAGCTTCCAACAGAAGATGAGCAGTTTGAATCATACAAAGCTGTACTCGAAGGAATGAGCGGAAAATCGGTTGTAGTCCGTACACTGGATATCGGCGGGGATAAGGAGCTTCCTTATCTTAATCTTCCAAAGGAAATGAACCCATTCCTAGGCTTCCGTGCTATTCGCCTATGTCTGGAAGAACAGGATATGTTCAGGACGCAATTGAGGGCTTTATTAAGAGCAAGTTCCTATGGAAACCTGAAAATCATGTTCCCTATGATTGCAACTCTTGATGAATTCCGTCAGGGTAAAGCAATCCTTGAAGAAGAAAAACAGAAGCTAGTTAGCGAGGGCATACAAGTTGCCGATAACATTGAAATTGGAATTATGGTTGAAATTCCTTCAACTGCTGTTATGGCTGAGCAATTCGCTAAGGAAGTCGATTTCTTCAGTGTAGGAACAAATGATTTAATCCAGTACACTATGGCTGCAGACCGCATGAATGAGCGTGTTTCTTATCTTTACCAGCCGTATAATCCTGCGATTCTGCGTTTAGTTAAAATGGTAATTGACGCAGCGCATAAAGAAGGAAAATGGGCTGGCATGTGCGGTGAAATGGCCGGGGACGAAACGGCAATTCCGTTGCTGCTGGGATTAGGTCTTGACGAGTTCTCGATGAGCGCTACTTCAATACTTAAAGCCCGTTCTCAAATCAGCCGTCTGAACAAAAAAGACATGGAAGCCCTGGCTGAAAAAGCTCTTCATATGAATACAGCTGAAGAAGTAGTCCAAGCTGTAAAAGACACTGCTAAACTGTAATCAAAATGTAACATTCTATAAGTTTTAAATATAATCACCCGGGTAAATTAGAAGTAAGCACTTAGGTCAGACTTAATTAAGCTGATCATTCTCATTTTCCCCCCTTTTTAAACCGGCCTTTAAAGGCCGGTTTATTTTTTTCTTTATGGTTCTCAGTCTTAAGGATGACAGAAATCACATCTTATGGTTGTTATCCAAAATCAGAAACTCTCCTATAATTAACCTACAATAACAAAAGGAGAGATGGAACATGGTTACCATAATAATCAGCTTTCTCTTTCATGATCGATATAGGTGCATTAAAGAAAGACAGCAGAACGACTTATATGAGAAACAAAGTGCATTTTTAAGCCGCGTTTTACACTGAAGAAGCCTAATAACGGCTTCTTTCATTTATGCTCATTTCTGTTATTTCCAGGATTTCTAATTAAGTTATACAATTGGGGTTTATTGGCAGTCAGTAATGGAAAAGTTAATGAAAAGGAGGAATTCTTAATGAAGAAAAGATTCATTAACCTGATGTTCGCCGTACTATTGGCATTGCTACTGTCAGGCTGCATGCAGGGTACACAGGATTCAATCGTCAATAGTCATGCTGAGGCCCTGCTGACTAAAAACAATGAGCTTCAGTTCCGGTTTAAAATTAATGATAAAATTCTTTCGGAGGAAGAATTATACAAAGTAAAGGTTTCCATACATAATGAAAAACTGGCTGCTGCCCTGGGGACTGATGAGTTTATTTATGGGGAGGATACTATTATTGATGGGGAATATATAGAAGTCAATAATGAAAAGGGGAACTATATTTTTATGAATCCCATTCCTCTTACACAGGATCTGCACGTTTTCGATATAGAAAAAATGATTGTGAATGAAGATGCAGTTTCCGTCGAAATAATAAATGAGGATGAAGTAGTAGCGAGAGCATTCTTAAACAACTTTTCCTCTCAGCTTTAAAGAGTGTTTTATATTATTCTGATTTGGGTATTATAAATTACTCGCATAAAATTGGGGATGGACCAGGTATTTACCTGGTCTTTTGTCGTTTGGAGATCCTAATATTTTTATTCATACAAAAGTAATGGTAGAATTAATATAAAAAATTCAGAAATTTCAAAGGAGAGGGTACCATGATTTCACCTGAAAACACAGTTATCGGGTTTGTAGGAACAGGGGTTATGGGCAAGAGCATGGCGGGACACTTGTTGAAAGCCGGCTATCCATTAGTAGTGTATACAAGAACAAAAGAGAAAGCTTTTGAACTGATAGAGCATGGCGCAGAGTGGGCTGAAACACCTTCAGCAGTTGCAAAGAAAGCAGATGTTATTATTACCATTGTTGGTTATCCCGCAGATGTTGAGGAAGTGTATCTCGGGGAAAAAGGCATTATCACAAATGGCAGAAGCAATACATATGTAATTGACATGACCACTTCGACTCCAACATTGGCTAAAAGAATATATGAAGAGGCAGGCAAGTTAGGCATACATGCATTAGACGCGCCGGTTTCCGGAGGAGATGTAGGTGCAAGAGATGCCCGTCTTTCAATTATGGCAGGAGGAGACAGGGAGGCATTTCTGGCCGTAGAACCGATCCTCAATCTTCTCGGAACAAATATCGTTTATCAAGGAAAAGCAGGATCCGGACAGCATACGAAAATGTGTAATCAAATTGCGATTGCATCAAATATGATCGGGGTATGTGAAGCAGTCGTTTATGCAGAAAAAGCAGGTTTGGACCCGAAAACAGTTCTTCAAAGCATATCATCTGGTGCAGCGGGCAGCTGGTCCTTATCTAATCTGGCACCCAGAATGATTGAGGGAAACTTTGAACCGGGCTTTTACATTAAACATTTTATTAAGGACATGAATATTGCTTTAGATGAAGCAGAAGCAATGGGCATGATGACACCAGGGCTCTCCCTAGCAAAGAAAATGTATGCTGAGCTCGCTGAAAAGGGAGAAGAAAACAGCGGTACACAGGCATTATATAAATATTGGGAAGATTAATAAGTCTCTTTTTATGAATAAACCCTCTTTTTTCACTTCAAACTAATAATGAAAGTGAAAAGGGGGTTAGACAGGTGGCAAAAAGAAACAAGAAAAATGATCCGCAGCAGAAGAATAAAAAAGGCTTCGATTCTGCTGTCATTGATTCAGAATTCTCTCATGAATTTGGAAGTGCTGATACAAATAAAATACACAAGGATAAAGCCAAAAAGGAAAAAGCACCAAAAAATAACGGGAAATATAAAGGTCAGTAAAAAAAAGGCAGGCTGGAGCTTGCCTTTTTTAAATAAAAAAGCGCCAGTCCCTGAAATTTGAACTGTGCCCCGATTTACGGACAGTTTAAAAAGCGCCTATGCGGCTAGTAAATGGCCCCAGTATTGCACCGGGGTCATTTTATTTAAGCCCCATTGATAACGATGCTGGTTATATTCCTCGATCACTCGATCCACTTCTTTTCTAACATCTCCTAAATTATCTAATGATTTATACTCTGCTAAATCC
>NZ_JAMBOJ010000169.1 GCF_023715565.1 Cytobacillus firmus | reverse complement strand
TCAGAGGTGGAAGCGTGGCGACATGTGGAGCTGACTGATACTAATCGATCGAGGACTTAACCAAAACGAAAAGCAGAGGCGACTGTTCAACTTCGAGAGACGTTGGAGAGCCGGCCATTCAAATCCTGGTTTTGGGATTTGGAGAGACGGATCGAAACGGCCGAGAAGTTAGGAGCCGAAGCTAGACAAGTCATATTGGTGAATACTCGGCAAATTCTTCTTCATACATTATCTAGTTTTGAGGGAATGAAAAAATGAAATTTTCTCTTGAAAAAAACTTTAAAAGAAAGTATAATCATACTTGTCTTTTGAAAATAGTCTGGTGGCGATAGCGAGAAGGTCACACCCGTTCCCATACCGAACACGGAAGTTAAGCTTCTCAGCGCCGATG
>NZ_JAMBOJ010000168.1 GCF_023715565.1 Cytobacillus firmus | reverse complement strand
GGATAATAGCCATGACAATTCACGTAACAGATGTCGCCATCGTGGGCGGCGGCATGGTCGGCGGCGCCCTGGCGTTAGGGCTGGCGCAACAGGGATTTACCGTGACGGTGCTTGAGAAAGCGGCGCCACCGGCGTTCGATCCGGCATCCGCCCCGGATGTGCGGATCTCGGCGATCAGCGCGGCTTCGGTCGGCCTGCTGAAGAGTCTCGGCGTCTGGGATGCCATACGGGCGATGCGCGTCCACGCTTATCGCCGTCTGGAGACCTGGGAGTGGGAGAGCGCGCACGTCGCCTTCGACGCCGCGGAGCTCAAGCTGCCGGAGCTGGGCTATATGGTCGAGAACAAGGTTCTGCAATGGGGCCTGTGGCAAGCGCTGGCGGCGCATGAGGCGGTTACC
>NZ_JAMBOJ010000167.1 GCF_023715565.1 Cytobacillus firmus | reverse complement strand
CCCTCAACCGCCGCACGCGCACCCCGCATCTGGCAATCCTCGCCGGGGGCGTGGTGGGGATCGCCGCGATCTTCTCCGACTCGCTGATCACCATCAGCGGCATGACGCTGACCGCCTGCATCGTCACCATGTCGGTATTTGGGGCTATTGTTATCTATATCACTTCCATGGCGGCGCTGTTCAAACTGCGCCGTAGCGAGCCGAAGCTGATCCGTCCGTTCCGCGCCCCGCTCTACCCGCTGGCGCCGGCCTTTGCCCTCGGCATGGCGGTGCTCTGCCTGGTGGCGATGGTCTGGTATAACCTGCTGTTGGCGCTGATTTTCGCGGCGATGATGCTCGGCGGCTACCTGTGGTTCCGCAAAACCGCAGCGGCCCGTGAACGGGCGCCAGTGGATCCTC
>NZ_JAMBOJ010000166.1 GCF_023715565.1 Cytobacillus firmus | reverse complement strand
CTTCAGAGAAGCCCAGCAAACCATGAAACGGCGCACGCAAATCATGTGAAATAATAGAAAAAAACTTAGTTTTACTAAAATTCAAAGCACACTGCTGTTCATATAATTCATTCAAAATCTCATGATTATATTTTAGCTCAAGATAACGCGAAAAATTCATTCCATGTTCAGCAAGCAATGAAATTTTAACTGGATCAAAGCTTTGTTCATCATTATCAAAAAATAATGCAATTCCTATCGATTCATTATTTTTTAAAATATTAACGGCAATAATACGATGATGTTCTACGCCGCCTTCATTCATATAGGCTGAAAAATCCATATAATGCGGATGTTTTTGATCAATAAAAACTCGATCTTTAAAAAATTGCGCATTATTACATTTTTGTAATTTAAGTAC
>NZ_JAMBOJ010000165.1 GCF_023715565.1 Cytobacillus firmus | reverse complement strand
AGCGTCCTACTCTCACAGGGGGACAGCCCCCAACTACCATCGGCGCTGAGAAGCTTAACTTCCGTGTTCGGTATGGGAACGGGTGTGACCTTCTCGCTATCGCCACCGGACTATTTGATTGAAGAAATTTCGTTCCCTCAAAACTAGATAATGTATGAAGAAGAATTTTGCCGAGTATTCACCAATAGGACTTGTCTAGCTTCGGCTCCTAACTTCTCGGCCGTTTCGATCCGTCCCTCCAAATCCCAAAACCAGGATTTGAATGACCGGCTCGCCAACGTCTCTCGAAGTTGAACAGTCGCCTCCGCTTTTCGTTTTGGTTAAGTCCTCGATCGATTAGTATCAGTCAGCTCCACATGTCGCCACGCTTCCACCTCTGACCTATCAACCTGATCATCTTT
>NZ_JAMBOJ010000164.1 GCF_023715565.1 Cytobacillus firmus | reverse complement strand
CTATTACTTCAACACCGCGAGCGGCTACATCGCGATTCCGGCCGGCTCGCTGCCCGGCAAGCCGTTCAACACGACGCTGCAGGTGACGGCCGGTTTCGACATCGACGGCAACGGCGACGTGTGGGCCGGACTGAACGGCGCCAACGCGATCACGCGCTACCCGATGACGGGCTTCGACCCGACGACCGGCAAGCCGTCATGGGGCAAGCCGGTGACGACCGCCGTGCCGGGCAGCGTGGCGCCCGTGACGCGCATCATCTACCAGGCCGACAGCGACACGATGATTCTTGCGCAGGGCCTCGCGGGCAACTGGGACTGGACCGCGATGAACGGGCACATCGAGGTCTATCACGGCTGGGAGAACGGCAACACGAGCACGCCGAACCCGGTGATCAACCTGACGAGCGCGAACCCGAAATC
>NZ_JAMBOJ010000163.1 GCF_023715565.1 Cytobacillus firmus | reverse complement strand
GTTTCTCTTAGGTATATTAAAACGTAATTTTTCAGCAATGTCTTTTAATTTTGTATAACTTTTCTATATGTTTATGTAACTACATAGGATGAAGTGTAATATTTTATCAAAAATGTTGCTTTTTTAAAAGACTTAAGTTGATGTTGCAATTAAGAGAATGACTTTTATGTTAATTTTTTTTACAATACACCTATCGAGAGATGCTGCAGCTTAAGGTTGGCTTAATTTATATTTGCTTGCCTGAGCTAGGCTCGTTTTTTGTGTTTTAACCAAAATAAATCCAAAATAAATAACCGCATCTGCGTTTTTACTTTAACTTTTTTTACCGGTTTTAAGGAGTGGACGCAGTGTCCCTGTCTATCAATTCTACTGATTCAAATTTTTCTGATTACAAAGTTGCCGATATTAGCCTTGCCGACTATGGTCGCAAAG
>NZ_JAMBOJ010000162.1 GCF_023715565.1 Cytobacillus firmus | reverse complement strand
CTCTTCGGGTTATCGTTCGCTTCACCCACGCAGGCTGTCGCCAGTCTGCCGATCGTTCTTCCCGCGCTGACATGCGATGCGCTAAGCGCTACCGACTTCAGCGCGGCCGTTGGCGCAAAGGTCACTATCAATCACACTGAAATGCAGACCTCCGCGCAGGGAAGCTGGTGCAAGGTGAGCGCCACTATCGCCCCTGAGATTGGCGTGCAGATTGCCCTGCCGACTCAACGCTGGAGTCAACGTTTTTTGCAGGTCGGCTGTGGCGGACTGTGCGGGAGTATTAACCTGAGTCTGTCGAATGCCAGCGGCTGCCTGCCGGCAATGAACGGCGAGTTTGTGGTGGCAGCAACCGATATGGGGCACCATGGCAGTATGATGGATGCGTCATGGGCCGAAGATCCGCAAAAGCGCATCGATTTTGCCTGGCGCGCCAACC
>NZ_JAMBOJ010000161.1 GCF_023715565.1 Cytobacillus firmus | reverse complement strand
GATCGGGTTTCCCCTCCGCCTGCTCGCGCGCGAAATCTTCGATCGCATCGTTGCCATCAAGGGCAAGGCCGCCTGCGCGCTGATCACCGGCGAGGAGAAGCTCGGCACCGACGATGCACGCTATCTCGTCTGCACGGTCGAGGCGATGCCGATGCAGCGGGAGGTGGCGTTCCTCGCCGTCGACGAGATCCAGCTCGCCGCCGACCACGAGCGCGGGCACGTCTTCACCGATCGGCTGCTGCATGCCCGCGGCACCGAGGAGACGATGTTCTTGGGCTCCGACACGATCCGGCCGATCCTGCGCCGGCTGGTGCCGGAAGCCGAGACCATCAGTCGGCCGCGGTTCTCGGTCCTGTCCTTCGCCGGCGACAGCAAGCTGCACCGGCTGCCGCGGCGCAGCGTGATCGTCGCCTTCTCCGCGGCCGAGGTCTACACCC
>NZ_JAMBOJ010000160.1 GCF_023715565.1 Cytobacillus firmus | reverse complement strand
AGTGCGCGACGCGCGCCGGATCGGGTACGAACCGCACCGGTGGCGGGATCGTGTCGAGCGTCGTGCCCGCGTGCATCGGCGCGCTCAACAGACTCGTCCAGTAATCGAATTGCGCGGCCTGCGCGGTAGCCGCCTCGTGATCGAGCACCGCGTCGACGCCATCGACTGTCTCCATCAGCCGATGCAACGCCGGCTGGCACGCAAACACCACCCGCGCCGCCTGCCGCGCGCGAAATTCCGTGAAATAACGGCTGAACTGCAGCATGTCGCCGAGGCCATCCTCCTGCCACACGAGCAGCGTCTTGCCGGCCAGCGGCTCGCCTCGCCACTGTGCGCACCGCAGCACCTCGCGGGTTCGTCGGTGGACGAACGTCGACTGCTCGTAGCGCGATTCGTAGCGGCGCCAGCCTTCCTCGAATCGTCCACGGCTGAGCAGCAG
>NZ_JAMBOJ010000016.1 GCF_023715565.1 Cytobacillus firmus | reverse complement strand
TCCAGAAATGGCCTAGAAGATGACCTCGGAGAGGTCTATCATCATCTGAAAATGCTTCAAAGCCAATAAAATTCAAAAAAGAGGTCCGGAATGAGACTATTCCGAACCCCTTTTGTCTACAAACTGAACGCCTTGCTTTAACTAGCAAGGCGTTTTTTGGTTAGGCTCTTTTCGTATAAATTGTTGTTTTTCGCTTATCAATGTTGTCCGTTGATTTCCGTGAGAGGATGCTCAGCAAACCACGGGGCAGGCGGTGAGCCTCCTCGACGCTACGCGTCTGTGAGGTCTCACCTGTCCCGCTACTCCCGTAGGACGTTGAATAGGCTACCTTGAGTAAACACCGCACGAAGAAAATGCGAATGCATTTCGAGGATCTCGCACCTCCCACTACAATCAACTCAGTAATAATATAGCAACAAACTTTGCGAAAACAGCCGTTGGTTAAAACTGAATTTTTCTCAAAGCATCCAATGAGGCAGTCATATAATTGATCATTTCATTCAGGTCATCTATCTGCTCTTCCTGTACAAGGCGGTTAAAGGAAATGCTGGTTTCGGTTTCGGCCAGACTCTGCCTATTTTCGGGGCTGTATTTCACAGTCTGTTCGATATGCCGTCCGCTGCCCCATATTTGCTCAAGGACTTCCCGGATTTCCTCAAATTTTTTGTGATCCCGCTGATGTTTAACTTTAAAATTCACCGAAATCCGGCAGCCGGCCAGCATTTCAGTTTTCCGTTGCGGCAATAGCTCAGCTGCAAGATTATCAAGTCCCGCTTCCATTGTAAAGATACAATAAATTCCCGCCATTTCTTTAGCATGATCTGTGAAAGTAATGTCATAGGTGCGGCACATTTTCGCTGAGTTTATAATATCATTCCGGTCAACTATTCTTATTTCTCCGCCCAGATCACGGTCATAAAATCCGCCTTCCATGACAACCTTCATATTTTCAAAGGCCGTTGGATCAAACATGGTTATCCCCCTTAGAATAGGCCGACTGCATTTCCATCCTCATCTACATCCATGTTCATGGCTGAAGGGGCTTTAGGCAAGCCGGGCATAGTCATCACATCACCGGTGAGTGCTACAATAAATCCTGCACCAATAGATGGTTTCAGCTCACGAATTGTAATGGTAAAATTGGACGGCCTTCCCAGTTTGGAAGGATCATCAGATAAAGAATATTGTGTTTTAGCCATACAAACCGGCAGAACATCCCAGCCAAAGTTTTCAAAGTCTTTAATCTGCTTTTTAGCTTTGGTTGAGTATTCAACATTCTCAGCTCCATAAACCTTCTGAGCTACTGTTAAAATTTTCTCTTCAAGAGGCAGTGATAAATCATAAAGATGATTGAACTTCGCTGTGTTTTGGTCCAAAATTTCCAGCAGCTTCTCTGCAAGCTCAATTCCGCCCTGCCCGCCTTTTTCCCAAACCTCTGTCAGGGCTACTGCCATACCTGCCTCACCGCAAAGCTCTTTAAGGGTTGCAATTTCATTCTCGCTATCTGATATAAACCGATTAATGGCCACTACATACGGAAGCCCAAAGCTTTTAACTGTCTCAACATGCTTTCTTAAATTAGCAAAGCCTTTGGTAAGTGCTTCAGTATCTTCCCTGCCCAATTCAGCCTTTGACAAGCCTCCATGCATTTTTAAAGCACGAATTGTGGCGACAATAACCACTGCTTCAGGATTAATGCCTTCGTTTCTGGCTTTAATATTCAGAAACTTTTCAGCGCCAAGATCCGCACCAAAACCGGCTTCTGTCACTACATAATCAGCGAGCTTGGATGCTGCGGAAGTTGCAATTACACTGTTGCAGCCATGAGCGATATTGGCAAATGGGCCGCCATGGACCAATGCAGGTGTATGTTCTAAAGTCTGTACCAGATTAGGTTTGACTGCTTCTTTAAGAAGGAGAGTAAGAGCGCCTTCTACTCCAAGATCACTCACTGTTACAGGCTGTTTATCATAATTGTAGGCAATAACCATTTTTCCCAGTCTTACCTTCAGGTTCTGCAGATTAGATGCAAGGCATAAAACGGCCATAATTTCTGAAGCCACAGTAATATCAAAGCCATCCTCCCTCGGAACACCCTGTACAGGTCCCCCCAAGCCAATCACGATTTTCCTTAAAGCACGGTCGTTCAAATCCAGAGCTCGCTTCCATACAATTCTCCTCTGGTCAATATTTAACGGATTCCCCTGTTGGAGGTGATTATCAATCAGGGCAGCCAAGGCATTATTGGCTGTTGTGATTGCATGAAGATCGCCGGTAAAATGCAGATTGATATCTTCCATTGGCATAACCTGAGAATACCCCCCGCCAGCTGCACCGCCTTTAATTCCCATTGTCGGCCCCAGGGAAGGCTCCCTTATGGCGACCATAGCGTTTTTGCCAAGTCTGTTAAAAGCATCGGCAAGTCCGACTGTTACCGTGGACTTCCCTTCACCTGCAGGTGTTGGATTAATGGAAGTGACAAGAATTATTTTACCGCTTTCATTCGTACTTATTTTTTTTAAGGCTGCTGCGGATATTTTTGCTTTAAACTTGCCGAACAGCTCCAGATCATCCTCAATGAGGCCTAGTTTTTCAGCTATTTCCGTAATGGGTTTCATTTTTGATGCCTGAGCAATTTCAATGTCTGATTTCACGATTGGTTTCACATTCATTTTAATACCCCCAGAATCCAATATGTATAGGTTCCTTACAGCTATATTGTACCATCACTAAAACGAAATATTGCCAATTACTTTTGATAATTTCCCATTTTCACACAGTAAAGCATTGATACAATTTTGAATCGTCTTTATAATAAGTTTAATTGATTTTTTTACAGGGAGATGATCACTTGCCGATAAAAATTCCTAAGCTGCTTCCTGCCAGGGAGATTTTAGAGGAAGAAAATATATTTATCATGGATGAGGACCGTGCCAAACAACAGGATATTCGCCCATTAAATATCCTCATCCTGAATTTGATGCCTGAGAAAGAAAAAACGGAAGCTCATCTTTTAAGGCTACTTGGAAATACACCTTTACAGGTAAACATCTCATTTTTAAAAACTGCCACTCATCAATCAAAAAATACCAGTCCCCTGCATCTCGAACAATTCTATACGACGTTTGAGCAGGTTCAAAAAAGAAAGTTTGACGGAATGATTATTACTGGGGCTCCTGTAGAGCTTCTAGACTTTAAAGAGGTTGACTATTGGGAAGAGTTAACTGTAATCATGGAGTGGACAAAAACCAATGTTACCTCCACTCTGCATATATGCTGGGGAGCACAGGCAGCCTTATTCTATCACTTTGGGATCGGAAAATATGAGCTGCCTGAGAAATGCTCCGGTGTTTATCTCCATGAAGTTCATGATAGAAGCGAAAAATTGCTGAGAGGTTTTGACGATATCTATTTTGCTCCACATTCACGAAATACAGATGTTTATAAAGAGCAGCTGCAGAAACACCCGGAAGTGAAGCTTCTTTCCTCTTCTGAGGAGGCGGGTCCTTTCATCATGAGCGCTAACGGTGGCAGACAAATCATGGTAACTGGCCATCTCGAATATGAAGCTGGCACACTCGCAGAAGAATACACCAGAGACAGAAGCAGAGGTCTGCAGGTTCCCGTGCCAAAACACTACTTTCCGAATGATGATCCCGGCAGAAGACCCCATAATATATGGCGGTCACATGCCCATTTAATGTTTTCCAACTGGCTGAACTACTATGTATACCAGGAGACACCTTATGAATGGGATTAATCATGCAGTGAGCGCAGTAACTTAAGATGCAGCCGAAAACATGAAAAGCCGATTTTTTGCAGAGTTTCCTACTCTCAAAAACGGCTTTTTCATTTTATAGAATTTAAATATTTTCAAGAGACATGTAATTGAAGCACTTCCGCTATTCCTTATGATTGCTGGGTATAATACACTTCTTCGAATGGCTGAACCACTACAAAGCCTCTGCCTGAAAACTTCATCTGGATCGACTCTCCGCTCCCTCTTCCCAGAAACGTTTTAAGAGAGATATCTGTTACGAATTCCGGCTGCAGCGACCCTGACCATGCCACTGTCGCATTTGGGTCGGTATATACGGGATTATCAGGAGTAACTAAAAGTGTCAGGGGCTCATAGTGAGAAGTAATAGCCACCATTCCCGTCCCTTCTAAACGGACATTGAACAAGCCGCCTGCAAGCATGCCTGCCATCCTTTTCATTAATTTAATATCCCAGCTGATGGAAGGCTCAAATGCAAGGAGATCATTCCCATTTACAAAGATGGAATCCCCTTCAAGATTCAGGATTGAAATCTTTTTCCCCTGGTCTGCAAGGTACAGCTTTCCGTTCCCTGTTGCTTTCATTAAGGCGGTGCCTTCTCCAGTAAGTGCCTTTTTGAACATCTTTCCTAAGCCGTGCTCAAGAATTCCTTCGCGCTCGAATTTTATCTGGCCGCGGTAAGAAACCATCCCGCCTGCTTTAGCCCAAACCTGGCTCATTAAATTGATTTCGAGCATCCTTGGTGTTTCCAGTTCAAACAGCCCTTCCCCTTTATCCTGCTGTTTCGTCTGATTTACAAACTCTTCAATTGAATATCTGCTCATTCTCTTTTCATCCTTTCTTTTCTCCGTTTTCAAGCATAAAGAGCCACATAAAAGATAATGATTGCTTTAGCTCATCAGTCAGCGAGCCTTTTGAAAGCTGCTCTGATGCTTTTTTATAAACACCCAGTTCATCAATCTTGGTCCAGTCGTTTTCATATGCAAGCTGTTCAAATTCCCACGGCATCATGGTATTGCAGATAACTTTTTCCTTATATAGCCTGCGGTAGCTGTTAGCACGGGGGGCGGCTGTGGGGCCAAGAATCCCTATACACGCCCTTCCGCCCGGCTTAACAATTCGCCGAATTTCCTGTAAAACATCCAGCGGGCTTTCAGTCCATTCCAATGAATTAATGGCAAGAATCGCATCGAACCCATTTTCCCCAAGAGAAAGATTTGAGATGTCTTCTTTCTTAAAAACCGCATCAGTTTCTGCGTTTAACTTTTCAGCTTTATGTATCATCTCTTCTGAGACATCAATCCCAGTAACTTTATAGCCAGCCAAAGCAAGCTTGTATGAACCGTAACCATCCCCGCAACCAAGATCACAAACAGCAGATCCTTTTTTGACATGCTTTTCGAAGAAAGAGATGATATCCTTTCGGCTTCCTTCCTCCCACATTGCCCTGCTTTTTGCATTCCATGATTTCGAATTATTATCCCACAGCTTCTCTGCTTCTGCAGACCAATTAAAAGTGCTCATTTTATCCCTCCGTTTATGAATACGATTGTGCAATAAAAAAGTTCCCAATATTTTAAATTCGCTAAGATTCACAAAAATACCTCTGATTATTAACTGTTAAAACCGTCAACAATAGTGATAGAAAATGAATAAGGAGAGTTTTGTATGAACGGCGAGCAGCTGACAGCAGTCTACCGCAACAATAGGGGTGAAATAATTTCATTCCAGACTTCCGGAGGACGGATTATTTCTTATCGCAAAGCACTAATGGAGGCTGAGAACGGTGGGATTGAGGGTATCCATATTTATGAAAACGAAGATGGCTCTATGCAGCTGAATCCTTCCGATGCGCCATCTTTTGATGACTTTCCAAGCCTCTATTAATATTGCAACATGAAAAAACCTGACTCATAGCAGTCAGGTTTTTACTGTTCTTCTTCATTTTTACGCTGAATTTCCCTAAGTACTCCGATTCGGCTGTCATCTTCTTCAAAAAATTGAACCAGGTCGCCAACCCGGTCGATAGCATCCCAGCTCAGGTGATGTTCGATGCCTTCCACATCTTCATAAATGTTTTCTTCTTTGACTCCAATGATACGCAGGAGCTGTTCTAAAAGTTCATGCCGATACACGAGTCTCTTGCCGATTTTTTTCCCTTTTGGCGTTAATATAAGCCCGCGGTATTTTTCATAAACAAGATACTCATCTTTATCCAACTTCTGAACCATTTTTGTCACAGATGATGGATGCACAGAAAGAGCCTCGGCAATATCAGAAACCCTCGCATATCCTTTATCTTCAATTAACATATATATTTGTTCAATGTAATCTTCCATACTTGGTGTTGGCATTACGCAACCTCCTGCCAATTAGAAAAGCGCAGAGCGCCTGCCTTTCGGCGACCTGCTTAAGACAAGCGCTGGCAGAAGGCGTTTTTTGCCTTCAGAAGCGATTGGCTTAAGACCTCGAGCCGATGGCGCTCGGAGCTAGACAACTATTTTAGAAAAGCGCAGAGCGCATGTTCACTTTATATCTTTCTTAAATAAATATTAGACTTTAACGATTTTACTACAGTTGGAAAATGGAGACAAGGAAATATACTGCATCAGGCATATTCAGGCCTTTTGCGGGAAGAGAAATTTAACTCTGTTTTCCTGCCGGTCCCAGGATAATTTAGCAGAAAATGTTTTCTCTTTTCCTTTACTTGTAAATCCTTCGACTAATTCTGTTTCTCCATCCTTTAATAGCTGTTTGAGCAGTTTTTGAGTTATTGTCTTGCCCATAATGCTTTTAGAAATAGTGAAAGTGCATTTGGTTTTATTATAATTGGAGCAGCCATAGAAGTTTCCTTTATCCACAACTTTACCATCACACAGCATGCATTTTCCCAGATTGGCTGATCTTTTTTGTTTGAATTTCCCAGGGATAAATCCCTCTTTGTCATCTTCTGAGAATGCCCACTTTCCTGCATTTTCAATGGAAGCAGAGATCAAATGGCCAACCATTTTATTGGTCTGCTCCATGAATTGTTTCGGGGATGCCTGCCCATCGGAAATGTCCTTCAGCCGCTGTTCCCATTTGGCAGTCATTTCAGGGGAAGCAAGTATCTCTGTTCCTATTGCTTCTATGAGGATTTTTGCTTTTGAGTTTGCATATACAAGATTCTTCTTAATATCAATGTATTTGCGCTCCTTCAGCATAGTAATGATTCCCGCTCTTGTGGCTTCCGTTCCCAGGCCTTCTGTTTTCATCAAAACCTTCTCGAGTTCCTTATCCTCGATCTGTTTCCCGGCCGATTTCATGAGTGTAATCAGCTGGCCTTCGGTATACCTTTTGGGCGGCTGGGTTTTACTTTCTTTTACATCGGCCTTTAACACTGTTCCCTGGTCGCCTGCCTGCAATAAAGGCAGAGTCGGTTCCTTTTCCTTCTCCTGCTGAGGAATCACTTTTCTCCAGCCCTCTTCAAGCTGTACTTTTCCCTTAGAAAGGAACAAAGCTCTTCCATCAACAAGGGTTTTTATAGTTGTATATTCTGATACAGCTTTTCCATAATGTGCAGCTATTAAGCTCCTCACGATCAGATCATAGAGAATTTTTTCATCCTGTGACAGTCTTCCGAGATCCGGCACCTGCTCCGTCGGAATAATGGCATAATGATCCGTTACCTTTTTGTCATTCACATACCGTTTATTCTGCAATATGGAGCTTATAGGCAGAGGGAAAAATTCCTTATACTCCTCTTTTGATTCCATTTTTCTGAGGATTTCCGGAAACATTTCCGCTTCTCCTTCTGTTACATGCCTGGAGTCCGAACGGGGATATGATACGATTCCTTTTTGATAAAGCTTCTGCAGAACATCAAGTGTTTTTTTAGGCGGGAACTTGAACCTGCGGTTGGTTTCCGCCTGCAAGGCCGAAAGATTATAAAGCATCGGCGGCAGGAATTCTTTTTTTTCAGCCTGCACATCTTCCACCTGTGCCTCTTTATCTCTGCAAAATGCAGCAATCTTTTCGGCAAGCTCTTTGGTCTTAATTCTGGTCTCACCATCTTTTTCCCACTTGCCGGTATATTTTTTCCCGTTCACTTTAAATTGTGCATTTACCTCCCAGAAAGGTTCGGAAACAAAATTCTGAATCTCCTGCTCTCTTTTTACGATTAATGCAAGAGTTGGGGTCTGAACCCTTCCTACAGAAAAAACATCTGAGAACCCTTGCTGCTGCAGAAGAAGGCTGTATAAACGCGAAGCATTCATCCCAACGACCCAGTCGGCACATGCTCTCGTATAGGCTTCATAATATAAGTTCCTTGTGTCACTTTCATCCAGCAGGGCAAGGAACCCTTCCTTTATGGCTTTAGGAGTCAAAGAAGAAATCCAGAGTCTTTTCATGGGCACTCCAGAACCGGTAAGCCTAAGAATGTTCCGGATGATAAGCTCTCCTTCTCTCCCTGCATCGCCCGCATGGATAATTTCTGTTAAATCAGGATTAGAAGCAAGCTGTTTGATTATATTAAATTGCTTTGCTTTATCCTTTGTCACTTCATATTGAAATTGCTCCGGAATGATCGGCAATGTGTCCAATGACCATTTTTTCCAGTCCTTTTTGTATTTTTCAGGGGCAGACAGCTGGCATAGGTGGCCTATAGCCCAGGTAACATGAGCCCCCTGGGGGAATATATCATTTGGAAAGATCTCAATATATCCCTGGTGTTTCCTCATTTTAAAAATAGAAGCCAGCGTCATACCCTGATCGGGTTTTTCCGCGATAATCAGTTTCATACTTTAGCTCCCTTTGTGTTGTAAGAACAAAATATAGACATCTATTTTAATATTAACCTAAAAATTTAGCAAAGGGAGTTAAAATACCTTTATTGTTATGAAATTTTTAAAACAATCGTGTTGCGCTAAATAAAAAGAAGAACCCCTTACAGGATTCTCCTCCTTTACTTATCTTTTGAGAATAAAGCTTGTTTGTGCAGGTACTTCAATTGTTTCTGAATGATATATCTTTAGTGTTTTAATCCCAGCCTGTTTTCCGTCTGAAAGTAAATGCCAAGGACCCTTGTCCGGAAGTGAAATTATGGCTGGTTCTGTATTTGCATTATGGATTACAACGATCTCTTTCGCCCTATCCTTCAGGCCTTTTGCATCCAGTCTATAGGCCACCGTATTATCCGGGGCCTCAATGAAATTAAGCTTTGATTGAATATCCTCAGCTGTTGTCATTCTAAAGGATTTATAATGCTTTCTGAGCTTAATCAGACCTTTAAAATAGTCTACTTCCCCGCTGAATTCAGTTCGTCGGTCCCAGTCTAACTGATTTACACTGTCAGGGGATTTATAGCTGTTGTGATCCCCGTATTTTGTCCGCATAAATTCCTGGCCTGCATGAACAAAGCTGACCCCTTGGGACGTCAGTATAATGGAAGAAGCCAATTTATGCATTTTCTTTTTTGATTCTTCCCCTGCATCTGGATTGGTCAGTTCAAGCTTATCCCAAAGAGTGTGGTTATCATGTGCCTCAGCATACGTAACCACCTGTTCAGGATCTTTGTATGTGGCCATTGTGCCCGGATAATCCAATCCTGCTGCAATTCCTTGCTGTACAAAGTTTTCCATACCTTGTTTGCCATTTACAAAACCTTTATCCAGTTCATCAAACACACTTCCTTTTAAACCATCCCGGATGCCATCATTGAAATGGCCAATGCCAGGCATATCTTCGGCATTTTTCTGATTGGCCTTTCTTTCAGCTGCCAGTGGTGTGTTTAAATCCCATCCCTCCCCTATGATAATGATAGTAGGATCAATAGTATCCAATGCCTTTCTTACTTTATTCATTGTTTCAGTGTCATGAATGCCCATCAGATCAAAGCGGAATCCATCAAGATTATATTCCTCTGCCCAATAGGCAACAGAGTCGACAATAAATTTCTGCACCATTTTTCGTTCTGAAGCTGTATCATTGCCGACGCCTGTGCCATTGGCAAGTGTTCCATCTTCGTTATAGCGGAAATAGTAGCCTGGAACAAGCTTATGGAAACTGGATTCATTTACAGCAAACACATGATTATACACGACATCCATTACAACCCGCAGTTGCTGATCATGGTATTCCTGAATCATTGTCTTTAATTCTGTAATTCTTGTAGCCGGATCATAAGGATCAGTAGAATACGATCCTTCCGGCACATTATAGTTTTTAGGATCATAGCCCCAATTATATTGCGGCTCGTTCAGTTTTGTTTCATCAACTGTCCGGTAGTCATAAATCGGAAGGAACTGGACATGTGTGACTCCAAGATCTTTTATATGATTTAAACCTGTTTTTTCTCCTTTAGAAGTTAGGGTGCTTTTCTCAGCAGCCCCAAGGAACTTCCCCTTATGCTTAATGCCGCTGTCCTTATGAATTGAAAGGTCCCGTACATGGACTTCATAAATGATGGAGTCCTCTGGATTCTTTAATTTCGGCTTCTGATTATTCCACTTTTTAGGGTCGGTAGATTCCATATCCATCACAACGCCCCTGTCGCCATTTACTGTTACAGCCCGGACATAGGGATCAGTCGCTTCTGTCCATTCCCCTCCAATTTTGACTTTATAATTGTAAATCAGCCCATTTTGATTACCTTTTAGAACAGTTGTCCAGGTTCCTTTTTCACCTCTTTTAAGAGGAAGCTCTTCAGCGGTCTGATCATCCCAGCTGTCATAAAGCACAATCGATGCTTCACTTGCTGTAGGGGCCCAAAGCCTGAAGGAGGTTTGATTTTTCGCATACTGATTTCCAAGCTTGCCATCAAAATAGAAAGCATCATCAAATTCCTTTGATCTGACAACCTCCCCAATCTTCACCTCTGCTTCTCCAAATGAACTTGCAGAGATTTTGTAAGATTGTCTAAAATCCAGATTATCTTCTGTTATCACTTTTACTTTATTTGTAAAATTGTTTTCCTCGTTCCCGTCATAAGGGACAACTTCTTTAATATCGGCATTGTCAATATTAATTATGGATTCCCAATCCCTCCACTGGAAAGGAAAATTGGTTTCAAGTGTAATCTGATTAAAAGCATCCATAGAAGCATTCACTATTTTTGGATCTTTTTCAATATAAGCTGGATTGTAATAAATTCTTTCTGTTCCCTGAACAATCCAAACTTCCGCATTCCCATTTTCATCGAACTTTGTAATAAAGCGATCACCAAATTCCTTGCCGGCCCAATCATTTCCTTCCGTGCTCTTCCTGACTATAAATCCGGCCTTTTTCATACCTTCCGGATTTTCAAGCTCAAATTCTGCAACTTTCCCAAAATCATCTTCTGCTGTAAATTCAACTCTTTTTCCATCCTTGTCTTCTGGCCATGTCCATAAATTCCAGCCTTCATAATTTCCGTCATATCGAAAGTAGTGGAGTTTTACCTTTACCCGTTCAAATGCCGGAAAGTCTCTGTACTCACCATCAGGCGGTGATGTATATGTATTTTCATCGCCTGCTTTCACCCATACCTCTTCAATGCCGCTCTTTACATTGATGAATCTGTCCCCTCCATCTTTCTCCCAGCTGTCGGTGCGGACAATAAAACCAACTTCATCATGAATACCTTGTAGCACAACCTTTGCAATAAGTCCAAATTCATCTTCACCTGTGAATTCAAAAACCTGACCCTCGCCATCCTTAGGCCATACCCACAAATTCCAATCCTTCATTTCACCCTCTTCAGGCTGATAATGGATGGTAACTGCTGTAGTCTGACCGGCCCCTTGTGTTGTTTTTTCGGCCGATGCAATCGTTTGCATAAATGGGGATAAAAAATTGGATGCCGCCAATATTATAGCTGCGGCCAGAAAAATAAACGGTTTAAACCCTTTCAACTTAAGCCCTCCTTTATAAATTGTTTAAAGATTCCTGCATTTATATTTTAATCCAACAAGGAAAGCGTTTGCATAAGGCGGAAGACTCTGTGAATTTTTACCTATATCAAACCTGTTCACAAAAAAAATCGGCATTTGCCGATCATTCTTTAAGATAGCGCTTTATGGTCAGGTTCTTTTGAATGTACCATTTATCTTCTGTAACAATGTTTGAAACGGTCAATATCATAGATGGTATTTTCTCGACACTAAGAACGATAATGCCTAATTGGTCATTCATAATGATAAAAGACTCTCCATGCGAGTATTGCGGGAGATCCTTCCCAAGCTGCAGGATGGAACTGATAATGGCCTGCTTCTCTTCCGCTTCAATTTGGATGTTGGGTGAAAACCTCAAAATCCAATCCTGATCCTCAATCGAAAACCGGTACATTTTCCTCACCCTTTAACAACAAGATAATTAATAATTCATATGAGAAAAACGATAAATTATGTTATCAGATCACAGCAGAAACTTGGTATTTTCCTTCCCAAAGCAAAAAAGTAAAAATATTTAAAATATTTTAATGTTTTTTGTAAAAATGGTGTTCAATTCCTTGACTGAAATTGCCCATTCGTGTATATTATAATCATCATTTAACAGAATGTATTTTAGCTAAAAATATCTGCTTTATGTTTTGTTAGGTGGTAATATTCATCTTAGACACCTGTTGTGTCTTTAAAGGCTTAGGAGGAAAAGTAAACATGCAAAACGGTAAAGTAAAATGGTTCAACAATGAAAAAGGTTTCGGTTTTATCGAAGTTGAAGGCGGAGACGATGTATTCGTACACTTCACAGCTATCCAAGGTGACGGTTTCAAATCTTTAGAAGAAGGCCAGGAAGTTTCTTTTGAAATCGTTGAAGGAAACCGCGGACCACAAGCTGCAAACGTTGTAAAACTATAATTCAAATATAATGATAATAAGGCTGGCATCTGCCAGCCTTATATTTTTGTACAGGATTCATCGCAGTCTAACGGGCAGTAAGATCCCCACTTTAAAACTCAGATGAATCAATAGAGGATAAGCGGGGGTAACTGCCCAATCTAGCTGCGGCTCCTAGGGGCTCGAGGTCATAAGCCAATCAGCTGATGGGAAGAAAAGCACTCCCCACCATCTGCTCGTCTTATGCTTGTCACCCCAAGGCAAGTCGCCTCGCTTTATAATGTAAAGGCCCGATTAGTGAGATACAGTGAAACTTGCCGACGCGCATGCAGAGGCTTAGTTGAACCAATCGGGTTCGTAGTGTCGATTGATCGAAGCGCTAGCGGAGATCTTAGCGACACTAGAACGCGACTAACAATCAGTGGGGATGTTTTTTGTGTCCGAAGTTGGGCTGGGTTCTGACTCTGGAGCGCCCATTTTCTCTTTTTGTGTCCGAAGTTGCACCGGGTTCTGACTCTAAGCCGCTCTTTTTCTCTTTTTCTGTCAGAAGTTGCACCGGGTTCTGACTCTAAACCGCCCTTTTTCTCTTTTTGTGTCAGAAGTTGCACCGGATACCCCCCCACTGATTAAAGTTTCCCTTTATGAAAGCTTGCTTCCTATCGATTTTATTTTCTCACCGACAGTGCACTCTGTAATGCAAAATCGATGGGCATATCTGCGCCCTTTTTCATCTTTATGATGTTTATGAAGGAAGCAGTCTTTGCAGTTACTGGTCATCAGCTCCTCCACTTCATTGATAATTTCCTTTCTGCTCAAAACTGTTCACGCCTTCCTTATTCACAATTATATGATCTGCATTTTACTGTTAATAAATTTCCCTTGCAATGCCTGGCTTGCCAGCTTATCCGCTTCTTTATTTTCATTGCGCGGAATGGATTTATATCTTGGCAGTATGCCCAGTTTTTTAATTTTTTCTTCGATTCGGTCAAGCCAGCGATTTAGATTTTCTTCATAACACGGCCATTCACCTTCAAGCTGTTTTAATACTACCTGGGAATCCCCCTTAAATTCACATGTCATATGATGAACACCCATTTCTTCAAGCAGATTCAGGGTGTAATAAATTGCTGCATATTCTGCCTCATTATTATTATCCATCTCATCAAAAAGCTCATTTGCCCGCACACGGTACTTTTTTTTGCCCTGTTTAAAATAAATGACCGCACCGAGTCCGGCCTGGCCGGTATCTTTATTAAAGCCGCCATCAAAAAATACGGTAATATCATGAGGGTCCTCTTCAACTTCCATAAGAAGCTTTTTCATTTCCTTTGTGCTCCAGGAAGTGCCGGCTTCATCATAATAAATTACCTCTTTGCCCTTGCCCGACTTTTCAATATCTTCACCAGCCTGCAAAGCAGTTTCACCATCGATCAGGTCTGAAGTAAATAAAATATCCTCAGTTCCTTTAAGTTTGTATTTCCATTCTAATTTATATTTCATTTAGGTCAGCCTTTCTGTACTTTATTAGCTGGTTATCATTATTAGAACTGTTTGCAATAGTTGAACTTATTATACTTTGCTTTGTTTATTACTAAATGAGTATATTTCAATGTATAATGGTCAATGACATTTTTATATTCTGCGGTTCGAAAACTCCCGCATTAACAAAACTAGGAGGAATTTGATGTTTAATGAATGGTTTGGATTGCTTTTTGCAATAATTAATTTCATTTTAGTATTGGCGATGTACCGCCTGTTCGGAAAGACTGGACTTTTCGTGTGGATCGGCTTCTCCACTGTCATGGCCAATCTTCAAGTCGTAAAAACAATTGAAATGTTTGGACTGACTGCCACTTTAGGCAACGCTATGTATGGTACTGCTTTTCTTGTTACAGATATCTTAAATGAGAAGTACGGAAAAGAAGAAGCGAAAAAAGCTGTATGGCTCGGTTTCTTTACTCTTCTGTCCATGACTCTAATCATGCAGATGGTATTATTGTTCAAACCGCATGAAACGGATTTTGCACAGGAATCTCTCAGCACTCTTTTCTCGGTTCTGCCGCGGATTGCTGCCGGAAGCCTCGCTGCCTATTTAGTCAGCCAATTTACTGATGTTTATATCTTTTCCTATTTAAAAAAGAAATTTCCAAAAGACGGCCAATTTTGGATCAGGAATAATGGCAGCACCATGATCAGCCAGCTATTGGATACCCTTGTGTTTACAAGCATTGCCTTCCTCGGTGTATTTCCTACGGAAGAATGGATTCAAATTTTCATCACAACTTACTTTCTGAAATTTATAGTAGCTGTACTTGATACCCCGTTTGGCTATATTGCTAAACGTTTCCCAGTAAAAGATTAGGATGCCGTTTAGGTATCCTTTTTCTGCAGTATCAACTATTTTTGTGATAAACTACATTTAGTTTACCCTATTATAGTGTTAAAATCAGGAGGCAATTCAATTGGTTGAAGTATATATCGATGGAGCAAGTGCGGGAAACCCGGGTCCCAGCGGTGCAGGCATATTCATAAAAAATAATGGCCAGGTTGAACGCTTTTCCATTGCATTGGGCTGCATGGAAAATCATGAAGCAGAATACCGTGCATTTATTCATGCACTGAAACTATGCATTGATAAGGGATATAAAACAGTTTCGTTTCGAACGGATTCACAGCTTGTTAACCGTGCTGTTGAAAAAGAATTTGTAAAAAATAAAAAGTTTGCCCCACTGCTTGAAGAAGCTTTGGAGCTTACAGGAAAATTTGATTTATTTTTTATGAAGTGGGTTCCCAGCTCTGAAAACAAGGCAGCGGATGAATTAGCAAGAGCTGCCATTCACAAAAACAAAGTGAAAGGTCAGGAAGATCATGAATAGATCAGTCATATTTGCAGATGTAAGCCTTTTGCTGGTTGCCTTTGTGTGGGGAACCACCTTTGTGCTTGTACAAAACGCCATTGCTTTTCTTGAACCATTCTCTTTTAATGGTGTCCGCTTTTTCCTGGCCGCTTTAATTCTGGGCGGATGGCTTGCAATTTTTGAAAGAGAACAGGTAAAGAAAATGGATAGAAAGCTTTTAATATCCGGAGTTATTATGGGCTTGTTTTTATTTATAGGCTATGCCTTCCAGACGATCGGCCTGCTGCACACAACTTCTTCAAAAGCCGGCTTTATTACGGGGTTAAGTGTAGTAATGGTTCCAGTCTTATCTTTAATGCTGCTAAAAATCAAGCCGGGATTCAATGCCATTATCGGCGTTTCAATCGCGACGGCCGGACTATATTTTCTAACCATGAACGATAATGCCCCGCTGAATATTGGTGATGCCTATGTATTAATCTGCGCTGTCGGTTTTGCCCTCCATATTATCTTTACAGGTAAATACAGCAGCAGATATCCTGCCCTGCTATTAACGGTTATCCAAGTGAGTACGGTGGCAGTTTTATCAGTCATTTTTGCATTGATCAATGAAGACTGGCAGCAGGCATTGGAGACAGAAGTTTTATTTAAAGCCAATGTCGTAACTGCCCTTATTGTGACTTCACTTTTTGCTACCGCTATTGCATTCTTTGCACAGACGGCATTTCAAAAGTACACAACACCAACAAGAGTGGCCCTGATTTTCGCCATGGAGCCTGTGTTTGCAGCAGCTGCAGGATTTATGTGGGCGAATGAAAGACTTTCACTCAGCGCCCTGGCCGGCTGTCTGCTTATTTTTGCGGGAATGATTTTTGCAGAACTGCCTGCTAAGAAAACTTTTTTAACCATCAGAAAAAAGACAGCTTCATAATTTGAAAAAGGCGTGTTCTCGAAACAGACACGCCTTTTTAGATGATTGCTTTTTCTTTTACAAATTTTATTGCTTCCCGCCTGCTGGTTATATTCTTTGAAACCAAAGTTTCCAGCAAAGAAACGTAAAAACTTCCATCAAATGATTTCTGTGCCTTTAATGTCAGTTCAATTGCTGCATTGGCCAGCTCGTCAGAAGCATTGGTATAATGTTTTCCAAAGTAAATGAAGCCAACTGCGTCCTCCCTGAATTGAAAACCTTTACTTTGCAAAAAATGCAAATATTCTTCAACTGTCTTCACTGTACTTACCCTCTTCCCCTGCTCCTCCTGTATTCTTAAATCTTAACTGATTTTTCGACAATTATCTACCTTTTTTCGGCATGAAGCAGGGGCACTGTAAGCTCAAGTGAGCAGCTATTTTTTCTTTTTAGTAAGAAGGTAGCCAAGTGTTCCGGTTAATACACCCAGGATTGCTCCGCCTAATACTTCAGCAGGCTGATGGCCCAGCATTTCCTTCAGCTTTTTTGGACCTTCTTCCTCAAATTTCACTGTTTCATCTTTGTGAATTTTATCAACCAGTTCACCCAGACTGTTTACCTTTAAGGTAAGCTCACCTGTCTGGCGCCTGATTCCCTGGGCATCATACATTACGATCAGGCCATAAACCAGAGATAGAGCAAAATCCACTGTTGGTACACCCCGCTTTAAAGCAATAAACGTGGTTAAAGACGATACGCCTGCCGAATGGGAACTTGGCATGCCTCCTGTCTGGAAAAATAAATCCGGACGCAGTTCCCTCTTTTTGACATAGTGGATCGGAATTTTCAGGCCCTGTGCCAATCCTATACTTAAAAGAGCGATATAAACTCCCTTATTCATAAAAACTCACCTCATCTTTAGTGTTAAGTATGCAGACTTTTATTATTCCTCCTTCAAATGCTAAATAGATTGGATTTTATGGAGTAATTTAAACCGAATCTGAAGAAAAAATTCACCGCATCAGTTGCTAAATTGTACCCTGCCTGTACATGATTAAAACACGAACACTTAAACAATAATAAGCTTATCAAATGAAGAATTGCTGGATTTAGGAGGTGAATCAGATGAGTAAAAACGGACATACAAACAGAGGAAAAAAAGCACCTGGCGTAAACCCGCAAGGATACGGGCAGGATGCTGAATTTGCAGAAGAGCCTAAAAGCAAGCTGGAGAATGCAGCGAAGAAGAAAAATACTAAATAATATTAGGATGGCCGCCACGTGCGGCTTTTTTCGAAGTATGCAAAAAAACTCCAGGCTAAGCCTGGAGCTTTATTTATGCATATTCCTTTTTAATATCAAGGAATCTGTGAAGTCCCTTGAATTCAATTTCAGTGAATTTCTCGATGACCTTTTCCCGGTTCATTGTGAATTGGGCGAGGTCAAGAGGGCATTCAACAGGAACGTCGCATTTTATTTCGGCCAGCTGCCTGCTCAAGTGAAGCATTTCAAGATCCTGTTCGATCTTGGCACGCTGTCCCTTTGTTAGCTGTTCCAGATTTTCTAATACGCCTTCAATATGCTCAAATTGCTGAAGCAGTTTCAGCGCTGTTTTTTCGCCAATTCCTTTTACACCCGGGTAATTATCACTTGTATCCCCCATGAAGGCTTTCAGATCAATCATCTGCTTAGGTGTGATTCCTTTTTCTTCATAAAACGTCTCCGTCGTATGCACAAGGTAATTGCCGTAGCCTTTTTGCAGTAAAATGACAGAAATATTGTCATCCAGAAGCTGCAGCATATCCTGGTCACCTGTAAGGATCAGCACATCCGCTTCCTGGCTTGCCTTTTTTGCAATGGTTCCAATGCAATCATCAGCTTCAAATCCTTCAAGGCCAATATTAGGTACATCGAACGCTTCCACCACTTCTTTTACCAGACTGAATTGAGGCACAAGTTCGATTGGAGCTTCTGGACGGTTTGCTTTATAGGCACCAAACATTTCCGTTCTGAAGGTTTTGCTGCCCATATCCCAGCATACTGCCACATGTGACGGATTAAAGGAAGAAACAGCTGTTAAAAAATGTTTAACAAAACCATAAACTCCGTTTGTAGGAATTCCTTTAGAATTTATCATAAATTGACCGGACATTGCTGTTGCAAAATAAGCTCTGAACAGCAGTGCCATTCCATCAACAAGCAGCAGTGAAGGTTTATTCTCGTTCATGTCTCCGCCTCCCAATTATAATCATAACAACTATTATAACATGGGAAACTCTCCATTTCTCTTGAAAAGTTTTACAGAATTAGTCTGTTTCCCTGATCAATTCCACTCCCTGTTCTTCCAGTTCATAGTAAGTCGCTATTCTCGCTTTGCGGATATTATCATTCAGCTGGAATGAATATTCTGTCCCATCGTTAAAAGTAAAAATTAATTCATCATCTGACATAACACCCATTTTATTTATAACCGTTTGCCTTGCCTGCTGAATTTCGGACCATTCATAATGCTTCTCCTGCAAACTGAGTAATGTGTTGAAATGCACACCATTTTTATCGATATAGTGATAATAATCAAAACTTAAAATCGCTATCAAAAGCGAAATTAATAATCCTGCTCCTGCAAAAACTGTTCCAAACCAGCCGAATTTTTCGGCGCTTTTCATCCAAACTCCCAATAAGATAAAAACACCCACAGCTGCCAGACCAATGCTAAATGTCAAATAAGCTGATTTTGGCGCTTCGAATACCCAGGTTCCTTCAGGTCTATAAAATTGAGCCTGAAATGGGGAAAGTAAAAATATTGGAATAAATATGGCAGATAATATTAGAATGATTCCCATCGTGACCAATATTTGAGTTATATCTGTTTTTTGTTTTTTCGTTATGGTATAACCAGCAGTATTCATATTTACCCTCCGTTTTTCAAATCTATCAAACATTTTAAATTATATAATAAATTTAACAGTAAAAAAATCCCTTTTCCAAAAGGGATTTCACTATTTTTCGACAGTTTCTATTTTATTGCTGTCATAAGAGATCCAATCGCTGAAGCTTCCGGCATATAATTTAACATGTTTATAGCCGGCTTCCTTTAAAGCTAGAAAATTAGGTGCCGCCGTTACACCAGAGCCGCAATAAACAATGATGGGTTTGTTTTTATCAATACCCGCAAATCGATTTTCCTGTTCTTCGGCATCTTTAAATCTGCCATTTTTATATGCTTCAAGCCAAACTTTATTGATTGCTCTCGGAATATGGCCTGCTTTTTTATCAATTGGCTCCTCCAGCCCAAGGTATCTTTTTTCCTCTCTGGAGTCAATTACTACAGCACTTTCCTGATTACCTGCAGCGCTTTTAACTTCTTCGTATGAGGCAAGTATGTCAGGCTGCAGATCAATTTTAAAATCCGCCCGCTCCATGCGGGGAACTTCTTTAGTCAAAGGATAATCGCTTTCAGTCCATTCTTTATATCCGCCGTTCAATACAAAAACTTTCTCATGCCCTAAATACCTGAGCAGCCACCAGAATCTTGCGGCAAATGCCCCTTCTCCGCCGTCATATGCAATAACTGTGGTATCTCTGCTGATCCCGGCTTTCTCAAGGGCTTTTCTAAGTTGAGCCGGATCCGGAAGGGGATGCCGGCCTCCGTGTTCTCTTACCGGACCTGACAGATCTTTCTCCAGATCAAAATACACTGCATGGGGAATATGGCTATGATCATATAAGCTGCGCCCTTCATCTGGCGATCCAAGTTTAAAACGGCAGTCGGCAATTCGGATATTGGGATCATCCAGTTTGGATAATACCCATTCCTTTTCTGCTAGATACTTCATTAAAGGTTCTCCCCTTTTCTCTTTTCCATCAGGTGTATGATATGTTCCTTTGGTGTCCAGCAATTGAATTGATAGTCAGGCTTTGTTTCATATCCCAGCCTGCTGCAAAAATAAAACATTCCGTCTTTACGTTTTTCAGGCTGGAAGTTTATGCAGGTGGCACATGCATGAAAAGAATTCTTCTCCATTTGTCTCCCTTTTCTTCTCAGAAATGATTTTAAACCTTCAGCAGTTCCCAGAGCCATTCATTCAATCCGGATACCTTGCCTTTTTCTTTAGGCATTGAGTCAGCTGCTGCATAGAGCAGTTCCCTTTCTGACTCCAGTTTCTCCGCCATTTGCATTGCTAAATGCTTCTCGATTATCCTCCCGCTTTGTTTTGCATCAACCAGGGTCTGATAAAAGCGGGTGATCTCATCCTCGGCCTTTATGCCAAAGAGTCCTGTATACAAAAAATCCCCTTTTACATTACTTTTCTTAAGCAGCTGCCTTGATATGAGGCATGCCCTTACTGCCTGAATCAGCAGCTTTTGTTTCTTAAACGTAAGATTCTCATTTTTTGCAGCTTCACCGAGATTCCGGGAAAAAGCCTGAGTGTAATGCTGTAATAACTTAAATCTTGAAAACTCTTCTTCCGCAGTACTCCTCAGCCTTTCTGAAAAGCCGTTCATATCCTTATAGATAATAGGTGAGTAAGCCCATTCAAATATACTGGGATTGGATTTCTGCACAAGGTCAAATGCTTTAAAGATATCCCAGCCGTGCGCATCATAAGGGGTATCTGTATTGATAACATCACTTGCGCGTTCAAGGGAAAGATATGTTTTAAGATTCTTATGTTTGAAGATGAAGCGGATATCATAATCTGAATCCGCATCATCTGTCCCCCAAGCCCTGCTCCCTGCTTCACAAGCAAAAAGGATATCGATATTATACTTTTCTTCTGCTGTGCACAGCCATTTGTCCATCTGAAAAGCAGCAACCTTTCCAAGTTATTTTTCGTACTGTGCAATACCCCTCTCAATTTCTTTAAGCTCTTCAATTGGGAAATTATCTTTTAAAGCAGCCGTAATACCTTCATAATATTCGTTATTCTGTTCAATCAGCGAATTGAGCAGCCGCTCAAATTCATTCATCAGCTGGCTGCTGTAATGGAATTTCAGCCTGCTGCTTTCAGCCTGCAAATAACGGTCTGCAGGATCCTGCAGATTCTTCTCCAGTTCATCCGCTAATTGCTTGCGCTCATTCTTTTCAAAGAATGTTTTTGGATTTTTAAAGTAGGACAAAGCTTTTTTAAATTGGTTCGGGTCTTCATTGGAAAATGCTGATTCAAATTCAATACTGTCCATTTTTAACGGCTCATATATGCTAAAAGTCAAATCACTGTTTACACTTGAGGCTTTTTTCGAAATAGTCTCCTGCTGCTGAGCGATCAATTTGGATAAATAGGATTCAAGCCTTAATGTTGTTGCACGGAGCTCCTGGGCAAAATCAAATCCAAAGCTTGCAAGGAATTCATCCAGTGCCAGCTTAAGCATTTTCTTTAAATTCCTGCCATCATCTTTCAGAACTGATGGATTGAAGGCCTCCTTAACAAAGTCATAGAAACGAAGAAATACTCTCTGCTTGATGTAAAAGACGAGCTCATCTGTTTCCTGTTCAAGCCTTTGGGAAAGCAGTTCAGGTTTTTGTCCGCTGATAATCGCAGAAATATCCTTATGTTCTTTCTCAAGCTGTTTGAGCTTTTCGAGCCTGACTTCTTTATTTTCCTGTGAGGAAGAAATATAAGACCTCAGCTGGGATAATAGGCGCCTCCACTCTGTTTCTGCTGATGAAATGGAAATATTCAGCAGATCCTGATTAATAAAGGAGTAAAAGCTTTTTTCAAATGAACTGATATTGGATACTTCCTCTTTGCTGCTATCCAGCTTCTCTGCCAGAGCTTGAAGGCTTGAAATGCCAGACAGATTCGGACGGCGGATTCCGTATTGCACCAGCTGTTCTTCAACGTACTGGAGCACCGAATCTTTTTCCTCCTCATTATTGGCAAGGTCAATGGCATTGACAAGAAAGAACATCTTATCAAGAGAGAAGGTATCCTTAACCCTTCCCAGCTGGATAAGGAACTCTCTATCCGCTTTTGAGAAGGCATGATTATAATAAGTGACAAAAAGGATAGCATCCGAGTTTTTAATATATTCAAATGCAACCCCGGTATGCCTCGCATTAATCGAATCAGCGCCGGGTGTGTCAACCAGGGTAATTCCCTGCCTTGTCAGTTCACAGTCAAAGTAAACTTCAATCGTTTCCACAAAGCATGATTTTTCTTCATTGGCAACATAATCCCCAAACTCATCCAGGTCAGCTTTAATGATTTTCCCCAGCTTATCTGTAAAGAATTTGTACCCTTTCATAAAGGCATTAAGAAATGCAAAATGTGTCTTTTCACTCGCATCAAAATCCCGATTTTCCCCAGTGATCTTCTTAATAGCGGCGGCAGCTTCATCGAAGTTTCCTGCTGAATAATCAAACACCTTCAAGGAATGATTGATATCATTTAAAAGAGTATGTGAATCTTTAACTTTAACAAGGACGGTTCCATGTTTATTTTCATCTGTGACAGGCTTAATCTTGTTGATAGCAGCCGTCGTCGGATTCGGTGAAACCGGAAGAAGCTTATTCCCGATCAAAGCGTTGGCAAAGGAAGACTTCCCTGCACTAAATGCACCAAAAAGGGCAACTGTGAATTCCTTGCTTTCAAGCCTTGATGCTTTATCTGCCAAATCAGCTGCAAGCTTTCTGAAGCCCGGCAGCTCCTTTACTGCATTAGCAGTATATCGAAGCTTTTCAATAACAGGCTGTACGTCAACTGCAGAAACCGCTTCCTTTTCAGGCTCTTCGTCAGGTAACTGCTCAGATTTCCGGGTTGCCTGTTCTTTCTCAGCATTATCTTCATTCAGGAAAACAACTTCAGCTTCATCAACTTCTTCTGCTGCAAGCATCTGGGCTTTTCCCTGAAACTCATGAGTATTGAATTCACCAGTCAAATAGACTTTCATTCCCGCTGATGCGCTACTAATTTTTTCATTGATAGCCTTGAGTGCATATAGTGCTTCAGCATAAGCATTAAGGGTGCGAATTTCATTGACCAGCGCAGTTTGTTCCTGGCTGTTATTTTCTTCAAGTGCTTCTAAAAGTGAATTCGTTAAAGAAGCTGCGTTCTTTTTGGCAATTCTCTTTAGGGCCTCTGCTGTGTCGTTTGTATACTGCAAAACATAGTCACCAGAAACCATTGCTCCGGATTTTACCGTTTCAGCTAAAACAGCCGGTTCAAAGGAGAGCTTGAAGCTCTGAACTTGTGCAAGCTTTTCAGAATCATGGATATTATGCTTCTTGAACTGCTGTAAAAACAGCTCCTTTATATGCCACTCCAGCTGAGATTTAACTTTTTCTGATAAATCCTCGTAGAAGCGGTCAAGCCTCAATGACCTTTCCTGCTCCGTTTTCTGTTTGCTGAAAAATAGGCCAATCTTAAATGAAGGCTGGCACGATTCCAGATATGATTCAGCCAGTTCCCTCGTTTGGAAAGGCATTAAATAGGCATTTTTCAAAATCTCATCTAATTTATCGGTTACCTCTATATCAGCTTCATGTAAGGAAGAATTCAACTCATTTAACTGCTTCTCCAGTTCTTCCAGTCTTTCGGGAAGCTGCTCCCTGTCATCCTGTTCAAGGTCTGCCAATTTTTCTTCCCAGTCAGCTTTTTCAGCTGCATGAGAGTCTCTTAAAAACTCAAGATGATCCTCTGTTAACTTCTTCAAAGAATTAAAAACAGACTGAGGCAAAAGTTCTTCACGATCAGCGATGCTGCTGTTAATAAAACTCTGAAGATCCTTAAAATCGTTTGCCTGATGGTTCTCGTCTTTTAACGTGGTGTAAAAAATCCGGGCAGGCTTTACTCCCCAGGATGCAAATGAATCCTTAACACTTTTTTTGAATTGCTCAAAGCTGAGTTCTTCATCGCGATGTTTATCAATTTGATTGATAACAAGATAAACGTCTTTTCCAGCAGCCGTCAGTTCTTTAGTAAAAAGAAAATTTAATTCCGACTGGACATGGTTGTAATCCATTACATAAAAAATGAGATCAGCCAAATGAAGAGCAGATTCAGTAGCAATCCTATGCGCATCATCAGTGGAATCGATTCCGGGTGTATCCATAATCACTGCCTTCTTTGGCAAGCTGGTGGAGGAATGGCTTATTTCAATGGAATGGATAGAATCGCCATCTTTACAATAGGATTTTACCTGTCCGTAATCATATGGAGCAGGATAAAGCCTTGGCTTTCCTTCCTTAAAAATTACTTTTGCATAATCTTCCTCACCTGATTTGACTTTGACCAGGTTGGCACTGGTTGGAATTGGTGAGGAAGGAAGAAGATCTTCGCCTGCCAGCCTGTTGATCATGCTCGATTTTCCGGCAGAAAAATGCCCGCAAAAAGCGATGGCAAATTCCTGGTTCCTTAGCTTAATCACGAGATCTTTAGCTCTTTGGGCTGTCTCGGCATCTCCATTTCTCTGGGCAAATGTATATATAGCAGATATTCTGTTTATTAATTCAGTTTGCTGCAATCCTGGTTGCGAAATCGTTTCGGCCATTTCCATTAATCCCCTTGTAACTTTAATTTACTTCCTATTTTAAATGATTTTTGTTTATTTTCCTATACAGGATGGATTAATCTTTGATATTTCTAATTTTTCTCAGCAAATCAGTTTCTGCTGTTATTCTATGTTCTATTTTCAAATTACTGCTTATAAATTGTTTGTCTTTCAATTTGGCCCGTTGATTTCCGCTGCAGGCACTCGCTTTCCGTGGGGCGGGCGCTGAGCCTCCTCAACGCTACGCGTCTCCGGGGTCTCACCTGTCCCGCTGCTCCCACCGGAGTCTCGCACCTTCCGCTCCAATCAACTCAGTGCATTAATGTATTTAACTTCTAAAAATTTAATTAAATAGACGATATGAAAACAAAAACCAGGCATTGATAGCCTGGTTTCAATAAGTAATTATTATCTTGTATGTGGTCTAGCTACGTTATTTAAAACATGTTTCATAACAAGTGAGTAGGCAGCAATTGTGCCGGCAACGAATAGAATTGTCATATGTAGCAGCACCTTCCTGTTGGAATGATATTGAGAATAATTTTCAAATTCAATTAGAAGTTTATCACGAACGATAATCATTTTCAATAGGTAATTTAAAATTGTCAAACTTTTTTAATATCTTTATTAAGGTCAGGCCGTAACCGTAAAAAGGCTTCTTCGTATTCTGTCAATTCCTTCAGCGCTTTTTCCTCTTCTGGTATTCTGACCGATAACACCATTATGTTTAACAGAGTGAAAACAGCAGCCGTTATATATGACTGAAACATTAAAGGAATCACGAGAAATTCAGCAGCTACAATGGCATAGTTGGGATGCTTTATAAACCGGTATGGCCCTCTTCTGACTACCTTAGCTCCCGGCAGGACAATGATTTTTGTATTCCAGTATTTGCCCAAGGAAAACAGCGCCCACACCCTTCCCGCCTGGGTAAGGAAGAACAGAATCAGCAATATGGGCCAAAAAGGCGACAGATTCTTTTCAAAGATGATTACTTCAAGCAAATAGCAGACAAAAAAGGAAGCGTGAACAGCAACGATCCATGGATAGTGCCTCTGGCCAAATTCTAATGCTCCACGCTCTTTCATCCACTTTTCATTACCCCGGGCTACAGCAAGCTCTGCAGTCCTCTGTAAAATGATGAAGGTTATAAAAATTAAGAACAGCATGTATTCACTCCCATTCCAGCAGCAGCAATTCCGAACTGAATCCAGGCCCGAGTGCAGTTGCAAGCCCGGTGTCTCCCTTTCTGCCGATCTCCATAAACCTTTTGAGTACGTATAGAATAGTTGCAGATGACATATTACCGAACTCCCTTAATACATCAAGTGAAATCTCTGTCATACCAGGGTCAAATTGCAGCGCTTTCTGATAAGCATCAATGACTTTTTTTCCTCCGGGATGAGCAATAAAATGGTTTATCTCTTCCATTTCTATGCCTTTTCCCCTTAGAAATTCCGTTACATTGGGCTTCAGCCATCCCTCTATTATGAATGGGATGTCCTTTGAAAAAACCACAAATAGACCCTCATTCTTAACTTCCCAGCCCATTACATCCAGAGAATTTCGCTTGGTTGTCGATTGGGTTCCCCGAATTCCCGGAATGGATGGCAGCTTTTGAAAATCCCTTTGTACCTTATCACCTGTTATAAGAGCACATGCTGCACCGTCAGCAAAGAGAGAGGTCCCGATAAGATTGCTTTTTGACCGGTCATTGCGCTGAAAGGTCAAACTGCATAATTCTATACTTAATACAAGCACCTTCGCTTCAGGGAATGCCAGACAATATTCATAGGCTCTTGAAAGCCCTGAAGCACCTCCTGCACATCCCAGCCCCCATATCGGAATTCGTTTCGTATGCTCAGAAAATGGAAGCTTATTCATGATTCTTGCTTCAATACTTGGAGTGGCAATCCCTGAACTTGAGATAGTAAAGATGGCGTCTATCTCATCGCACTGAAGACTTCTGGTCAGGAAAAGATCATTTTCCAGGCAGCGCTTTATGGCCCTTGTTCCCAGTTCAATAGATTGCTCAATATATGCATTGTTTCGTTCTTCAAATGATTTATCTGTTTTAAACCATTCCAGTCCCTTTGCAAAGTGCCGCTTCTCAATCTGGCCGTTGTGGAAAGCTTTTAATAGCCTTTCAATATCCTTAAAGGAATCGGAAAATAAATCTCTGGCAAAATCCATTACCTGATCCTGTGTCAGAACATGTTCAGGTATTGCCTCCGCTACTGATACAATTGCTGGCATAAGCAACTCTCCTTCTATTGCTTTCTGTTATTTTTTCCAAATAAAAGCAATTTATGTTTCAAAGTTGGATAAAGAGCAAAAAAAAAGCTCCCCCCGTATGGAGGAAGCAATGTGTTTTGAAGGAGTTGTTGTGCATCTTTATTATAAATGAATCATTAAATGAATAGCATTACTAAATCTTTTCCAATTACTATTTAGTCCCTCATCTAACCATGAAATGCGGCCGGCGATTAAGCAATTATTCTGATGCATCCAATCCATTAAGATTTTTATGATGCTTTTGAACTTCTATATATATTTTTTTTGTCACCTGGATACCGCAGGCAGCACAAACTTCTTCTTCATTATATAAAAGCCGGCAGTTATCACAATAATATTTCTCCATCACATTACACTCTCTTTCTTGCGAGAAACATCGCTTCGGAAATGTAAAAATACCGATAGAATATTATATTGATTTCCAATATTATTGTGATTGCCTCAAACGAGAATTATAAAGCCTTCGGCTCCGTAAGAGAAGGACGCTGAACTGCTTTTTTTCCTTTAACTACATTGAATACGATATTTAAAAGAATGGCCGTCACACTGCCTGCCACTATCCCATTATCCGTCAGGATCCGCACACTCGAAGGCATTTGTGCGAATAGTTCAGGAACAGCTGTTACACCCAGTCCCATCCCGACAGAGCAGGCGATGATCAATAAATTTTCCTGGGAGGAGAATTCCACTTTGCTGAGCATTTTTATTCCATAGGCGACTACCATGCCGAACATGGCAACCATTGCGCCTCCTAATACTGGAGTGGGAATGATCGTGGTCAATGCACCAATTTTCGGAACCAGACCCAGCAGTACAAGGAATGCCCCTGCTGTATATATAACATTCTTTGTTTTTACGCCTGACAGCTGAAGAAGTCCAACGTTTTGGGAATAGGTTGTATAAGGAAATGCATTAAAGACAGCACCAAGGATAATGGCAAGCCCTTCGGCACGATAACCATTTGACAGATCTTTTTGTTCCAGTTTTTCTTCACAGATATCTCCCAGAGCAAAGTATACGCCTGTAGATTCAACTAAACTGACCATTGCTACTAGAATCATAGTCAGGATGGCTGTCACCTCAAATGTCGGCATGCCAAAATAGAAAGGGGATGGCATATGAAACCAGGAAGCGTCACCAACAGCTGTGAAGTCGACCATGCCCATAAAATAGGATGCTATGGTTCCTGCAGCCAATCCCAGTAAAATGGCAATCGACCGGATAAAGCCATTAAAGAAACGGAAGAGAATAATGATGAACAGCAAAGTTCCAAAAGCCAATGCTATGTTTGTCATCGAACCAAAGTCAGGGCTTCCCTGCCCGCCGGCCATATTATTCATAGCAACAGGAATAAGCGTAATCCCGATTATTGTAACCACCGACCCTGTCACAACAGGCGGGAAAAATTTCACCAGTTTTCCAAAATACTTTGAAACAGCAACCACAAAAATACCGGAAACGAGTATAGACCCATAGATTGCTGGTATTCCATACTGACCGCCAATCGCAATCATTGGTCCAACAGCCGTAAATGTGCAGCCAAGCACGACCGGAAGGCCAATCCCGAAAAATTTACTGCGCCATACTTGAAGCAGTGTTGCAATTCCGCACATAAAAATATCAATTGAAACCAGATAGGTAAGTTGTTCACCTGTTAATCCCAGTGCCCCTCCTACAATCAGCGGTACAATGACCGCGCCTGCATACATAGCAAGGACATGCTGAATTCCGAGCGAAGCAATTTTTATTGGATTCTGATTCATCGCAACATTTCCTCCACATTCTCTGATGTTTTTTCAAAGCTGATGATGCCATTTTCAAGAGAGTTAATAATAGCTAAAGATTCGACCCGGAATCCCCTCTCTCTCAGCTGCTGTCCGCCTTTTTGAAAGCCTTTTTCAATAACAATTCCTATCCCTTCAACTGCTGATCCAGCTTTTTCCGCTATATCCGCAAGACCTAATGCAGCCTGTCCATTCGCTAGAAAATCATCAATGATCAGTAGATTATCCTCTTTTGAAAGAAATTTCTTTGAGACAGAGATTTCACTTGTTTCTTCTTTAGTAAAAGAATAGACAGAAGCTGTAATCAGGTCATTTACCAGAGTGAGAGATTTTCTTTTTCTCGCAAATACAACCGGGACATTCAGATGAAGTCCCGCCATTACAGCTGGTGCAATCCCTGAAGATTCAATTGTCAATATTTTTGTAATCCCGCAGTTTGAGAATCTATCTGCAAATACTCTTCCGACTTCTTGCATAAGCTGAGGATCTATTTGGTGATTCAGAAATGAATCCACCTTTAAGACTGTAGGTGATAAAACAATCCCTTCGCTTTTTATTTTTTCAATAAGCATATCCATTTTGCATCCTCCTCTGTGATAGAAAGCCTTCAGGACCATAAAAAAAGCCTGAGGCCCATCGCATTCACAACATAAAAATGAGTGAAGCAATGGCCTTCAGGCTGGGAGTTTAGCTGCAGGCAAACAGGGATGACAAAAAAACGTCCTGGTCATTGCTCACTCATAGTCGGATTATTTACGGTAACCCGGTAGAAACTTGCGAGCCATATCCTCGCGATTATATGAGTGAATGTTATTAATTTATTAACATTATAACATCATTTCCTCATACTTCAACAAAAACCTACAAGTAAATACGAACCAAAAGGGTTTTTTATGTATAATCGTTCGTAAATTAAAGGGTTTTTCATCTTCAGTATGATTTTTTTCTATAATTAGTACCTCTTTTGAAGCCAAATGTAAACTTTCACATTTATTTCACAATTTACACATAAGTTTTGTGATTTAAATCACTTAAATATCAACTTTTCACCATTATCATAGTGTTTAAGTTACGAATGAACAATTTGTGAACTCACTAAAAGCATCTAGAATCTTCCTAAATGTTTTGTATTATGAAAGTGTAATCATTTACTTTTTCCAATTTTCGAAAGGAGTGAAGGAAAATGGCGAAAACGGAACTCAGCCGCAAAACGAAAACTGAAATAGAGGATAGCTCTTCCTTAAAGGGAACGTTAGCTTCCGTTTTCTTATTGGGATTCTTCCTGATTATTACATGGGTAGGCGTTTATCTATTATTTATCAGCCGCTTTTAAAGTTAGAAAGGGGAAAAAGCCATGCATATGCATAAGTTTGAAAAAGCCTGGCTCGGTTTCGGAATCGGATCACTGCTTGTTTTTCTAACAGTACTGGGAGTCAGCGCATTTTACCTGGGCAATCAGCCTCCGAGCTGTTTGGCAACTATTGACCCTGAAAAGGTCGATACTACCGTTCCATTTAATGAGCCTGGATTGAAAAAGGTAGAAGGAAAAGATTGGGATTACGAATTGGTATACGTTGCATCTGCGTTTTCCTACAGCCCAGCTGAAGTGGAGGTTCCATATGGCGCTAAAGTGAAAATTATCGCTACAACCAAAGACGTTGTCCACGGTTTTGAGGTTGCGGGATCAAATATCAACATGATGCTTGAACCCGGCTATATCAGTGAGCATGTTACAACATTTGATAAAACAGGCGAATACTTAATTGTATGTAATGAATATTGCGGTGTTGGTCACCACATGATGTCGTCTAAAATTAAGGTGGTGGAATAATGTTTAATCCTTCAGCAAAATTAAAAGTTGACCCTCGGGACGGTAAATTGGCAATGGCTCACTTTTTCGTTGCCTTTACTGCTTTAGCAATAGGAGGCCTTGCCGGTTTATTGCAGACTTTGGTCCGATCCGGTAAATTTGAGCTTCCTGCAGGCATCGGCTATTACCAAATACTCACGGTTCACGGTGTTGTGCTCGGACTTGTACTTACTACCTTTTTTATAATGGGCTTCCAGTTAGCAGCAACAAGCAAAACATCAGGAGCACTTACAAATAAACAGCGTATCGCCGGCTGGATCGGTTTTTGGCTGATGACAGCGGGAACTGTTCTTGCAGCTGTTATGATTCTGCTGAATGAAGCTACAGTTCTTTATACTTTCTATGCTCCTCTTCAGGCACATGCATTGTACTATATCGGTTTAACACTTGTTATAGTGGGAAGCTGGATTGACGGGGCAGCAATCATTATGAAGTATGCAGAATGGCGAAGGAAAAATCCTGGTCAGCCGAGTCCGTTATTAACTTTTATGTCTCTGGTCAATACAATGATGTGGATTGTCGCAACAATCGGTGTAGCATCTACCGTACTTTTCCAGCTGCTTCCATGGTCTTTAGGATTTGTGGAAACCGTAAATATCGGTGTCAGCCGTACTCTATTCTGGTATTTCGGACACCCGCTTGTTTACTTCTGGCTATTGCCGGCTTATATGGCCTGGTATGTTGTCATTCCAAAGGTCATCGGCGGAAAAATTTTCTCTGATTCATTGGCGCGTTTGTCATTTATATTATTCCTGCTGTTCTCAATCCCTGTCGGATTTCACCATCAATTAATGGAGCCGGGAATTGACCCTGCATGGAAATTCCTTCAGGTTATCCTGACATTCCTGGTGGTCATTCCATCTTTAATGACTGCATTTTCATTATTTGCTACTTTCGAAAGCTTTGGCCGCTCAAAAGGGGCTACAGGGTTATTCGGCTGGGTTAAGAAGCTTCCTTGGGGAGATGCGCGATTTGTCGTTCCTTTCATTGGGATGGTAGCCTTTATCCCTGCGGGTGCAGGCGGGATCGTCAACGCCTCCCACCAGATGAACCAGGTAGTTCATAACACGATTTGGGTAACCGGCCACTTTCACTTAACAGTGGCAACATCAGTAATGCTTACATTCTTTGGGATTTCTTATTGGCTTATTCCTCATCTGACCGGAAGAACATTAACCAAAGCGATGAATAAATTAGGGATCATCCAGGCGGTTATCTGGTCCATCGGAATGACATTCATGTCCGGTGCCATGCATGCTGTCGGTTTGCTTGGAGCACCGCGCCGTTCATCATATTCTGAATATGGCGGAGCAGCACAAGCAGCAGAATGGATTCCATACCAGATTGCACAGGCAATTGGCGGATCAATTCTTTTCATTGGCATTATTTTAATGATCTATATCTTTATCAACCTTGCATTCTTCGCACCGAAGGGCGAGCAGGAGTTCCCTGTCGGAGAAGCTGCTGATGAAGCTGAAAAAGCTCCGATGGTATTTGAAAACTGGAAGCTGTGGCTCGGAATTACCGTTGTTCTTATTCTATTTGCCTACACCATTCCATTTATCGATTTGATTCAAAATGCACCTCCAGGGGCTAAGGGATATAAGCTTTGGTAAAAAAACACTCCGTTCCAGTTGGATCGGAGTGTTTTAGTGTCCTGGCCTGCTGGTGTCAGCCGCCATTCCCGCATTTTTCCTTCTTACAGGCAAATTAACAATAATAACCGAACTGAGTATCAGCAAAGCACCTGCAATCTGGACTGCACCAAGATTTTCCCCGTAAAGTGTCACTCCTAAAAGCATGGCCACGACTGGTTCGACTGTAGCGATCACAGCTGCCTTGCTTCCATCTGTTTTTTCCAGTCCCCATGTGTAAACAAAATAGGCGAGAACCGTAGGCACAAACCCTAAACCCATACTAAGAAACAAAACTTCAGCGTTGAAAAAAACTGAAGCTTTTGTCCATAGCTTTGTAACGGGGATCAGAAATACCGAAGCAATCAGGAATGTATAAAGCGTAACTGTAAAGGGATGATACTTTCTTAACGCAAATTTCCCGAAAATTGTATAAAGTGCATAGCCAAACCCGGCACCTAATCCCGTTGAAATTCCAAGAAGAGTTATATCACTGCTGCCTGCTGATAATCCGGCTACTAAAATGCAGCCCACAATGGTGCCTGCCACAGCTGCAATCTTTCTCAAATTTAGCCCTTCCTTTAAAAACAGGTAAGATAATACAGTCACAAATGCCGGAGCTGTATAAAGCAGAACGACTGCCAATGAAATGCTGATCTGGTTCATCGCTGTGAAATAACAATAATTAAAAAAGACAATGCTCAGTATCCCGGTTCCAATAAAAAACCTAATGTCAGAGGCAGATTCCAGTTTAAAACAGTTCCGGAAACGCATGATCCCGATCAGAACGAGAAAGATGGCTGCAAAAAAAACTCTTACAGTCACGATTTCCATAGCTGAAAAACCATATTCCCCGAGCCCTTTAACAAATACAGCAATAATACCCCATAGACTTGCACCTAACGCAATCATTAGAAAAGGAAGTAATTTCTTCATTTTGTCTCTCCATGAAGTAAGAGGATGGCTGAGACCACCCTCTTACAAAAATTATGATTAAACAATTAATTCAGCTGATACACCTTACCGTACTTATCATACAGATAATCAATTAAATGCTGGGCATTCAGGCCTTCCCCGGTGACTTCATTTAAGATTTCAAGCGGCCTTTTCATTTTGCCGAATTGGTGCACATTCTTAGTAAACCACTCTTTGATTGGCATTAAATTGCCTTCTTCAAGTAATTCATCATAGTTTGGCAAGTCCTTTAACATGCTGTTTTTCAGCTGTGCTGCATACATGTAACCCAAAGCGTATGAAGGGAAATAACCAAAGCTTCCCCCTGCCCAGTGAACATCCTGCAGAACGCCTTCTCCATTATTATCAGGCTTTACTCCGAGGTATTGTTCATATTTTTCATTCCAGATCGCTGGAAGGTCTTTAACTTCAATTTCATCGTTAAACAAGCCTTTTTCAATTTCATAACGGATAATGATATGAAGCGGATATGTTAATTCGTCTGCTTCAATACGGATTAATGAAGGCTTTGATTCATTAATTGCACGATAAAAAGCATCTATTGACACATCATCAAATTGACCGCTTGCATATTCTTTAAGAAGGTCATAATTCTTTTTCCAGAAAGAACGATGTCTTCCGACAAAGTTTTCATAAAATAATGACTGTGATTCATGAATTCCCATTGATGTTCCAGAGCACAGCGGAGTTCCAACCAGGTCAGAAGAAATATTTTGCTCATATAGAGCATGCCCGCCTTCATGAATCGTGCCAAATACAGCTGTCCGGAAATCAGCTTCATCATATTTGGTGGTCACTCGGACATCACCAGGATTTAAACCTGTTGCAAATGGATGCACAGTTTCATCGAGACGACCTGCTTTAAAGTTATAGCCCATTTGATCAAGAACTTTAAGGCTGAAATCCCGCTGTTTATCCTTGGCAAAGTGTTCAAACAAAAAGCTGGTGTCCGGTTTATTCTGTGATTCAGAGATTTGCTGAACAAGCGGAACAATTTTTTCCCTCAGCTGCCCGAACACCTGATCAAGCGTTTCTACGGTGACACCAGGTTCATACATATCCAGCAGAGTATTATATTTATTTCCTTCATATCCCCAATAAGAAATGAATCTTTTATTCATTTCAACAAGCTTTTCCAAATAAGGCTGGAACATTTCAAAATCTGAACTTTCCTTTGCATCCTCCCAAATACTTTCAGCCTTGGATTGCAGGATGACATATTCGGTATATTCCTCCGCAGGAATTTTCTTATTCCGGTCATAATCCTTTTTGCATTCTTCCAGTGTTTTCACAGTTACTTCAGAAAGATTTTCCCGGCCGGAGAGTTTCGCTATGTATGCTGCCATTTCCTCAGAAGTGGACATTCTGAAAACTTCTGAAGAAATCATTCCAATCACTTCTGAGCGCTGTTCCATTCCCTGCTTGGGTGCGCCTGTCCTCATATCCCAATACATCAGCCCGATCGCTTCATTATAGGCCGTCATTTTTTTGACATAATCAAGGAATTGCTGTTCTGTCTTTTTTAGTGATTCTGCCACAATTTTTCCCCCTTTGTATCAATTACAGTTTCATTTTATCATATTTTTCTGAAAAGGCAGTCTCTATAATCTTTTTCTTGTTCTTTGCCCTTTGGCTGTTTTTCTTTTTCACCTGGTTCCCAAAGAGTTATAATAGTGGAAAGTGAACTAACCGGAAAGTGAGATAGCATGAAATATTTGATTTACTTTATCGTTATTGCAGCATTTATTGATACATTTTCTCAGCTTCCTATAATGAGCCCCTTTGCCATGACATATCATCCATCACCCGCCTTTGCGGGAATGATTGTTGGGATGTATTCCTTCTCGAA
Source organism: Cytobacillus firmus (assembly GCF_023715565.1). Classification (GTDB taxonomy): domain Bacteria; phylum Bacillota; class Bacilli; order Bacillales; family Cytobacillaceae; genus Cytobacillus; species Cytobacillus firmus_C. The sequence goes on along the minus strand of NZ_JAMBOJ010000016.1, from coordinate 49,287 downwards.
TATGATAGGCAATATTTTAGCCGGCTATTGGATAGATAGAAGCGGAGCAAAAAGAGTTCTTGTGTCCGGTCTATCATTAACCGGAATCATTTTAGTCCTGTATACCTTTACTGATTCACCCCTCCAATTAATCTCAGTAAGATTTCTGCACGGGTTATTTGGCGGCTTCCTGGTCCCTGCGGCTTTTACAATCATTTCAAACCTTGGAACTTCAGACAAACAAGGCAGAAAAATGGCTGTATCAGGCGCAGCTGTCGGCTGTTCAGCCATTATAGGACCCGCTTTTGGGGCAGTCATTGCTTCCAATTACAGCATAAATTGGGTCTTTTTAACTATAGCAGCAACAATGATCAGCAGCGCAGTCCTTGCCTTTGTGTTTTTGCCGGCAGGGACTCTGAAAAATGTAAAAAAAGAGAGCTCCCATGAGAAAATGCTTCCTTTGCTTAAGAATCCTATGCTCGCAGCAAGTTATTTAGGAGCCTTTTCTCTTATGTTTGCTCAAGGGACACTTGCCTATCTTCTTCCTCTTCAGGTAGAAGCGCTGCAAATTGATGCGATGTACAGCGGAATATTATTAAGCACATTCGGAATAACTGCAATTCTTATTTTTCTGCTGCCCATTAATAAAATATTTGATAAATATAAGCATCACAATAGCATGCTTTCTGGAATGGTGATCATAGGAATTGCATTAATCCTGCTAAGTTCAGCATCCTCTCTTGGGTTCATGTTTCTATGCATGGTTCTTTACGGCACCGGATTTGCTCTTCTATTCCCGTCCATTAATGCCCTTATAGCCAATCATACAACTGAAAAAACAAGAGGAAAGGCGTTCGGCCTCTTCTATGCCTTTTTTTCTTTAGGTGTGGTAGCCGGTTCCACCATATTAGGTTTCTTGAGAGTAACATTTAACATAGGTTTTTTAATCGCCGCAGCCATTTTGCTGTTAACAGTATGCGGCATGTCGATATACTTTAAAAAGAGAATCCCCAAATTATTAAAAAACGGGAGTGACTGAAAATGAAAGAATTAGTTGGCAGCTGCACTGTTTGCGGGAAAGACCTATACTGTCTTGATGGATTCTTCAACGGAGTCCATAATGAAAAAAATGAAACCATCTGTTTTGAATGTATGGAGAAACAGGAAGAATCCGCAGATTAAGCAACTGCGGATTTCAGTTTGTCGACAAAAGGGCTTCGGAATGCTCTCATTCCGAAGCCCTTTTGTGATTTTCACTCATTTTCCTCTATATACAGATCTTCCTCTGGCCTCCTTCTAGACCATCACCTCAAGCAATTGATATTCCTATTGTATCAAGACTTAGAGAACATGCGATACAAAATTCAGAAAGCCTGTTGATTGGAGTGGAAGGCGCGAAGACTCCCGCGGGAGTGCTGGACAGGTGAGACCCCGCAGGCGCGAACGCGCCGAGGAGGCTCAGCGCCGGCCCGCAGGAAAGCGAAGCGCCTGGAACGGAAATCAACAGCCTCGATTACACGCTAAATAAAAAAACTGCAGACAAGCTCGTTTTTCATCAAGTTTGTCTACAGTCTGGAATCCGCAGATTAAGCATCCGCGGATTTTTTTGTCCCATTTGATTTGTGCATTTTAAAAAATGTTCTTTGCAATATGATATATGTCACTTATTTGAAAAGCTCATGCTGTTAAACTTAAAGTAATTAATAACGATTCTCACTGGCAGGTGATTTTCAGTTAACGAAGGAGAGATCAGAATGGAAAACAAAGTGATTGAACTTGACGTAAGAGAGGATTTAAAAAATAAATTGGAGCCGTTTCAGAAAATCATGTCGGCGATTGCTGAACTTGATATCGATGATGTTTTTATCCTTCATGCTCCGTTTAAACCCGTCCCTCTCTTTGGAGTATTGAAAGCTAAAGGGTTTGAATATAAAGCTGAAGAAATTGAAAAGAAGCATTGGAAAGTGATCTTTACTAAGAGAGGTGCTTCAAAATGAAACTTGATAACCGGGGACTGGAACCGCCTCAGCCGATGATGAGAACTCTGGCAGCTCTTGAAGATCTGCCAGAGGGAGAAACCTTATCCATTATAAATGACAGGAGGCCCATGTTTCTTTATGAACAGCTGGACGAAATGGGCTGCAGGCATGTAACTGCCGAACAGGAAGACGGAAGCTTTTTAATAGAAATAACAAAATAAGCAGGTGATCGCGTTGCTGGCCAATACAAAAAATGAGACCAATATCAAACTTCCCTTTTCATTTATTCTTTTCAGCTTGCTCTGCTTAATAGGATCTATGGCGCTCATTCTTTTTCAAGGGGAATCCATAATTAACAGTCAGTTTCGTATACCCGCCATTTGGTCAGCTGCTCATTTGTTTATATTAGGCTGGGCGCTGATGACAGCAATGGGAGCCATGTATCAGCTCGTTCCGGTGGCTTTTCTTACCCCTATATGGAATGAAAGATTTGGATTTATACAATTTACTGTAACTGCCTTTGGAATATTATATTTTGCGCATAGTTTATTTTATAATCCGGCGGGTGCAATGCTGCCCGGGCTCATTACTTTAACAGGCATCTTAATGTTTCTGCTGCAAATGTTTATGACTTTAAGGCAGCAGGCAAAGCCCAATGTACTGACTCTTTTCGTAGGAACTGCATTGATTAGCCTGTTATCTGCAATTATACTCGGAATCCTTATGGTCTTCAGCATGAAAACCGGATTTATTTCCAGCCATTATCAGGCAGTCTTTAAAAGCCACATACTGCTCGGAACTGCAGGCTGGTTTACACTTCTGATTTTTGGATTTTCCTATAAAATGGTTCCCATGTTTTCCTTGTCCCATGGCTACAGCATGAAGCCTGCCAAATATGTGTTTATGGTGTATGCTGCAGGGCTGGCAGCGGCAGTTATATCTTTTTTCACCGGGAATAATTCGCTTTTAACCATTGCATTAATGATCCTGGCGGGCGGATTTGCATTCTTCACCTGGCACATGCTGCAAATCCTGCAGAAAAGAGTAAAGAAAAAGCTTGATTATTCATTCCGATTTGCACTTCTCGCCATACCTGCAGGACTGGCAATCCACCTTGGAGCTTTCATAAGCTCTCTAATCGGGAGTTTTCAAAATAAGGTTGGGTATCTCGTATTTGCTTATCTCATGCTTTGGGTAGCTTTGAGTATTCTCGGTTATCTATTTAAAATCGTGCCATTCTTGTGGTGGACCTGGAAATACAGCAAAGAGATAGGCAAACGGAGTGTGCCTTCTCTCAAAGATATGATGAAAGACAAGGCATCCATTCCGGTTCTTTCCGCATTCATTCTCGGTATCCTTGGTGTGACAGTCTCCATTGCATATGAACAGCCCGCCCTGTTCCTATCCGGCCAGATTTTAACTGTTGGGGCAAGCATTGTTTTCTGTTATTTGATTATTACTGTTATAAAACAATAGGGGGAATTACCATGAATCGAAAAGAAATAGTCCTCAGTAATCTAAAAAGAGTTATGGATCCTGAATTGAATATAAACGTGGTTGATTTGGGTCTTATTTATGATATTAATATTCCAGAGGATGACAAGGCGGTTATTACCATGACTTTGACAACACCTGGATGCCCGTTGCATGACAGCATAGTCAGTGGAGTTAGATATTGCATTGAAGAACTTGAGCTGTTTTCAGATGTAGAGGTTAACCTTGTCTGGGAGCCTGCCTGGACTCCTGCTCGTATGACACCCGAAGCAAATCAGCTGTTAAGAGGTTAAAAGGAAGGCAGTGCCCGCTTGGGCACTGCCTTAGTTCAGCTTGTTACGGGCTCTGCAGGCAGAACCTTTTTTATCAATTCGCGGACTTCAGGATTTTCATTTTTATTCATCAGAATATGAACGGTCCCTTTGTCTTCATGTGTTCTAATTAATCTTCCAATCCCCTGCCTTAACCGCAGGATCATATATGGAAGATCAACCTCTTTGAAAGGATCAGCCGAACCTTCCCTTTTGGCCGTAAAGACCGGATCGTGCGGAGGGAATGGGAGGCCATAAATAAGCACATTCTCCAGGGATCTGCCCGGTATATCAAGACCTTCCCATAAATGAACAGAGCAGAGTACTGAATGCTCATCATTTTGGAAATTTGATACGAGGCTGCTTATCTCTGCATCCCCTTCAAAAAAGACCGGCACACTTATTTTCCCAGAAACAAATGCTTTGAATTCTGCCAGCTCAGAAGAATTGTTGAATAATACTAAAGCCCGTCCTTCTGTTGCTTTAACTTGTTCGAGAATGTAGTCCATTTTCGAAGTTCCTGATCCCTCTGAAAATTCCGGCATGCGAATGACCATATTTTCTTCATAGTCAAACGGGGAATCTACGGTAAAGGATAGATAATCGTCTACTCCCAGGCTTGTTGCCATATAATCAAAGGACTTATTCTCAGACAGTGTTGCCGAGGAAAAAACATACGGTTTCTTCTGGGAAAATACTTCTTCCCGCATAATATCTTCGACCATTCTAGGCATAATAACCAGAGTTCTTTCCCCATTATTCTCTTCAAACCAGGTGATTCCTTTTAATTCCTTGAGGAACAATGAAAGCGAGTATGAGATTTGCTCAAGATATTCTTCAACAATTTTTAAATCATATTCATTAATGACATACATTTCGCTTTCAAAAACTAATTCTTCCTCAAGTGTATTGATCAAGTCCTGCAGTTTACGTCCTTCTCTCATAACATCTGCAGTTTTTTCAATCGCTTTCTTGTCAGAACCAGTATCACCCGAAGCAGACATGGACAGTGTCAAAAAGAAATGCTCATTCTGGTAAATAGCATCTTCAATAATATTTAACGTTTTTTCACGTACATCATTCGCCATAAGCCTTGTTAGGATGGACTCCAGAATCTGCTCGGAAAAACGATATGTCAGAGCCTTTTGGGATGCATATTCCAGCAGATGTCCTTCATCAAAAACCACACAAGAGCTCTCAGGAAGCAAAGGCAGCTGTCCTTCCCGTTTTCTCGATTCCTTGGTCCAAATATGTTCCATGTAAAAATCATGTGAGCAAATGATCAAGTCTTTTGCGCTGCGGTAATATTCTCTATGGAGAGTTTGACCGCAGCGGTGACGCTTCTCACAAGTGAAACAGTCCTGGATTGAATCCCAAGAGACATTGGTCCAATGCTCATCCGGCAATTCAGGGTAATCTTTCCGGTCACCATATCTTTCAAACTTTTGCATGGATGAGCCTGTTTGAACAAAGTCCGGAAGATCATCAAAAATGTGATTATAGTGATCATGAACATCATTTGCTACGAGCTTGTCCAGCTTGTTTAGGCATAGATACTGATCGCGTGACTTTGCCAGTCTGACATCAATATTTAAGCCTAAAGCTTTTTCCAACTTGGCAATATCACCTTCTTTTTTCACAAGCTGCTCGATTAAAGTTTCATCCGCACAGGCGATAATAGCAGGTTTATTTATGTACCTTGCATAACTGATTGCATATAAAAGGTAAACAATCGTTTTCCCAGTCCCTACACCTGCCTCAGCAAATATAACACTTTTGTCTTTAAAAGCTTTTTCCAGCTGAAAGGCCATAAATATTTGCTCATCCCGAATTTCAAATCCTGCTTCAGGCAATATATCGTAAAAAACATCTCCGATCCACTCACTTAGCTTTTCATAAAAAGATTCGCTCTTGGATACGGCAAAAGGCATCCGGTTCGACATGCTACCCCTCCGTAATTAAAAAGTTAAAGCGCCTATTAGCCAGACGCTCCTGAATTCAGCTCTATCATTATTTCATATATTAGATGTTAATAATCAAATGAACATCATATAATTTTATCTCAAATACAGTAACTGTCAAGATATAACGCCAAACCTGCAAATTTATCAAAAAAACAGGGGTGCTTTAAAGCTGCCCCCTGCTCATTATAAAGTGAAACTTCAATCAGTGGGGGTTTTCCTTATCCCCCACTGATTGTTAGTTGAACCAATCGGGCCTTTACGGGCAGTTTGACCCCCACTTATCTCTTGAAGTGGGGGTCTTACTGCCCGTTAGACTGCGAGAAACGACTAGTTGTAACGTGACATAGAAAATGACAATGCCTGCTGAAGTTCGTCCTGTGCGTTTTTAAGACTCTCCAGTGCCTCTGCTGATGGATCACCGTCTCCGTGTATTGCTTCAAGTGTTCCATTCAGCGCCTGGGAAATTTTATGGAAATCGATGCTGGAATGTTTCATTGCCACCCCTCCTTAGAAAAGCGCAAGCGCCTTGCCCACCCCCGACAATCCCCTCGAGGGGGTAGGCGCTGGAGCTAGACAGCTCTCGAAGTAGAATATAGATTCTGATGTTTTGAAAAAAGAATCAGATAGATATATTCTATACAGTTTCAGGAGGTTTTATGCTTATGCTGCTAATTATTTCTCGGCGGTCTTTTGCCCCAGTACTGATAATAGTCTGTACGGATAAAACCATTGAAGAGCTTTCTTTTTTTAGTTGCTTTTCTTCCATAGTGATTTTCAAATTCCTCGTCTGAAGTCAGGATATAAATGGACCACGTGTCAAGAGGAGCAAAGGCATTTCCCATCTCAGCATACATGCGCTGTACCGCAGCCTTTTCACCAAGGCGCTCCCCATATGGAGGATTCCCGACAATGACACCATATTCCTTAGGAGTCGTAAAATCACGCACTTGCATTTGTTTAAAGTTGATCAAATCACCCAATCCAGCTTCGAAAGCATTTTCTTCTGCTATCTTAACCATCCTGTGATCAATGTCTGCACCTGTTATATCGAGTGGCTGATCATAGTTTGCCAGGTCTTCAGCTTCATTTCTTGCATCTTCCCAGACTTTTTCAGGAATCCAGGACCATCCTTCCGAAATGAATTCACGATTAAAACCAGGTGCAATATTCTGGCCGATTAATGCTGCTTCTATCGGGATAGTGCCGGATCCGCAGAAGGGATCAGCAAATGGTTTATCAGCGTTCCAATTTGTCAGCATAACCAATGCAGCTGCAAGTGTTTCCTTCAGGGGTGCTTCACCCTGCCCTGCACGATATCCCCGTTTATGGAGGCCACTTCCGCTGGCATCGATGGTCAGAAGGGCTACATCCTTATGGAGAGCGACTTCTAATTTAAATAGGGGGCCATTTTCTTCAAGCCAGCCTGTCTTATTATACTTTGTTCTCATCCGTTCCACGATTGCTTTCTTGACAATCGCCTGACAATCGGAAACAGAAAAAAGCTTGGACTTTACAGATTTACCTGATACTGGGAATTCGGCATTTTCCGGCATATACCTTTCCCACGGCAGCGCTTTTGTTTTTTCAAAAAGCTCGTCAAAGCTTGTTGCTTTGAATTCTCCTACTTTAATGCGAACCCGATCTGCTGTTCTCAGCCATAAATTAGACCGGACAATTGCAGCTTCATCGCCTTTAAATGTTATTCTGCCATTTTCAACTTCACATTCATATCCAAGATCGCGCACTTCTTTGGCAGCAAGTGCCTCAAGGCCCATAGCCGTAGTGGCGATTAAATCGTATTTAGACATATATTTTCACCCTAACCTAATTCTTATTTCTATTATGTATACCCTAACTGGGCATAGCAATCAACACTTAAAGTATATCTGTTTATTTCTTTAGCCGCAATGAGACTCTCAGGTCCTCTGCTTAGTCATCTTGAACTCAGCTTTGCTTTATTCTAATAGTTTGTTTCAATAATGAATTAGTCCGTTGATTTCCGCTGCGGGCACTTGCTTTCCGCGGGGAGGAACGGGAGCCTCCTCGGCTTCGCCTGCGGGGTCTCCCGCTCCCTCTCTTCCCGCAGGAGTCAAGCACCCTCCACTCCAATCAACTCAGTAAATTAGACCAATATTTTTAACATCAATTTTTCTGGAACTAGCATATATTTCTTACCAGCCTGCAGCAAAATAAAAAAGCTCTCCCAAAAAGGAGAGCTTGAATTTATAACACTCATACTGTCTCACTAATAACGTTCTGTAAGCCATGTTTTGTACCGTAGTACTGCAAGCGACAAATGTCTCGTACTCAGGTGGCAATCATCTATCTACAGGCATCTGCCTGTCCTTCCCGTTGTTCATTTCCTCAGGGAAAGTGCCCCTACCATCATTTGGGTTTCTCGCTCGCGGGGTTTACCTCGTTCCACCCTTTTCATTTCTGAAAAGGCTACGTCACTGTGGCACTTTCAAGGTATTCATGCCATATCCCGAAGGACTTAGGCATTTTCCCTGCCGTCAGCCGAAGAAACTCCGACTGCCCTAGCTTATGAATTCGCTAGGCACGAACACTACAGGCATCTCAGCCTGTGCGAGCATGGACTTTCCTCTACAATATAAAATATATTGCAGCGATTACCCGAACGCTATTAATGATCACAAAGAATATTATATGTAATCTGTGATAGAATAGCAATGGTTTTAAACTGGAAAGTCCGATAAATACTGTCAATCATACAATTTACTGCCAAAAACGTGTTTTTCCAGGTTTGATAATCTTTTTAGGATGTCAAAATTGGTTGTTCCCGCAGTTTGTGCTGCAGGTCTGCGTGAAGCTTCCTCAACCTGTTTTTTCAGCTTCATATTTTCCAGCTGCAGATCTTCAATTTCCTGATGGAATGCTTCATAGTCTTTAATGACAACATCTAAAAACTTATCCACATCTTCAGGCTTGTAGCCTCTCATGGCTGTCTTAAACTCTTTTTCCAAAATATCTTTTGCAGTTAATTTAATTTTATCGGATAGCATGACACTCACCTCAGTATATCGGCAATCATAATTAATACTATTTTTCCAGAGATATGTACATTTGTCAATTTATCTGAGCATTATTCAAATGTGTCTCTCTGAGAGAATTGTTCTTCTTCTATAATCAATTGTAAATCATAAAAGGTGATTAGTCTAATATCATATTCATTTTCTTCCTGATATTTTTTTGCGGTTTCATACAGATACTTTGGGCTTCCCTCTTTTTCCATATCATAAAACAGCAGCAGAACATCACTTTTACTGATCAAAAAATGATTTTTTAATCTGAACTGCTGCGGGCTTTCATATGGTTTTTTTGTTACTGAATCCACAAAATCTGCCTGAGCCAATATGGATTCATACCATTCCTTGTTGGCATCCTTCCAGGAAACTTCCTGATCTAAAAAGGGAGTAATGACTGCAAGCTTCAGGTCTTCGTAACCTTCAAGCTGAAGATCATATACAACTTCAGCTGCCCAAAGTTCTGCACCAAGCTGCCCGCTGATGATTACCCATTCGAGACCGTCATCCAGCAATGAAAGCAGGCTTTTTCTGATTGCGGTTTTGATATAGCCTGCAGCAGGGTCATCATTTTTAAATATCCCTACCTCAAAAGGCTTATACCCTGAAATAACTGCTACTTTTGTCAATTGCAAAACTCCTTAAAGAAATCTGGCTGGGAATGCTGCCATTTAATAAAAATAAAACAAGGGCAAAAGCCCTTGTTCATTATCTGCCTGAAAAGCCCGGCCCTTGTTTTGGACCCATACCAGTTGATGCTCCAGCTACGCCAGTTCCAGGTCCGCCATATCCCGGACCCATTCCCATTCCTGGGCCCATTCCCATACCTGGACCCATTCCTGGGCTATATGCACCTGCCACACCAGGTCTCGGTCCCATGTTCACATTTGATTGTGTCACCTGGTTAACATTTGACTGCGTTTGCGGGTAAGAGTGCTGATTCTGATAGTTAATGTGGTTTACATGAGTATGATGTGTAGGATGAATGTGCGGAACCACAATGTTCTGGAACGAATGAGTTACACAGCACTTTGTCGGATGAACAACAGCAGGCATCACCTGCGAAGGTCTTGGTCTGCAATACATGTGAAGATCCCCTTTCGAAATTGTTTTTACATTAACAACCTATGTTAGAAAGAGTAATCTTGTACTAATGAAAACACCTATTTTATAGGTACTAGCCTTAGAGCATACTGTAGAAACTGTCTTTTAAATTGGAGAAAACGATTGCAGTAGTGAAAATTACAAGGAAGAATAAAAATAAGATTGCTTTATACATTTTATACCAGCCTCACTATATAAAATTCCTAAAAAAGTACCACACAATTTATAATTTTAACTGTTAGAAGAAGTACATACAACTAGGAAATAGTGGATTTTTTTGTCTGGTATATTAAAATTATGTTACAGAGAGATTTAAGCCTGATTAAATTTTCGTTCAAGCCGTACAATCCGCCGGTGTAGATCTTCCTGTTTTATTTTCAGCTTTTCTGTTCCGGTATCTGCCTCCAGCAGGTTTAACGCTTTTTTCGAGTATTTTAATGCCTGGTCAATATCCTTTAATCGATGCTCATAGATCTTGGCCAGTTCAACACAGGATATTACCTTCATATTGATCAAGCCTTTTTCAGCACTATCCTTCCATAGTTTCGCTGCCTCATCCCAATTTTTATGTTTTTTATGCTCAAAAGCTAATGCAAACCTGGCATCCAAAGCTTCAGAAGACTCTCCTTCAGATATTTTATTGAAGGCAATTGCTGCCTCTGAAGATTCACCCAGTGTTGACAGCCACCTTCCTACTTCATAAACCTCACGGGAAGTCTGTTTTTCATCGAGCTGCAGTATCTGGAAAGAAAGATGTGTATACAGGCTGATCAGGGATAGGATATCAATTTCATTATGCTTTATGATTCCCAGCATGCCTTCAGGATCTTTTCTTTCAATAAAATCAAAATAAATCATTGGTGCCAGAAACCCTGGAATATCGTCTTTTCTTTCAATCCCCAGAACATCCTTCTCCACTGCAGCAAGCTTTATTCTTTCAAGCTTATGCTTCCACATTCTCCTTGCAGCATGATATAAATCAAAATGTCCAAAGGGCGGCAGTTTTGGAACATGCTCCCTTAACAGGGTATGTCTCGTTTTAACCTGCGGCCAGTCGAAAGCTTTCCCGTTATATGTGACCATTGTTGAATAATCAATGCTTTCCAGAAAACTTTTATATAAAGCTATCTCAGCACCCGGCTGAGGAAGAATATGCTGTTTCAGCTTTATTTTGCTTCCCTGCAGGCTGGCTTGGCCAAGAAGGAAAATAGTATTGCCAGTCCCTCCGCCCAATCCGGTTGTCTCTGTATCAAAAAAGAAAAGATTTTCAGGCCCGTGACCGGAAGCAGACAGCGGATGCCTTAAGCTGGAAGAATTCCAGGCATCCACCGCTGCAGTAAACTGCCCAAAAGAATAGATTCCATGCCTGTAATCAAGGCTGTATTCCTTTTCTCTTACAAGACAGTAAGAGTCTTCAAAATAATATGGATAAACCCCTTCATTAGCCCATACTTCTCTGAAAGGAACATCGGTCTTATTCTCCTGCTGTTTTTGGACGGATGAAGGCTGTTTGTCGTTATCTGTCCCAAGATGGCCCTTAAGCCTGTTCAGCTTGTTTTTAATGGACAATTCTATCACCTGCGCTATTAACGCCATTTTTTAAAGAGCCGAGAATCCTGAGTACGTCTTTTTTGGCCGTTTCTGATGAGGTATCTGTTCCTATGCAGGAAGGACAGCCATGGTCACATGCACATCTGCATACCATTTCCATCGTTTCGTTCATGATATGTTCGATTCCCCCGAAAATTTTCTCACTTAATCCTACACCGCCAGGATACCTGTCATAGAAAAAGATCGTCGGCTTTTCATTATGGGCAGCTTTCACTTGCGGGATAACATGAACGTCCTGAGGATCGCACATAACAAATAACGGCACAATATGCTTAAGCGCATGTGCTGTTCCAATGAGTCCCTGTTCAAGCCGGTCCTGCTTATAATTCAGCGACTCCGGGTTAAACGAAAGCCAGGTTGAGCTTGTATGGAGCTCTTCTTCAGGGAGTGTTATTGGACCGGATCCGATATTTTCATGTGTTTCAAACTTGATTTTTTTAAATATTGTTGCCATTGCTACAACACTGACATCTCCAAAGCCAATCTCTCCAATGGATGACGACCTGATTTTATCCTGCTCAAGCACTTTAAGCTCTACTGCCAGATTAGCATCGGTAAAATAGTCCACATCCACTTCCCTGACAAATGCTTTCTTCTCTTCCCAATCAAGCATTTCCACCTGAAACTGGGTTCCCTGATGAAGATAGATTGCCTCATCGTGAAGAAGGGTCATAGCGGAAAAGCGGTCCATCTCACCAATTACTTTTACATTCGCAATATCTGACTGATCAATTATGATAACATTTTCCTGTGATGCTGAACGGAGACTGATGTTGTGGGCAGGAAATGAGTCTTTCATCCAATAAAATTTATCCCCGTTCTGATGAAGCACCCTTTCCTCCGCCAGGTATTCCAATACCTCTTCAGTTTCAAAAGTGCCAAAACATTCCCCGGCATTAAAAGGGAGCTCATAGGCTGCACATTTGATATGATCAACCAGAATAATAAGGTTATCCGGATTTATTCTGGCTGTTTCAGGACTTTTATTAAAAAAGTAATCAGGATTTTGAATAACATATTGATCCAGCGGACTGGAGCTTGCCACCATAATAACAAGCGATTCACCATGCCTTCTGCCTGCACGTCCAGCCTGCTGCCATGAGCTGGCAATGGTACCGGGGTAGCCGGTCATGACACAAACCTGCAGCTGTCCGATATCCACTCCCAGTTCAAGGGCATTTGTGCTGACAACTCCATAGATCTCCCCTGAACGCAGTCCTTTTTCAATTTCCCGTCTCTGGGTTGGCAAATAACCGCCCCTATAACCCCGAATAGCTTTAGGCCCCAGTTTATGTTTGACCAGCTCCTGGAGGTACGTCAAAAGAATTTCGACTCTGACCCTGCTTCTTGCAAATACAATGGTCTGGATTTTATTTTTCAGAAGTTCTCCTGCGAGCTTTCTCGCTTCGAGAGTTGCACTTCTTCTGATATTCAGCGGTTTATTGACGATTGGGGGATTATAAAATACAAAATGTTTCTTCCCGCTTGGTGCTCCATTATTATCCACGAGTTTCATCGGCTTTTCAGTAAGCTTTTCTGCCAGCTCCAGAGGATTGGCTATTGTTGCAGATGTACAGATAAAAATGGGGTCGCTGCCATAAAAACGGCAAATGCGCCTGAGGCGGCGAATAACATTTGCTACATGACTGCCAAATACACCTCTGTAAATATGAAGTTCATCTATGACCACATACTTTAAATTTTCAAACAAGGATACCCACTTTGTATGATGGGGCAATATTGCCGAGTGAAGCATGTCCGGATTTGTAATAACCACATGCCCGGCCCTGCGAACTTTTTGACGGATGTTTGCCGGTGTATCCCCGTCATATGTATAGGAATTTATATCCAATCCGGACTCCTGGATGATTTCATTGATTTCGCTTTTTTGGTCCTGAGCCAATGCTTTTGTCGGAAACATATAAAGCGCCCTTGCATCCGGATCATTTACGATCGTCTGCAGGACTGGAAGGTTGTAGCAAAGCGTTTTTCCAGATGCCGTTGGAGTAACTGCTACCAGACTGTCCCCATTCATGACTGTCTGATAAGATGTTTTCTGATGTGTATAAAGCCTTGAAATGCCCCTTTTTTGCAGTGCATCCTTTAATGATGGATGAATGTTTTCCGGAAGACTGGCAGTTTTAGCCTCTTTTTCTTCTATTGTGTGCCAATGGACAATATTCTCTTTATATTGCTGTTCAGATATTAGCTCTTTCATGATTTCAGGCAAATTTTTTCGCACTTTCATCTATTTCACCTCATGTTTCTATTCTATCGAATAAACGTTCGTTCTAACAGAGCAAACTCTTAATTTCTATTAACTTTTTATGGAAAATTCCTATTAAGCCTTTAAGTCTTTGCTCTTTTTTTCAGATTCACAGAAAAAATTGACTGAAAGTTCTAAATATAAGAGAATATAATATATCCATTTTTTCTCAAATGAGGTGAAGTCTTGCTGCAAAGCATTTTAAAATCAACAGGTGTATTTATGTTAATTATTATTGGATTTATCCTGATTCTTTTTCTTCCAAGAGAAAAGGAATTAACCTTTTTATCGGCCTTTCAAATTGAAGCAGATTACCCCTTCAGCTTTGAACTGTATGTGGAAAGAATTGAAGATTTCACAGGCCATATTTTAACTGAAAAAGGATTAGGGGAAGCCCGCACCGGACGCCCAGTTAGTGATGAAGCTGGAATATTTGTTGCGCGCAGCTTAAAAATTGTTCTGCCTGCTTTCATGGTCAGCATGCTTCTTGGCACACTAATGGGTGCTGTCCAATTTTACCGGAGAACAAAATTCACCGGGAAACTCCAGAATTTTCTTTCCTGGATGTTTTCTTCCATACCCGATTTTTTTCTGTTTATTGCCATACAGTATCTTTTCATTCTGATGATGCAGCATGGTCTTCCGCACTTTAAGCTATATGGACATGAAAATTGGTATAGCTTTTTTTTGCCGCTCATTTCATTATCCCTGTTTCCATTTTTGCACATGTCCCGTTTTACATCGGCTGCTCTTGAAAATGAAATGGGCGAAGAGTATGTCCGCACAGCATATGCAAAAGGGCTTGGCCACTTTAAAGCACTTCTTCACATGCTCTGGAATTGCTGGTCCCCCATTATGAACCAGGCGCAGCTGGTGATGCTCTATATCCTATCAAGCCTTCCAATCATTGAAAAGCTGGCAGGCTATAACGGGGCAGGCAAGGAACTTCTATTCAGCATATCATCTAATGATGAAATTAAGGCACTGTCCCTAATGCTTCCCTTCCTCTTCATCATGTTTTTAACTATTATCCTTTCACAGACAGCAAAATTATGGCTCGTCCAAAAGGAAAGGGTGTGAGGGAGATGCGATTTTTATTATGGATCAGGAAACATGCTTTATTTTGCTTAGGAACCTTTTTGCTGCTGCTATTGCTGGCAATCACATTTGCAGGACCATATCTTCCATTTGTTGACCGTGAGCTAACAACGATTACATACATCCTAAATGAGGAAAAGAAGCCAGTTATACCGCCTTATCCGCCATCAGAGGATTACATATTGGGCACTGACAAAAGCGGACGGGATATACTCAGCCTGATCATCCTGGGAGCAAAAGAAACCATTTTGCTTGTTGCCTGTATAACTGTCCTTCGCTATGTACTGGCCATTCCGCTCTCCTTTCTTGCACACAAAAAATGGCTGGGTACACACCTTTTGCTAAAATGGCTGAATGGACTGCTGTCATATATTCCAACCATCATCATTATCATGCTTCTTGCCATGCTGCCGCCATTTTTACTGAGTGAATACCGCCCCTTATTCCTGCTCCTTATTATTGCTCTGGCAGAAATGCCCCGTGCTGCCGAAATGATAAAGCTGGAATTTGATCAGATTTCATTTAAAGAGTATATATATGGAGGGATTGCTGCCGGAGCTTCACCATACAGGCTTTTCAGAATATACTATCTTCCTCTTTTATATAGTAAGCTTCTTGTATATATGGTTACTGATCTTGGAAAAGTCATGTTTCTGCTTGGTCAATTAGGGTTTGTCGGCATTTTTATTTCGCAGGATTTTGTTCAATCCATGACAGGAGATTGGCAATTGGTCAATAATTCGATTTCTTGGCCAATGATGATGATGAAAGCCTTTGAGGATATAAGAGGCCCAATTTGGATTCCTTTTTTCTCGGCATTTGCCATGACCTATGCCATCTTAACTTTTAATATATTCGCAGAGGGATTAAAATCATTTTTCACCAGGAAGGTCCGATATATTTAGATGACCCAGCAGGGATTATTAAAATAAGCTTTTCTTAATATAAACGTTATTAATATTTTTTGTTACAATAAGCTTAATAGGACAGAAGCAAGAGGTGGATTATGAAAACAGAAGAAATTAAGGCAGTTCTTTCCCAGTTCTCTCTTTTTAAAGAGCTGAACAGCGAAGAACTGGATAAAGTAGTTGAGATATCCATATCACGGGAATGGAAAAAAGGAAGTCATGTTTTTCTGCAGGACGACCCGCTGGATAATGTTTATTTTATTAACAACGGCAGAGTTAAGATTTATAGAAGTGATATTAGTGGTAAAGAACAGATTGTTGCCATCCTGGCAAAAGGCGAGATGTTCCCTCACGTGGGATTCTTTAGAAAAGGCGGGTACCCGGCTTTTTCCGAGGTGCTGGAAAACGCTCAGCTCGTAGTTGTGCCCATTTCGCAATTTGAAAAGGTGCTTATAGAAAATCCGGAGTTATGTATTAAGGTGTTTAAAGTCCTTGGCGAGAAGATTGTCGATCTGCAGGAGCGCCTGGAATCGCAAATTTTAAACAATACTTACGAGCAAATCATTAAATTGCTTATCCGGCTTGCCAAAATGCATGGAAAAAAGCTTGAAAACGGCACCTTTGTTTTAAAAGGGGACTTTACCAATAAAGACCTGGCTAATATGATTGGCACCACAAGGGAAACGGTCAGCAGGACTTTAACCAAAATGAAAAAAGAAATGTTAATTGAAACAGACCAGGATGGACATTTAATCATAAACCCTGATCAACTATTAGAGACAATATTTTAAAACCGCAACTTGCGGTTTTTTCTTTTTCCTGATTATTCAACAGGAACATCCACCCAATAGGCGGCATACGATATGTTGAAAAATCCTGTTTGAGAGGGGATGGATGGATATGGAGGATCCAAAGAAAAAGGATCGAAACGAACCATTTGGGGATTTGATGAGATCAATGAATCAGCTTTTCCATGAAAAACCTGGCAGAGGATTTCTGCAGACAATGGATGATTTCTTTAAAAATCCCTTCCCGGCTTCTTCTTCCTTCCATGTTGATGTTGCTGAAACTGAAAAGGAACACATCATTAGTGCGGAACTTCCGGGAATAAATAAAGAGCAAATACAGATTGATATCCTGGATAATTATATAACCATTTCAGTTAAATCCTCTGAGATAATAACGGAAGAAGATGAAAAAAACAAAATTTTCCGCAGGCAGCAAAGCATGCAGCGTTCCAGCCGGACAATTCCGCTTCCACAGCCAGTTAATGAAAAGAAAGTAAAAGCGGTTTACCAAAATGGTCTTTTGCAAATTACAGTACCTAAGCAGCAGGGAAAAAGAATCCTGATCGATGAGAAGTGATTCTGGCTGCACTTTTATAGAATCTGGTTAAACAAAAACAAGCAGTATCATGCCTGCTTGTTTTTGTTTGGGTTATCTAAGCTGGGCTTAACTGTTCAGTTTAGATGTATCAATCCAATTATTGAAATAGCCTGTCGGAACACTGAAGTAATCCTTTGTGAAGGATATAAACTCCTTCGTATCGACCTCTTTATAGCGGAATTTCTGATAGTAATCGGACAGGAACTGCATCCCCACATCCTTTGGAGATTCCCCTTTCAAGGTATACTTTTCCTGAATCATTTGTAAAATCTCCAGAGCAGGCTGACCATAAATATATCCTGTATGCTTTACCTCATTAACCGGCACATTTGAATATTGCCTGCCTAAACCAGCTTCCTCGATTGCCTCCATCCGATAATGGGAGATGCCAAATGCCTGCTGTTCAGCTTGATTTTGTCCTGCATAGAAATACATAGAGGTGGCAAATTCAGTGATTCCTTCATCAATCCACGCATTGTTGTATGGGTCATTGGCTACTGCTCCATAAAAATACTGATGAGCAATTTCATGGACAATAGAAATATCATAAAACCTTTTATCATCAATATAAGGATTTATAGTGACTATACCGGGATATTCCATGAATTGCCCTTCATCCAAAACAATATCAAGCTGCTCATGCGGGTAATCTCCAATTTTATTCTGATAGAAAGATAGTGCTTTTTTAGCCAGTGTTAACGATGCTTCCGGGTTTTTGTCATGATTCCCTTTTGAAAATAGTCTGACCTTCACACCGTCTTGCGCTTCCGTTTCATACACTTTCATATCCTTCATGACTGCAATGAAGAAATCCCTGACCTTTTTAGCTTTAACTGTCCCCTCATTTTTTCCTTTTGCCGGATCTATTTCTGCTGTAGAAGCCAGGGAATACCCTTCAGGCAGCTTATAGGAAACTTTGAAATCAGAGAAGCCTGTATGAAATGTTTCCAGCCCCTCCATATAAGGCTCTTTGTTCCATTTGCCTTTTTGATAGACTGCAGCCATTGGGTACCATTGAGCAAGATAATAATTTGTGCCTGCTTTTGAAAAACGGCTGCCTCCCTCTGGTACTGTAAATCCATATTGGATCTCCACCTTATGTCTGCTTTTATCTTTCATTTCCGGTTTTAAGTTTATTGTCAGCGTATCACCATCCAGCTTAAAAGAAGCTTTTTGCCCATTCACTGTCACTTTTTCGATCTTCGCTTCAGACGATCCTTCAACAGAATCAAATGAATGTCCCTCTTTAAAAACATTCGGAATGAAATAAAAGATAAGCTCATTCCAGTTATTATCTGATTTGTTTTTCAACTGAATATTTGCATTAGCAGTAAAATAGCCTTCAGCGTTCATTTCCAGATCAATTTTATAATCCGCCTTGCTGCCGCTTTGGACGCCTGTATTTGAATTCTTTGCAGCCACAGCATAGACACCTGCACCTGCAAAAGCAATCACTAATGCAGCAAAGCCGGCTTTAGGGCCGGATAATGACCAGAATTTCTTTTTTCGGCCATATTGTTTTCTGGAGGGCCTTATTAATGGCTCATGCCCAGTCTTAATCCAGGGAGTACGCTGATAGTTTGATTGAAAACGGTTCTTCAGTCCATTTGCCAGCAGACTGAAAGACACAGTTGCAAGTAAAAGGACCGCTAATGGTGCAATTAATATATGGGTGCTGCCATAAATATTTAATCTTGCTTGACCAACCAATCCCGCCAGTTCCTTTGTTGCTGAAAGGAAGATGATGGGGTCATATCTCATAATGGTTCCGCCGACAAATATATTTATTAGTGCCAGCTGGCCCATAAGGGCGATTACGTACACAATTTCAAGTATAAACATTACCAGGAACGTTTCCTTTAACTGAGGAAAAACATGCTTCCAGATCAGACGGTGTTTTCCGGCCCCCAGGGCTTTTGCAGCTTCAACATAAACAGACTTATATAACTGTGCGGTTTTAAGCCTTACAGAAGATACAATGCTTGGAATGCTGATGACTGACGCAATGACAATAAAATAAACAATTAACACATTTTGCTTAAGAGTACTGTTGAAGCTTATTGGGGCAAGGAAAAAATACAGGATAAGAAACAGAGGTACATAGCTCCATGCATTTTCGAAAGCAATCAGCCAGCCTGGCGTCCTTTTCAAGGTGCCCGCATACAAACCGATAATTGTTCCAAATGCCATTTTTATAACAGTCACAGCAGCTGCAATAAAAACAGTGTACCTTAATCCATATAAAATCATGGATAAGATATCATAACCCCATTTATCGGTGCCCAGCGGATAGGAAGAGGATTCAAAAGGCTCCATTGGCGGTGCCAGAACCTTCCCGTTTGTATATTGTGTTTCTAAAACCGATGTTAATGAATGCGGTGCCAGAATAGGCCCGAATATGCTAAGAAAAAGCAAGCCGGTAACCATAACAGTTCCGATAATTAAGGAGTAATTTATTTTTATCAGCTTATTCATAGATAAAACCCCGTTTAAACAGATAGAATATGAGTCTATTAGAAATATAGACAATTAAAGAAATCAGAAGCATTGCAAACAAGCCGATTGCAATCGGCTGAACTCCGCTGCTCTGAAAAATGAATTTTGTTATGCCGGAAACATTCATAATATGTTCAATAATAAAGAGATTTCCAATAGCCAGGGAAATCACTTTGACAAGTTCAGATTTGATAAATGGCTCTAAATTTTTGAAGACATGCTGAAAGTTTATGTAATTTAAGCCCATTCCTTTAGCAACTGCAGTCTTAATGTAGTCCTCCCCGCTTGTCTGATAATATTTGACCGACACGAGCTTAAATAAATATAGTGTCGGGGCAATCGCTGCAAGCACTGTGGGAAACCAGGTGTTAAGGGCTCCTCCATCCGGCCTGAGTGAAATCACTCTGATACCGGTCATTTTATATATTTTAACGGCAAGAATCATAGACATCACTATGATGATAAAGTCAGGTATGGCCGCAAGAATATTCATGAATGCCCCAAAAAGCTTAGTAAGCCTGAAGCGGCTGATAAATACCCCGAAAATTAGACTTATAATTAAGGATGCATTTACAGCAATCAATACGATCAGGAGACTGGTAAAAAAGTTATCAGCAATGTCCCCGGCTATAGGACGTGTCTGCATCCCAAGCTCATAGGTACCAAGGCTGCCCTTGCTTATTTCAGAAATAAAATCTCCATAAATATGCGGCAGACTTTCGAAGCTCCATTGCAGACTCCCGCTCAATGGATCAACAGATATAATTTTTGGCAGAGCTGCTAGAACTAAAATTAATACAAATATAATAAAAATTTGCTGGACAGCACGAACCATATTACCCCCCCTTTATGACTAAGAGTCATTTTTTATTTTTTCACTTTTATCTAAATTTTGTCAATCATACAACTAAATTCTCATAGATAATATTCCCTATATACCTTTAAAAATAGACCGGCTATTCTATTTTTAAATATATTTAATCTTTTTTCAAGTCTGATTTTTTTAAACCATAAAAAAAAGGCCTGTGCGGCCATGATCCTTTAAGCTTTAAATATTCCGCCAATCCCTTTAACCATGGATGATACCTGCGTGACTGCAGACATCATCTGGCCTGCTGTGTCCACCATTTTATTGAGATCCAGTGATCCATCCTGGGATTTAAATGAATTCATAATGCTTTGCACGCCAGATGGCTGTTTTGGAATGAAGGATTGCTTTGGATATGGATTCATGTATGGCATTTGCGGAGCTGCTGGCTTGCTTGGCTGATTTCCATAATAATCTTCAGATTCTAGCGGATTCTGAAAAATACCTGCATTTTTTGATCCTGTATGTGAGTAATATCCGGGATCAAAATTTTGCTGCGGATAGGGCTGGTGCGGAAAACTCTGCGGCATTCCTGTCATTTGCTGCGGCTGTTGGTATTCCATATTAAAAGGCGAAAAATAAGGATTATACTGTTCGGCAGCTTGGTTATAATTCTGCAATGGCTGCTGCCTCATATAATATTGGCCATTGGTCCCCATATAAAATGGATCAAAGTATACATTTTGATTTAAATGGCCGTATGGCTGTATATGGCTCGTTCTATTCATTACTCGGCCAAACATGGGCAAACATCCTCCCCATTCAATAAGATAAGTATATTAGCGATACTATCAGGCAGTAGCCTTCGCATTATCACCATTACAATATATGAATGATTTGCCCAGAATGTGAAAGGAGTAAAAAATGAGCAAAAAAGGAAGCGCTTTCCGTTTTTGTCTAACTATGATGAAAGATGTCGGAAGTTTGATTTTTTTAAAAACGATGAAAAATAAATTTTCATGTTAGGATATAAAAAACAAATCGTTTCTTGTCCGCTTTTTCATTTACCGGATGCGGGGAAGAAATTTCTCCGCGAATCTATTCCAGAGGAGGAAATATCATGAATGTTCACGAACTACAAATGAAGTTTCATCAGCTGCGGGAGTATACTCCTGAAAATGTTAATGAATTATTGGATTTTGCTAAAAAGGCCTATATCCATAATGAAATTTCCAGTACAGATTATCGAAATCTCGTTCGTGAGCTCGAAGCTCAAGGAGCGGCCGTTCCAGAAAGCTACAAAGATAATACCCTCCAGGATTCAGTAAATGCATAAGAATTCAATGAAAAAGGGAGCCTGATTCAGGTTCCCTTTTTTTCATCACTTAATAATATTATCAACTGCTTTAACACATACACAGCCGAATTAACATAATTAATGAATCTTGTTCTGCTTGTTTCAGGAAAAAATGCCTGAATGGAAACCATTTCAATATGTTCAGAAGCAGATTCAATTTGCTGTGAATAAAGATTTCGCGGTTTATGGATGCTAACCCACTCCCGGGCTTCTTCTTTCCATCTGTCATTTATGGATTTAACCTCATCAGCAAAAGGCTTGACTTCATTATAAAAATCACCCTTTTCACCTGATTCCTTAACCTTTATATACCTGCTGTCCGAGATCTCCACATATTCAAGCAGCAGTTCTGTCATTTGCTGCAGCGAATTTTCATTTACCATGGGCTTCATCTCCAAAAATAAAAGTAGCTAGTCAATTTTAGCTACTGAAGGATACTGCTATTCTATTCCACTTAGAAGCCGAGTTCAAGCTTCATTCGTGCTGATTTTTTTGCGCTTTCTAAACTGTCTGTCTCAGACCTGATTGCCGTCATATCTTCTTCAATCACTTCGAGTCTGCTTTCACAAGCCTCTATTTTCTCTGACTGTTCATAATACCAATCCTGCCGAAGTCCCGACAAATTAGACTCCAGTACATTTTCAAGCACTTCAAGCTGATCGTATATTTCCGAAAGCATGGCCAGCAATTCTTCTTTTTCTACCATTTTTCCCTGCATTCAAAAAACCTCCCGATTTCTTTTTCTCCTTGCCATCTGCTATAAATACAACGAAGGATACAGTGAAAATTTGCTTTGTGCCTACATAAATTCTATCTTCCCTGAGGGTTTCCTCCATGCATGACAAAACTAGAAGTGATTCGCCAAAGAAAGTACTTATTTGCATAGAAGCGCCAAGGTTTCGACAGCCTCCGAAGAATGAAAATCACAACATTGAACAAACTAATGAACGGAGGTGTTCTGTTATGGCAAAAAAAGAAAAACAAAATAAAGTTCAGCCAAAAAAGCTGGAAGAAACAAAAGCTGGCTATGGCAACAAGAAGCTTGAAGGTCCTGACCGCCCTTCAACTTAACAGAAGAAAAACGGAAGCGGAATGGCTTCTGCTCTCGACTGGCAGGCGCTGGAGCTTAATACAGACACTAAAAAAGCAAGGGACCCCTTGCTTTTTTGTTTGCAGTATTATTCTGTTAGCAAATTGAGCGAAATATTTTTCCCAGCCTGGCAGCCTTGTGAAGCTGGTCCTGCTTATGCAAATACCATTTTGTAATATGGACGGGATGTTTTAGGACAACCGATTCTGATGTCCATTTACTCTTTATGCGTTTTTTGACAAACCAATCATTAAATTGATGTATGTGATGAGTGATTATTGGGTATGTACAGCGTAAGAAAGGAGTAGTTCTCCGTTTGCTTCCATTAAAGTATTTCTCATAATCGTTCCTTGAACCCGTATGAACCGTCCTTAAAGCAAATTCATACACGTCGTCATAATAACTTGTGTCAAATAATATTTCTGCCAGCCGTTTTCCAAGATCAATTCTTTTGGACACCGAGCGGAAACCATTTACACTCGCCCCGTATAATTCCCCTTTACAAGTAGGGAAGATGACTGAACTAAAATGAAGATAATCCTGAAAGGAAAAAAGCAATGTATGAAAAACTTTATTTTTATAAATAGAATGCTCCATTACAGGCTCTTGAATAACATTTTGTTCGTTGATAATCAGTGAAATCATTAACCTCTTTTTATTTCTATTTTTCCAGAAATAAAGCCACTCCTTTTCCATAAAGGCCGATACATGAAAAGTTTTTAATAAATGAAACATTGGCCTATTTAGTTTCGTCGAATAATGATAGAGGAGCAGCTGGGGAAATGCATCCTGAAAAATCAGCCAATTGGCCCTTTCATATGTAATATAAAGCATATCCCTGAATTTCTTTCCTATCAATTTAGGAAAACAGCTTCCTTCAAGATCGCACATATTCCAGCCGGCATTACGGGATACCATGGAGGCCAGGAACGCCCAGCGTATTTCAGGATGCTTTTTGTAAAAATGAAAATAAGCTTCCGTTCTCGAGATATTGTCTATGTTATATTTGGCTGTCATTTTCATAATATGATCCTTTATTGCCTGTTCCTTTTTTTCATGTCTGTTCAGGAATTTCCAAGAAAGCGACACCGCAATTCACCTCAGAGAAAATGAATGTTCTATATTTGGGCGTCAGGCAGCATCCGGGTAAAACCTGAAAATACTGCTTAACTGGAGTTTCCTATATACTTTGTTATTTAGAACTTTTTATTCAACCAAATCGTGCGTACATTTGTTATCATAGGGAGTAGCTGAAAATGAGGTGAATGCATGAATTTCCACTATCCTAATGGCAGGAGATATACCCCGCCTGCTAATAGCGCCAAAAAACTGACTCCAGAGAAGAAATGGACCTACAGCAATCGCGGAATGACACTGGAGGAAGATATAAATGAAACCAATGAATTCTATTTGGAGCATGGAATAGCCACTATTCATAAAAAGCCCACGCCTGTTCAAATCGTACAGGTCGATTATCCAAAGAGAAGTGCAGCTGTTATTAAAGAAGCTTATTTCAAACAAGCATCAACAACTGATTATAATGGTGTGTATAAAGGCAGGTATATTGATTTTGAAGCAAAAGAAACCCAGAACACGACCTCCTTCCCTTTAAAGAATTTTCATGAGCACCAGGTAAAGCACATGGAGAAAGTTTTAGCCCAGAAAGGGATTTGTTTTGTCCTCCTCCGCTTCTCGGCTACCGAAGAAGTTTTCCTGTTAGAGGCACATCATCTGCTCTCATATTGGGAGAGAATGAAGGATGGGGGGAGAAAATCAATCACCAAGGGTGAAATTGAAATGAATGGCCATTACATTCCGCTTGGATTTCAGCCAAGAATTGACTATATTAAGATAATAGATTATCTTTATACCCTTAAATAACTAATTTACAGTTCCATTGTCAGAAAGGATGAACATAGATATGACAGAAAAATATCAATCAAGGGAGGAGCGCCGCAAACAGCAATCCCAGCCTAAAAAGAAGGGCAAGAAAAATGGCACGAGCACTTTTAAACGCATTTTCCTTATTTTAATTGCCCTCGGAATTGCTGGAATGCTCTTAGGAGCAGGCGCTTTTGCTTTTATGGTGAAAGACGCACCAAAGCTTGATGAAAAATTGCTGAAGGATCCCATTTCTTCACAGATTTACGATATGGAGGGCGAATTCATAACAGATGTAGGCTCGGAAAACCGGGATTATGTCGCTTATGAAGACATCCCAAAACTTGTGGAAGACGCCTTTTTGGCAACTGAAGATGTCCGCTTTTATAAACATAATGGAATGGACTTAATCCGTTTAGGCGGTGCTGTTATCGCTAATGTGACGCGCGGATTCGGTTCTGAAGGGGCAAGTACGATTACCCAGCAGGTGGTAAAGAACTCCTTCCTGAATAATGAAAAAACGCTTAGCAGGAAAGCCCAGGAAGCCTGGCTTGCCTTCCAGCTTGAACGCAAGTATACAAAACAGGAAATCTTTGAAATGTATGTGAACAAGATTTATATGTCCAAAGGCCATGGTGTTTTAACGGCATCGAAAATTTTCTTCGATAAGGAACTTAGTGAGCTGGAGCTTCATGAAGCTGCCCTCTTAGCCGGCATGCCGCAGAGCCCGAACAATTATAATCCTTTTGACCATCCTGACAAGGCAGAGAAAAGGAGAAATATTGTCCTTTCATTGATGAATCAGCATGGTTTTATTACAAAAGAAGAAATGGAAGCAGCCCAAAAGGTTCCTGTGGAATCTACACTTGTAGCTGAAGAAAAAAGAGAAACAAACGAATCAAAATATGACTCGTTCATCGATGTTGTCTTGGATGAAGTTGAAAAAAAATATCCGGATCTTAACCCATATTCTGACGGGCTGAAAATATATACTACACTCGATCCAAATGCACAGAAACACGTAGAAAATATTTTAAACACTGATGCAGCTGTAGCCTATCCTGATGAGAAGTTTCAGGCGGGTATCACCCTTCTTGATACAAAGACAGGAGAAATCAGAGCAATCGGCGGAGGACGCAATCAGGAAGTAAAACGCGGTTTTAACTTTGCCGTGGATCAAAAAAGACATGCCGGTTCAACCTTTAAACCAATTGTCGATTATGGACCAGCAATTGAATATCTAAAATGGGGAACTTACCAGACAATTGTTGATGAACCTCACACATATTCCGGAGGTACAAAAATCAATAACTGGGATGGAAAGCACATGGGTCCTATGTCCATGCGGGAGGCACTTGCCCGCTCACGCAATATTCCGGCTCTGAAGACACTTCAGGAAGTCGGGACTGATAAGGCATTGGAATTCACCAATAATTTAGGCATTCCAATGAAAGAGATGTATGAGTCCTATTCTATCGGCGCTTATGAGGTTTCTTCCCTTCAGGTAGCCGGTGCATACAGTGCATTTGGAAACAATGGCTTCTACACTGAACCACATGCCATCAAGCAAATTGAAATGCGTGACGGCACGAAACTTGATTTGAAACCTGAATCTGAAGTAGTAATGAAGGATTATACTGCATTTATGATCAGTGACATGCTGAAAAGTGCAGTTAAATCTTCTTACGGAACAGGACGTCTGGCTGATGTACCAGGATTGCCAGTTGCAGGGAAAACAGGGACTACTAACTATACGGATGAACAGGAACAGGAATTTGGGATACCTCGAGGTGCCGTGCCTGATGCCTGGTTTGCAGGCTATACAACTAACTATACTGCAGCTGTCTGGACCGGCTATCAGGATAGAAAAAATTATATCCCGGCCGGCGATGAGCAAAAAATTGCTCAAAAGCTTTTCAGCAGCTTAATGGCACATGTTTCAGAAGGAAAAGAAACAGAAGACTTCAAGGCCCCTGACTCTGTAGAGAAGGTAGCCATTGAAAAAGGCAGCAATCCTGCCAAACTGGCAAGCCAGTACACACCTAAGGAGCAAATCATTTATGAGTATGCTGTAAAAGGCAATGCTCCGACACAAGTATCCGAGAAGTTTGATAAACTGGACTCGCCTTCTGGACTGTCAGCGAACTTTGACCAGGATGCAAATGAAATCACATTATCATGGGATTACCCGGGAGATGCAGAAGGTACTCAATTTGAAGTGACTGTATCCGTAAATGAAGGCGGAGATCAGCAGCTTAGCGTTACTTCAGAAAAAGGCTTGAAAATTGCCAACCCTCAGCCAGGAGCTGTGTATACCTTTAAAGTAACAGCATTTAACGGTGACCAGCAAAGTGATCCTGCTTCTGTAAAAGTAGAAATCCCCGACCCAAGCCTCATCGAAGAAGATGAAACGGAAGGTGAAGGGCAAGATGGAACGGAAGAAGAAGAACAGGAAGATCAGGAAGATCAGGACAATCAAAATGGTGAAGGCGGCCAGGACGGAAACCAGGATGGCGACGATTCTGGAAATGGTAATGGTGAAGGTTCCGGGGATGACTCTGGAGATGGTCAAGGAACTGGAAACGGTGATGGTGAAGGTTCCGGAGATGGCGATACAGGTACTGGAGATGGCAATACAGGTACCGGAGCAGGAACTGGAACTGGCGGAACTGGCGGAAACACCGGAGGAGCTTCCGGAAATGGATCTGAATCCAGTGGCGGCCGTAATTAAATAAAGCTAATGAAAAAAGCGCTGATT
The DNA here is from genome assembly GCF_023715565.1 of Cytobacillus firmus. GTDB lineage: Bacteria > Bacillota > Bacilli > Bacillales > Cytobacillaceae > Cytobacillus > Cytobacillus firmus_C. The sequence continues at coordinate 21,753 of NZ_JAMBOJ010000016.1, read as the reverse complement.
CAGATTTGAATCAGCGCTTTTTCTTCATTTGTTCCAATGCCAGCATCTTCATATATTGCTTCTCCATTTCAGCTATCAGTCCAGACAGCTGTATGTAAGAATGATATAAAGCCGGACGTGCAAAAATGAAATCCAGCCGTTCTTTTATATTCACTGGCTTTATGGATAATTCCCCGGGATCGGATAAAAGGTTTACCGGCTTCCCGTTTGTCCAATAGAGCATCTGCAAAAACAATCCCAGAGATACTTTCATCGGATCTAAAGCAGCTTTAAGGTCCCGGTTTGTGAAGTGCATACCAAGAAGATCCTTCTGTCCTGCCCACTCATCAATCAAAACCGGAATATATTCAGCATTGTTTTCCCAAGGTTTTACTGCAGGGATACCCGCATAAAAAGCCGCTTCATATAAAAAGGGCGGCAGCGGCTGGTAAGTGAAAAGAGATTCTTCGTTAACAGCCAATGAATCACCCCTTTTATAAAACAGGGTATGGCATAAATGCGCTTTAACAGGTATGACGATTTCTCCGGTCATTTTGCCTGCTTCACCTTCATTCGTTTTTTGCCCTCCCTGCATAAATCGAGCAGCGGACAGATTTCACATTGAGGATTTTGTGCCTTACAGTGATATCTTCCAAAAAAGATCATACGATGATGTGTAATCGACCATTCATCCATCGGCACTTTCTTCATCAATGCCTTTTCAACTTCCAGTACAGAGTCCTTCCAGCGGCAGAAACCGAGCCTTTTGCTGACTCGTTCAACATGAGTATCAACTGCAATGGCAGGCACTCCAAAAGCCACTGAGACAACGACATTAGCAGTTTTGCGGCCTACTCCGGGAAGCTTTGTCAGCTCATCTCTGTCACGCGGCACTACCCCTCCATATTCATCGAGAAGCAATCTGCATAGCCTTTGGATATTCTTGGCTTTGTTTCGATAAAGACCAATGGAGCGGATATCCTCCTGCAATTCCTCTATGGAAACATTCAGGTAATCCTCAGGAGTTTTATACTTTTGGAACAGGTTCCTTGTCACTTTGTTAACCAGTGCATCAGTACATTGTGCAGACAGTGCCACCGCTATGACCAGTTCAAAAGGGTTGGAATGATTCAATTCGCAATGTGCCTCCGGGAACATTTCTCCCATTTCATCAAGGCAGTGTCTAATTTGTGTTTTATTTAACAAAAAAATCACCAACTTACTGTCTTCATTATTTTTTCGGGCAGCAGTGACTGCTTACTGTTCAAGCCAATTATAAAAGGGAACAGATTTCGTTGTCTGTGACGGAGTATCCTCCCTCTTCGTCCTTTGCTGTGCTTGATTCTGCCTGAATTTTTTTCCATAGCTTTTAGCCTGTTCAATCGTTTTTATGCCGTTCTTTTTCCATTCAAAAAGGATTCTGTCTATATACCTGAAATTCAGTTTACCGGACAGGACCGATTCTCTTAAGGCAGCTTTTATAATATGGGGATCATGGTGGTCATCATCCATCCAAAGAGCAAGTGTCTCACATTCAAAAGGTGAGAGCGGCCTGCCAAACTCCCTTTCAAAGCAGGTATAAAGATCTGTTTCCTCCTGCTGCATATTAGCAGCTTCCTCTTTTTTACCGCTGAGCAGAAACTGATCAATGAGCTTCTCCCAAAGCGGATCAAGATGGTAACTTTCATATCTGATTCCACCTTCAGAGTAGCTGTCTTTAATATCAATAAAGCCTTTTTGGATTAGTTTTCTTAGCATTTCCGTGCATTCCGCCACAGAAATAGTCATGCGGGAAGATAATTCTACAGGGGTGGGAAATTTATTCCCATGTTCAATATAGGAAATTACATGAAGTATCAGGACGAGTTCATGCTCATTCAAATTCATTTCTTTATATTGTGAAAGCAGGACTCCAGGAATTGATATATTACCTTCCTGAAGCCATTTTAATAAACTATTTTTAGACATTCGGGACACCTCCTTCTCAGTATATCATGAACATAGTGACCAAAGTGAGTTGAAAAAACGGTAACTTTTCCATGAAGGTTCAGCTTGACTGCCTTCTTCTGAATGTTCTAACGAAACCGGAAGAAGCAAAAAATCCGCGGGAGGCGGATTTTTGCTTTATTTATTAATTCATTTTTATTATGGATATAGGCGGTTTAATAATCGAGGGAACGGAATTGTTTCACGTACATGCTCGACGCCGCTGATCCAGGCAACTGTTCTTTCAAGACCAAGACCAAATCCGGAATGAGGCACTGAACCATATTGGCGTAGCTCCAGGTACCACTTGTAAGCATCCAAATCTAATTTATGTTCATCAATGCGCTGCTTAAGCAGGTCATAATCATGTATCCGCTCAGAGCCGCCGATGATTTCTCCATATCCTTCAGGTGCAATCAAGTCGGCACATAGTACAACATCTTCTCTTGCAGGATCAGGCTGCATATAGAATGGCTTCAGTGAAGTTGGATAGTGCGTGATAAAGACTGGCTTATCATAGCTTTCTGCAATAGCTGTCTCATGTGGTGCCCCAAAGTCGTCACCCCACTGGATATCATCGAAGCCTTTTTCCTGAAGAAACTTAATTGCTTCATCATACGTTATGCGCGGGAATGGAGCTGTAATTTTCTCAAGCTTCTCTGTATCACGGCCAAGTGTTTTAAGTTCAATTGAACAATTCTTAAGTACGGACTGAACAATATGAGCAACATATTCTTCCTGAACCTTTAAGTTTTCATCAAATTCACAGAAAGCCATTTCAGGTTCAATCATCCAAAATTCGATTAAATGACGGCGGGTTTTCGATTTTTCAGCACGGAAGGTCGGCCCGAATGAAAATACTCTTCCAAGAGCCATCGCAGCTGCTTCCATATAAAGCTGGCCGCTTTGGGATAAATAAGCATCTTCATCAAAATACTTGGTCGCAAAAAGCTCAGACGTTCCTTCCGGTGCGCTGCCCGTCAGAATTGGCGGGTCAACCTTGGAAAACCCTTGCTCATTGAAAAACTCATAAGTTGCCCGGATAATTTCATTTCTGATTTTCATCACTGCATGCTGACGGCGGGACCGCAGCCACAAGTGGCGATTATCCATAAGGAATTCAGTTCCATGCTCTTTTGGCGTAATAGGATAATCGACAGCCTGATGAAGAACTTCAAGGCCTGTAACAAGCATTTCAAATCCGAAAGGAGAACGCTCGTCCTTTTGGATTCTGCCCGTCACATATACGGATGATTCCTGAGTGACTGATTTAGCACCTTGGAAGATTTCCTCCGGCACTTCTGCTTTTACTACAACACCTTGAATAAATCCTGTTCCATCGCGCAGCTGTAAAAACGCAATCTTCCCGCTTGAACGCTTGTTGGCAATCCAAGCACCGATGGTAACTTCCTGGTCAACATATTTATGAACTTGAGAAATTGTTGTTTTTATCAATTTAAGTTCCCTCCAAAAAAATCTAAGCAATCTCTTCTTATGTATCGCTATATATTATACCTTCAAGCACATTGACAAGCAATAACAGTAAATCATTAAACGCTCTAATTAGGCTGAAAACATAGAAGGAAGCCGGATACGATCCGGCTTTCCCCGCTTTACTATCATTTTAACTTCTTTTCAACAAATCCGTGCATCCGTTCCACTGCCTTTTCTAATAACTCAAGGGAAGTTGCATAGGATAAACGGATATTATCCGGAGCGCCAAAACCAGATCCAGGAATGACTGCAACCATCGCTTCCTCCAGAAGCGCCTCCACAAATTCATCGACACTCGCAAATCCGGTCAATTCTGCTGCCTTTTTTACATTAGGAAACAGATAAAATGCACCTTGTGGCTTTACACATGTAAATCCCGGAATGCTGATTAATTTATCATAGATAACGTTTAGCCGATGTTCGAATGCTTCTCTCATTTCTTCCAGTGTATCCTGCGGCCCGGCATATGCAGCGATTGAGCCATATTGTGCTGTTGTTGTCGGGTTGGATGTACTGTGGCTGGCAAGGTTTGTCATAGCTTTGATAATACTTTTATTCCCTGCAGCATATCCGATTCTCCAGCCTGTCATAGAATGAGATTTCGATACCCCGTTAATTATAATGGTTTGTTCCTTAAGCTCTGGTGAAAGCTCAGCAATCGAAGTATGCTGATGGCTGCCATAAACCAGTTTTTCATAAATTTCATCAGAAACAATCAGAACATTATGCTTCAAACATACCTCTCCAAGCTCCTTTAATTCCTCAGCAGAATAAAGCATGCCAGTCGGGTTGCTTGGAGAGTTGATAATAACAGCCTTGGTTTTGTCAGTTATGCTTTTGGCCAGCTGTTCCGGAGTGATCTTAAAGTCATTCTCTTCTCTTCCCTCTGCATAAACAGGAACACCTCCGGCTAGTTTAACCTGTTCAGGATAGCTGACCCAATATGGAATCGGGATAATGACTTCATCCCCCTCATTCAGCAAGACCTGGAACAGTGTATATAAGCCATGCTTTGCCCCATTGGTTACGATGATTTGTGAAGCATCATATTCAAGTCCCTGATCTTTTTTAAACTTGTTTGCAATTTCTTTTTTTAATGCTGGAAGACCTGCCGATGGTGTATATTTTGTATGACCCTCATTCATGGATTTCACTGCAGCATCAATGATATGCTGTGGCGTATTAAAATCCGGTTCGCCTGCTCCCAAACCGATAACATCATGTCCCTGAGCTTTTAGCTCTTTTGCTTTAGCAGTGATTGCCAGAGTTGTGGATGGTGTTAATGCTTTTACTCTTTGTGCCAGTTGAATCTCCATTGCTTGCTTCCTCCCGATTTTCTCCTGCATTGCGGCAGTGATTGCCTCAGGCTACAGGTTTTCAATTTTTTTCAGCCATTCCCCTGTTTTAAAATCTAAATAGTAATAATTTATTAAATTACTGCCGGAACGGTAATGAATTTCCCATAATGGAATATTTTTCTCCATCCCGAGCCGGACAGACACGATCTCAGCAGAATTTTTCTCCTGCTTGAGCCTGTTAATGGCTTCATTCTTGGAAATTCCATCAGATTGCTTCAGTGAGACGATTTTTCCCTTTTTTTCCGGAACCCAGACATACATGCTTGTACCATCATGGTCTTTGCCTTCGATCACATAGAAGGTCTCAGTTCCATGATATAAATTGAAGTCCTCAGCTTCAGCAAGATCCGTTTCCTGTTTTGCAAGCTCAACTGCCTTTGATTCTGCTGCCCTCACTGGCTTCATGCTGTTGAAATAAATAACTGATCCTGCTCCAATGCTTATGACAAGCAGAATAATGATACCCCATAATACTTTCTTCATATCTCAATCACTCTTTTATGTACGATAAATCGTAAAAATCGCTTTATTTTGGTCTTCCTGATCAAGTGCCAAACCGAACATCAAGTCTTTTTCTTTTAACGTTCTGTTCAGTGCATCAACAATTTTATACAGATCCGGGCTTTGCTGGATCTTCACCGTAGATAAAACCTCAATTTTGCTTTCCATTCTGGAATTCCTCCTCAGCCTCTACAATATTTGTAACTTATATATCCAACCCTTAAGGTTAAACTAATTTTACAAAGAAATAATTCTCAGTAACAGTATAACAGCAGAAATGATCAACTGGTATTAAAACAATACAAATTTTCTTCTGGTCCACCACGTCATGCTGCGCCCTAAGCGCAGCTTTTTCGTTTCTGTTTATTTGAACTCCTCACCCGGAAAAATCGTGAATAGCTCATAATTCACGTCTGTAAATTTGATGGTTACCGTACCGTGCTTTCTTGTATAATACACATCAACCCAGGCATCATTTAACAGCCTGAACAGATCTGAATCATGTTTTATGGATGGTCTATAAAAAAGAATAGCGATCTGGGGATCCAGATGTTTAATCATCTCTTCTGATATAGAGCCATTCTCTCCAAATGCAGGAAGTTTAACAATATTAACATTCGATAACTCTTTTTCCATAAGAAATTCTTTGGCTTCCGGACTTGTCGAGTTCATAAACAATACCCGATGTCTTTTGAATATAAAGGAAATATCCATTCCTTCACCCGGGTCACTGCCTTCGTATAAAACTTCTGCATGTAATCCCGGAAAAAGCTGCTGCTTCGTATTTTGATTCCAGGCATGAAAACCGAGATCACTTATTCCTTTTTCAGACTTCAGCTCTGAAAGGGCAGATTCATTCGCTATAATTTCCCTTATGCCGAAGTTTTTAATAAGCCATTTAAGGCTTGTCTTATTATATAATTCTTCATCTGTCAGGATGACTGCTGAAATCTGATTAACGCCATATAATTCAAGAAGCGTTCTTAATTCACCCTCAGTTCCCTGCCCACCGGTGTTAATGAGGATTTTTTCGTCATTTCCATGATGAATTAAGGCAGACTCGCCATCCGATAGAGAAAGAAACGTAAAAGCCAGTTCATCACTTTTCAGTTTTAGGTCAATGCTTTCCACTTTAACAGGAACTGCCGGTGAATCTTTCGGTATGTAATACCAATTCGCAAACAGCAGCATAAAGGCGAACAGCACGTTCATCTTTCCATTCCTCCTACATTGAAACAAAAGCAGAATGAGGGTTTATTAAAACCCAACAAATTTATAATGTGTTAATCATCTAAATTTATCCTGCATTACAGACCTTTGTTCATCATAAAGGAGTGAAAGTGAAAATACACTAAACGTTTATAGCCAATTATTAATTAAATCAACAATTTCATCAATATTGCTTTTCTCGACAGGAATGGGCGGAATGGAATCCAGGAATGCTTTCCCATATCGTGCGGTGATGATTCTCCGGTCAAATATCACGATGACTCCCCTGTCGGAACTTGTTCTGATTAATCTCCCTACACCCTGCTTAAAACGGATAATTGCCTCGGGCAAAGAGTATTCGGAAAACGGATTTTTTCCTTTATTGGCAATCTGCTCATTTTTTGCCTGTGCCATCGGTTCATCAGGCGGAGAAAATGGCAGTCTTACAATAACAAGACAGGAAAGATCCTCACCCGGGATATCTACACCTTCCCAAAAGCTGCTTGTCCCTAAGAGGATGGCTTTATCAAAACGCTGGAAATTTCTCGTTAGCCTTGACCTGCTCCCGCTTGTCACACCCTGTGCGATGATAGCATAGTCCTCCAGAAATCCTGATTCCTTTATAAGCTCATGGGTTTTCCTTAACATTTCATGCGAAGTGAAAAGAATCAGCATTCTTCCCTTTGCTGCTTCCGCAATGGAAATAATATGCTCGGTAATGGATGCGACATACTCCTCGAGCGGTACTGCATTAACTTCAGGCAAATCATCAGAAATCACGAGCTTAACCTGATTCTGATAATCAAAAGGAGATTGAATTTGCTTCAGAGTGCATTGCTGTTCCTCCAGCCCTAATTCTTTTACGATAAAACTAAAGGAATTTTTTACTGATAAAGTGGCAGATGTAATAACCGTACTTTCCTTTTGGCTGAAGAATTGATCTTTAAGGTATTCAGAAACCGATACAGGCTGTGCATAAACCGTTGTGGCATTTTGGGCTGCGCGCGTATCCATTTCTATCCATACAACAAATTCGGCGGCCGGCAAATGAAAGATATGTTTTACGTCTTCATTCATATCCCGCAAATCATCCAAAATAGAAGCCACTTCCTCCATTAATGCCTTTTCCTCAAGAGACAGGGCCGATTTAATTGCTGAAACTGCGCATACACGACTGTCCAGGGCCTGGATTAAATCTTTAATCATAAAGCCAAAACGTTCAGCACCCGCTAAAACAGCCTTCATTTCCTTATTGGCAGCACTTTTATTAAATCTCACTGAAATTCGATTTACGCTTTTTTTGGCTTTATTGTACTTCTTTGCATACATCGCTATTACTCTGAACAATTCATCCATTTCATGAACAATATCAGCTATTAATTGGTTGACTTCAAAAGAATGCATGAAATCATCCCGTGTAACTGCTTTCTCTTCCACCAGCTTCTCAAGCTTAAAGTAGAGCTGTTTCTGTTCCATCATTCCAATTTGTCCAAGCATCAGCCGCACTGATAAATAATCCAGTTTGTTTCCGAAATGTTTCCCGGAAGCCTTCACAAAATGATGCCCTTCATCGATCACCACATGGCTGAATTCCGGCAAAATAGCAGTACTTGCTGTAAGATCCGTTAATAGCAGTGAATGATTCGTAATAATGATATCTGCCTTTTGTGCTTCCTTTCTTGCCCTCAGATAAAAATCTCTCGATATCCACGACTTATCCTGCAAAAAAGCTGTTTCATCATTTTTTATTCTGCTCCAGTAAATCATCCCGCCGCTTGACAGGTTTAATTCATCAATATCACCAGTGTCAGTCTCAAGAAGCCATACAAGAATCTGCATTTTACTGAGGATTGTATCATAATTATCTTCATCATCTCTCAGTGTTTGAACGAACTTCGCCAGGCTGATATAGTGGCTTCTCCCCTTCAGCAATACAGTACTAAGCGGGAATGAAAGCATTTTTTGCAGCAGAGGAACATCCTTTGAAAGCAGCTGCTCCTGCAGCTGTGTTGTATATGTACTGATAATGACAGTTCTGCCGCTCTCCTTTGCATGTAAAGCAGCCGGAACAAGGTATGCCAGGGATTTCCCAACACCAGTTCCTGCCTCTATTAATGCATGCTGTTTATTTTTGAAAGCTTCATAAACCGAATCCATCATGATAAACTGGCCTTGCCTTTTTTCATAGGACGGGAAAGCTTTAACGAACAATGCCTGTTTTTCCTCTTCACGGAAAGGAAAGGCCTGAACTCCGGATCCTGGAGATTCCTGCCGTTCCGTTCCTTTTTTTAAAGCAATTCCTCTGTGAACTTCAATATCATCTGCCAGTTGCTCAATCTTGCTATCATTAATTAAAATGTGCTCGTCCAATAATATATCAAGGTCACTCTTTAAGCCTCCAGACAGCTTATGCAGCCGTTCTATGGTGGTATTAGGAAGGTTTTTAAGCTTGTTTAATAATATTAACAGGAGCTCAGCAGTAACATATGCATCGCTATCTGCCTGATGGGGGCGTTCATGATTCAGTCCTTCCCGGAGCGACAGATCTGATAATTTGTAGCTATCTGCGGTGGGAAGAAGAATTCGGGCCATCTCCACTGTATCGAGAACAGGGCCGTAAAATCCGTTATATCCTGCCTCAATCAATTCTTCCTGTAAAAAAGACAAATCAAATAGGACATTGTGTGCCACAAAATAGGCACCCTCAAGCAAAGTCAGGACTTTATGGGCAATCTCCGAAAAAAGCGGGGCATCCTCCACCATTTCATCTGACAGACCTGTCAGTTCTTCTATGAAAGGGGGAATAGATTGCTCCGGGTTTATAAGGGAGGAGTATTGCTCAGTAATTTTTCCGTTTTCGATTACCACAGCAGCGAATTGTATTATTTTATCGCCTTTTTTCGGGGCGTTCCCGGTTGTTTCCAAATCCACTACAACATATTTATTACCCATGGCTAACACCTCATATTCAGTCATTCAAAAGGTATCATAAAAACGGAAAAAGAAAAAGGCAAATACTTTTCCCTCTTTATTTTCTTCCACCTGCTTCTATCCCTTATTCATTGCCGATTATAAAAAAGAGCCGAAGCTCCATAAGAGTTCCGCTCTAGTTTAAATACATTATAGCACTGTACTTTCCGGTTCTGCATGTATCATGTCAGCGATCCGATTGCTGCTGTCCATTATGGCTACCTTTGGTTCATGATAAGGCACCTTATCATCAGGAACAAGAGCATATGAAATGATAATGACAATATCGCCTTCCTGAACAAGACGTGCAGCTGCCCCATTTACACAGATTACTCCGCTGCCTCTTTCCCCTGGAATAATATAGGTTTCAAATCTTGCGCCATTGTTATTATTGACGATTTGAACCTTTTCATTAGGTGCCATTCCTACCGCTTCAATAATGTCCGTATCAATTGTGATGCTGCCAACATAATTCAGATTGGCTTCTGTTACTGTTGCACGATGGATCTTGCCATTCATCATGGTGCGAAACATGCTGCCTTCCTCCCTTAGCTTTCTTTTTTCACTGATATTATTGCGTTATCTATTAAACGGGCCTTTGTGAATTTAACGGCCATAGCGATAATGATTTTCTCTTCGAGACGGGTGAGCTGTTTAAGATCCGGATAGGATAGAATTTCAATGTAATCTATTTCCCCGCTTGTGTTTTTTTCAATAAATCCCCTGATGATGCTGAGAAGCTTGACGGGATCATTTTCCCCTTCAGCTATTAGAGACTCCGCCATTTTAAGGCTTTGATGGAGAGCAGAGGCCTGGTCGCGTTCCGCCGGCAGAAGGTGAACGTTGCGTGAGCTCTTAGCAAGACCATCCTCTTCCCTTACCGTCTGAACAGGAACAATCTCCACTGGAATATTAAAATCTCTTACAAGCCCGTCAACGACAGCCACCTGCTGGGCATCCTTCATCCCGAAATACACTTTATCCGGCTGAACAATGTTGAACAGTTTTATCAAGACTGTGGCCACACCATCGAAATGTCCAGGCCGTGATTTTCCGCATAAAGCATTTGTCCGCTCCTGTACCTTAGCCGTTACCGACAGTGCTGCAGGATACATATCTTCTGCTGAAGGAAAGAAAAGATAATCGCAGCCCTCTTTCTCTGCAAGGCTGCTGTCACGCTCGAAATCCCTTGGGTATGTCGCTAAATCTTCTTTAGGGCCAAATTGCAGCGGATTGACAAAGATGCTGACCACAGTCACATCGTTTTCTTTCCTGGCATTCCTTAATAACGAAAGATGGCCTTCATGCAAATAGCCCATTGTCGGGACAAAACCGATTGTTTTTCCTTCCCTCTTAAGCTGTAAAGCAATCCTTTGCATTTCTCTTATATCAGTAATCGTTCTCATGCTTTTCCTCCATACAGACTCAGCAGCTCTTCCTCTTTCATCCTGAAAGAATGGGAATCATCAGGAAATGCTCCATTCTTCACTTCAGCGGAATACTTAGTAAGGCTTTCGCCGATAATCGGGTTCAGATTTTCATACTGTTTCACGAACTTTGGAACACGATCAACACCGTATCCTAATACATCATGGTACACAAGGACCTGTCCATCGGTATTCTTGCCAGCCCCGATTCCAATGACTGGAATCGTCAATTCTTCCGTGATCTGCTTTGCCAGCTGTTTTGGAACACACTCAAGGACAAGAGCAAAGGCTCCGGCTCTCTCACATTCCCTGGCATCATCAATCAGCTTTCTGGCTGCTTCAGCGTTTTTCCCCTGGACCTTATAGCCTCCCAGGACGCCAACGGATTGTGGTGTCAGACCGAGGTGGGCAATAACAGGAATGCCTGCTTTTGTTAACGCCATGATTTGTTGTGCGACTTCATCACCGCCTTCAAGCTTAACAGCATGTGCACCAGTCTCCTGAATGAGCCTTGCTCCATTTAACAGTGTATCTTTCACGGACAAGTGATAACTCATAAACGGCATGTCAATGACAATGAAAGTATGTTGTGCCCCCCGTTTAACAGCTTTTCCGTGATGAATCATATCCTCCATCGTCACAGGAACCGTTGAATCATAGCCCAGGACTACCATCCCCAGCGAATCCCCAACAAGTATCATGTCCACATTGGCCTTTTCAGCCTGCTTGGCAGCAGGGAAATCATAGGCGGTCAGCATGACAATTTTCTCATCATTTTCTTTCATTTTTAAAAAGTCTGTTGTTTGCTTCATCATTCGTCCTCCTTATGCAGGAAGAGGCAATAAAACTTTAATGAGTTTAAAAAACAGAACATTAAAAAAATCCTTCTGTTGGCAGAAGGATTTTACATAAGCTCATATATCAGTTCATCCCTCTGTCCCGGTCCATTTTTTTTGGATCTAGGCAGATATATTATATTTGCGTTTCCTTAAAAAAGGTGCAGTTCTGTTAAGGATACTGCCCATAAAAAGTATATCAAAAAGGCAAATGAGTTGGCTATAAAAACTTTCAGGCGGGCCTTCTAAACATCCAGTTCAATGTCTGCAGAATATACGTGATGGACTTTCCCGCTGCTGTCTTCAATCATCAGGACCCCATCTTCGGTAATTCCAAGGGCCTTGCCATATATACTTCCGGTAATCGTTCTTGCAGTAAGATTCTTGCCGATGCTAACCGCATAACTTTCCCATAAAAGCTTAATCGGATAAAAGCCCTTCTCTAAATAAAGCTTATACAGGTTTTCCAGTTTGCCAAGCAGGATCTTAATGAGCTCAGCTCTTGAAAGCTTTTCGCCTTTTTCAATGGATAATGAAGTGGCAATTTCTTTAAGTTCATCGGGATAATCATCAAGCTGCTGGTTAACGTTGATGCCAATTCCTATGATAATAGAAATAATACGGTCGGCATCCGCCTGCAGTTCTGTCAGAATTCCTGTAACCTTCTTCCCGTTCATCAAAATATCATTCGGCCATTTAATTTGCGGTGTTAAATCGGTCAGCTCTTCAATTGCCTGTACAACAGCCACTGCTGTAATCAGCGTAAGCTGCGGAGCTTTCGGCGGTGGAATGTTCGGCCTTAGGATAACACTCATCCATATGCCTGTTGATTTGGGAGAATGCCATCTCCTGTCCATTCTGCCCCTGCCTGAAAGCTGTTCTTCCGCTATGACAACGGTTCCTTCCTGCGCACCCTCGTATGCAAGGCGATGGGCAATCTTCTGGGTTGAATCAACACTTTCTTCATGATGAATCTGGCGTCCGAGGGCTTCAGTCTGCAAACCAAGCCTGATTTCATCAGGGGTAACTTTTTCAGGTGTTTTTGTTATCCGATAACCTTTTCTTCTGACCGCTTCCAATTCAAAGCCTTCTTTCCTCAGCTCTTCAATATGCTTCCATACAGCCGTTCTTGAACATCCAATCAGGTCAGCTAAATACTGGCCTGAAAGATATTCCTCATTGCTTTTCGTAAAAGCATCAATCAATTTGTTCCTGATTTTTGATTGCACTTTATGAGCCACTCCCTTATGGATTCATTGCTATTACTCACTTCGCCGCGCAAGACTGCTTTTTCGGTTTTTTCAAGCTCCGCTTTAATCCAGGGACCAGGAGGTTTGCCAAACCAATTCATCAGCTGATCTCCAGTAAGCTGAAGGTCTCTTCTTTCTTTGATCGGCAGAGAATTATATTGACTCAGCAGGCTGACTGTTCCCCTGCTTGAGTCCTCATGCAAGATTACGTTGCGGACCCGTTCCGCGTTCAGGGACTTGTCCCCTGCCTGATAAAGGGAATAGGCCCCCCACTGGTTTTTGGCTCTGTACCGGATCCAGCTGATAATCGACACTATTTTCTTTGTTCTCTTTAAAGGCAGTTTCCAGTTCTTCAGAAAAGCTTCAGCCTGTGACTCGTCCAACTTAAAGATATACGCAAGAAAGGCCCACATTTCATCTCCAGTCAGATCAGCAGCATTATATTTCTCTGCTTCTTTTAATTCCTGTTGGAAGCCTGACATTTTTGGCAGATAATTAAACAATCCTGTTTCCGCAATGACCTTAAGAGCTTTCATCCTGCCGGTTCCCGCCAATAGCTTTTCGAACTCTGCCAGCTTTCTTTCCACTGCTATGTTTTCTAGTAAATGTGACAGGGATGCCAAAGCAGCATAAGTGTTTTTATCAATCTCAAATGCCAGCTGGCTGAAAAAACGGACTGCTCTCATCATTCGAAGGGCATCTTCAGTAAATCTCTCAGCCGGCTTGCCTACAGTACAAATTTTTCTTTCCTCTATGGCGCCCCTGCCGTTAAAAGGATCGATAAGCTGCCCTTCTTTATTCATGGCAATCGCGTTCATCGTAAAATCTCTTCTTTTCAAATCCTCTTCCAGTGATCTGATAAATCTTACTTCTGAAGGCCGCCTAAAATCCAGGTATTCTGCCTCTGTTCGGAAGGTTGTAATTTCATAGGGTATGCCATGATATAGAACCACCACAGTGCCATGCTCAATACCCACATCAAGTGTTCTTGAGAATATGGTTTTTACTTCTTCCGGGGTAGCCGAAGTAGCAATATCGACGTCTGCAATTTCTTTTCCAAGTATATAATCCCTGACAGAGCCTCCTACAAAATAGGCCTCAAAACCTGCAGCCTCTAACTTCTCCAGCACAGGAACTGCCTTTGCAAAAGCTTCATTCATTAAAGGTCACCTTTTTCCAAAAGTTCATAATAAAGCTCTTCATATTGACTGACAATGCTGCCGGCACTGAACCTGTTCTTTGCAAGCGATATGGATTGTGAAGAGAACCGGTCTAGCAGTTTCTCATCAGTAAGCAATTTAATTGCTTTTAGCGAGATACCAGTTATATCACCCAAAGTGCAAATATAGCCGGTCTCACCATCGCTGATTACTTCGGGAATTCCACCGACATCTGTACCGATGCATGGCACTCCGCATGCCATTGCCTCAAGAGCAACAAGTCCAAAGCTTTCCTTTTCCGATAACAGGAGCATTAAATCACTGATGCTGTAAAGCTCCTCCACATTGTCCTGCTTTCCCAAAAACAAAACCTTGTCTTTAAGCTTCAGGTCATTCACCAGTCTGCATATAACGCTCATTTCCGGTCCGTCTCCAACTAACAGCAACTTTGAAGGAACTTCTTCGGATATTTTGGCAAAGGCTTGAACAACATCCGGTACCCGCTTTACATTGCGGAAATTAGATACATGGATGATCACCTTTTCACCATCGTTTATGCCATACTCTTCTTTTAGGTAAAGAGAATCGGTTTTCCTGTATATTCTTTCATCTATAAAATTATAAACAGCTCTTATGGACTTATCAGGTTTAATCAGGTCATAAGTTTGCGATATTAAAGCTTTGGAAACAGCTGTAACTCCATCAGACTTTTCGATTCCAAAACGTATCGCATCTGTAAGGGATGGGTCGTACCCGAGAACTGTAATATCTGTTCCATGAAGGGTGGTAACAATTTTAATGTCTGTACCGCTCATCTGCTTTGCCAGAATCGCGCAAACTGCATGGGGAATCGCATAATGCACGTGCAGCAGATCAAGGCCCTCGCGTTTTATCACTTCCGCCATTTTACTTGCCAGCGCGATATCGTAAGGAGCATATTGAAATACGGAGTATTGATTGACATCCACCTGATGATAAAAAATATTGGGGTACATCCTTTTCAGTCTAAAAGGGAGGCTTGATGAAATAAAATGTATTTCATGGCCTTTTTCGGCAAGCATTTTCCCTAATTCTGTAGCAACGACACCTGATCCTCCAACCGTGGGATAGCAGGTGATACCTATTTTTAACTTTTTCCTCATAATTCTCCACCAAATATATCAGTATTTACCAGTAAGGGATTCTTCACTTTAAACCCCTCTGCATATTGCACCCCTGCCTGTTTTCCAAATAAGCTTTCCCTCGCTGCAACAGTTTCAATATAGCCGTTGACAAGCGGTGTATCAAATGAACCTGGGCTTCTTGCAAATTGACTTTGATAGGATTCGAGACCTGCAATTTTTTTATCCATAAAAGAGGAGATATCGATCAGGAAGTCAGGCTTATGGAAGCCATTTATCATGTAAAAGTGCAGGTTTTTCACTTTATGCGGAGCGAAATTGCCGCCTGTTTCATATTTCTTGATTCCTGCTGAAAAGACGGCTTCTTCCACCAGGCGGGCACAATGCCCGTGGTCTGGATGCCTGTCCTCCATATATGGCGCAAACACTAGAGCAGGTTTATATTTACGGATTAATTCAGCAATCTTTTTTATGTATTCCTGGTTATAAAATAAGCCCCTGTCAGGAAGATTAAGAGTCTCCCGGATAGTAACACCCAGAATATCTGCTGCTTTCAACGATTCTTCTGTTCGGATTTCAACCGTCCCGTTGGAAGAAAGCTCTGCCTGTGTTAAGTCGCATATTCCAATCTTTTTTCCGATAGAGGCAAATTTGGCAATTGTGCCGCCCATGCCGATTTCAACATCATCAGCATGAGCGCCAAATGCCAGAATATCAAGGTTATCCGGATTCATTCATGTCACCTTTTTCAATTACAATATTTCTCCACGATAAATCATTGCGTTCAATGCCTTTAATTATAATCTCCGCTGTGCCCATATTTGTCGCGAGCGGCACAGCATATACGTCACAAAGGCGCACCAACGCTGAGACATCCGGCTCATGGGGCTGAACAGTCAGAGGATCTCTGAAGAAAAATACAACATCCATTTTATTGTTGGCAATTAAAGCACCAATTTCCTGGTCCCCCCCAAGAGGTCCTGACTGAAAACGGTGAATGGAAAGGCCAGTTTCTTTCATGATGCGTGAACCGGTTGTTCCGGTAGCATAAAGGGTATGTTCAGCAAGAATGGATTTATAGGCGATCGCAAATCTTACAATATCATCCTTTTTTTTATCATGGGCAATTAAGGCAATATTCATGTCGGCACCCCTTTCTAGTCGATAATATTTTCGAGACCGTAAACGAGCGTATCAATTTTTAAAACCGTATCAACAGCAAGTTTTACACCTGACATAAAAGAAGCTCTATTATATGAGTCATGACGGATGGTCAATGTTTGGCCCTCAGAGCCGAACATTACCTGCTGATGAGCAATCAGGCCGGGCAGGCGAACAGAATGTATATGCATACCATCGAAATTTGCGCCCCTGGCACCAGGAATCGTTTCCTTCTCCTCGGGGTGCCCCTGCTCCTTTTTCGTTCTTACGTCAGCAACCATCTCCGCTGTTTTAACTGCAGTACCAGATGGAGCATCCAATTTCTGGTCATGGTGCAGCTCAATTATTTCCACATCATTAAAATATCTTCCTGCCAATTGGGAGAATTTCATCATTAATACAGCACCAAGTGCAAAGTTTGGCGCAATAATACAGCCAATTCCTTTTTCATGGCAAAGTTCTTCAAGCTCTTTCAGATTATCCTTCGAAAAGCCTGTTGTTCCAACAACTGGCCTTACACCATATTCCAGTGCAGTTTTTGTATGGAACATTCCTACTTCCGGAGTTGTCAAATCGATCAGTACGTCGGGACTCAGCTCCTGAAAGGCCAGGGCCAGATCTGTGTACACCGGAACATGGCCAAAATGAGAGAAGCCTTCAAAATCGCTAAGAAAACCACCGCCATTTTTATGGTCGATCACGCCAGCTAACTCATAGTTCTCTGTTCGCTTAACAAGCTGGACGGCTTCACTTCCCATCCTCCCCCGTGGTCCCGCTATAATAACTTTAACTTTATCCATTTTCCTCTCTCCTTCTACTCTTCAATTCTTGTCCATCTGTCTTTATCGCGTGTGCTGAATTTTTCCATGACACGATCGTGCGCTTCTTCTAAGTCAATATTTAAGGAATTTGCAAAGCATATTAGAACAAAGAGCATATCTCCAAGCTCTTCTTCGATAGCCTTTTCTTCCTCTGTTGATTTTTTTGGTTTTTCACCATAGTGATGGTTCACTTCCCTGGATAGTTCCCCAAGTTCCTCGGTCATCCTTGCAAGCATCGCCAATGGGCTGAAATAACCTTCTTTAAATTGGCTTATGTATTTGTCAACGTCAGTTTGCATGTCTTTCATTGTTTTTGGTGTCTCCATACTTTCACCTCTGTTTTTATTACATGTTCTATACGAGATTTCCACTTTTCATGTTAAGCTATAGCTCAGCCATTTTACAAATATTTTTTATCATTGCTAATAGATGGTCAGTCAGCCGCTTCTTGTCCATTGATGTTATTGCTCTTATAATCTGTATCTTATATAATTAGATACGCTTTGGTATTGTGATATTCAGGCAGCGGAGGGATAACATGTTTTATGGATTGAAATTTAAGAATATTTTTTTCATTCTGCTTGGCTCAGCCATTTTTTCATGGGGCCTTGTTCACTTTAATATGCAAAACAACTTGGCTGAAGGCGGTTTCACCGGTATTACCCTGCTTTTATACTTCCTTTTCGAGTGGGACCCTTCCTATACTAACCTTCTGCTAAATATACCTCTTTTCTTTATTGGATGGAAACTTCTGGGCAGAAATGTTTTTCTTTATACCATCATCGGAACGGTCGGTGTGTCCCTATTCCTATGGATTTTTCAGCGGTATCAGATTGAAATGCCATTAAAAGAGGATTTGACTCTCGCTTCTTTATTCGCGGGTGTTTTTATAGGGATCGGTCTTGGCACGATTTTCAGATTTGGAGGCACAACTGGCGGAGTTGATATAATTGCCAGACTTGTACATAAATATGCCGGAGTCAGCATGGGAAAGACAATGTTCATTTTTGACTTTTTTGTGATTGCCCTTTCATTAATTACATATTTGAATTACAGGGAAGCCATGTACACCTTGGTTGCTGTTTTTGTTGGTGCAAAAGTAATTGATTTCATGCAGGAAGGGGCTTATGCAGCAAGGGGGGCCATGATCATATCAGAACGAAACGATGCAATTGCCGATAAAATCATGAAAGAAATGGATCGGGGCGTTACGGTATTAAAAGGCCATGGTTCCTTCACAAAAAAAGAGCGGGAAGTATTATATTGTGTTGTCGGCCGTAATGAAATTGTCCGTTTAAAAAATGCGATTACTTCTGTTGATCCCCATGCATTTGTTTCTGTCACAGCTGTACATGATGTGCTGGGTGAAGGCTTTACTTTGGATGAAAATAAAAAGCCGGTTGAACGCTGAAAATCAATGTGATGTCCCAGGGGCATCATTTTTTTTTCATTAAAAAAGCCGGCATTGCCGGCCTTTACTCAGATCTGGTCATTCCTGTATAAATAAGAATTAAACGCAGCAATTCCAGCACTGCCACGGCTGCTGCCGCCACATATGTCAACGCAGCTGCATTCAAAACTTTTTTAGTCTCTCTTTCTTCATCGTTTCTGATAATTCCAAGGGATACTACCTGATCCATCGCACGATTAGAAGCATTGAACTCTACCGGAAGTGTGATCACTTGAAAAACCACTGCAGCTGCCATGAAGATTATACCAAGCAGCACCATACCGCTCAACCCAGCAAAAAAACCAATCATGATCAGAATCCAGGAGAAGTTTGAACCAATATTCGCAACAGGTACTAGTGCATGGCGGAAGCGCAGAAAAGCGTAATCCTGATTATCCTGGATGGCATGGCCAACTTCATGGGCTGCTATTGCAGCAGCAGCCACAGAATGGCCATGATAATTTGTTGCCGAAAGCCTGACTGTCTTGGATCGAGGATCATAGTGATCTGTTAGATGCCCCCTGGTTTCTTCAACGCCAACTTTATACAGACCATTCTCATCCAGAATTCTTCTGGCTACTTCAGCACCCCTCATTTGAGTGGATGAAGGAACTTTTGAATATTTGCTGTAAGCTCCCTTTACTTTCATTTGTGCCCAAAGCGGAACAAGAATAATTATTGCGAAATAAATGAGATATCCTCCCATTTTGTTACCTCCCCATTAAGCTGGTCATGGTGTATTTTATCCGCTGGCCTGCAGATATCCAGCATACAAATCGATTTGCCTATCTTTTCCCTTTCCTCTTGATTACAAAACGGGAAAAGACACTCTTTATTCTTTTTGTTCAAAGATAAGAGTGTAGAAATTTTTGAACTTCGAGGCCTGTCTAGCTCCAGCACCTACCCCCTCGAGGTCACAAGCCGCTCCCCCCAAAAAGGCAAAGAACGCCTTTCCGTGAGGCTCGTCTTGTGCTTGTCGGGGGTGAGCAAGGTGCTTCCGCTTTTCTTATTAAGATCGATTTTTTTGTCTTGCCCTGTCTCCCTTATATTTTCTCCAACCTACGTAAGATAATGTAATGATGATTATGCTCCCGGTTGAGATGATCACCCACCAGAGGGATGGATCCGTTTCATCTTCTGTCATTTCATCAAAGATAGTCTGCAGATCATTTTCCAATGCAGCAAGTTCCTGCTGGCTTGCCTGCTGGGAAAGCACCTGAGGCCGATAATGATCGATAAAATTTATGCGGGCGTTCAGTTTTTGTACCTTTTCTGCATCCACATCTATCTTCAGACTGGGATAAATAACCTCATATAAAGACAAAAAGGAATTCAAACGTGAATGGAAGTTCTCGTTATTACCGCTGTATGCCGCTTCCTTTACCTCACCAAACACTGACATGATCGGCTTCTCCATTTCAGTCCATAAAGGCTGATATTTGGAGGAAATCGCATCCATTACGAGGCGGAATTTTGTTGCATGATTAAGCCGTTCTTCGTGGCTCATAGATGTATTTACCGCAGCTTGTACAGCATCATCATGAGAGACTGTAATAATCCGCAGCTCGTCCATTGTAAATGGCCTTTCCTTGCCGTTTATAGCAACAAATTGCTCGGAGAAATACTCCAACAGCTTCTTGGCATCCTCATACCTGTGAAGCTTAACCATCTGTAAGGCTTCATTAGACAATTTATCTAATTTATCTATTTTGGTTGTCTTATCTGCAGACACCATTCCAGGCAATAACATAATAATGAATAAGAATGCGATTACTTTTCGCCTCATCAAACTGTCCCCCCTCAAATTACTATTAGATAAATATGAAAAGAGGGACAAGGTTAGACCAGAAAATAATTTTGGGGGCCAGGTTATTTCTTTTAAAAAAACTCTTTTCGTATATAATTTTGTTTTTCATCTATCAATATTGTCCGTTGATTTCCGCTCCAGGCTGCTCGCTTTCCGCGGGGCAGGCGGTGAGCCTCCTCAACGCTCCGCGTCTGCGGGGTCTCACCTGTCCCGCTACTCCCGCAGGACTTTGAATAAGCTTCCTTGAGTAGACACCGCACGAAGAAAATGCGAATGCATTTTCGAGGATCTCGCACCTTCCACTACAATCAACTCAGTAAATATAATATAAATAGCAACAAACAGTGCGAAAACAGCCTAAACCAAAAAAGACCCAAAACACTAAATGGTTTGGATCAAGGGAATCGGAGCACTATTTCACTATATCCAGACGAAATCGATTTTTTCTTAGGACGAAGTAATACGCTGTTCCTAGTGAGAAAATGCTGAGCCAGAATGTAAAATAGCCGATTTGCGGTGTGTAAAGATTTAGTATCGGATAGCGGGGAAGCATGAAAAAGACGTAATCAATTACATCATTGTGCAGAGTCCAGATACCCGTAATGACTAGATGCCATGTTTTGAAGCGATAGAATGGTGCGTAGAGAACACCCTGGACTGCCATTGCACCATGAGAGAAGATCAGCATGAGAGCAAGGGGATCCAATTCACCTGTAACCTGAAATACGAGCAAATTCATAACTACAGCCCATATTCCGTATTTAATAAGGGTTACAATTGCTAAAGCTTCCATCAATGGCCAATTTTTGCCCATTAGAAAGGCAATGAGCACAAACATAAAAAACAGGCTCGCTGTAGGGCTGTCGGGTACGAATGGCAAGAAAATAGCCGGTGTATCTACCAGCTGCCACTTATACCATATATACCCATAGATGGTGCCTGCTGTGTTAATAATCAGAAGGAGTATCAGCATAGCTCTGCTGCCTAATAAAGGATAGATCCATTTCATGTTTTTTCTCCTTTTCTCTATGTACACGATTATTTCATTATTTTACCACATCAAACTCCTATAAAAAAACGAACAATTATTTGGCAAAAAAAGGGGCTGGGACAAAACTAGCTTCAGATAGTAAGAAAGGTGAATTTGAGTGCGCTCAAATTCACCTTTCTCTTATTTCAGGGTATTAATTCTTTAAATTCTTATTTTTTGGCAGTGAATTTCC
>NZ_JAMBOJ010000159.1 GCF_023715565.1 Cytobacillus firmus | reverse complement strand
GCTGGATATGGTCGACCATCCGCGTCCAGCGCTCGTCGGACAGCCGCGGCGCGCGATCGCCGTGGCCGGCCGCGTAGTCGCGTTCCTCGTGGCCCCAGTCCATCACGACCAGGTATGGCGCCGCGTAGCGCTGGCCGCCCTGCGTCGGCAGCTTCGGCAGTTGCGTGATCAGCGCGCAGATGTCGCGCGACTGGCGCAGCAGGTTCGGCAGGTTCTCCGGCGACACGAGATCGTCGAAGATCGTGCCGGCCGTGATGCTCAGGCGTTGGCGTTCGAGTTCGGCGCTCACCACGTCGAGATCGAGCGGGATGTAGCCGTACGGCCCGAGCTCGATGCCCGAGTAGCCGGCCTGCGCGGCCTCGGCAAGCACGTGCCGCCACGGCGGCAGGTGCGGGTTCTTCACGTCGTCGACGCCCCAGCAGCAGGGCGCGCAGCCAATCTTC
>NZ_JAMBOJ010000158.1 GCF_023715565.1 Cytobacillus firmus | reverse complement strand
GTTAAGCGCCAGCGGGGTGCCGTTGCGATCGTAAATAATGCCGCGGCTCGGCGGATCGGCACCAGCTTGATGCGGTTTTCGTTCGAGCGCGTCTGATAGTCGTCGAAGCGAACGATTTGCACATTGTACAGGTTGGCGATCAGAACGCCGGTAAGCAGCAAAATCCCCAAAAAAGCGACCAGCGCCCGGCGCACGAACAGCGAGGATTCAGCCGTATAGTCGCGGAAAGAATTCTGTAATTTCATTCGCTGCTTAGTCTACCCTGATCATCATTACTCACGGTGGTACGGGTGGTTGGTGGTGATGCTCCACGCCCGGTACAGACTCTCGGCCACCAGTACGCGCACCAGCGGGTGAGGTAAGGTGAGGGTGGAGAGCGACCAACTCTGTTCCGCCGCTGCTTTACAGGCGGGAGAGAGACCTTCCGGGCCGCCTACCAGTAA
>NZ_JAMBOJ010000157.1 GCF_023715565.1 Cytobacillus firmus | reverse complement strand
TAGTCTGGTGGCGATAGCGAGAAGGTCACACCCGTTCCCATACCGAACACGGAAGTTAAGCTTCTCAGCGCCGATGGTAGTTAGGGGCTGTCCCCTTGTGAGAGTAGGACGCTGCCGGGCTGTTTTACAAATATCATTATTCCGCAGTAGCTCAGTGGTAGAGCATTCGGCTGTTAACCGAACGGTCGTAGGTTCGAATCCTACCTGCGGAGCCAAATGGAGAGCTGTCCGAGTGGCCGAAGGAGCACGATTGGAAATCGTGTATACGCTAACCGCGTATCAAGGGTTCAAATCCCTTGCTCTCCGCCATTTTAATTTCATATTGGCCCCTTGGTCAAGCGGTTAAGACACCGCCCTTTCACGGCGGTAACACGGGTTCGAATCCCGTAGGGGTCACCATTTTGGAGGATTAGCTCAGCTGGGAGAGCATCTGCCTTACAAGCAGAGGGT
>NZ_JAMBOJ010000156.1 GCF_023715565.1 Cytobacillus firmus | reverse complement strand
ACCACCCGCCGTGAGGTGCGCGTCGAGGTTGGCGTCGAGCAGCAGCGGTGTGCGTGGGCTTCCCTGCACGCCGATCCGTCCGTCGATCGTGCCGTCGATGTCGAGCGGGGATCCGACCAGCGCGCGCACCGTCTCCACCGGGATGTGATCGAGCCACGTCGTCACGTCGAGCTCGGACACGAACAGCGACAGGTCCTTGAAGTCGGGCTTGGGCGCACCGACGAGCAGCCAGTCCATCACCTCGTTCAGGCGTGTGGTGGCGGTCCCGCCGGCCTCCACGAGCGCGTCGTAGCCGTCGTACAGATCGACCTGGGCGTCGAGCAGGCCCGCCTTGCGGTGCACGTCGAACTCCGCACGTCCCGTCCGCTCCAACCCGGCGACGCGCGCCTCGATCACACCCTGCGCGTCCACGTCCGGATCGCGGATGTCGCCGCGCAGGCGAACGACCGCGGACACCT
>NZ_JAMBOJ010000155.1 GCF_023715565.1 Cytobacillus firmus | reverse complement strand
ACGTGGGCAGGGCCGCGGGTCGTGAGCGTCGGTGCGAACGGCATCATCCTGCTGTCCGACAATCGCGGCGCGACGTACCGCCAAGCCAAGGCCGTACCCGTGAGCTCGACGCTGACGTCGGTCAGCTTCATCGACGCCAACACGGGCTGGGCCGTCGGTCACTGGGGCGCGATCCTGAAGACCACCGACGGCGGCGAGACGTGGCAGATACAGCGGCTCGCGACGACCGAGGATCGTCCCCTCTTCGGCGTTCACTTCGTCGATGCGAACCACGGCGTGGCAGTCGGGCTCTGGTCGCTGATCCTCGTCCCCGACGACGGCGGCAAGACCTGGACGAAAAAGGAACCCGTGCTTCCGAGCGGCAAGAAGTCGGACCTGAACCTGTTCGGCATTTTTTCGAACGGCAACGGCGATATGTTCGCCACCGCCGAGAAAGGGCATCTCCTCGTGTCGAAGGAC
>NZ_JAMBOJ010000154.1 GCF_023715565.1 Cytobacillus firmus | reverse complement strand
ACCAAATAGTCCGGTGGCGATAGCGAGAAGGTCACACCCGTTCCCATACCGAACACGGAAGTTAAGCTTCTCAGCGCCGATGGTAGTTGGGGGCTGTCCCCCTGTGAGAGTAGGACGCTGCCGGGCGTATATAATGGAGGATTAGCTCAGCTGGGAGAGCATCTGCCTTACAAGCAGAGGGTCGGCGGTTCGATCCCGTCATCCTCCACCATATAACATGCCGGTGTAGCTCAATTGGTAGAGCAACTGACTTGTAATCAGTAGGTTGGGGGTTCAAGTCCTCTTGCCGGCACCACTTCAATTCCTTTAATGGAATATGAGCCATTAGCTCAGTTGGTAGAGCATCTGACTTTTAATCAGAGGGTCGAAGGTTCGAGTCCTTCATGGCTCACCATTTTTAATTTCATATTGCGGGTGTGGCGGAATTGGCAGACGCACCAGACTTAGGATCTGGCGCCGCAA
>NZ_JAMBOJ010000153.1 GCF_023715565.1 Cytobacillus firmus | reverse complement strand
CGTCCTGAGCCAGGATCAAACTCTCCATATAAGAGTTGATATAGCTCGATTGTCTTTTCGAAAAAGACTAATGATTTAAACGTTGACGTATTGTTCGTTCAGTTTTCAAAGATCAATCCGCCGCTCAAAGGCGACTTTATTATCTTATCAGAATCAACTATCTGAGTCAATAACTTTTTTTAAAATCTTTTTTGTAAGTCGCTGTCTTGCAGCAACGAATATAAATATATCACCTCACAGGACAACATGCAATATGTTTTTATCACTTTTATTCGCGAAAGAGAAAGAAAAAATATTCCCATTATTCTGCCCCGCAAAATTCATGATTAATATCTTTTCAATAAAACAAAAAGAGGCTGGGACAAAACCCACCTCTGAAATGAAAAAGCCGGTGACATTTTACGACGAGTAAAATGTCACCGGCTTTGATTGTTTTTGAGAAAAATAAGGACCACTTCTGATACAATTAA
>NZ_JAMBOJ010000152.1 GCF_023715565.1 Cytobacillus firmus | reverse complement strand
CAGGTAGCCGACGCTGGCGCCGAAGCGATCCTTGTAGTTCGCGCGCACGAGCGGGTCGAGCGTCGGCTTTACCTTGTCGTGCAGCGGCGCTTCCCAGTCGCCCGCGTGCTGGAAGTTGCTCATGATGTAGGTCCAGCCGTTGATCTCGTCGACCGCGTGCAGGCCCGTCGATTCGGCGCCGGCCGGGCACGACAGCACGCGCGCGAGCGACTTCGTGTCGACGTTGTAGGCCCACAGGAAGTTGTTCACGTGCATGCCCGAGTCTTCGCCGATGAACAGCGTGCGCAGCTTTTCGGAGAACTTCAGGTTGTCGGGGTTCGCGATCTTGTCCGGGTTCGCGAGGTTGCCGAGCGCATCGGCCGCGGCGAGGTCCTCGCCGACCAGCGCGGCCGGCGCGCCCATGTCGACCGGCACCCATTCGCTGTCGATCGCGCCGCCCGTCGTGTCGCGCTGGCCGGCCTTCAGGTTCAG
>NZ_JAMBOJ010000151.1 GCF_023715565.1 Cytobacillus firmus | reverse complement strand
ATTATAACGAGCAAAATGCCGAAGCTACCCAAGGCTTGTGGGATGTGGCGTACTTGCCGATTGACCCTGCTCATATCGGACGCGGCTATCAGGATGTCGTGCGTATCAATAGCCAGTCAGGGAAAGGTGGTGTTGCTTATATCTTGCAACGTGACTTTGGTTTTCATTTGCCGCGCTGGACGCAGATTGACTTTAGCCGTGTCATTCAGCAAGAAGCCGAAAGCCGTCAGACAGAATTGACATCAGATGATGTCATTAGCGTGTTTGAAGACACCTATTTGAACCAATCTACTTTGGCGTTGCAAGATTATGAAATCAAAAACACCGCTGGCTCAGTGAGCTTTTCAGGCTCTGTACGCATGGGAGATGACATCATAGACGTTGTTGGTAATGGCAATGGTCCGTTGTCTGCCTTTATCAATGCCATCTCTGCCAAATTGAACAAAAATATTCACGTTATCAACTATGCAGAGC
>NZ_JAMBOJ010000150.1 GCF_023715565.1 Cytobacillus firmus | reverse complement strand
ATAGAGAGCCGCCGAAGCGGACAGAAATGAATTAAAATCATCGCAGGTATAGTCTCAGGGAATAATTATGGATATCCGAACGCTGCGCTATTTCGTTGAAGTGGTTCGTCAGCAGAGTTTTACTCGCGCGGCGGAAAAGCTGTTTGTCACACAGCCCACCATCAGCAAGATGCTCAAGAATCTCGAAGATGAGCTGAACTGCACGCTGTTGATCCGCGACGGCCGCAAACTGCTGCTCACCGATACCGGGCGCGTCGTTTTTGAACGCGGCCAGGCGATCTTGGGCGAGTTCAGCCAGCTGGAGTCAGAGCTGAGCGATATCAACCACCTGCATAAAGGGGTGCTGCGGCTTGGCATTCCGCCGATGGTCGGGATGTTGATGGCTGAACCGATCAGTCGCTTCCGCCAGCGCTACCCGGGCGTCGAGCTGAAGATCGCCGAGTTTGGCGGCCTGACGGTCCAGCAGGCGGTCAGTAAT
>NZ_JAMBOJ010000015.1 GCF_023715565.1 Cytobacillus firmus | reverse complement strand
TAGCAGAGTATAAATCATTAGATAATTTAGGAGATGTTAGAAAAGAAGTGGATCGAGTGATCGAGGAATATAACCAGCATCGTTATCAATGGGGCTTAAATAAAATGACCCCGGTGCAATACCGGGGCCATTTACTAGCCGCATAGGCGCTTTTTAAACTGTCCGTAAATCGGGGCACAGTTCAATATGGCCGGATCTTTTTATTATAGGTTAAAGTACTTTTCAAGCCCTTTATAAATCCCAGTTGCTGCTTTTTTCTGATATGCACTTGTTGAGACAATTTCAAGCTCAGCAGGGTTTGATAAAAAGCCCAATTCGACCAGAATAGCTGCATTTCCATTTTCTCTAATAACATGAAAGTCACCAGTCTTGACACCACGGTCATATAGACCAGTCTGCATAATAACTTCCTGTTGAACGTATCTTGCCATGACCAGCTCATTTACATTCGTTGCCCAATAATAGGTTTCAATTCCATGCGGGCTGGGACTAGGATTTGAATTATAATGGATGCTCACAAACGCATCTGCATTATATTGATGACTGACTTCCACCCTTTCAGAAAGGGATAAATATACATCGGTCGTACGTGACATGACTACCTTAGCCCCTGCTGCTTTAAGCAGGGATTCCAGCTGAATGGCAGTTTTTAAATTCAAGAGCTTTTCCACACCTTTAGCCCCATTATCCACTCCGCCATGTCCAGCATCCACAACGATTACTTTCCCTTTTAATCCTTTTTCCAGAGAAGTCTTTTTAATATACCCTGTCACCGGCTTGCTATTAATATAGACTGTGACCTGGTGCCATTCAGATGTAAAGGTCTTATATTTTAATTTGGAACCCTTTGGATAAGACTTTAAAACATCAGAGGTGGAAGATGCTCTTGAGTATACTCTTACTCCTGATGGATCTTGTGCAGTTCCTGTTAATGAAACCGGGGAAGATACACTGTTTTCAATATCCTGTTTGTGAATATAACCGGTTAAGCCCTTGCCATTAACAACAACTATTGCCTGGTACCAATTATCAGTATATGTCTTATATTTAAGTACCCTTCCTAGTTCATAGCTTTTCAGAACTCCAGATGTCCTCGAAAGGGAAGAATAAACGTTTAGGCTAAGCACCTTGACAATACCTGTTAAATCTTTTTGCGGAGCATCCGGATCTAAGACTTCCCCTTTTTTGATATATCCCGTACGGGGGTTGCCGTTTATATAAACTATGGCCTCATACCAATTATCGGTGTAAGTTTTTATTCTCAGGACAGATCCCTCTGTATATCTTTTAAGAACCTGGGAACCGCCAGATGGATTTGCATATACATTAAGACTGACAGGTTTTACAATTCCAGTTAGCTCAGCTTGAGGTGTCCCCTCCAATATGACAGAACTTCTATGTATATATCCTGTAGAAGCTTTGCCACTTACATAGACTGTGGCTTCATACCAATCGTCTGTAAATGTTTTGAATTGCAAGGAAGCGCCCTCCGGGTAACTTTTTAAAACACTGGAAGACTTACTTGCCTTGGAATACACATTCAAACTGCTTGCTTTGACAATTCCTTTTTTGGCTGTTGGCGGTGGGACAGGCAAAATGATATCATTTTTCTTAATATACCCTGTCACTGCTTTACCACCCACATAGACTGTGGCTTCATACCAGTCTGATGTAAATGTTTTAAACTTCAAAATTGAGCCCTCTGCGTAGCTTTTTAGAGGAGCAGAAGATGAGGAAGCCTTTGAATAGACAATAAGGTTACTGTTCTTTACCACTCCTCTTAAATCAATTTGAGGATTTACAGGCTCTTCAACATCACTTTTTCTGATATAACCTGCTGTTGCTTTCCCGTTTACAAATACAGTACATGAATACCAGTCTGTATTTGAAACGGTATACTTCAGCATGGTCCCTTGGGGATAGCTTTTTAAAATATCAGAGTCGGAATTATTAGCAGAGTATACATGGGTTGGGGCTTTAAGGGCAATTCCACTGACAGTTATATTAGCTGAAATAGAGATTGAATTCGCAGTAGTAGTAGTGAATTTACTTCCACTATCATTTGTTCTTTCAGACGATTCGTTATTATCTGTGACAATCCCTTCATTCTTCTCTAAATCAGGCTGTTCAGCTTCAGCACTTCCTTCAATCGGACCTTCACTAGCACTATGTAAGTCCTCTTCCTGCTGTTCTTCTGATGATCCTTCTTGAGCAGCAATCTCATCTGCTGTCTCTGCTGTCTCTTCTGTCAGATCCTGTATCCCTGACTCGCTGTCGCTATGGACAAATGACTCATGGATATACCCGGAAATGACTTCTTCAGTTTCAGGATCTGTATAAGCCACAAGCCAATACTCAAGGTCAGGTTCCAATAATTCAACAGTTGAGTTAGCGGGTATGCTCGCAGCCAGGTCACTTTCTTCCGATGGATCCTGCAATAGTGGGACGTTTTGTTCACTTTTTGAAACCACAGAAGCCATGGAATGACTTCCCGAACCTTCTCCCAGCACACCTGCCGGAAAGGCAGAAAAGACCATAACAAATATAATCATAAAACAAACATACATTCTTGCTTTTTTATCCACGAAATGTAATTCCCCCTTTTTAAATAATAAAACAGACTTCTAGCATCAAGATTCGACAAAAAACGTCCGTTTTCAATCTAGGAATATATTAACATAATTTCAAAGAAGGTCATATATTCCTAACACTATTTACATTAATAAATTTTAAATTTATCAGGACAATCAACCTATTTATTTTTTCTTATAATTGACTAAAATTTATATACTCTTTATAGTAGAAATTTGGTATTCTGTAAATCAAGGGTAAATTTTTTGTAAAAACATGGGGGAAATCAAATGAGATCAGAATATAAACAAGGTAAGAAGAGAAGAAAATGGCCTAAAATCGTTGGTTCCATTTTTTTGTTAATTATACTCGCAGGTTTAGGTTATGGATTTATGATATATAAATCTTTAACCGATGCAGTAGAAACGATGCATCAGCCTGTGGAACATAAGTCTGATAAACGGCAGGAAGACATTACTTTAGCAAACAAAGAACCCTTTTCTGTCTTAATGATGGGTGTCGATCAGCGCAAAGGGGATAAAGGACGCTCTGACACGATGATTGTCTTAAGTGTCAACCCAAATAAAAACTCAGTGAAGATGCTTAGCATCCCTCGTGACACAAGAACAGAGATCATCGGCAAAGGGTTTGAGGATAAAATTAATCATGCCTATGCATTTGGCAACGAAGAAATGGCAATGGCGACTGTTGAAAACTTTTTGGACATTCCAATTGACTACTACCTTAAGGTCAATATGGAAGGGTTTAAGGATATAGTCGATGCCGTTGGCGGGGTGACCGTTAACAACTCCAAGGCTTTTTCACAGGGCGGCTATCAATTTAACGAAGGACCTAATAACCTGAACGGAAAAGAGGCACTTGCCTATGTAAGAATGAGAAAGCAGGACCCTGAAGGAGACTTCGGACGTCAAAATAGGCAGCGCCAAATCATACAAGGTGTTATTAAAAAAGGTATAAGCGTTAACTCGTTAACCAACTATGATGACATTTTCGAGGCTTTAGGGAAAAATGTCCGTACAAACATGACGTTTAATGAAATGAAGGATATCCAGAAAAATTACAAGTCTGCCGCGGGGAACATAGAACAAATGACACTCAAGGGTACAGGGCAAACGATTAATAAGGTTTGGTATTTAATTGTTCCTCAAGAGGAACAAGCACGGGTTCAGGAAGAATTAAAAACTCATTTAGAACTGCAAAACTAAAAGAGAAAGGGAATTCCCTTTCTCTTTTTATTTGGCTGTTTTCGCAAAGTTTGTTGCTATTTATATTATATTTACTGAGTTGATTGTAGTGGAGGGTGCGAGACTCCTACGGGAGTAGCGGGACAGGTGAGACCCCACAGACGCGTAGCGTCGAGGAGGCTCACCGCCCGCCCCGTGGAAAGCGAGCATCCTGGAACGGAAATCAACGGACAACATTGATAAGCGAAAAACAACAATTTATACGAAAAGAGCCTTTTATTTTTAAGCCACACTTGGAAGATTCCCCACCTGTGTTTCTTTTGTTTTCTTCTTTTTCACTTTTCCAATAATAAAATCCCCATAAGGTACTAGTGTGATTAACTTTATGATCATCATAGAAATCAGCAGTGTAAGACCAAATAAAGATAGGACATGTCCAAGCGGATTGGTAAAGTATTCAGCTGTATAAGGTGCAAGAAAACGCAATACCTGCCAGTGAACAAGGTAAATACCAAAAGAATAACTGCTTACAAGGTCTATGAAATTAAGTTTAGGTATTTTCTGTCCCCAGGCAATAATGACTGAACTTACAGATATAACAAGCGGATACAAGTCCAGTCTTCTCGAGTTTACTGCTACGTTTCCAGATTCAAATGACCCATATAAATACAGAATAGATATACCTAGAGCAAGAAGTGTCCGCCATCGATATTTATATAAGAATAGAGAAATTTTCTTGTAATGCTTTCCGATTATGAAAGCAATTGTAAAATACCCGAACCATCCCAAAAACGGTAATTTCAGAAGATGGGAATATCCTTCAAGTGATACCGGGTTTTCCAAAGCATAGAATGAGTAGGCGAACATAATAATCATACTAATTGGAAAAAGCCATTTTAATGACCATTTATAACGAACGACTAGATAGTGCAAAAAATAAAATTGAAAAATAACCAAAATAAACCATCCCACAAATTTACCTGTTATCATATTATCCAAAATTTTCTGTCCCACCATTAAATTAGGGTTAAAATACTTTCCTATAATAGCATCTAAAATAGCAAATATTAGAAAAGGAACGTAAATCCATTTCATCCTATTCATCCAGAATTTCTCAGGAAGCTTATCAGGATAACGATTAGCCAAAATAATAACAGATAGAACTATAAAAGCAGGAGTTGCATAACAAAGAAAAATCCTGAAAAATTGATATATTTCGGTACCGGGATAACCAAGCTCCCGAGCAGATTGTGTAGTGCTATGAAGAAGGACTATGCTTAAACACGCAACGAAGCGTAATAGATTCCATTCTTTTATCAAAGGTATCCCCTCTATTTTGTATAATAAGTTGCTTTCTCACAAAATATATAGGATATGATGATACCTCGTCAAACTGATATTTTTTCCAAGTCGAAAACATTTCCATATAGATACAATTAGCTTCCATATACACACAATTTTTATAAAAATATACATTTATATTTCGTTTTTATTTATGATGTTTCTCAATATTAATGGGATTTTCTCATGAGATATTACTAGGCATTAAATTTCATTACAAATATGTTAAAATAATTCAAAAAAATTAAAAGACCCCGGTTTATGGCCGGGGACAAGACTTTATTTATGTCTCAAGCTGATTGCGAGAAACAGAGAGAGACTCAATTGCACCATTTTCCAATACTGTAAAAATAAAATCGTATTCATTTCCATGATATAGGAACATATTTTGATCCTTTATATCAGGTTCTCCAAGCCTTTTGATGACCTCAGTTTCTGATGAACTACTAACATTGATAGTAAATTGATGAACCAGTTCATTTATATACATATATTCTGTATAGCTAAATGCCTCTTCATTGCCTTGCCTTTTTCCAATCATCGGTATAGCATCATTCAACGAGGGGTAAAAGCCTATTAATTGGTCAATAGCATTTGCAAGTTCCTCATCATTCTTTGGGTTATTTACAGCAGACATGGTCCCGCTGCTGATCCATCCTTGATTCCCATTTAAATCATTAACCTTTAACCATTCAGTCCCTCTGTTATCTGCCTGTAAATCTTTTATTTCAAAGAACTGCCCAAAGTTTGCAATACCTATCGCATTACTATTAATATCAGGTAATTCCCTTATATTCACACTTGAAAACTTTACATAACGAATATCAGGCTTAACTTCTGTCTGCGAGGAGGCTATTCCCTGTTTCCCTGCAGCCTCTTTATTCTCCACGGTGTTTACAGTTTCTGATCCAGCACTTTTATTATCAAAATAAGATAATACCCCTGATTTCGCCATATAACCGGCACCCCCCAGCAAAACAGCGAATACCAATATAGCCATTACAGCACGTCTCATATAGCGGACAAGAGTCCCACTCTTTTTCCTGCCAGACCTTGAATGTCCACGCGGGATTTTTTCTTCCTCTCCCTTTTCTTGTTCACGAAGCTTACTTCTTTTTTCTAAAACGAGCTGCTTAAAATTCTTTTGATCCTTTTTTGACATAGCCTTAAATTCTTTAAGGAATTTTTCATACTGAGGAACAATCTCTTCTATACTGCCGTATGCTCTTACTTCCCCTGCTTCAAGCCAGAGAGCCTTCTGGCAGAATTTTTTCACCTGGCCGATTGAGTGGCTGATAAAAAAGATTGTTTTACCATTCTGCTTAAATTCATTCATCTTATCAAGACACTTATCGGTAAAGGTCTGGTCACCTACAGACAACGCTTCATCAATAACCAAAACATCTGGATTGATATTAACAGAAATAGCAAAACCAAGTCGAGATTTCATCCCGCTGGAATAGCTTTTTACTGGCTGATCAATAAACTTGCCGATATCCGCAAAATCAATAATTTCTGGCATAAGTTCCTTTATCTCTTTTTTGCTAAAGCCAAGCATAAGACATTTAAGCTCAATGTTTTCTCTGCCTGTCAGCTGGTTATTCAAACCTGAGGCTATCGCAATTAAAGAGGCTTGGCCCTTGACTTCAATTTCACCCAAAGTGGGAGGGATAACCCCTGTAATCAAATTAGATAAAGTAGACTTGCCTGCACCATTGACACCAATGATCCCAATAACATCTCCTTTTTCAGCAGTAAAGTTAATATTTTGGAGCGCATAAAAGTCCTCCCCAAATCCGTCTGGTATCAGTATGTCCAATAGTTTTTCAGACGTTTTGTTATACATTTTATATTTTTTTGTCACCTTTTTAAAACTAACTGAATGGCTCATCTTTACTCTCCAAAAATAGATTTGAATTTTCACATACTCTTTAACTATATCAAAAATACATGTACTAGATGAATATAATAAGGAACAATTTAACAAAAAAGAGGCAGAATCTAAGATCCTGCCTTTAGGTGCTTTATTTTATAAGCTCCCCACTTTGTCTTTTCAATGCATTCTCACGGAACTTTTTCTTTTCTTTCTTTGACATGCCCTTATACTCTTTCAAGAACTTCTCATACTTAGGCATAACTTCCTCCATCGGGCCATAATCCTTAACCATGCCAAATTCGAGCCATAATGCCTTTTCGCAAAACCTTTTCATCTGTCCAATTGAATGGCTAATAAAAAAGATCGTTTTACCCTGTTCTTTAAACTCGTTCATCTTATTGAGACACTTTTCTGCAAACGTCTGATCCCCTACCGATAAGGCTTCATCAATGACGAGAATATCCGGATCGATATTAACGGAAATGGCAAAACCAAGGCGGGACTTCATTCCGCTTGAGTAAGTTTTGACAGGCTGGTCGATAAATTTCCCTATTTCCGAGAACTCTATTATTTCAGGCTCCAATTTTTGAATTTCAGCCTTGCTGAACCCAAGCATGAGACATTTTAATTCTATATTCTCCCTGCCAGTTAATTGATTATTTAAACCGGCCGCTACAGCAATTAAGGCGGTTTGTCCATTAACTTCTATTGTACCTGAAGTTGGAGGAATGATACCGGCAATAACATTGGATAGTGTAGACTTACCAGACCCGTTTATTCCAATAAAGCCTATAACATCTCCTTTATACGCTTCGAAGTTAATGTTCTGAAGGGCATAAAAATCTTCACCATAACTTTTTGGTAAAACAATATCGAGCAGCTTTTCTTTTGTATCACCATACATTTTATATCTTTTTGTTACATTTTTTAAAACAACAGTTTTTGTCATGCTCCATCACATCCGATTATAAAAAGTCTACAAACCGATCCCGGAATTTGACATGTAAAATGGAACCAAAAATTAGCAGCAGTATTGTTATTCCCCAGAAGTATAAAGTATACTCCCAATTTTCAACAGGATACCAAGACAGTCCCAGGATTGCAGCTCTATATCCCTCTGCCAGATAATAAATCGGGTTAATTTTCATAAGCAAAGGAATGATGTCAGGCTTCAAATCATAAGGAGGCCACAAGAATGGCGATAAATAAATCAAGATCCGCACTAGGGATTGAATCAGCATCTGAAAGTCTCTGACAATGGTTGTCAAAGTGGAAGTTATTAAAGCAAATGCTACTAAAAACACCACAGTGGCAAACATAAAATATGGCAATTGAAGATAATAAATATTTATAGGAAAACCGAGAAACTGGAAGATAACAAGAACGACCGCAAGCAGCATGATATGCTGATACAGTTTTGAGAAAATGACGTAAGTCGGTATGACACTCATGGGAAAGCTCATTTTGGATACCATGTTAATTCTTGTATAGACAGATTTGGAACCTAAGGTAATGGCCTGGTTTATAAAAAACCACAGAACAATTCCGGAAAGCATCCATGGAAAATAATGTATTAATTCCCCACCCATATCCACTTTTCCCCGGCCACCCGCAGCGAGAATTCCATAACCGAACACAAACCAGTAGATAGCAATTTGGATCATCGGATTAATAATTTCCCATAAATTCCCCAAGTAATTATTTCGGTTGGCGCTTTTCATTTCATAGACAGATAATCGCCTGACAAGATAAAAGCTTTTTATTTGTTCTTTAATAACTGTTATAACAGAATACATTTGTTTGTCCTTCCTGAGTTCATAATGTCAAATAAATTCATTTGAATAATACACTTTTTAGTAGAATAAATAAAGTAAAATCATCAGTATACGTTCAACCCATTAATTTTACAGTTTGTAACTTACATACAATAATCCACTTTTATTAGGTAAGATTCTACCCTGTTAAAGACTAATTTAAAAAAATCATTTATTGCAATAGTAGCATGATACCTTTATCTAGTTAAACTTTCAATCGCTTGATGGATTCTTTTACTGTTATTTTTATCCTAATAGGCAAGGAACTTACTTAATGCTCTTTTTGAAAGCGTTATTTATAGCCTCTTGGATTGCTGAAATTGAGACCATTTTTGATCAGTCATCTTTGCCTAAAGTGCAATGGGTAAATGCCTGTTTCCGATAAATTTACAGCCCCCTACGTACACATACTAGAAAAACCCGAACAATCGGACCTTAACATCCAATTTATTCGGGTTAGACATCGGCTTAACGATTATGCCATTTCCAAGCACTTTCTATAATTTTTTCCAGATCCATTTCTGCCCGCCATCCTAATTCTTTATATATCTTATTAGATGATGCGACAAGCCTTGAAGGATCCCCCGCTCTGCGGTCTCCATATTCTACTTTAGCCTTAATACCAGTAATCTTCTCGCAGGTTTCTATAATTTCCTTTACTGAGTAACCTTTGCCATTTCCAAGATTATAAGTAGCGGTTTTTTTAAGTTCAGTTAACAGCGCATTTAAAGCCTTAATATGAGCATTCGCTAAATCTGTTACATGGATATAATCACGTATACAAGTACCATCAGGTGTATCATAATCATTTCCATAAACCGTAATTTTATCACGCTGTCCCAACAGGTGCTGTAAAACAATTGGAATTAGGTGTGTCTCTGGGTCATGACTCTCCCCAATCTCTGCAGACTCATGTGCTCCTGCAGCATTAAAATAGCGCAGAACAACATAATTTAGCCCATACGCAATTGAAAAATCCTGCAAGATCTTTTCCACCATCAGCTTTGAACGACCATAAGGATTAATTGGATTACTAGAATGTTCCTCATCAATAAAATCCATATTGGGAATACCATACGTGGCAGCTGTTGATGAGAATATGAAGTTTTTCACATTATGCTCAACCATGCTGTTTAGTAAAGTTAAAGTTTCTGAAACATTATTTTTATAGTACTTAAATGGATTCGATACTGATTCGCCGACTAGACTACTTGCAGCAAAATGCATCACTGCTTTAATTGGATATTGAGTAAATATTTTATTTAATAAATTCTCATCACCTAAATTTCCTTCTATAAAATCAACTCGTGAGTCTACTAACGAACGAGATCCTGTTGTTAAGTTATCTAAAACAATAACCTTTTCACTTTTAACTAACTCTTTTACTAAATGGCTTCCAATATAGCCTGCCCCACCAACTATTAAAATCACTAAAATAACCCCTTTGTTTGAATTGTCCAAATAGAATATGCTAAAAGACTAAGGATTTGTGACTCTTAGTTGATAATTTTATAAAACATATTCATGGCTTCTTTATTATATTTTTTGTAGTCAAAAACTTTATAATTTGGTTTTTCATTCATAATCTTTTCCATACCAATTACTAGTCCATCTACACTATTATCAACAATCTCGCCATAGCCATTTTCAAGAACACTCCTGTTCCCCGGTATATCCGTGGCAACTATTGGTTTATCTAATATCAAACATTCAAGCAATACCATAGGCTGACCCTCATGGTTTGATGGGAGAACAAAACAATCACAGTCATGGATTAAAGGAAACGGATTATCTAACTGTCCTACTAAGTGTACATTCTCCTCTAACCCAAGAGAACTTATTAAGGTAGATAGCTCACTCCTTAATTCACCAGTACCTATTATATACAATGCGATATTTTGATTTCTTTCATAGCACTTTGCGAAAGCATGTATTAATTTTTGCTGATCCTTTTCTGGTGACATCCTGCCCATGGTAACAAAGTTAAAAAGAGTATTATCAGGGATTAATTCTCCTTTTATATTTAGGATGTTATTTTCTATTGAATTTTCTTTTAAATAAAATTCCTTATTTCCAATAGTTATCGTATTTCTCTTTTCCAATAAGTCAAAAACATATTTATAGTTAATTGAATTATGGACACATACCATCTTTTCTTCACTATTTAAAACTAAATGTTCCAATTCTTTTTTGTTTTTATTTCTAGTATGCTGAGCAACGGAGACAATATAATCAAAATAGTTATAAACTGGAAATATCACATTAAGATTTTCTTTATGTTTATACTTACCGTCAACTATTTTTTTATATTCTTCCATCATTTCATTGTGCTGAAATATTAATTTTTTATTAGCTCCATTTGCTGCAAATAACAAAGTCCAAAACTTTACATAGCCACTAAAATCTATAACAATATCGAATTTAGAGTTTCCGAACATTCTTTTAAATTCTCTATTATACATCTTCAGAATGTCATTATCTAAATAATTTTCAGCTCCATTTGAATAGAACGACTCGGCTCCATAATTAAACAAATAGTTTTGTTTTTCAACTTCTTCTAATAATACATTCATACTGCCTACACGATAATATTTCTTAACGTTTTCATTTAATTTATTGAAGTTTTTGGCACTTTCTTCATCATAACTTGCTTTATCAGCCACCATAACATTAAATTTTTCATAATTTATATTGTTCGTTAGGTTAATAGCAGATGTGGTGACACCGTTATTTAAAAATCCTCCACAATAAATTAAAATATTCTTTTTGTTATCTATAACTTGATAAGAATATTCATTAGAGTTTTTAAATACAGTATCAATGAAGCGTTTTGTACTATTGCCATTCTCTAAACTTGCGTAATTTTTTATACAAGTTTCCAATTGAACCTTATATGTCTCTTTGTAATTTTGAGCAGCATATATTTCTTTAATTACCTCTGATATTTCAAGACAAATGGGACCAGGCATTTCTTCTAAGTCTAAATAAAATCCTCTTTCTTTTTTGTATTTATTTTGATCATAAGCGTAAAAAATAATAGGTTTCTTTGTGACTAGAAAATCAAAGAAAATACTGGAGTAATCAGTAATCAATATATCTACACAACTCAATAGTTCATTACTGTCAATATTATCTGGCACAATATTAAGATCCAAATTATTTTCTTTAACAAATTTCTGCATCAAGGAATGAACTTTTAACATAACTTGATATTTACTACCTAATTTTTCTTCTAACAATTTAATATCATAAATTATTTTATTAATTTCTCCGGTTACATTCCCTACCTCCCCACGCCAAGTGGGAGCATAGAGAACTACCTTTTTTCTACCTTTTATACCGAGTTCATTCTTTACGTATTGACTCTCTTCAAATAACAAGTCAATTCTTGGATAACCAATTTCAGCTACTTTTCCTTGATAAATTCCTCTTAAATCATGGGAATCAATTATTTTCTCAGCAGTAAACCTGTTCGGAGCAATTATATAATCTGTTTGAAGAAAGTTTCTCATTAGATTCTTATGCTGACCCAATGTACCTTTCATATCTTTACCTAGAGTTTTTAATGGGGTTCCATGCCAAGTATTAACATAAACTTGCCCATCTTTTTTAATGAAGTAAGGCGGAAAGGATGTATTATTAATTAAATATTTACAACTTGCTATATAACGCAGGTATTCATCACTATTAATACTTACAAATTCTACATTAGGTAAATCGATAAATTCCTGCGGACAGTTATTTAGATCATTCAGTGCCCAGATGTGATGAAAATTAGAAAATTCAGGGTCTTTTACCAAACTTTTAAATATAGCAAAAGGATTACAACTCATATTTTTACCATGGAAACTCTCATACAGGATTGTATTGTCTCTAATTTCAAGATTTTCGTAATAAGTTGTATAGTCAACTTCTCTTCTAAAACTCGTATTTGTTCTATATTTTCTTTCACTACCAGAACTTATTGATCTATTTCTTGCAAAGATTACATCCTTTTTTTCTATTAATTCAGTGTCAATTAATAAACTTAGTTTACTTTTCTTTTTTCTTTTCCTCGAATCAGGAGAAACAGTAATTTTATATCCTGTTATTCTTTCAACAATTCGCTTTATTTTTTTCATTGGAATAATCATTTTATTTGCCACTTCTATATAACTCCTTATGGTTTTTTTCCAAAAAAAGATACTAACTACAAACTTTTTCATAAAACATTTGTAATGCATTTTGGTTATAGCTAATATAATCGAATTTCTTTGATTTAATTTTACCTTTTATAAATTTATCCATCCCATTAATTAATCCAGTCTCACTATTTTCCACTAATTCCCCGTAGCCATTTTCCAGTAAACTTTTTGATCCAGGAATATTTGTAGATATAATAGGTAACCCAATAACCAATGCCTCTAATAAAGTCATAGGTTGTCCCTCATGATTAGAAGAAAGTATTAAACAATCACATTTGTTTGCAAAATAAAAAGGATTTGAAAGTTGTCCAGTAAAAATAACCTGATCTTTCAATCCAATGTCTGATGAAAGCTTTTTAAGTTCGTATTCTAACGGTCCTTCTCCTACAATATATAACCTTACATAGCTATGAATCTTAGCAATTTTAGAAAAAGCTAAAATGAGCTTTCTATGATCTTTTTCTGGAGAAAGCCGGCCAATGCTGATAAAATTAATGTTTTTATCAGACGGCAACATTATTCCTTCAATATTTAACTTTCCAAAGTTAAATGAATTATTTACTAAAAAATAATCCTTTGTTGAAATTGTTATTATATCCCCATCGAGAGTTTGTCTAAGTATTTTTTTATAGTCGATGGAATTATGAACAAAAACAGCTTTTTCATCAGGTATATACTCTTTTAAATTTTTTAAATTTTCATCTCTTATATATTCAGAGACAGAGATAACTTTATCAAAATACTTATAAAGAGGAAAAATAACATTCATTTTTGATCTATGTTTGAACTTGTTATTTATTATTTTTTTACTCTCGGCTAACATGTCATTATGTTGATAAATGTACTTCTTTTTAAAATCACCACAAGCAAATAGCAAACTCCAAAAAGGGACATAACCACTAAAATCAACTACTATATCGAATTTAATATTCCCAAATAATCTATCAATCTCTCTTTGATATAACTTATTTGGTATAAATTTATGTAATTGAGGATTTATCAGCCCTTTTTTTGTTATATATTCATGGGAATAATATTCTTTGAAATCCATATTCATATCTCCAACTCTGAATATTTTCTTTACATTATTATTTAATTTTTCAATATTGGTTTCAAACACCTTGTCAAATTTTTCCCTTTCAATAACTACTACATTATATTTTGAATAGTCAATATTGTCCAAAAGGTTTATTGCTGAAGAAGTAATTCCATTGTTTAAGAACCCACCACAGTAAAAAAGTAAATTCTTTTTCGTATTTTTTATTTCATAGTAATTGTCAGTTTGATTAAGACCAAAAATAATGTTTATGTTTCTTTTTGTTATTTTTCCATCTAAAGATGAAATACTACTCGTCTTTAGAAAATTATTTCGTACGTTACTATAATAGCCAGAGTATAAATGAATCTCCTTAATGGTTTTCAGAACTTCTTCTGAATTTTCACAAAATGGGCCTAGAACTCCTTCAACAACCTCATTATCCTCTTTATTTCCAAGGAAGATAATCGGTTTATTAGTAACTAAATAGTCACCAATAATCCCTGAACTATTAGTAATTAATATATCAATTACTGATAGCAGTTCATTATTCTCAACCCATTTTGGTATAAAAATCTTATTATGTTTAAAATTGTCGTCTATTAACTTGTTAAATGCACCTGAAGGATCTCTTACAAGTAGCTGATAAGATTCTTCTGATAGTTTTTGATTTAGTTCATTAATAAATATAATATATTTTTCAATATTCTCTTTATCCTCACTTATACTTGGAGAGAACAACACAATTTTCTTATTTAAATTTATATTTAAAATACTTGATAAGTATTGTTTGACTTTCTTACAGTCTGTATTTATTAGGAGATCCATTTTAGGAGCACCTTCTAGAATGATTTTTCCGTTATAAATTCCTTCTAGTCTATAATAATCAACTACTGTTTCTGCAGTTGATTTATTTGACATTAAAATATAATCGCTTTGAAAAAGGTTTCTTTGTTTATTATTGTATTCACTGAGACTTTGATCTCCATTTTTTATTACTAACTCACCAACTATCTCATCGACAGTGTAAACATAAACTTGCTCATCTTTTTTTTGGAAATATGTTGGGAAGGCGCAATTATTAATTAAATACTTGGCTGATACAAGTCCCTTTATGTATTTATTGCTATGCACCCTAACAAATTCTACATTTTTAAGTTCAGATTCCTTAAATATACCCTTATTAATATTAGTTTCTGAATCAACTGCCCAAATATGCTTATAATGGCTATATTCGGAGTTATTAACCAATTCTTTAAAAATAGCATATGGACTATCTCCTATAGCTGTACTATAGGAGGATTCATATAAAATTACATTATCTCTTATTTTGCTTTTTTTATATAACCTTGTGAATTTCACAGATCTCTGAAAATTTTTATCAATATACATTTCTTTAAAAGGCTTGATAAGAAGTCCTATAGCCGTTTTAATTTTTCTAATGACTTTCCACAAATCTCATCTCACCTCTTGCAAACTTTCAGTAATTAATATTTTTAACTAATGTGCCATTTATGCTAAAGTAAATAAGTCCTCTTTAATTTTTGTAGTAGAGATACCTTTAGTCCTTGGTAAATAAATAACTTCACAATAAGCCCTTAAAAAATCAAATTCCTCTTCCCAGTCATCCCCCATAACAAATATGTCAACCTTCTTATTTATAACGTCGTGAATCTTTTGCTCCCAGCTATCTTCAGGAATAACCTCATCAACATACTTTATTGATTCCAGGATAAATTTACGGTTTTCATAGCTGTGATAGGATTTTTTATTTTTCAACTTATTAAATTCATCTGTTGATATTGCTACGATCAAATAATCCCCTAAATCCTTCGCGCGTTTTAATAGATTAATGTGGCCCCAATGTAGCAGATCGAAAGTTCCGTAGGTTATTACTTTTTTCAATATATACACCTCTTTGGTATTAATTAATGTTCCAAGAGATTAATTCTAATTAAGAATTTTTTCTGTATTTAGGATTTCTTTCATTATTTCTAGAACATCATATCGTAATTCCTCATGCTGTAAAGCAAACTCAATTGTCGTTTTAACAAAACCTAACTTTTCACCTACATCATGTCGATGTCCTTCAAAGTCATATGCAAAAACACGTTGTACTTGGTTTAATTTTTGGATGGCATCCGTTAATTGTATCTCCCCACCAGCACCAGTTTCTTGCAATTCTAGGAATTCAAAAATCTCCGGTGTTAAAATATAACGCCCCATAATAGCTAAATTTGAAGGAGCAGTTCCCTGGGCAGGCTTCTCTACAAAATTACTGACTTGGTAACGTCTTCCCTCTATTGTACACGGGTCAATTATCCCGTATCGATGAGTTTCACTATGAGAAACTTGTTGTACCCCTATAATAGATGAACCTGTTTCCTTGTATTGGTTTATTAGCTGCTGCACACAAGGAACATCACTTTGAACAATGTCATCTCCTAATAATACTGCAAAAGGTTCATCTCCAATAAAGTTTCTTGCACACCACACTGCATGACCTAATCCCTTTGGTTCTTTTTGTCTAATATAATGGATATTTGCAAGGTTAGAAGGATAACGTACCTTCTCTAAAATATCTAATTTGCCTTTATCCAATAAACTTTGTTCTAATTCTAGTGCATGATCAAAATGGTCCTCAATAGCGCGCTTTCCTTTTCCTGTTACAATAATGATATCCTCTATTCCTGATGCTACCGCTTCTTCAATAATATATTGAATTGTTGGCTTATCGACTATAGGAAGCATCTCCTTAGGCATGGCTTTTGTTGCAGGAAGAAATCTAGTTCCTAATCCAGCAGCTGGGATAATTGCTTTCTTTACTCGTTTCATAATGAATGGCCTCCCCATCTATCTTTGGAAGATTAATATTTTATTAGTTCTTTCGTACCTCATATAACTATTGCAATATAGTAAAAAATACCATTAAAGTCTTATATTTCCAAAATCCATTTAATTATATCATAATATGTAAAACATTTGTAACAATGTTAATAATATCATTACATGTGCGTCATATGGAAACTCTTTTTCGGAATTAATGTAGGTATTTTTATCCATTTTGATTTTTCTTTAACAGGCTTAGTTTTCATTTACTTTATTTCATTGTGATATCCTCCTATACTTCGGACTATGCATAAAAATAGGTGAAGCAGCCTGCTTCACCTCCAGTGATTAAAACCGATCTTTATGATGCTTCTCAAACACTTTCTTCACTTTCTCCACAACCACTTTAGAACCTCCCTTGTCTTCCACTCCTTCAATCATCATAGCCATTAGAAGTTTCGGAGATTCCGGACTGTAAGCAACAAAGAGGCCATTTTCCTGCCCTTTTTCGTCCGCACTGCGCTTTAATTCGGCTGTTCCCGATTTCCCTGCAAGCGGGTAGTCTTTCATTTTTGCTAAGCGTGCCGTTCCGGACGGAGAATATTTTATATTAAATTACCAACCTTGGATATATTTTATTTCTAATTAACCAGAACTTTTTTACTACGCAACAAAAAAAGATATGCAAGTCTCCATTTTGAAATTCATGCTTTATTTCGAAATGCTTTAGAATTTCTATAAGCGGAAGACCCTTTATCTCTCTCTTTTCAAAAAAAGCAGCTTTATCTATTTTCAAAATCTCCCTTTTTACTTTTAGGCTTTCTCCTTTGAAGACTACTTCATATGCTTGTTTATTTTCTTCTTTTACATCCATGTCCAGATAATCCCGTACAAATTGAAAATCCACGTATAAGTTCCCATCATAGTAAAAGAGAAAGTCCCTGTACGAATAAGTCTCATCCTTAACTGGATTCTCTTCTACTTTTGATAAATACTGATCTGTTTTTATATTGTCTGAGTATGCATTGAGAATACTCTTTTTCTCTGTTATGGCGTAATTATTGATTTTCCTTCCTTCCGGCGCATTAACCAGGTTATTCACATCAAAATAGTAAATAAATTTAACACGCGGATATAGTTCTGGAAGGTATTTATACATCCGGGTTATCTTTTCAACTGCGAATTCGTCATGATGCTTCCCATCTGTTAATGTGTAATTGGTTGCTCCATACTCGCCAATGACAATGGGCTTTTTATGGCTATAAGTATTGTAGACATAGTCCAATAAGCGCAACGGGTCTTCAAAATTAGACTTTACCTCGATTTTATCATTATGATAGAAAACGTTATAAATATTCACACCAACATAGTCGACATAATCATCGCCCGG
Source organism: Cytobacillus firmus (assembly GCF_023715565.1). GTDB lineage: Bacteria > Bacillota > Bacilli > Bacillales > Cytobacillaceae > Cytobacillus > Cytobacillus firmus_C. The sequence continues at coordinate 68,419 of NZ_JAMBOJ010000015.1, read as the reverse complement.
ATAGAACTCAGCAATCGTATATTCCGGCATGGTGAAGACATTCCACAACATCATAACGTTAGGTGCTTCTTCCTCCATTACATCATGCACCAATTTCCATTTCTCAATGTATTTCCCTGAATGACCCGAATAAAAGGTCCAGGTTCCGTTCATTTCACTTGCGTATCGCAAAAGGATTGGAGCTTTCAATTCACCGGCATCCTTTGCGAATTGCCTCAAATACTCATCATCCTTCACTTCATCCAGACCACTATTCGGCTCCCATGCAACTTGCGGGAACCCTCCTGCTGAGATGACTTCTTCAGCCCACTCCTTGGGAAACGGCTTTCCATACCCGACATATCTGAAATAGGAGGCATGTTTTTTTCCTGTAAGCTTGTTGAATGTGTTCATGCTCGTATTAATATATTCATCCTGCAAAACATAGCCGCCCAGGTAAATGCCGCTTCTCGGTTCATACTTTTCAGCTGGCACATTTTCCTTATGTACGAAAATTGTTGAGCCCAGTTCCTGATCGTAAGGTTTTTTGGATTGCTCCTCTGGACTTTTTATAGAGACGGTGTTCGTCTGCTTTTCATAAAAGAAATCGATATCAAACCCCAAATATTTTTCGACAGACTGATCGGGAAAATAGATAGTGTCATCTATTATTTCATATCCGCACAGCTCTTCTTTAGCCAGACTGCACTCTTGGATATATCCATTGTCATATGTCAGATTTTTATCTTTATACCGAATGGTAAGGTGATTCTCTTTTTCCACTGTTTTCACTGATGTGATAGCATCTAAATCAGGCAGTGACATATAGAGGACACCGTTCTTTTCAACAATAGGATGATGTAATTTATAATGATTGCCGTCAAACACGATACTGTCAGAATATACGCCCTGGAGCTCCTCGCTATTTTGTTTGATTCTATTCCAAAGTTCTGCAGGCTCTATAATCATAATTCCAAATAGGATAATGATGAAAAATGCAGCTACAATCGAGAGGACTAGCTTTCGTTTCGACATTTTAAAATCCTTTCTTTTTCAAATAATTGATCAAAAGGCTTAGCTTACCCTCATTCTAACAATTGGCCTGATGAACCGCTGTAAAGATTCTGTTAATTTATAGAAAATGTTTGTAAATAGGATGTTTCAATGCTGTTTTCTTTATGCACCAAGGTTCGCATCGAGGGCTTCTTTCAGGTTTGTTACTATCTAAGCGACATAAAAAAGAGAAAGGCCTTTGCCTTCCCCTTCAATTGATTAACGCTTCTTCACTGTTACTTTTGCTGACTTCCCGGTGCTGCATTATCTTTTGCATAGACGTACAGGATTTTCCCCGCTTTCTGATTGGCTATCTTTACAGAAAAGCTGCCTGATTTGGCGGCTTTAGTAAATTCCATTACTTTGCTGCCAGCTTTATCTTCGGCTGTCAAACTATATTACTCTACCCACCTTTAAATTAGTAGATTATGTATAGGAATATATTTATCTAATGAATATCGAAAAATGTGAAAAATTTTTTCTATAAAAAAATCCCCTTATTTAGGAGACTCTGAATATCCCTTCACTTTTTGGATATGATAGATTTAAATTTTCATTGAACCTCTGATAAAAACAAATTATATTTATTACATATTCAGGAAAATAGGAGGGCTTATTCTGAAAAAGTTGTTACCAGCCATCATTACACTATGCCTTTTAGCCTCACTGTCTCTTAGCCCGGCAGTTTCTGCGAAAACTGCCAAAATCAAGACATATAAAAATTGCACAGAGCTAAATAAGGACTATAAAGGCGGAGTAGCCAGGACTGCCAGCATTAAGAATAAAGGCGGAAAAACAAAATATAAACCATATGTATCTGCAAAACTTTACGATGCCAACAAGTCAAAAGACAGGGACAAGGACAAGATTGCCTGTGAAAGATAACAAAGAGGGAAGCAGCCAGCTGCTTCCCTTTTCTCTTTAAAACCGTTCTTTGTTTTTTTCAAAGACCTTCTTAACCTTTTCCACGACAACCTTTGAACCGCCTTTATCTTCAACGCCTTCCATCATCATCGCAATCAGCAGGTTAGGATCTCCGGGATTATAGGCAACAAACAAGCCATTTTCCTGTCCTTTTTCCTCTGCACTTCTTTTCAGCTCGGCAGTTCCTGTTTTACCGGCAAGCGGATAATCCTTCATATTCGCTGAGTGAGCTGTTCCGGAAGGTTCCTGAACCACTTTGGTAATAGCTGCTTCAACAGTATTGGCTGTTTCCTCACTGATAATATTTTCTTTCCACACCTGATTCTTTTCTTCTTCTCCCATTAATACTGGCTTTATAAGGGAGCCTTTATTTACAATCGGGGTATAGGCTGCTGCCAGATGCAGGATGCTCATCTCCACTTCTCCCTGTCCATAGCCTGAATCTGCCAGTTTGATTTCACTGTCCAGACCGCCAATCTGTGATGCCTCAATCGGGAATGGGAATGGAATCTCCTCTTCAAAGCCAAATTTCTTTAAGCCTGCAGAGAATTTCTCTTTTCCAAGATCAAGTGCTTCTTTAGCGAAATAAATGTTATCTGAGTACATCATTGCTTTTTCAAAATCAACAGGCCCGTTCGGGTCTTTAACACGCGTTACCTGATAGCTTCCCCATGATTTGCTCTTCTGCCATTTTAGGCCTTTCACTTTAATGGTTTCATCAAGTGTCAGTGTTCCTTCAGCAAGACCAACTGCCCCTGTGATTGGCTTCATCACAGACCCGGGAGCATAAGTTTGCTTGAATCGGTTCATGAGAGGCATATCTTTGTTCTCCTCAAGGGACTTCCATTCTTCTGCGGTAAAGCCCAGCGAAGCCTCATTCGGATCGAAGCTTGGACTGCTGACTAAAGCAAGCGTATCACCTGTTACCGGATTAATTGCTGCAGAAGTTCCAGGACTTCCCTTCAGTTCTTCATAAAGATGTTTTTGAAGAGTGATGTCAATCGTCAGCTCAATCGTTTCGCCATTTTTCACAGGTTTTTCTGCCAGTACAACTTCAGATCCATCTTTCTTTGTAATGCCAATTTTGACACCGTTTGTTCCCTTCAGCCGTTCTTCCAGGACTTGTTCTAATCCTCTTTTTCCAATGATATCAGTGGAGGAATATCCTTTTCCTTCGTTCTTCTTTAGTTCATCAGCTGTAATGGGGCCTACATAACCAACCAAATGAGCCGATGCCTCGCCGAATGGATAAACTCTTCCTTTAACATCCTGTTTCAAAACACCTTTTAAGGCAAACACTTTATCCAATGTCGCCTTGTCATCCGGGGACACTTTTTTAATCGGTACAAAGTATCCGGGCTGTACCCAGGCTGCATTCAAGCTCTTGTTAATCTGTTCTTCCGAGATGCCCAAGGCAGATGAGAGACCCTTAATTGTCTGCTCCTTTTGGCCTTCCATTTGCTCAGGGACAACACCAATTTCATATAAAGTTCCGTTCAATGCCAGCGGGTCACCTGTGCGGTCCACAATATCCCCGCGCTGTGCCGGAACGGTGCTGTAGCTAATTTTATCCTCAGGTCCAAGCTCCGGGAAAATATACGTTGAATCCCATGCAACAAACCAGTTCTCCTCATCCTCTTTTTCTTCCTTCACAAGGTTTGCTTCATGAGTGAACTCAATTTCCCCTGCTGCGCTATCCATAGAAGCTGAAAATGGAAGAGCAGCCTTTTCTTCTTTCTTATATTCTTTTTCCATATCTGGTTTATATGTAATCTTCAACTTGCTAATCTCTAAATCTTTATATACCTTCTCATAGCGCTCCACAAAGTCCTTCTTGCTGATAGACTTCTTGGTGCTCTCTGATAAAAACCCATACATTTCATCGAACTCTTGCTTATTCCAATGCTCAACGTATTGGGCAAAACGGTCTTGGGGCTTAACTTCTTTATTGCATCCGCTCAAACTTGCCAAGCATAGAATAGAAATAAGTAAAATCAACCATTTCTTCATGGAAATCCCTCCTTCCTACATTTTACCATTTATAATGGGAGTGATTCCAATACTAAACCATTTACCTAAATGAAATTCAGAACCTAATGTTAAGTCTGTGATTAATTTCCAACAGACAGATTTATCTGTCTGTTGCTGTTATTCAGCCAGCATGTTTTAAAATATCAAAACCCCAAGAAGAAGATTCTCTTCACAGAGCTTTACGGAAATTTCTTATACTCTTTTTCTATTGAAGCTGCAAGCAATGTCAGTAGATCTATGGCCTTTTCTTTAGCTGCACTATTTTTCACTTTATCAGCGGGATTTGGATACGCCTTGCAGCCTGGAGCTGGGGTTTTTCCTGAAACAGGGCTATTATCGGAACCTCCGTGCTCTTTAGAATCTTCTCCTGGATCTTTACCAGGGTCTACTGGGTCAAGGAGGACACCGCCACCAAGGAGGTTATAAGCTTACAGTCATTCAAACGTTCAAAGAAAAATATGGAAACTTTGATATCGCAGGATATCTTTGTGGGGAAAGAATAAGATGAATGGACGATTCTGTGGGATTATAATAAGTGAGAATAACAACGAGGCATTAAGCTAAGATCTAACCCCTAAACTCAATTACTTCTACAAAACTAATCAGTCTCGATTTGCTCTTTTTACTGTATGGCAGCTGTTCTTTTGGACACTTTAAATAGATTGTTGAGGCATTCTTTCTTTATTCTTTCGTGGCAGATGAAGTCATGGCGGATTTCTTTTTCCAGCTTTGATACGATATCTTTTATATGCTTTTCTTTATTTTTTATTTTTTTATTTCTAAGATACGTATCAATCTTTTGTTCAAAATATTCTACTGTTCCAAATAAGGGTCTCATAGATGCTCACCTCTTTCTTTGAATTTGTCTCTCATTAAAACCAATTCCCTTTAGAGCGGCTATTAAACCAGGAAAATTTCTACGCTAAACTTTTTTAAGTTTCGACATGGAATTCAGAAATTTCCCAGGAAAAGATTTTTTTCTGCAAGAATTTACAATAATATATAAATAACTCCTCTTCAGGATGTTGATTATTACATGTTCCCATTTACTTAAAAAGCGCTTCCTTTTAGGTGATTTTATAGTAGAAACTTTCAATCAAACGTTTGATTGAAATGCACCTGCCAGATGCTTAAGTGTAAAGCTACCCTATTAAGGGAACGGCTTTTAATTCCCCTATGCATTCCTAACCTTCAGGAAATAACCTTTTTCCACTCGATTATAGGCAACACTGTTAACTAGCGTATGGTATTTATATTTTGAGTAATAGATATTTATTTCCTTCAAATCTCTAAGTATAGTTTTTTCACTTACATCAAAACGTTCTGCTGCTTCTTTCTTTTTTATTATTTCCCCGCTATTCAACATTTCAAAAAGAGACAAAACACGTATTGTTTTTGCACTTGCTTGTTTAATCACCTCTTTTACTCCCTTCATCAATCATAGGAAAATAATAACATAAACATAGTTCTTTTGTTATATAATTAACCCTGTATTTGTCTTTTAAACCTTACTAATTTGTAAATCCTTTAACTACAGAAACCTTCTAAAGGACAAAGTACCATTAAGGACTGGCGATTATAGTTAAAAACCTTGCTGCAATAACAGCAAGGTTTCATTATATTTATAGGAGCTTCGCATGTTGCCATTATTTAAGATTTAAATCCGGCTCCAATTCTGCTTCAAAAATCCTCGGCCTAGGAAGCTTAACATGAACACTTTCTAAAGAATCGATCGTCCTATAAAAATTCTTGTTCCCTCTTTTTCCAATATAAACGTGTCTTCCATCGAAATGCTGGAACCATTTTTGTGTTTCCAAGGTTAATTGATCATGAACAAATTGATTAACTAAGTCGTAATCTTCACCTAATTCCCATTCACTTGCGCCGATATCGGAAATATATGCCCTTGCTGCAGGGTGAACAATATTTTTATAGCTGTGATCCTTAGCGAATCGATGCAGAAGGAATTCATAATGTGCTTCTGCAGTGTCTTCATAAAGTGGTACACCAAACCCTGAGGTCTGTTCAAGGAATGCAGTACGGGCAGCGGCATGACCGATGGTAATGCCAATTGTATTGCCGGCAGTGTTCCAGCCGCTGTAGGCAAGAATTTTAGTTAGATCAACTTTCTCTGTCAGATGGGTAATAAGCTGAGCATCTGCCCGATTAACCTCAATAACATCTCCGATTGCAACCTGCTTTCCGGTGTTAATAAGTTCATTCGTTCTGTTTACCAATTTTTCAACATCTTCAATTCTCTTATTTTTGTCACTTGAAGGAGTATTTAATAACAGGTGGATGTCTGCTTCCTTTTCATCTTCTGCAATTCTTCCCCCTGAAGCAGTAATATGCTTGATTACATTGTAGTCAAAGGTTGTGTCTTCAAATGGTGCAATCCAGTCCTTTCCGTGAATGCCGCCGTACTCAATATAAAATGTTGGCTCTGTATTAAATAGCTGCGCTACAAATCTGGCTACTAATACAACATCAACTTCATCGGCACCAGGGAATACGGAAACTTGATCTTCCAACCCATACTCTGTTACCTTTTCAACAAGAATCTCTCTTTCGGCGCGATGAAGGCCATGAGGAGCAGCATCATCCTGGGCCAGAATCAAATAATCAATTGAACCGCTGTTAACCCAATCAATTAATAGTTTATTAATTGAGTGATTTCTTGCTCTCGCATTTAGATAATCCTGCAGCACAGGTTCCGGTATTTCGGATTCTAATTTCTCTAATTCAGCTCGATATTCTTCCATTCCCAGGTTAATGACTTGATCATATAAGATTGCCCAGCTTCTGATTTGATCGTAGTATTTCAAGTATTCATCGCTAATGGCTGTTACGGCAAGCCGCTGAATGGTGTCATAAACATATACGGGCTTTTCAGGATAAAGCTCTTTAAGTTTTTTAATTACTTGTATGTCAGAGAGTGCATCCTCCTCGGATTTCACTCCAGTACGGGAAGCAATTAATCCCCCATACGCCAGCATACTGGCTGAAATCACAAACCCATCTGCCTCTTCAGCATTGTCCAATAGCCACTTGCTGATTTCTTCACCGTTTCCGGGTTCCGTGTAAAACCCGATCATATCTTTTGGCGGTGTTATGACTTCAACACCCGCTGTTTTTCCAACTTGCTGCGGAAAATAAAGATTAGCCGGGCGGTCATCCAATGGAACCAGTAGAATCTTAGCTAATCCAGCCTTCTTTTCTGCAGCCTCCATTTCACCTAGATTCCCAAATAACAGCAGGATAGCCATACATGCTGACAGCAAAGTTTTCCATCTACTCACGCATTCTCCTCCTCGTATAATCCAATAACATTATTTCTGGATGTGCCTCTTGATTACTGTAAAACTGCACCACTCTCTACTAATTTTTTGCGCAGCACGCCGGCATCAAGTTCTCTTGGAGCGATGCCTTTAGCCAATGATATAGCTGCTGCCGTACCCGCTGCCTGACCTGTTGCCATACAGCTTGGTGTGAGCCGGGTCGTAGCGAGTGCTTCATGGGTGGTGGAAATACATCTCCCTGCTACAAGCAAGTTGTCAACCCCTTTAGGAATAAGACATCTATAAGGAATTCCGTAGCTTCCATCCCCTTCAATATCATTTGCCTTAACGCCTTTCCCTGTCGGATCATGAATGTCTATTGGGTAGCCGCTTAAAGCGATCGTATCGTCATATTTCCTCCCTGCAATTACATCTTCAATGGTTAAGGAGTACTCTCCGGATATTCTCCTCGTTTCCCGAATACCAATCTGGGAACCAACCGCAGATATGGAGGCTTTCTCAAAACCAGGAATAGTTGTCTGCAGAAATTCTGCCATCATCATGACTTGTTTTCTTCCTTCTCTTTCACCCTTTGTTAAATCAAACACGTCTGTGCCATCGAGACCTTGGACCCTTGTACAGTTAACCAGGACCTCGTCTTCTTCAGGCCCAATAAAAAATAGCACTTGATCACGATTAATAGGAACTCCTGAAGCGTTCCATTCTTTGTAGAAGCCTTGTACACCCGTCAGAGGAAGATCATCTAATTCATTAATAGGCGTCTTCTTATAAAAATTTTCAGGATTCCTTTTCATGGCTTCTTTTACTTTCGAGACATCGACACCCCTCATACGGAATTTCATTGTAAGCGGCTGGGTTTTTTGATCATTTTCTCTTCCCTTTAAGCAGGGGGCGCCTGATAGGTATGCGATGTCAGCATCTCCGGTTGTATCAATAAATTGCTTGGCCCTAACTCGTATTGGACCCGATTTGGTTACCAGGCGGATGCTTTTAATCGTACCTCCATCCACTTCAACTGAATCTGCAAAACTATGAACAAGAACTTCCACTCCGGCTTCTTCAAGCATTTCTAATGCAAGAAGTTTATATTTCTCTGGATGGTATGGAGTGACAGTATTGGTGAAACCAACTGTATCCCGTAAATGCCCCGGAGAACCATCAATAGCCATGAGCCTTTCCACAATCTCCTGAGCAATCCCCTTAATAACCTGTCGTCCCGTTTCGGTATGAAAAGTCATCCATGGATAGACAAGTGCCACAGTCGACATGCCACCCAGAAAACCATACCTTTCAATAAGAAGTATCCTTGCTCCTTCTCTCCCGGCCGCAATGGCTGCATTAATTCCGGCGGGTCCCCCTCCTGCAATCACTACATCAAACTCCAGCTCATTTTTCAAAACGATCACGTCCCTTCAACAATCTATCAGTCTATTATTTTCCTCCTGTCATGCTCACACCTTCAATAAACTGCTTTTGAGCAAAGAAGAAGATAATTAATAATGGAACTGTTGCCATAACAGAGGCACTCATTAACAGTTCCCACTGTGTCCCCACCTCATCTGTAAATAAGGCTAATGCAAGCGGAAGCGTCATGAGCTCTTTCGAATTAATATAAATCAATGGTTCATAGAATTCATTCCAGCTTGTTAAGAAAGTAAATATGGTCAAGGTAGCAATCGCCGGTTTGGCAAGAGGAAGCATAATGCTCCAATAGATTCGGAAATAGGAGCACCCATCCAGCTTTGCAGCTTCTTCAAGCTCTTTCGGTACAAGGAGGAAGAATTGCCTCATGACAAATACCCCAAAGACTCCCGCTGGACCTAAGATTGGTATCCCTATCAGGGGGATATGAGTATCTATCAATCCCAAATCTCTCATTAATAGAAATAACGGGATCGTAATGACCTCGACAGGAATCATCATCGTGCTTAATAAGCATAGAAATAGAATGGAGCTTCCGCGAAAAGATAGCTTTGCAAACGCATAGCCGGCTAATGACCCAAAGAAAATGGTGCCAATCGTGACCAATACAGCAATATAAATACTATTGAAATAAAATAGGTGAAACGGAGTTTTCTCCAGTACATCCAAATAGTTCTGCCAGCGGAAGGGATCGGGTATCCACTGGAAAGTAAAAATCTTGGTCGAGTCTTTAAATGATGTATTTATCATCCATAAGAATGGCACGATCATAATGAGAGATACGAGGGTCAGTACTCCATAAAATATAACTTTTGTTCCAAAACTCTTCTTTCTTCTATTGTTCATGGAAGACCCACCTCTTTCTTAACACCCACTGAGCCAGGGTGAACACTAAAATGATTATAAATAGAATAATCGCAATGGCCGAAGCGTATCCGAAATCAAATAACTTAAAGGCTGTTTCCCAAATATAATAAACAAGAACCTTTGTATGATTCCCAGGCCCGCCCCCGGTCATGACATAAATCTGCCCAAACACCTTCATGGATCCAATCACTGTTAAGATAAGTGTTAAAAATACAGTTGGTGTTATCATTGGCAGCGTGACATACCAGAACTGTTTGCTTTTGTTGGCACCATCCAAATAAGAAGCTTCATAAAGTGTACGGGGCACTTGCTGTAAAGCGGCAAGGAAAAGTACCATATTCAAACCGACATTTTTCATGGCACTGACTACAATAACTGCCGCCATGGCAAGCTTCGGATCATACAGCCATGCCGGTCCCTCAATGCTGAACACACGGAGGATTTGATTAATGAACCCTTCATCGGTTGCGAACATATACTTCCAGATAATGGACCATACTACAATCGATGTCATGACTGGAATAAAGATGGCTGTCCGGAAAATCCCCATGCCGGGCAGGTTTCGGTGCAGAAGCAAAGCCAGCATAAGGGCCAAGATAATATTAACTGGCACCAAGCCGACTGAAAATATGAGCGTGTTCTTCAATACTGTCCCGAACTCAGGGTCTGAAGTTAAACGCTGGTAATTTTCCAATCCAATAAAGTTAGGATCGCCAAGCAGCTGCCAGTCTGTGAGACTCATATAAAAGGAGTATAGCAGCGGGCCTAGCATAACCACCAAGAAACCCAACACCATTGGACTCACAAACAAATAGCCGTAAAAGGCTTCACTTCCTATGAACTTTTTCCTGCGTCTTTTCTTTTCCAAAGAGAGTTGCGCAGAAGTATTCAAGTTTGCTTCCATTCTGCTCCCCCCTATATCTTGTCAATGGCATTCCTAAACTCTGCAACAGAGCTCTTAATACTTTCTGCTGTATGTCCGGTTACAATTGCCCCTAACATAATTCCTTTAACACCCGCTTGAGCAAGGAGTGAAATGTCAGCTGGCACCAATTTTCGCTGCGACGGAATAAGAAGTGGGACATCCACCTTCTCTGCTAAATATTTATAAGCAAGAATATCTTTAAATGTAAGAGGAGACCCATATTCCTCACCAGGCACAATCGATGCTTCAAGCGCAGTTATATCCAGAGACTTTAACTGCCCCATCTTCTCAATATCGTAATCTGATGAGATGGCAAAGGTTTTTTCCATACCGGCAAGCTTCATCATCCAGCTTGGCATGTGGTGAGCATAGATTGAAAAATAATTGAATCCAGCTTGAGAGAGCAGGTTCAATTCACTTTGTTTGATTTCCTCAAAAGAGCCACCAGGTACAATTCCAAGCGGACCGGTATATTCCGATCGTATTTGCCGGAATACTTCCATATAAGATTCTGTCGGGCGGAACATATTACCTGAAGCACGATGATTCACATTTACATGCATTTTCACAGCATCTGCACCTTCACTTAATGCAGCCTGTGCCAATTCGAGATTATTCTCAGGCAAGCTCACAATTAGCGTAACTTCTTTCTCACTAAGATAACTGCTTAAAGAAGAATTCATACTATCACCTCTTATGAATAGGCAAGCGGTTAAGCCTAATGAGGATTAACCGCCTGCTAAACAGTTTATTTCAAAATCGGATCGATTTTTTTATCCATTCCATCGAGAATTTCTTCTGGTTTCTTTAACTGTCCAAACAGTTCATCGAATCCGAATTGAATTGCGTTATCAATTTTCTGCCATTCCATATGGCCTTCCTGCAGTCTTGCATTGTCCATCTCATCAATAACAGCACGCTGAATACTTTCAGCCGGCGGATTGTTAGGCTGATTTACAAACTCATCAGAACTTAGGACAGACTCACGCGGCGGTACAAAGAAGGTAGATGAAGCCGTGATTCCCTCTTGACTCGTTAAAAACTTTAGGAGTTCCTTGGCTTCTTCAGGATGCTTGGACCCTGCAAACATCGTGTAGCCAGCCTGGCCCAGCATTGGGAATCTTCCCTCAGGGCCTTCCGGCAGAGGTGCGATATCCCATTTGAAATCTTTTACTTCGCGGGCACGTGATACATAGCTGTAGACATCAAAGAACATTCCAATTTTGCCGGATTCAAAGCTTACTTGTTCACCAGCTTTCGGATGAGACTTGTCTTTAAACATCATGCGATCGAGCATTTCCAGTGTTTCAACCCCTTGTGGGCTGTTCCACGTAAACTCAGTTGTTTCTTCATTAAATAGGCTTCCTCCGTTGCTCCACGTGTGTGAAAGCAATGCAATCCAAGTATTCCAGTCACGGAAGAAATTAGCTCCATATGTGCCGCTTGCTGAGATTGCTTTTGCGGATTTTTCAAATTGCTCCCAGTTCCATGTTCCAGCTTCCATATGTTCATTTGGTGTCTTTTCACCTGCTTTTACAAACAGGTCCTCGTTATAGAAAAGAACCATAGGAGGCGTTGAAAACGGGAGACCGTATAACTTTCCGTCCTTTTCAAACAGCTCTAAAGTAGATGGAAAGAAATCATCCATGTTATATTCTTTATCTTCTTTAAAAGAAGATACATCTTCTAAAATACCATTTTCTATAAATTGAGGGACCATCCGTTCAGCTGCCCAGCCGATATCAGGCAATTCTCTGCCCGCTGCTAAAACGGTTATTTTTTGCTGGTAATCCGGAAATGGCACACTCTCTAAATTCACCTTGATGTTAGGGTGGGTCTCATAGAATTTTTCAAGGAGCTTATTATACATCTCCTGATGAGCTTCGTTTCCCCATATCATAAAGGTAAGTTCTACTGGTTTATCATTCTTTTTCGAATCTCCGCCTGAGCTGGATGGTTCTGCTTTATTGCTGCAGGCAAATGTAAACGTTGTCATTAAGAAAATTAAAAAAATCACACCTAGCTTCTTCATCTTTTTCCCCCTCTCCTTTGACTCTAATTGTAGAAGGAATAACTCATTCAAAATATCCCTTTGTTCAAAGAAAAAGTATGATTTTAATAGTTGTTGGAATCTTAAGATAACTTTCTGTACTCTTTAGGTGTTACCCCGACTTCCTGTTTAAAAAGTGCCATAAAATGCTTGGGGCTCTTATAACCTGAGAGCTGAGCTACTTCATATACCTTTAAGTTGGTGTTCTTCAGCAGATTTTTCGCTCTTTTTAAACGTTCATCCGTTAAATAGTCTGTAAAAGTCTGATTTAATTCGGCTTTAAACAATTGCCCTATGTATTGGGGATGGAGAAACATATGATCAGCAATGTGTTTAAGTGTTACTTCCTGACCAATATGATCGTGAACGTACTGAAGAATTTTTTGAAACTGTCCGGATACATCTGTATAGGTCTCTTCTTTATCTTTAAAAATACTGGTAATTATAGTAGATAGCTCAACCCGATTAACCGGTTTAAGCAAGTAATCCGTAACACCATATTTAAGAGCTGCTCTTGCATATTCAAAATCACTGTGCCCGCTCAGGATAATAACGGGTACATTCTCAGAGACTTGCCTTACCTTTGAAATAAAGGCTAACCCATCCATTCCTCCCATACGTATATCCGTAACAATTAAATGCGGGATCTGCTGCCGAACCCGCATCAGGCCTTCCTCACCGCTTTTTGCTTCCCATACTTGAATCTCTCCGCTTATGGCCTCTAGTAATACCTTCAACCCTTGTCTAATAATTGATTCATCTTCAACCACTAATACGTTTTTCATCCCATTTTTCCTCCTCCCAATATAGCGGTAAAGAAACAGAGACAGAAAACCCTTTATGCTCTTCACTTTGGATATCCAAGCCGAAATCACTTCCATACAGCAGCTGAATCCGTTCATGTATATTCGGCAATGCCACACCATGATGTGATTCGTTGGAAAGGCTTGGTTTCCGAGCTGTAATAATTTGTTTTAATTCTCTTAATTCCTCTTTATCCATACCCGCTCCATTATCCGAAATGATTATTTTTAATTGTTCACCTATTTTAGAAGCCTGTATTTTTATCTTTCCCCCTGTATTGCGTAATCCGTGGACAATTGCATTTTCAATAATGGGCTGAAGGATTAGCTTGGGTATGACTGCATCCCTTAATGAATCTGGAATGTCCTCAATATAATGCAGTTTCTCTCCTATTCTTACTTTTTGAATGGTGATATAAGAGCTAACGAATGCCGCCTCTTCCTCTAGCCTGACAATTTTCGCTTTGTTGTCCACCGTATACCTGAGCAGCTTACCTAATGAAGCGACCATATCCGATACTTCAAAATTCCCCCTGGTAATCGCCAGCATATTAATAGACTCTAACGTGTTATAGAGGAAATGAGGATTCATCTGGCTTTGCAGAGCCCTAAGCTCCGCATCCTTCTCTCTCAGATTCGTTCGATAGACTTCGGTAACCAAACGGTCAATTTCACTAACCATTAAATTGAACCCTTTCCCAAGATCACCAATTTCGTCATTTGATTGAACCATTACCCGCTGGGAGAAATTCCCCTTTTTGACTCCCTCCATTGCTTCTCTCAGTCTATGAATGGAGCCAACAAGAGGCTTTGATAATATAAAACCTAAAATGAATGCTATTAAAATACCGGCCATAATCACAACGAGAAGTACTTTCCGAAGATAGTTCACTTCGCTAAAAATTTCAGATTTGGGTATGAGCATAACAATATTCAGTCCCGAGTACTCAGATTGATTATAAACCATCATATAATCTACACCTTCAATCGGGATATTGGTATAATTATTAACTTTTATATTTTCAATTTTGGGCAATATGCTGGGAGAAATATCATTTTCCTCACTGTTTGGATAAATGATTTCCTGTTGGTTGTTTACAATGAAAATTTGGCTCTTTGTCTTTGTATTCTTAACCATCTCCTGGATCAGCTCTTGCTTCAAATCTATTTTAATAATACCAAGCGGTGTTTGATCTGATGGATCCCTTATTAATCTAGCGACCGAAAAGACAGCTGTATCCTTATTTAAGTAATAGTTCGGATAATGCAGCGGAAGAATCACATGTTCACCATCTGCTTCTACTATTCTTTGAAGCCACTCGTTATTTTGTTCAAATACTTGAAGCATAATGGTATTGGAATCGAGATTACTGAATATATTCCCATCATTGGCCAGGATGTGTATACCACGAATTTCGTTTCTCATATGAACAAAACTCGAAATATATCGCCAGATTTTTATTCTCTCATTTGCTGGCGGAAAGGGGGCCGCTACCTCTGAAGCCTGGTGATTCTTTAATATATTTATTACTTCTTGATCATATAAAGGGGATAAAGAAATGATCTGCATTTCTTTAATATACCGGTCCAGATTCCGATTGATTTGATCAGCAAGCTGTATAGAATATTCTTCTGCGTTCCTTTGGCTTGCTCCGCCAAATTGATAGTAGATGATACTGCCAAGAATTGAGGCGGTCAGTAAGATTAAGAAGGAGAAAACCAGAATGAGCTTAATGCGGTAAGGAAGAGAGAGCAGCTTTGCTTTACAGGATTTTCTTATTGTTTTTAGATTCATGAAGATTCCCCTTTGTCTGGAACTTTTGCTCTATAGGGAGATGTTCTTCTTTTCTTTCATAAATCCTTCTTTCATTTTAAATGCAACTTTTGTCTTAGCCTTAAATAGAAAAGGACAGAAAAATTCTGCCCTTGAATGAAACTGTTCCTTATTATCAAGCCAAAAAAGAAAATATTAAGGTAAAATAAGTAAAATTTAGAAAAAAATCAAAAATACCCTAGTTTACTCTCGCGCTATTAGGTATAATATCATAGTAATTATTACTTATTTTTCCCGATGATAAGATGCTATTTTTAATTAAAAGTTTGGAGGTGAAATTATGGCTAAAGTAAAGTTGAAAAATCAAGGTGGAGTGGTGAAAGAATTAAAGGTCGGATTCTCGTGGACTACTTTCTTCTTCGGCGGCTGGGTCGCAATGTTTAGGGGGCAGTGGGGAGAAGTAGCAAAATGGTTCTTTTTAAATCCTATTACTCTTGGAATTTGGGGATTAGCACAGTGCTGGACTGCCAATAAAAAAACTGTAATCAGTTATATTGAAAAAGGATACGAGCCTGTTAGTGACAACGATAAAACATTATTGGTGCAGAAACAAATTGTTGCCTGATCCGCATTAATTGATTTCTATATTAATAGATTTACAGACAAAGGATTAATCCATACATATTGGCAATAAAATCCTATTCTTTGAATAGGATTTTTGCTATCTTACATAATAAAAATTCAACAAGATTCTAATAATACATTTTTCCTTTTTTGTGGAAAAAAGTTTAACTTATACCAATATTTTAGCTGGGTTATTTTTAAGCATAACGCAAAACAAAAAAAAGCGGGGATATCCCCCGCTTGTAAATCAATTTTAATGCTCTGACGGAATACCCGTTGTAGAAAATGCAGGACTATGTTCTGAAGGAATACCGGCTAACTCAATCGTTTTGCCAACACTATGTTCTGATGGAATGCCTGCCAACTCTACAGGTGTGACAACACTATGCTCTGATGGAATGCCTGCCTCCTGGTTCCCAGCAAAAGATGCTCCAGCTCCAATTACCCCTAATGCCAATGCTCCAGCTAAAACTAATTTTTTCATGACATTGACTCCTCTCTTATTCAAAATTTATTGAATTATTTTTATACTAACATTTATTGAGTAATTTTTCCATTTCGGATTCTACAATTTGGATAAATTTTTTATTATTTTGCAGTTTCAGTATATAAATAGCTTTTTGAAGAAACTCTACTCCGTTTTCTTTATCGCCTAGTTTTATATAATTCTCCCCAGTTTGATAATGTAAATTGGCAAACAGATATTGGATTTCTTCATGGATGCAAATATCAATTCCCTTTTGGCAATAAATGAGGGATTCCTGGAACTCCCCAATCTCTGTCAAGGCCTGGGATAACCCAAATAGGATCCTGACTTTCCCCCTGCTTTCAAGGATATGCGGCAGCTTTTCCAAATCATTAAGTGCCTTTTTGAACATCGAGATGGCTTCATGGTAATGGTTTTTATCTTTATATAAAATAGCGATACTTGCTAATATTTCGACTTCTCTTTCCGATAAGTTTACTCTTTTTTCGTTGGTAAGATCTAAGGCAGCATGCAATATCTGGATTGCTTTATCAAAATCCTTCTCAAGATAAAAAACACAGATTCCCTGATGCCAAATTAAGAATTGCTTCAGCATGACAGGCTGAAAAATGGGATTATCCAGTTCCTTTTGCACAATCTCGTATATGGCCTGATAATTCCAATTCCGCTTGTGCTTATTAATAATCTGCATAACAGCTGTAGAATAATTTATGGTGGATTTCGAGGCAATATTAAAGAAGTACGTAAGATCAATATTCATTTTATTTGCTAATTGGTTCAGTGTTTCCAGACTTGGATACGCTTTCTCTCTTTCAAAAGAAATAAGATCATCCTCAGAACATATGCCCTCTGCCAACTCCTTAACACTTAACCCTTTATACTGACGAAAAGATTGTAAGCTGTCGCCAATTAAATACTCACTTAAATTCATCAGCTTTCCCTCACTTAGTATGATTAATAGTATTACTTTACCACAAAAAGTATAATAAAGTTTTAATAAAGATTCAGGCGTGTACAGGAACAGAATCAGTTTCAGGCGATGCATTGGATGTTCCAATATATATATTCGATAGTTCCAGCAAATATCCTTTTATTTATAAAAAATTTGTAATCACTTTTTCCTAAAATCAGATTCTTTACTGCCATTCATTCAGCAGTAATTTACGCAAAATAAAAACCCTGCTAAAAAGAGGGTTAATCTAACATTATTAGTCTATTTAATGGTTTCTGCGTTTAATTACCCACTAATTTTCTTAAGTCATTTTCAATCTCTGATAGAAGCTTATTAACGCTCATTTCTTTTTCGCCAACACCAATTTCATATACCTTTGTAAGCATCTCCAAAAAAAGTGCATTTATTGTCTTATGATCTTCATTATCCAGCAACTTTGTAACTCCTCCTATTTTCCTATTCATTCCTATGACATTATTCTATTTCCTTTTTGGTTATTTGACAATATTTTTCCAATAAAAAAGAACCGCCTCCTGCTATGGAAAGCGGCTAAAATTGGAGATTTAAAAGGATGTTCCATTCGTGCAAATAGGGTTATTGCCTGATGCACTTCCTATTTTTATTAAAGCATTATTACGGAATCTATGCTTTCTTGATTATTTATCGTTTTCCATTGGTTTCAAAGTGAATCCTCTTGTTTATAAAGATTTTTAATAGTAAATATAACTATAAGAATATTTTTTCAGGAGGATTTCAATTGGACTTTTCTGCTATAGGTAAAAAAATACGAGAGCTGAGAAAATCAGCAGGCCTTTCTCAAAAGGATCTTGCTAAGGATATATGTACTCAGGCGCAAATAAGCAAAATTGAAAAAGGGGATGTCCTCCCTTTGGCGTCTACTTTATATTTCATCTCTCAAAAGCTAGGGGTTGATATTAATTATTTTTTCGAGCATGGAACAACACCGAGGCTTGATTATATACAGGAAGTTAATAACCAGCTTAGGATAGCGAGGCGCAGACTTGATTACCCCCTCATAAAAGAGATTGTGGAAACGGAAGAACGGAATCCGCTTTTTACATCCAATAAGAGAAATTACCAGATCCTTCTCTGGCATAAAGGGATTTACAAATATCATGTCGATCAACTGCTTGAAGAAGCTCTTCTATATATGGATAGAGCCATCGATTTGACACTCGAGAAAGTGTGGAGTGAAAAGGAAATTGAGATTTTGAACAGTAAAGGAATTCTACTATATGAAGTTGGGAGATACAAGGAGGCTATTGATGTATTCCTTCATGCCTTAAATCATTTAGGAGGGATCATTTATTTAAATGATGAAACAGTCCGCATCAGGCTCCTTTATAACACGGCCAAAGCCTATACAGATATTAAGAACTATGACCACTCTACAAAGCTCTGTCATGAGGCAATTGAAAGCTGTTTAGAAAAGGATCAGTTATTTCTATTGGGCCATCTCCATTATCATGTTGGCTATAATTATGAGCTCAAAGAACAGTTTATTTTAGCTAAAAAGTATATGGAGGAAGCTCTTGATATTTTTCGGTTGCAGCGGGATGAACGATATAATGACTTTATTCGCGAGAAAATTACATTCTTTGACAAAATTCTCTAATAGTCATCACGACATAAGTCGACAGTCCCTTATTATTGTAAAATAATAGTTAGTTTTTTGTATATTCATGTAAAAATATGATCTTTTTGGACGATATATATGATAAAATAGTACGAAAATACGTCCAAGGAGTGATTCGGAAAAGTGAAAAAACAGATGGTTACAATTGCTGCTGCAGCAATGCTTTCTTCTGCCTTTGCCTCTCAGGCTTCCGCCGATACATACACAGTAAAAAAAGGGGATACCCTGTTTCATCTGGCTATTAAATACAAAACGACTGTTACAGATATTAAAAAAATCAATAACTTAAATTCCGATTTTCTATCAATCAATCAAAAACTTGAAATACCAGGGGCAGCAGCAGAGAAGCCTGCAGCCAATCAGCCTTCAGGCAGCACCACAGCACCTGCTAATACAGCAAAAACCTATACCGTTAAAAGCGGGGATACTCTATCTAAAATTGCCTTGAATCATAATATAAGTTTAAAAGATTTAATGAGCTGGAATGGCCTTAGCACACATTTGATCTATCCTGGACAAGTCTTTAAGGTTTCAAATTCTGCTGGAAACACTTCGGGAGATACTCAAGGCCAGACAGGTTCCACTCCAGCACCTTCCAATGACAGCAGTCCAGAGGTATATACAGTTAAAAGCGGGGATACGCTAAGCGCCATTGCTGCTAGATATAAGACTACTGTTCAACAGATTAAAACATGGAATAAATTAAGCTCTGATTTAATCTTGATTGGACAAAAGCTTAACTTAAGTGCAAGCAAGGATTCAAATGAATCTGTTTCCAGCAGTAAGCCAGGAAATAATGAGCAGACAAGCGGAGCTGCAGCATCGGTTTTGGCTGAAGCCCAAAAGCATGTTGGTGTTCCTTACCTATGGGGCGGCCAAACTCCTTCAGGTTTTGACTGCAGCGGGTTCATTTATTATGTCTTAAAGCAGACAGGCTCTAATATGGCACGCTACTCTTCTGAAGGATACTACAGCCGTTCTTTTTACGTGAATACGCCACAGCCTGGCGATTTAGTATTTTTTGAGAATACATATAAGCAAGGCATTTCACACTTAGGCTTCTATGTTGGAAATAATAAATTTATTCATGCCGGCTCATCAGGCGTTGAAATCTCCAGTCTGGATAATTCGTATTGGAAGCAACATTTTGATGGATTTAAGAGATTTTACTAGGACACCTATTTACAGGTGTCTTTTTTTCATATTTTGGAAGGAATATACATATATCTCGAAGAATACTATATAAGTAGCGGGGTCTAAAGGAGGAGCTCAAATGGAGATCGTAGGCATTATTACATTTTTGTCCTTATCTTTATTATTGATGAGTCTTCTTTTAATTTATTCCAAATTCCATCATCAGACGCCGGGCAAGCTGGCTGGGATTATCCTATTTTTCCTTTTGACTGCCTTACCCCTTGTTTATATTGTCAATACCGAACAAAGCATGAATTATGCGAGCAACTACTTTACACTTGGCTCTGCCTTTATGTTTGTGTGGGTGGTTACCACTGTACTCCTGCTTTTTGGCATCCTTTTCAGGTTTCGGTCCGGCGAGGAAGATTCTTTTTATTAGACATAAACAGACCCAGCAGCTCTATGTGCTGCTGGGTTTCTATCTGGAAAGAAAACCTCTTGATGCGTATTTCAGCATGTCTTTCTTTCTTAACTCTGTAAAGTTTTTCTTTTTTAGCTTTGACACTTCAAATGGTGTGATGAATGGAAATCCGCTTTTGAGAAATGGCGGCCGGTCGAGAAGAACCAGTTCCCCTTTCACCACCCCTTCTTTCACTTCCTGGGTCTTTCCAATTTTCAGCCCTGTTTCTATTGTCCTTCTTTCCAGCTTTCCGTTTTGCTGAATTGCATATGTATACGCCCCTTTTTTCACCATCTTTACCGCTTGGACCGGGACCGTCAGGGTATTCTCCACTTCATTCGTTACAATCCGCAAATCGACGTGCTCTCCATGAAAGCTTTCGAATTCCGGTGCTTCGTTCATAGCAATCGTAAACTCATAGCGGCTTTCAGTTTCCGCATGTGGTTCTGATGTTGGATAGTTCAAGATTTTTTCAAGGGTTCCGTCTATTTTTTTGTTGCTGCCTTTTGGGATGATATATACTTTCATTCCCTCTGTAGCTTTATGAATTTCCTGCTCGGTAAAAACCCCTTCGACCTTTTGCTCGTTTGAGATTATGGTTACAACCGGATTTGTGAGGTCATTCTTAATGCTTTTGACTGTTCCCGCTATTTCACTTTCAACTGTTAAATTGGACAGGCTTTCATCGGCAGCATAAATCATATCATCATACTTTTGGATTTCACTTTCAAGTCTGCTGATCTGCAGCTCCTTTTCTGCGATATCGCGTTCAATCGTTTGAATCATATATGCGTTTAGATTGGGTTCATCTTCTTCTGCAGGCGTTAGATCAAGCGTTCTCTTCGTGCTTTCCAAATCTCTGATATGACTTTCTATGCTAATTTGTTCACGTTCCAGTTTTTCTTTTTCTATCTGAAAATTTTCCTTCGTCACGGCTATGTCATCCGGTGAGTATTCGAATAAGCCTGTCCCCGGCTGGACCTCGTCCCCCTTTTCTACTAGAAAGGACTTAAACGTGCCTGTAGTATTTTCATAGTATAAGTGCTGCTCTTCCTTTGGAGCCATAACACCTTTGGCCGGCATAGTTTCAAGAAGATCCTGCTTTTTCACAGCAGACCATTCATCAATATAATAGGTTCTGCTGATCTTATCGCTTTTCCAAAAAATCAGAGCAATATTGCAAGCCAGGAATAGGGCCACACCAACAATCAGCAATCTCACTTTCCACGTCATAGAAGATCCCTCACTTAAATTAACTTTTCCAATTGAATGGATGAGAGTAAAGCTGAAACAATCACGAAAAACAGATGCGTTCCGATCAGCATGAATATAAGAAAACGAGGGCTTCTTTCGGAAACGGCTCGTAAATACTTATATTGCAGGACAACTGTCCAAATTTTGAAAAGTGTAATGGCAGAAAACGTATAGACCAACAAATCTGGAAGTGAGGCAGCCTGAGCCATAATGCCAAGTGAAAATATGGATGATTCATTGTTTAGTCCGAGAAAAAGAAAGAGTGGAATGTTTATTGCTTTTTCTATTAGAAGAATTAGCATAACCATCAGCTGAATGCTGATCAATTTTTGATATTCAACGTCTACCAATGTCCAAAATAACAGAGATGGCAGAAAAATGATTATGGCCGCATAGATGATACTATAAACGACTTGTCCGCCGCCAAAGAACAGCTTGTATAGTTCATACTCACTTCTGGACATATCCGTCAGGCTTTTTGATGCCTGCTCACTTCCAATGCCAAAATAAGCACTAAGTCCAAATACCAGTGCACTCATCAGCATGATCAGCAGAATCTGCTTCCATAACCCTGATAGTCTCTCCTCTTTTCTCAGCTGATGTGAGATCATATAAGGTTCCTTTAACCCTCTAAGCAGCGGTACCCGATAGCCCATAAAGTATCCCCCAATAAAATATCTATTATTCTTTTATTTTAACTTAAAATCAAAATATTGGGAAATAGGTAGAATTGTGGAGAAACGGGTCCAATAACGGATCAATTTATAGCAAAATACCTTCAAGTGCACATCTTTCCTGATAGTTAGTCCTTATTCTACAAAAGTAAGTGTCGGAATTTGCAAAAACTTTTGTTGTTTCAAGTGACCAGAAAGGCGGTATAGTTAAGTAAGAATTTTACAACTATGTCCTTGTCACGAGAGAATTAAAAATCGAGGAGGGCTTACTAATGAAAATAAAAGCTGGAAACTGGACAATGCTGAGTGAGCAGGAGAAATTATTTATTTTGGAAGCTGTCAGCTTTTTTCAGTCTAGAACAAAGAAGAAGTTATAAAATTTATGGGAATCTGTATCTTACAAATTAATAGCAGTTAAAACGGCACCTTTGTATTTGAATACGAAAGGTGCCTAAATTTTTGTGGCTTAGCCGGCTCCACACTCCACATCACTGCTAGAGCCAATTCAATACATAAACATAAATAAAGGCCAGCGCCGTTACAGAAAGAAAGTATGCCCCATTCCATCTGAATGCAACGGTCAGCCCGTTTTTTTGAACACATTGGCTGATGATGATATTCATGGCATTTAGTGGTGAAATGGAAGAAGAGAGCATCCAGGTGAAAATGCACATAAATGCCACACTGACTACCGTAATGTCAGGCATTTCCGCAAAGTTCAGCGAGGTTAGGATCAGCGGGATGACTATGATTTGATGGACTCCAAGAAAGGCCATACACGTTACAAAAAGAATGATGAAGGAGAATAAAATTCCGATAGACTGCTGTGCTGACCAATGCATGGACCGCTCCAGCAGCTGTTTTACTGGTGTATGTGAGACTGCGTTGCCAAATAGGCCCGCGCTTAAAAAGAGGCAAATCTCCATCTTCTGTGCGAGTATTTTACTCTTATATAGAGAAATCTCTTCCTTTACAGCCTTCTTTTGATTCCGCAGGATCATCCAGCATGCCGGCACAATACAACAGACGATACTTACCAGTAAAAGCATCGACTTTTGAGTAACCTGCTCCATAACGATCAACAGGAGCACCAGCCCAAAAACAAAGCCCGCAAGAGTATACAAATCCCTTTTTACAGGCATTGAGTCTCCCTCTTCTCTCTCCAGTGCCGCCGCTGTCTCCACAACCCCAGCCGGACGGAACAGTATCATCCCCACAGCCATCTGCAAAACGGCAAAAACTACACCAAACGCTACATAAGAAAGATACGTGATGTCTAAGTAAAATAACACAATGCCTACTGAAGCAAAGAATGGCGACCATATAATAGCCGGTGTAAATCCTACATAGTAAGACCTTGATAATAACCTGGATGGAATTTTGATATTTTCCACAAAGCCGTGTACAATCCTTAAGGCTCCCATGTTCAAGATGGGAGCCAGAGTCAGCATAAATGAACTTATGCCATAAAAAGTATGGGAGGGGCTGTTCTTCAGCTCATTTAAATACGCAATCACTGTGTCAATAATTCCTTCCCTTCTTAAGGGAATAGACAGAAGCGGTGCCAGAATGAGAATAGCCAGCAGAGCCATGTTCTGAGTTATGCCCTCGATCAGGAGCATGCCCCTGTCTCCGACTGCATAATGAATGCTGATCCCCGCAGAGAATAGGCCCAGTGTAAATATCCTGCCCTTCCTATCCAACAAAGGCATTATGGTGAAAAATACCGCTGCAGCGGCCATATTGAAAATGAAGCTAATGTACATATGGGGTACAAATGCCTCAAGTATATAAAGAAAACACATGCTTAATACGAGAGAAAACCGTATCATAGGAACCCTTCTCTCTATTAGTTAACTCCACTGGAAGGACTTTTAACCGTAACCGGAGCATGACTGCTTAAAAGATTCAAAAATTCATTGCCAAGCTGATCCGTTGAAGCTTTTCCGCCAAGATCCGGAGTTAGTGCACTCTTATGCTGAAGCAGTTCTTTCATCGTTTTCAGGATGGCGTTTCCCCAAGCCGGTTCACCAAAATGATCCATCATCTGGCTTACGGACCAAATGGCAGCAAGAGGGTTGGCAAGACCTTTCCCGGCAATGTCCGGTGCGGATCCGTGAATAGGCTCAAACATGGATGGAAACTCCCTTTCAGGATTGATATTCGCTCCCGCAGCCAGTCCGAGTCCACCTGTAATCGCAGCCCCAAGATCGGTTAGAATATCCCCGAATAAATTAGAGGTAACGACAACCTCAAATCTTTCCGGCTGCTGTACAAAGTAGAGGCTTGCTGCATCCACCAAATAGGAGTAAGTTTTGACATCCGGATATTCTTTCCCTACTTCAATGAACACCTCATCCCAGAACACCATGGAATAATTCAGTGCATTTGCTTTACTGATGCTTGTTAAGGTCTTTTTCTGTTTGCGGGCTTCTTCATATGCGTAGCGAATAATGCGTTCTGTTCCTTTCCTTGAAAACACACCGGTCTGCAGGACGACTTCCTCAGGCTTTCCTTTAAATAGCCAATCTCCTGCCCCGGCGTACTCCCCTTCACTATTCTCCCGTATCACCAAAAAGTCGATCTCTTTTTCCCCTTTGTTTTTAAGCGGTGTCAGCTCCGGGTGCAGAAGTTTAATAGGACGAATGTTTACATACTGATCAAACTCCTTCCGGATCTTCAAAAGCAGGTCCCACAGTGAAATATGGTCAGGCACACCAGGATAGCCTACTGCTCCTAAATAGATGGCATCAAATTCTTTTAATTTTTCAATCCCGTCATCAGCCATCATCTTTCCGTTATCCAAATAATACTCGCAGCCCCATGGGAACTCCGTAAACGAGAAGGATAGACCGGGATCCAGTTCCTCAATTTTTTTTAACACTTTTACTCCTTCTGCCACAACCTCCGGACCTATTCCATCCCCAGGGATCAGGGCAATTTTCCAATGCTTCATCTCATAACCTCCTATGCTTTTGGGCCACCGGCAACATATAAGACCTGACCGCTTATAAAAGAGGATGCCGGACTTGCAAAAAAGCTTGCTGCCTGTGCGATATCCTCCGGAGTGCCTGCTCTATTAACCGGAATTTGCTTTACTTTGGATTCAATTAATTCCTGAAAGGAAATGCCAAGCCGCTCTGCGACTGCTTTTGTCATATCTGTCATAATAAACCCGGGCGCAATGGCATTCACTGTTATATTGTATTTTCCCAGTTCAATAGCCAGGGTCTTCGTAAATCCCTGGATACCAGCCTTTGCCGCTGCATAATTGGCCTGCCCCCTGCTTCCGAGGGCTGATACGGAAGAAAGATTGATGATTCTTCCATATTTGTTCTGAACCATTAATCTCTGGGCGTATTTACTGCAGAGGAAAGTACCCTTCAAGTGAACATTCATGACACTGTCCCAATCATCTTCATTCATTTTAAATATCAGGTTATCCCGGATGATTCCGGCGTTATTAACTAGAATATCTACCCTGCCATGCCTTTCCTCTATATAAGAAAAAAGCCTTTCCACTTCCTCTTTATTGGTGATATCCGCCTTGATCATTTCTGCAGCAAAGCCTTTTTCCCGCAGTTCATGCCTGGTCACATTTAATACTTCCTCATTTATGTCCACTAAATAAACGTATGCACCTTCCGAGGCGAGTCTTCCGGCTATTTCCCTGCCTATCCCCCTGCTTGCGCCAGTGACAACAGCTACCTGGTCTTCTTGACTAAACAATAGCTTCGCTCCTATCTATTAAAATTCCTGTACAAATATTCAAGCTGCTGTTCGTATTCCTGCACTATATCCTTGATAATGTCTTCTGTCTTTTTAATTTCATCTATTAATCCAATGGTCTGCCCTAATGAGATGACACCGGAATGTTCGTTGCCATTTTTAATTAGTTCCATATAGGATTCACCGCTTATATATGGAAAAATCTCCTCTAAAGCTGCTCCGTCTTCTTCCTTTTTCAGCAATTCCATCGCACGTTCTGTTTTCATTACTCTCATGGCTTTCCCGATTGATTTTTTCACAAGCACGGTATCTGTTTCCTGAAGCTGCATCAATTTATCTTTGATCGACTCATGGAGTGCCGTTTCCCTGGAAGCCAAGAACCTTGTACCCATCTGCACTGCTTGTGCCCCTAAAGCAAAAGCAGCAAGAGCTGATTTTCCTGTTGAAAACCCTCCTGCTGCAATGACAGGTATCGAAAGCTCCTTAACAGCCTTTTGTATCAAGGTAAGACTGGTTACATCCTCTTTGCCCGGATGGCCCCCGCATTCGTATCCAACCACGACCACTGCATCGCAGCCAATTGATTCTGCTTTTCTGGCAAATCTTACAGAGGGCACGACATGAACGACTTTTATTCCGTTAGCTTTAAGGCTCTCCATATATTTCTCGGGGTTATTTCCGGAGGTGAACACTATGGGTACACGGGCTTCGATCGCCCCTTCCACATATTCATCCATCGGCTTGCGGATTCCAAGAGCGATATTTACGCCAAAGGGTTTGGATGTGAGCTTTCTTGCCGACTCAATATCCTCCAGCATTTCTTCCTTGGAGGAAAAGCTTCCGGCTGTTATAAGACCGAGTCCGCCTGCATTCGATACGGCGGACACAAGCGGTGATGTTCCAAGCCCTTGAAGCCCCCCTTGGATAATGGGATAGCGGATACCAAACATCTCTGTGACAGCTGTTTGCATCATCCCTTTTCACCTTTAGACAGCTTAAAGGTTCCGGTGCAATGTCCAATCAGTTCACCGTCTTCATTCATCAGCCTGCTTTCGATTAATACCGTGCTGCGGTTCTGATGAATAATCTCTGCTTCGGAGTTTACCGTTCCTTCCATCACAGATTTAAGGTATTGAATGTTTAGATGGATTGTCGCAACCTCATCATATCCCAGCGACCTGCCTGCCATGCCCATTGCTGTATCCATTACCGATGCATAGATGCCCCCATGCACAGAATTTCTTACATTTATGAAATCCTTCTGTATGGGCAGCGCCAGCAAAACATAGCCTTCTCTTAATTCTCTTAATTCCAATCCGATAAAGTTCCAGAATGGGCTGCTTTCAAAATCTGTTTTCACTTTCTGCAGATGTTCTGCTGTCATGAAAATTACCCCTTCCCTGCTTCGTTCAGCTCAGCTTGATTAGCTATGACAGAAAGCTTTTGACCTTGAATGGCAAGTATTAGGTTCTCTGCAATCAGCATGGAGGTTTTCCTTGCCGCCTCAAGACTGATTCCGCCAATGTGCGGACTCATAGTTACTTGCTTAAGTTGAAAAAAGGGATGATCAGGAGGCGGAGGCTCATCGGCAAAAACATCGATCCCTGCACCAAGAATTCGATTCTGTTTCAATGCCTCTGCCAAATCTTCCTCGTTGATCACGCCGCCCCGGGCAGTGTTTATCAGGACCGCTGTTTCTTTCATAAGCGAAAGCAAATGATAATCTACCAGTTTATCTGTTTCTATGGTTAATGGGATATGTAAGCTTACAACATCACTTATTGAAAAAAGATTTTCTAAAGAAGTCGTTAATTCCACTCCTATACTGTCAGCCGCTTGCTGTTTTTCTGAATTGATTGTCCTGACATACGCGATAGCTTTCATTCCAAAGCCATGGACTAAAATCCTGGCAACTTTTTGCGCAATACTCCCAAAACCAACAAGCCCCAGCTGCTTTCCTTCCAATTCAAAAGTAAATTCACCATCCCTTGACTGAAAGTTCCCACTCCTGGTTTCCCTGTCAAAATAGGCCGTTTTCTTCATTACCGCTAAGAGCAGGCTCACTGCGTGTTCTGCTGTTGCCGTACTATTGAGCTTCGGAGCATGTAAAATGGGGATTCCCTTCTTTGTTGCATATTCTACATCTATATTATCAAGACCTACTCCAGCTCCAGAAATAGCCTTTACTTGATGGCAGCTGTCCAAAATGGCAGGAGTAATCCTTGCCGGGGCCCGGAGGATGATTGCATCAACTTTATTATTCTGAAGGTAGGTGCAAATCTCTGATTCGTTAAATTCGATGAATTTCTTCACTTCAGCATGTCTGTTCAGTACAGCCTCCCCATCTTCATGATACATGGGGAGAATCTGAACAATATGAGGTCTGGTCATCTCAACACTCCTTCATGGATATTATGAAACTTGAAGGTTTTCAATTATGGTGGTAATTCCCTGGCCGCCGCCAATACAAAGAGTGACCAGACCATATTTTTCGCCTCTCCGCTCCATTTCGTGAAGTAGCTTTGTCATCAGAATGGCTCCTGTTGCTCCAATAGGATGTCCTAAAGCAATGGCTCCGCCGTTTACATTCACCTTATTAATATCCATTCCGGATTCACGGATGACTGAAAGTGCCTGAGCTGCAAATGCTTCATTCAACTCTATCAGTCCAATGTCACCCATCGATAAACCACATTGCTTTAACGCTTTAAATGTAGAGGTTACAGGACCAATCCCCATA
This sequence comes from Cytobacillus firmus, assembly GCF_023715565.1. Taxonomy (GTDB): domain Bacteria; phylum Bacillota; class Bacilli; order Bacillales; family Cytobacillaceae; genus Cytobacillus; species Cytobacillus firmus_C. The sequence continues at coordinate 39,581 of NZ_JAMBOJ010000015.1, read as the reverse complement.
ATTTCCGGAGATACTCCACTCACAGCCCGGGCAATGATTTTCGCTTTTGGCTTTAAGCCATATTCATTTACCTTCGCTTCATTCATCATCAAAAGGACGGAAGCACCGTCATTGCGGCCGCTGGCATTGCCTGCTGTCACGGTTCCATTTTCCTTAAAGACGGCCTTAAGCTTCGAGAGCTTCCCGATATCTGTACTGCGCGGATGCTCATCCACACTAAAAAGCTGTGTTTCTCTTTTTTGCTTATATTCAACCGGGATGATTTCCTTTTCAAAACGGCCAGATTCAATGGCTGCATGCGCAAGCTCCTGGCTGCGAAGCGCAAATTCATCCTGCTCTTCCCTTGAAATACCATACTTCTCAGCCAGGTTTTCAGCGGTTAATCCCATTGTCAGATTCCCATATTTTTCAATTGGCTGGGAACAAGGCTGGCTTTCGGTATTCGGGTCCAGAATTTGCGAATTTCCAGCCTGAAAACCGTAGCGCGCGTTCCGGATATAGTATGGGGCTGTGCTCATGCTTTCAGCTCCACCGGCCACAATTACATCAGAGTATCCAAGCCTGATTTGCATATCGGCATTATTGATGGCCTGAAGACCGGATCCGCATTGGCGGTGAACTGTATAGCCTGTAACCTCAATAGGCAACTCAGCTCTTAAAGCAGCGAGCCGTGCAAGATTCGAAGTATCTGCACTTTGCTTGGCCTGGCCAAGAATCACTTCATCTACTTGGACGCCGGAATGAGAGCGATTCAGTACCTCCCGAATAACTTTCTCTGCCAGATGATCAACTGGAACGTCTTTTATTGTTCCGCCCATTCTGCCAATAGCTGTCCGGACTGATTCGACAATATATGCTTGATTCATGCCTTACACCCCCACATATGAGGATTCCCGCTTAAGCTCATTCGCAATGATATTGCGCTGTATCTCAGAGGTTCCTTCGTAGATTTTTGTAATTCTTGCATCTCTGAAGTAGCGTTCAATCGGATAGTCTCTCATATAGCCGATTCCGCCGTGGATTTGCACCGCTAAGTCTGCCACTTTGTTATATACTTCTGACGCAAATAGCTTTGCGATAGCAGCCTCTTTGACAACTCTCATTTTTTGATCGGTCATCCAGGCAACCCGGTACGTCATGGATCTAAGCACTTCGATTTGCATGCTGATGTCAGCCAGCATATGCTGAACAGCCTGCACTTCGATGATCGGCTTGCCAAATTGCTCCCGTTCCTGAGTATATTGCAGGCAGTGCTCAAGAAGCTTTTCACAGGAGCCAAGGTTTCTGGCAGCCAGGCCAGCACGCCCATTGGCCAGGATTTTCAGTGCATTGATATATCCCTGTCCTTCTGTACCAAGAACGTTCTCGGCGGGAACCTCCATATTTTCAAAGAAAAGCTCTGCCGAATGGGAGCCTCTTAATCCCATTTTTTGTTCGACACTCCCAAGTACAAAGCCGGGGAAGTCTTTTTCAACTATAAAGGAGGTAATTCCTTTCGCCCCTTTTGCCCGGTCCGTTACTGCCATTACGGTAAAGACGTGCCCGTCAACCGCATTCGTAATATAATGCTTGGATCCATTTAAAATATATTTATCACCTTTTCTGACTGCAGTCGTTTTCAGTGCCGCAGCGTTCGAGCCAGCGCTCGGCTCGGTTAAAGCAAAAGCGCCGATCCATTCCCCGGTTGCCATTTTCGGCAGGTATTTTTGCTTTTGCTCTTCTGTTCCAAGCTCCACTATTCCGACAGAGCCGATTCCCGTATGTGCCCCTATTAAAGTGGTATAGCCATTATGTGTTTTGCCAAGCTCTTCGTAAATGGCGCACTTTCCGACCATGTCAAGGCCGAGCCCGCCATATTCTTCCGGAATGCTTAATCCGAATAAGCCCATTTCCTTAGACATCTCCACCAGCTTTTCTGGTATCATATCTTTTTCTTCAATTTCCATCGCCAATGGTTCTGCTTCTTCTTTTACAAATTTACGCACATTTTCTCTTAAAAAATTTATATCTTCTGAAAAATTAAAGTCCATTTCTATCTCTCCCTTATTGGTTAGTAAATTCTGCCGTTCTTTTTTCCAGGAATGCTGCCGTACCTTCTCTTTTATCCTCTGTCCCAAAAGCTACAGCCTGTGAAAGCTTCTCAATCAGCATGGCTGTCTCCAGGTCAATATCAAAACCTTTGTGGACAGCAAGCTTTGCCAGCTTAATTGCAACCGGGCCTTTTTTAAGAATTTGAGAGGCAACCTCCTCTGCTTTCTCCTCCAATTCATCATCGGCTGCAAGGTATGTAACCAGACCGATTCTTTCAGCTTCTTCTCCATCTATAATTTTGCCTGTCAAGATCATATCAAGTGCCCTTCCCTTGCCAACCACCCTGGATAGGCGCTGTGTTCCGCCTGCTCCAGGAATGATGCCCAGGTTAAGCTCCGGCAAGCCGAATTTTGCTTTTTTCGCTGCTATTCGAATGTCACAGGCAAGGGCCAGCTCGCACCCTCCACCCAGTGCATATCCCTTTACAGCCGCAATCGTTACTTTGCCCGATTGTTCGATTTTTTTGTAGAGCCCCTGCATGCCCGGAATCAATGCCTCAAGCATTTTTCTATCATGAAGCTGCTTTATATCCGCTCCTGCTGCAAAGGATTTTCCCCCTGCTCCCTGGATGATGATGCATATCACCTCATCATTTGCTTCCGCCCAGCTAAAGGCATCTTCAAGCTCCTGGAGTGTCTCCTGATTTAAAGCATTACGCTGTTCAGGACGGTTAATGGTCAGCCACATAATCCCCTGTTCGATTTGAACAAGCAGCTTTTCGTATTGATGCATGTTCTCACCCCTTAAGAATATTGATAGAATCCTCTTCCACTCTTTTTCCCCAGCCGTCCGGCTTTTACATATTTGATAAGCAGCGGACAAGGACGGTACTTCTCCCCAAGCGTCTGGTATAGATACTCCATATTGCGCAGCCGGGTATCCAAGCCTACTAAATCTGCCAGTGCGAGCGGGCCCATCGGGTGGTTAAGCCCCAGCTTCAAGGCTTTATCGATGTCTTCAGCAGAGGCTACTCCTTCCATCAGCATATTCATCGCCTCATTGCCGATCAGGCAATTCATCCGGGAAGTGACGAATCCCGGAAATTCGTTCACTTCAACGGTTTCCTTCTTAAGCTTTTCACCGACTTCTTTCACCATGCGGACCGTGCCATCAGATGTTTCCAGTCCACGGATAATTTCAATCAGCTTCATTTTGTGGACCGGATTAAAGAAGTGCATGGCCACCACTTTATCGGGCCGTGATGTTTGTGCCCCAATTTCCGTTGGGCTCATTGTTGAAGTATTTGTGGCCAGAATGGTTTCCGGGGAACAGATGCTGTCCAGCTTTTTAAAAATATCAATCTTCAATTCTATCTTTTCCAGAACTGCTTCAATGACAAGGTCCGCATTTTTCGCAGCAGTCTCTAAATCTGTTTCAAAATGAAGCCGGTCTTTTGCTTTCCCATATTGTTCTTCAGAAATAAATCCTTTTTGAAGACTGCCTTCCAATAAGCTATAAATATCGTTTTTGGCTTTATCTACTATTTCCTGATTAATGTCATTCAAGTAAACTTCAAATCCCGAAACGGCACAGGTATAAGCAATCCCTTTTCCCATAACACCTGAACCTACTACTGTGATAGTGTTCATTCTGTTCCCCCTTAGTTTGATAATGTATTAACCACTGTATTTCTAGGTACGAACTTCTGATATAAAAACATTGCCGCCAGGATCGCAAAGCCAATGATGTCTGACAAAAACCCCGGGTTGACCATCAGGAGAGCCCCGATAAAAAGAACGGCTCTTTCATACCAATAAGAATGTCTGAACAGCCATCCTTCTGCAGCCCAGGCAATCCCGATAATTCCAATGATGGAGGTTGCAACAGATAGAATAATATCCGGAGCGTCTCCAACAAGAAGCAACGTTTCCCCATATACAAACATATAAGGGACAATAAATGCTGCGAGGCCAAGCTTTACTGCGGTTAGGCCTGTTTTCATCGGATCGGAACCAGCAAGCCCTGCCGCTGCAAATGCAGCCAGAGCTACCGGTGGTGTTATGGCAGATAACGCTGCAAAATAGAAAACAAACATATGGGCTGCAAGCGGGGACACACCCAGCTCAATTAATGCAGGAATGGTAAGCGGAACCTGTACGATGTATGCCGCAACGGTAGGCAGTCCCATTCCAAGAATGATACTCGTGATCATTGTGAATACAAGCGTAATAATTAAAATTCCGCCTGATAAATCAATGATCAGGCTGCTGAATTTAAGGCCTATCCCGGTAAGCCCAATAATTCCGATGATAAAACCGGATGCCGCACAGGCAATAGCTGTCTCAATGGCAGCTCTGGCTCCTAGATCCAATGCCTTGAAGATCTTAGAAAAAGATAATCTTGTTGCCCCTTTTAACGCGGCAACCAATATCGTCACCCCGATAGAGTAAAGACCGGCCTTCATTGGTGAAGAGCCAGATGCAAGCATGAACACAATCACTACTAAGGGGATAAAGAAAATGAATCCCGTTTTCAATACACTCGAAACCTTTGGAAGGTCCTCTTTCTTTAGACCAACAAGACCCAAACGCCTTGCCCTCATATCCACCTGGAAATACAGGCAGCAGTAATAAAGAACTGCGGGTATTATGGCAGCGATGGCTACGTCCATATAAGGAACACCTAAATAGGAAGCAATGATGAAAGCCGAAGCTCCCATGATTGGCGGCATGATCTGGCCGCCCGTAGAGGAAACTGCTTCCACCGCAGCTGCAAAGTGGCTCTTATAGCCGGTTTTTTTCATTAATGGAATCGTAAAAGCACCCGTTGTTACTGTGTTAGCAACCGCACTTCCTGAAATGGTTCCCAAAATGGAGCTTGCGACGATCGCCGTTTTGGCAGGACCTCCGCGATATTTGCCCATCCCGGCTACTGATAAATCGATGAAAAATTGACCTGCACCCGAAACCTCTAAAAACTTACCGAAAAGGATAAAAAGGAAGATAAAGGTTGCGGATACCCCAAGAGGAGTACTAAAAATACCAGTCACCGTATAAAAGAGGTGATCAATAATCCACATCATGGTAAATTCACGGTGGGAAAGTGAGCCCGTAATCAGATGACCCCAAACTCCATAAACAATGCAAATGAAGATAATAATCACCAGTGTATTTCCAATCACGCGGCGCGTTGCTTCAATCAGCAGCAAGCCGGATATGATTCCTATTGCAATTTCCAGTGCTGTCAGCGGCTCAATATAGCTCATCCGCGATGAAATGACCTGGGAATTCATCACATAATAGGAATAACAAGCAATGGACAGAACCATAAACAACCAATCATACCAGGGGATGCTTTCATTTTTTACCGCTTTTTTGGAAGGCTTATAAATGGCAAATGTTAATGCCAGTGCAAACGCCAGATGTGCCGACCGCTGCAGGATGGATTCAAATACCCCAAATAATGCTGTATACAGATGAAAAAGAGACATTAAAACGGCAATAATAGAAATGATCCTGCCAGCCGTGCCCTTTAATAGGCGCAGTTTGCTGTTCAGATTACCATCTTCGTCATATTCCGCAATCATTTTTGAAGCTTCCGCTTCCGTAACGTCGTGTTTTGACATCATTTCACCTTCTTTTTAAAGGATTATTTTGGTTTATTTAAGTGCCCCGACTTCCTTGTAATATTTCTCTGCACCCGGGTGCAGCTTGCCCACGTTGTTTTGCACTGAATACTCTGCATTAAAGTCTTTCATAATCGGGGATAATGTTGTCCATGTATCTTTTTCTTCTACCATCATTTTAGTCAGCTTATAAACCGACTCTTCATCCATTAGATCATCATTCACCAGCAGAACCGTATAGCCGGCAACTGTTTTTACATCTTCTTTCACATTCGAATATGTGCCGCCTTCAATGTCATATTCCAAATATCCTTCATTTAACTCATTCAGGCCTTTAACTGTTTCATCATCCAAAGGAATCAGGCGGATTCCGAGGGTCGTGTCCAGCTCCTGGAAAGTGGAAACCGGTGCAGAAACCATTCCTACAATGGCATCGATATGTCCGTCACGCAGAAGATCGGCTCCATCTGCCGTTCCGATATATTCAATGCTGCCCAGATCGTCATAGCTCATGTCATTCAGCTTTAAAATATCCAGGAATGCCAACTCTCCACTGTATCCTTTAATTCCCGGGCTTACCTTCTTTCCCTTTAAATCTTTTACTGACTTAATATCAGAATCTGCGCGAACAACGATATGGAATACATTTGGATAAAGGGTTGCAACCGTGCTGACGTTATCGACTTTTTCTTTAAAAGCATTGATTCCGTTCAATGCCTCAGGTACGGTTTGGCCATTACTGAATCCAAGAGCAAATGTCCCCTGGCTTAAGCCCAAAAGGTTGGAAACAGATCCGCCCTCTACAACCGTAACGGAGGAATCCGGGTAAACCTTCTTCATTTTCTCTCCCATTGCCCCTGACAATGTGTACCAGAAACCGCCTACTGTTGCAGAACCAAAAGCCATATCCCGCGGGGCTCCCTCTGCTCCTCCGTCTCCGCTTGCTTTACCGCTCGTTCCCGCCTCATCCGAAGAACAAGCTGCCAATACGACTAACATAAAAGCCATTAATACTGCCATTATTTTTTTCACGTTATTTTCCCCCTTAATTTGTTTTCATTTTGTTTTTTTCGAGCACATGAAATTCCGCATCTGTCATCTCCCGCAACGCTTCAATCGAAATATCAGAGAGCATTTCTATGAGGTACATTTTTCCTTCGAGAAATTTAAATACAGCATGTTCGGTGACAATCATGTCTGCTTTTCTTGTACCGCTGCTTGGGAACGATAATTTTTTCACAATTTTTGGACTTCCGTCTTTAGACAGGTGCATGGAAGCAATAATCATCCGCCTGGCTCCCGCAACTAAATCCATGGCTCCTCCAACTCCAAGAATTGTTTCTCCGGGTACTGCCCAATTGGCAACTTCTCCCGATTCATCGACCTGCAAAGCACCCAATACTGCTGTATCGATATGCCCACCGCGAATCATCAGGAAAGAATCCGAACTATCAAAGAGGGATGCCCCTGGGTCCATGGAAACAGGCTTCTTGCTGGCACTGATCAAGTCCATATCAATGTCTTCATCACACGGAGTAGGACCCATCCCAAGAAGTCCGTTTTCTGATTGAAGGTAAACCTTTTTATCATCGAGATAATCCGGAATAATGGTTGGAATCCCGACCCCGAGATTGACGATTTCTCCTTCCTTCAATTCCTTTGCTACCCTTTTGGCGATTTTAATTCTGTCAGATAGACTCAACGTATCTCCCTCCTTTTTTTACATATTGATTGATTACGACATAATCTACGTATAAGTGAGGAGTTACCACTTCTTCCGGTGCAAATGATCCAGCTTCCACAATCTCATCCACTTCAGCTATAACCACCTTCGCAGCCGTTGCCATAACCGGATTGAAATTCCTCGCTGTTTTGTCATAAATCAAATTTCCCAGTGTATCAGCTTTAAGGGCTTTAATAATGGCCACATCCCCTTTGATTGCTTTTTCAAATATGTAGGTTTCGCCATCGATCACTTTCTCTTCTTTCCCTTCAGCAAGCTTGGTCCCGGCGCCTGTCTTCGTATAGAATCCTCCGATGCCTGCCCCGCCGCACCGGATGGCTTCTGCCATAGTGCCCTGAGGAATTAATTCAATCTCCAGTTCACCTTTTGACCAGGCTTTAACCGCATCACGATTAGTGGTAAAGTAAGAGCCTTTCGCCTTTTTCAGCTTTCCTGCCACCAGCAGTTTTCCAAGCCCCTTCCCTTCCTCGCCTAAATTGTTGCTGATGACTGTGAGGTTATCTTTATCGGAATTCACCAGCTCATCAATTAAGGTAAGCGGTGTTCCCGAAAGGCCGAACCCCCCGACAAGCAATGTATCACCGCTTTTAATGTACTGCATTGCATCAGCAGGATTTAATTGTTTTTTCATTATGTTCCTCCTCTTGTCTCTGGGTTTCCGAGTAATTTATATAAGCAGACAATGATTTAATAGCTGTATTTTCATGAAAGAAGTAAGGTTTCTTTGTCTCCTTTAATATGTCAATGGCCAGCTCCCCCTGGTATCCCTGGGACATGAAAATCGGAATAAAAATACTATCTTTTTCCTCCATCAGCTTTTTCATTTGTTCCGAGAGAATTTCATTTTGATAGTCTACCTGGAATGGAAAAGGAACAATGATATTATCGAAATCACCCGATTTATGAAGCACTTCCAGACAGGTTGTTAATTTTGACAAGTCATCGTATACAACTGTGGTCAAATCTAATGGATTCATGAATGACTTCTCTACACCTGTAATCGTTTTCATTTTTTGCTGAAGTTCTGATGATAGAGGCTGAAGCGGAATCCCGTATTTATCGCATAAATCCGCCAGATAAATGGAAGTAGCTCCTGCCCAGGAAAAGATAGCTGTCCGCTTTCCTGCTGCCTTTTTGTATGTATCAAACAGCCATGAAAGGGCAACAACTTCATCAATGCTTTCAGCTTTTACCAGTCCCGGGTGATTGACCATATCCCATGGAATAGAGTAACCATCGTTTCTTCCAAGGTGATATTTAACGGCGATTCTTGAAATCTTCGAATGGCCGATTGGCAGCAGGATCACCGGCTTCTGTTTGATATAGGCCTGGTGCAGCAGCCGAAAAAAACGCTCTTCCTCTGAAATGGATTCAATGATTAATAGAATAGTTTCTGTTGATGGATCATTAATTAAAAATTCAAAGCAGTCATTAATCGTTATATCCATCTCATTTCCAGGTGATAGCCAATAGGAAAATCCGAGGCCTTTTTCATTCGCATCAAGTACTGCCCGGCCTAAACTTCCTCCATGACTGATCAATCCAACAGATCCTTTATGAAAATTCATAGGTTCAAAACGGGGTGAAAAAGAGATTCCCCAGTTTCCTATAAAATGATATAACCCTGGAGAGTTTGGTCCGTAAACCGCCGTTTCTGTACCTTTAACAATTTCCTTTAGCTCTTCTTCCCGGTTTATTCCATCCGGACCGCTCTCAGAAAAACCGGAGCTGATAATAATGACACTCTTCACTTGTTTTTTTACACATTCTCTTAAGATGTCTGGGGTATGTTTGAAAGGAACGATTACACAGGCCAAATCGACTTCTTCTCTGATCTCGAGCACACTCGGATAGCAGTGAATTCCCGAAATGGTGTCATAGTTTGGGTTTACTAGATAGATCTCCCCGGAAAATTTTGATTTTTGAAGATTGACCATGACACGTCCCGCATTTTGATGAAATTTTTCCGAAGCTCCTATTATGGCAATGCTTTTAGGGGAAACAAGCGTCTGCATTGATCTCATGATTTTAATAATCCCCCTTCTAATTTTTTCACCTTTCGAACAATGGTTGAAGGATTCACTTCAAGCACACGGGCAATGGCCCTGTAGGATTTTTCAGACTGTGACGCTTTATAAATCAGCTCTCTTTCAAGCAGGTTTACAGCCTCTTTGAGCGGTAATAACTGATTTACGACAATGGCTTGATCATGGCTCATTCCCTGATTATCGCCTTTGCTGAATAAAGAAAGAACCTCTTGCTCCCCCACTTCCAGGTTTGAAGCTGTTACGTATATTCTTTCTATCATATTGACAAGTTCCCTTACATTCCCTGGCCACTGATAATTAGTAAGAACCTGTATGGCTTTCTTGGTGAATTTGAGATGTTTGTGATATTTTGCTGCGAACATTCTTGCATACGCATCAATCAGGATTGGAATATCCTCGACTCTTCTTCTTAAAGGCGGAATTGATATGGGTATAACATTCAGCCTATAAAATAAGTCCTCCCGAAAACTGCCTTCCAAGACTAATTCTTTAAGATCTCTGTTTGTAGCGGCAATTACACGCACATCAATCTTTGTCGTTTGGGCTGATCCTACCCGGGTAATCTCCATTTCCTGCAATACCCGCAGCAGCTTGACTTGCAGGTGGTTTGGGATTTCCCCAATCTCGTCCAGAAAAATAGTTCCCTTATTCGCTTTTTCAAATAAACCGGCTTTTCCCTTTTTCAGGGCACCTGTAAAGGCACCGCCCTCGTATCCAAAAAGCTCAGATTCCATTAATGATTCAGGAATAGCCCCACAATTCACTTTAATAAATGGCTCTTTTGACCTTGGACTCGACTGTTGAATAAGCTTGGCAATTTCCTCTTTTCCCACTCCCGACTCACCTGATAATAGAACCGTGACATCCACTTTTGCCACTTGCTGAACGGTCTCAAGCAGTTTTTCCATTTCGGGTGATTTCGCTATGAATGTCTCCGATCTTTCGGAAAGGTGCATATGTTCAAGTATTGACTTTGTTTTTGCCAGCTCACTTCTAAGTGCATCGAATTCAGTCATGTCCTTCACATTGAGAACAACTCTTTCAATTTGATTGCTGCTGTTCTTGATCGGATTTGCCGTTATAATTAAGGAATTTTTATTGTCTTTGCTTGTTTCCATGATGTTATGAGATCTGCCCTTAGCTTCTACCTGCCGGACTATATCTTTTATGTAGTCAGGAGTCTCTTTCTCTACATCAAATAGCTGCCGAAAACTCTGGTTGCATTTGATAATGGTTCCTGACCCATCTGTAATACAAATGCCGTCGGTTGAGTTATCCAGGATCGTTTCCTGTTCTTTTACTAGCTGCTTGACTGATTCAAGTTCACTTGATACAAATTCTATTTCTGAAATGTCCTGAAAGACGCCCACCGCTCCTACTAGAGTCTCGCCATCATAAAGCGGTGTTCGATGAGTTAAATATTTTCTTTTTCCTACCCGGTATTTTTCTGTATGTCCCCTGCCTGTACGGATAACATTTAATAACCCGCTTGGAGTGACAACATCAGTTAAAAACTTTCCAATAGCTTTCTCCTTAGTTGTCATAGCCATTTCTTCTGCCGGAGGATTCATTGATGTAATCCTACCCTCCATATCGATGGAAAGAATCCCATTATGTGCCGAATTAAAAATAGCATCCATACGGCTGAGCTCCACCTGAGAACTTCTGGCATAGGCCTCCAGATACTGTTCTTTTGTCAGGAAGCCTGTGATTTCCCCATTTTTATTTAGAATTGGCCAGATTTCCTGGTCAACGGACTTTATATTTTTTAATTCGTCCGTTTCATTAAGGAAACAAAAGTCAGTCTGGTACATTTCTGATAGTGTCTTATTTTCATTTAACAAACCTTCTAATAGATCATGCTCTGTAAAGCATCCCGCCAGCTCATCTCTTACGTTATAGACCAGCCCGCCTTTCATATGGGATTCCAGCAGGGTCTTTGCTGCCTCTTTGATGTAATCGTTCTCAAAAAATTTAATAGAAGTACGAGTCATCGCATCTTTTACTAACAAATTTCCCGCTCCCTCTGAGTGATTCACTCACAATTTATAGTAGTGCAAGAAGTGTGCCAACATTTGAAATTTTTAAAAATGCTGATATTTCCCGCTTTTTGTAATATTTTAACTATATATTTTGCTGAAAAATGTTGCAATAGTGCAACAGGTGTTGCAGCATCGCATTAAAGGGTGAAAAAAACAAGCTTTCAACAAGAAAAACATCCATTCTTCCTGTTTCTTTATTTCATAGTGTTGCGTTTTTGCAACATATTTTGAATTCAGGCAAGAGAACGGAATACAATAAGGGACTCCGCAAAAGGTGACAGGCACCACCCGAAATTTGTCGAAATACCAAAAAGGGACTCCACATCAAAGTGAAGTCCCCATAATAAGCAGATTAAGAAAAAATTTTAATAAGGAAGCTCAATAAAATCCCCACAACCCCAAAGTCCGAGTCTCCAAAGGTAGTGCCTTCAAATCCTAGTGATCCCAAAACTGGAAGCAATAAGGCCGGAAGGAATGAAATTAATAGACCGTTCGCGAATGATCCGATCATCGCTCCCCGTCTGCCTCCAGTCGCATTTCCGAATACCCCAGCCGCCGCACCTGTGAAGAAGTGCGGAATCAGTCCTGGCACAATTATCTTCAGGCCGAATAATGGAAGCAGGAACATGGAAAGCAAACCAGCTACGAAGCTGAATAGGAATCCGATAATAACTGCATTGGGCGCAAAGGGAAACACTGCCGGACAATCAAGGGCAGGCTTCGCATCTTTTACCACTTTATCAGCGATTCCTTTAAAAGCTGGAACAATTTCGGCTATCAGCATCCGCACACCGGCAAGGACAACATATACACCAGCGGCAAACGTAATGGCCTGCATGAGCGAGAATACAAGGAAGTTCACTCCGCCGCTCAATTCAGATTCTACATAGCCTTTACCAGCGATCGGCGCCACAACCAGGAAGAGAATCGTCATGGTCAGAGACATTGCAACAGATGTATCGCGCAGGAAGCCAAGTGATTTCGGCACTTTGATATCCTCCGTTGATTTGGTTTTATCCCCTACACGCTTTCCGATAAAGCCGGAAACAAAGTAGCCGAAAGATCCAAAGTGGCCGACCGCAATGCTGTCATTGCCTGTGATTTCGCGTACATATGGCTGTATAAGCGCAGGCAAGAATACCATTAATAACCCCAGAATAATAGACCCGATAATAATCAGCGGAAGCCCTGTCACTCCGCCGGTTGCAAACACAGCAGAGATCAGGCAGGCCATGAATAAAGTATGATGGCCGGTTAGGAATATATATTTAAACGGTGTAAAACGAGCAATTAAAATGTTCATAACCATCCCGAAAAGCATGATCATCGCTGTTTCTTTCCCAAATGTCTGCTGGGCGATCGCAACGATGGCCTCGTTGTTCGGAATGACCCCCTGAATATGGAAGGCCTTTTCAAACATTTTTCCGAAAATATCAAGTGAGCCTATTAAGATGCTTGCTCCTCCATTCAGGATGAGAAAGCCCATGATCGTTTTAAGCGTGCCTGATATGACATCTGCAATACCTTTCTTCTGCAGAAGCAAGCCAAACAAGGCGAATAAGCCAACCAGGATGGCGGGTGTGCCCAATATATCATTCATGATGAAATCAAACATGTTAACCCCTCCTTTTAAATCCTCTGTGTCTATCTTTCTTCTAATCTTTTTTCAGGTTATACTGTATGTGTTCTTTTTATTTTTTAGCGGGCATCCTATCGCCTGCTCTTTTTTTCTCTAGGCTCTTTTCGTATAAATTGTTGTTTTTCCCTTATTAATGTTGTCCGTTGATTGCAGCGAGAGGATGCTCAGCGAACCACGGGGCGGGCGGTGAGCATCCTCGACGCTGCACTTCTGTGGGGTCTCACCTGTCCCACTGCTCCCGTAGGACGTTGAATAGGCTACCTTGAGTAAACACCGCACGAAGAAAATGCGAATGCATTTTCGAGGATCTCGCACCTTCCGCTCCAATCAACTCAGTAAATATAATATAAATAGCAACAAACTTTGCGAAGACAGCCTTTCTCTATTAGGATAAATGTGATTCCAATGCGGCTTTTAGCTCATTTTGATCCAGGATGTTTGTCAAACCAATGATTGTTCTTGTTCCGTCATCCAAAGTGGAAATCAGGTCTTTAGATCCCAGGTAAATATCTGCATTCTCTGACTTCGCCGTTGTTAAGTCTGTATGTGAAACATCAGCTTCCACACCCAGCTGGCCTAAAACTGTTTTTACGTTCATTTCTACGATAAAGCTGCTTCCAAGTCCGTTTCCGCATACTACTAGAATTTTTTTCATTATTATTTCCTCCTTAGTCTTGTGAATATTGATTAATAATGTCTAAAACGTCAGCAGTTGCTTCAGCATTCTGCAGTTTTTCAAGGTTATCGCTGTCAGACAGCATTTTGGACAGCTGGGATAGTGCTTTTAAATGGGTTTCATTATCGATGGCTGCCAGCACAAAGAATAATCTTACCTGATGCTCCGGCTTTTCCGAAAAAGCACAGCTTTTCTTTAATTGCAGAAAGCTCATTCCCAGCTTGTTCACACCAGCTTCAGGGCGGGCATGAGGAAGGGCGATTCCAGGCGCGATGACGATATATGGCCCCATTTCATTCACGTTTTTAATCATGGCATCGATGTAACTCTGGCTGATGGATTGATCGGCCAATAGTGGCTGCGATGCCATTTGCAGTGCTTCCTGCCAGCTTGCAGCCGAATCTGCAAATTGAATTTTATCGGCGTTGAGAACTTCATTTAACATGGGCTTTTGATCCACCTCATTTTTTGCTTCTTTATTTGATTGATAGTAGATTTTTAATTCCTGGATCAGCATGCTCTCGTCTTTTATATCTGCATGCTTCCGGATTATGTCCATCAATGCGTCTATGTTTTCTAATTTCGGCCTTTTTTCTGATGCCTGCACCTGCTTAAGCAGGGATTCCTTCTCAGACGGGTTTAGAATTGGTTTTACAATAAACACCGGTACATGCTTCCGGGATACTGGCGTGGTCGAAATGACAAAGTCCAAATCAGCCAGGGACGCTTTCTCATATTCACGAACAGTGTATACATTCGCCACATCGACAAACGGCATGAGATCTTCAATTTGTTTCTGAAGAATTCGGGACGTGCCGATTCCGCTGGCACACACCACAGCCGCTTTTTTGCGGGCTTCCACTCTGACGCCTTCTTTATCAATCCAGCCTCCAAAGTGCATCGCAATATAGGCCGCTTCATCATCCGATACTCTTTTGCCAAGCACGTATTCAAAATGATGAACCACTTTTTTGGTTAGAATAAACAGATCCTGATAAGACTCCTGTACAGATTTTGATAAAGGATTCTCCAGTTCGATCCCATATTTGTTCCGGAAATATGCGGGTTTTAAATGAATCAATAGATTCCGTTCAAGTTCCTTCCGGTTTTGAAAAAATACACAGGCATACTTTTGAAAATCATCGACCATTCTTACCGCTATTGATTTAAGGACATCAAGATCCTGATTGTCCAGCTCACGTGCATCATAGTCGCTTACTTTTGCCCCTAACAGGTAAGTTGCAAGATAGCACGCTTCATCATCAGGAACCTCCAGCAGGAAATCGCTTTCAATTTTCCGGCAAATAAATTGAGCAGCCGTGTACTCTTTCGTTTCTTTAATGACCTGCTTTTCAACAGGGTCCATCTTAATGTATTTTTCCTGGTTAAATCTTTTGATGAGCATAAATATATGGGCGCTTAGCGTCTCCATCACTTCATCTGTGTATTGAACGCCCGAAAATGATTCACTTGCATTCAGAATCTGATAAATTGTTTCTAAATCAGCACGCTGAAACATTTTAGGTGACAGTTCAGGTGGGCCCTGGATGGTTAACTGGACTTCTGATAATAGATCATTCCAGCCGCGATTGGTTAAAACCTGTGATAGGAAGTGTATCAGCATTTTCCGCTTATCCTGTTCTTCGCCTGCAATATAGTAGCCTGAAGGTTTTTGGAAATTCAACTGAACCTGGAACTGGCTTAGCTGTTTTTTTAATTCCTTGATATCTGCCAGAAGCGTACTCCTGCTGACACCCAGCTTATCCATCAGATCCTGCAGATAAATAGTTTTCTCGCGGGTCAGCTTTATCAAACGAATGCAGTCGCTGTTTAATCTGCTGCTTTTCTTCTTCATCGAGAAAAAATCCCGCAGCACGAACATATTTCAACTCATTCAAACCCTGGTCTTTCAGCCAGCTATTAATTTTATCAACATCATAATAAACAGTCCGCTTGGAAACCTGTAATTCTTCCATAAGCTCCTGCGGAGAAACATGTGTAGGCGCATGGACTATTTTCGTCAAAATCGTCATGCAGCGCTGGTCAAGAATCATCGGGAGCGCTCCCTCCTTTACCTGATTCTAAATAGTGAGTTTGCAAAAGTCAGACCCTAAATTCATCGAATTGTCTGCTTACTGTGTATTATACTCCTGTATTGCCCAAACTAAAGTCCGAATTCTGTAAGGGGGTTTTTGCAAAGGCTGGACTCAAGGAACAAAAAAACTTCCTAATAGAATAGGAAGTGGGGGTTATACTTATTCATTTCCCTTAACAAGGTGGCCTTCTGCATCATAAACTGTAACCTCAACTGGCAATTTAATTTCGTCTTTCTCGAAAACAGCATACCAAACCCACAGGTTATTCCGAACCCAAAAGCGGGATGGCTGAATATTCCCTTCACTGTTAATTACGATGGTCTTCGCATCATCCTCCGCAAATCCATAGATGATGGAAAAACCCTTCTCTGACTTTTTATCTGCCCGCCAGTCAATTGGTCCCCTATCTGTTTTTTCCTCGCTGAACTCCTGGAAATCCATCATCGGATAGATGAAGTTCTTAAACTCTGTAAACTCCTGATTGGTCTTTACAGGCACAATTCCCGAATTGGTTTCTGCAAAAACCAGGCGTGAATAGGGGTCAAACAAAAGAATCTGCTGGCAACCCTCGCCAAATTGTTCTGAAACTCTTTCGCAGACGCTCTTTTCCAGGGAAACAGCAGGGATAACCGGCTTTACTGGTTCTTCGGTACGTATAGATAGTAAATAAATAACACCGAATATTAATCCTAAGCTGAGTACTGCTAGTATACTTTTTTTCATATCACTCCCCCCTGATATTATTCTATTATTCTTTATGGGAAGAGTACTAATCTAAATTGGTTTTAAAAAGATGGCTGTTTTCGTATAGATCTACTAATGGGTTGATTAATGCGGTTAGGAGGCGTTCAATTATGTGGTTAAATGTATATGAAGATTTCAGTGAATTAACTAAATCTGAACAGTTAGCGTTGTTTAATGTAATGAAACAGGGCCTGCTTCCCGATGAACCAGATAAAATTACGTAAAAGCATTCGTGAAGCACGATTTTGGTTTAGGTTGTGTTCATTGTGATAGCACATTGGTTAAACGCGACGGTAAATATCGTTCAAGACAACGCTATCTGTGTAATGATTGCTAAAAATCGTGGAACTGCAAAAAAATACCTCAACAAAAGAGGTGAGGTATTTCAATCATTGATTTCTAAAGTCGAATTTTTCTTTAGGAACATTTAGTCTACGTCCATTAATTACTACTGTGTCATCATCTATCCATTCAATTTTTGCTGTGGATTCTCGATCATTCCAGTAGATATTTTTTGTTTTACCATTACGCTCATTAAAAATTAATTCACCTCTTACAGCATCAGCACTTAAACTTGGACTGGATACATAGGCTTTTAAAGTGTAAGTGCCATTAGGAGAGGTTTCTTCCGTAATATATTTTCCTGTCGGTAATCTATTCATATCAAAGAATGCCCAATACACTCCATAACCTATGATACCGCTTAATAATATTCCAATCACAAGCATAGTTCTAAGTATCTTGTTTCCCTTTTTCTTATTATTTTTCACTATATTGGTTGCCAAAAATTTATACCCCTTCAACGCACTATTTAACTATCAACATAATTGTATCAGATGAATTTATTGTAAAAACAACAGTTACTAAAATAGCAAAAAAATTAACGCTTGAGACACCATCCCTAAGCGTTAATTATGTTTAGACGTTCTTTGTTGTTCTTGGAACTCTAGCTTCTTTCCTTTGTAGCCGTGTCATTTCTTTTTCATTTCTATAATTGCTAACTTTTGCTTTTACCTCAGCAGGATCCAATTTCTTTGCTATAGCTTTAACTAATAAATCTTCAACTTTATAACAGATGTTTTGGTATATTCCCATTCCTATCCCCCTTAACGGATCATTTTCCTAGCAACATAAAGCCTTCTCCCTAACCAACTAAGTGCAAAAACTCCTGCCCCTCCAGCTGCCGTAGCCTGATTTTGTTTTTGTTCCTCTTCATATTGCTGATAACCTTTTTTATAGTAATGTTTATAGATTACTTCAGCCTTTTCATACTTGGACGGTATAGAATACTCGTCACCATTTTCTCCTGAAGATTTGGCAGAGTTTTGGATCTCAACTATTTCTTCATTTGAGTCAAATCCATCATTGTACCACTGAGTAAATTTGTCATTAGTTAGATTAGGATCTTTGTATTTCAACATTGTAAAGGCCGCCTCATATCCCATATCAAAATACTCTTGTTTCAGCTCATTCTGCGCGATTTCGTAACCTTCTTGATATGCCTTTACGAAGAGGTCATTAACTTTTTCAGGAGGTGAATGAGAATCCTTTTTACCATCTTTGTAACCTAAGTCTTGGTATTCTTTTTTCATAATCTCGATTCGCTCTTGTAAAGCCTGATTAAAACCACTTTTAAAAGAGGCTTTTAGGCCAGGGTGCTTTAAATAACTCTCGGGAATTGCCATTTCATCTTGTTTCTTCCCTTGAGCAATTCCTTCAGTTTTAGCCTTCAATTTTTCAGCTTCTATCTTTTTCTGTCCTTCTTCATACCCTTTGTTATAGCCAGAAGAATAGCCTGATGTGTATGCATTTGAGCCTTCGGAAGTGGAATCGTCAGCACCTGACTCTTCATACCCATCCTTTAGCCCCTGGGCATGTCCATTTTCCTCTCCTCTTTTTGTATCAGCTTGTTCTTGCTTAAAATGGACCTGTTCTGGACTATTGTTGATTTTTGTTTTATCGTAATTACCCGGAGCTTCACAAGGAATTCCATCATCTACTTGGCCGGTGCCCCAACCATCTAAGTTCTCTGGGTCATAAGTTGCAGAGTACCCCTTTGAATTCCAATATTCTACGACTTCATCATAAGTGGCAAAGTCAGAACAGTCCTTATCGCTGCTGGCTGCCGGCTTACTGGTTGTTGATGTTGAACTTCCAGAGGAAGAACTGCCTCCATTATGGTAGTGATATCCCGAACATAACCCCTTTGCCTGTGATTTTGGACTGCAATTATGTCCGCCATTAGAATCTGTCCGGCCACTATGAGCATATGCGCTTGCACCCAAAAGTAAACTAGTAGATAAAACAATAAATAATACTTTTTTAACCATCATTTCCTCCATTTGGATGTTTTATAAGTATATTATAGTATTAATGGTAAAAAATGATAGAGTTATATTTTTCCATTATATAAAAAAAGCGAGCCCCAGAAGGCTCACTTTCAAATCAAAGCTCAAAATTATCAAATTCCCGCGCGTACGGTCTCTTTCATTAGTGACAGGCACCACCCGAATTTTGTCGAATGTGAACTCTGCAAATTGAGTGGGGAAGGTTGCAAATAGATCGTTGATTTTGCAAATGGGAAGGGATTTTGTGCAAATAGAACAGTGATAATTGCAAATAGCCGCTTGATTTCTGCAAATAGAATATATGAGGAAAAGCCACTCGCAAATAGGGTGCCAGTTTCTGCAAATTGAGCACGAAAAGCTGCAAAAGAAGTCAATCTAAAAGAGGTATATAGACATTTATATCGAAAATAACAAAGTAAACACAGAAAGGAGAGCTATACTTGATTAGTAAAAGCTTGAAAGTCCCCGAATTGAACCTCCAGCTTGAAGCATTGGTAAGAAGAATCCCCGAACAGCACCCCGCACGTGAGAAAGTGATCTCTGAATATAAAAAGAGATGCGCAGGATATAAGGGAGAAGAAAGATTATCCTATTACTTAAGCTTTCTTGAACCTAAAAAGTATTGGATTTTTCATGATTTGCGGTTATCAAACGGATCGCAATTCTTCCAAATCGACGTATTGCTGCTCACTGCAAACTTCGGACTCATACTAGAAGTTAAAAATTGGACAGGCACCTTGTTTTTCAACCCTCACTTCCAGCAGGTCATCCGCATTCAAAACGATAAAGAAGAAGGATTTCCTGACCCCATTTCACAAGCCCTTCATCAGACAAACCAATTTAGAAACTGGCTTGGACTTAATGGTTTTCCTTGCATTCCGCTTGATTTTTTAGTTATAATCAGCCATCCTTCCACCATTATTAAGGCAGAGACAGACCCGCTGCAAATATCTAAGAAAGTACTACACTCTCATCACCTTTTGTCCAAAATGAATGACATTGAAAATAAGTATCCTCAAGAAAAAACTGACTCTAAGGAGATTCGGAAGCTATCCCGGACTTTGTTAAAAAAACACACTCCTGTACAATCCGAGATTCTCGAGCAATTCGATGTCTCAGTTGAAGAAATTCTAACTGGTGTCAGCTGTCCTAAATGCACATCCCTTCCGATGATTTTCCATTGGGGGAAATGGCACTGTCCAATGTGTTCCTTTTCCTCTCCCTTAGCCCATGAGTCTGCAGTCCAGGACTACTTTCGGCTTATTAAGCCGTCAATTACCAACTCGGAATTCCGCTCATTCACCCATATCCCTTCCCCCTATGCTGCTTCAAGATTACTCTCCAGGATGAACCTTTCATTTAAAAGAAATAAAAGACACCGTATATACGAAAAATCCCCTGAATAGTGATTCAACTCACAAATTTCTCTATTGAATTAATTTATAATTAGGCTGAATTGAGGTGCTAATATGGAAAAGAACTGGTCAATTTCACTTGAGCATGGCAATTACGCTAGTGATGTGGAACTTCTGATCAACGATGCGATGGCGGCAGTCAGCCAGACAGCTAAAGGGTATTATGTCAATATAGTTACACCAGCTGAATTAGGAAATCCCGATAACTACCTAACTGAAGCACTGCTCATATACTTCGGAAATAAAGTGGACACTCAATTCATCGATCAATGCGGATGCGGGGGGTATGTTTTGAGGGTATGGAAAAACAAGTGAGAGATCTGACTATTTTGTGTGATTACAAGAACCGGCATGTTATTTTAAATTACTATTATGAAGACGAACTTATCGATCGGGATGGAATTAGTTTTAATAAGATTTATGTCCATCATGGGAAGATCTACTTTATCAAAAATAAAAAACGAATTGTAACCCTCAACTCGAAGAATTATTGTGACATAATGATAGGCGAGGGTTTTCAAAATTACTATATTATGCGGAGAGATAAGAATCGTCTTGATATCTATTTTCCTTAAACGGAGCTGCAAAAGCGTTTGGATGCGCTTTTGCGGCTTTTATTATTTTTGGGGAGTGATCTCTATTTGCAGGATTCGTCCGTCTATTTGCAATTTTTTGGTTCTATTTGTAAACTCTATTACTCTATTTGCAAGTTGATTATCGTAAAGGGTTGCCGGATCTCATGCCGCTCGTCTATTTGCAGGAATCAGCTTGCTATTTGCAATTTTAAATTTCTATTTGCAGAAAGTTGCCTGTTATTTGCAGCTTACTCCATTCTATTTGCAGATTGCTCGGTTCTATTTGCAATTCTGCTATGGGCCGGTTCCCGTTCAATATACGGTTCTTCTTTTTGCAGAATCCAGGCTGCTATTTGCAGCTACCTCCGGTCTATTTGCTGATTCCCCGGTACTTTTTGCAAATCTACCATGTGGGCCGTTTCCCATTCAGTATGCGGTTCGTCTTTTTGCAGAATCCAGGCTGCTATTTGCAACTTACTCCGGTCTATTTGCTGATTCCCCGGTTCTTTTTGCAAATCTACCATGTGGGCCGGTTCCCGTTCAATATACGGTTCTTCTTTTTGCAGAATCCAGGCTGCTATTAGCAGCTACCTCCGGTCTATTTGCTGATTCCCCGGTTCTTTTTGCAAATCCACTATGTGCGCCGGTTCCTGTTCAATATACAGTTCTTCTTTTTGCAGAATCCAGACTGCTATTGGCTGCTTACTCCATTCTATTTGCTGATTCCCCGGTTCTTTTTGCAAATCTACCATGTGCGCCGGTTCCCGTTCAATATACAGTTCTTCTTTTTGCAGAATCCAGACTGCTATTGGCAGCTTACTCCGGTCTATTTGCTGATTCCCCGGTTCTTTTTGCAAATCTACCATGTGCGCCGGTTCCCATTCAGTATGCGGTTCGTCTATTTGCAGAATCCAAGCTGCTATTTGCAACTTACTCCATTCTATTTGCTGATTCCCCGGTTCTTTTTGCAAATCCACCATGTGCGCCGGTTCCCCTTCAGTATACGGTTCGTCTATTTGCAGAATCCAGCTGTCTATTTGCACTTTACCGGTTCTATTTGCTGATTCCCTAGCCCTATTTGCAGTTTAAAGCATCTATTTGCAAGTTTCCGCAATCTATTTGCAGAGTTCACATTTTGAACCCGCCCACCAGCGGATCAGCGGCCACATAAAAATAGACCCGCCAATCCTGGCGGGTCCCTCACATTTACTCCACTTTAAACCTCTTAATAGAATCCAGCAGTTCCTCTGCCATCCCTGAAAGTGATGCAGCGGATGCCGCAATTTCTTCCATGGACGCCAGCTGCTCTTCTGTAGCAGCGGATACGTCCTGGCTTTCGGCTGTTGTGACTGCGGCAATTTCTTCGATGGCGCTGACGAGTTCCACTACCTGGTCGGCACCTTCGGCCATGTCCCTGATGGATGATGATACTTCTGCGATCTGGCCCGAAACGGTGTCGGCAAATTGCTGGATGTGGCTGAAGGCATCTCCGGCATTGTTCACCAGGTCGATTCCTTTTTCCACTTCAGCTGTTCCTTTTTCCATGGAAGAGATGGCTTTGTTTGTATCCGTCTGGATGGTTGAGATCAGTTCGCGGATGCTTTCGGTTGATTTGGATGATTGTTCTGCGAGCTTGCGGACTTCATCAGCCACAACGGCGAAGCCTCTTCCGTGTTCGCCTGCTCTTGCAGCTTCAATGGCTGCGTTTAGGGCGAGCAGGTTCGTCTGGTCGGCAATGGCAGAGATCACATTAACAATCTGGCCAATTTCCTCCGAACGCTTCCCTAATGTATGAACAATGGAACCCAGTTCTGAGACTGTTACATTAATATTTTTCATCTGGTTGGTTGAAAGGTCGATGGCTTCATTTCCTTTTACCACGACTTCATTTGTCTCATTCGCCGTTTCCGCCACAATATTTGTATTACGCATAATTTGCTGAATGCGGCCTGACATTTCTGTGACGACAGAGGTGCTTTCTTTCACTTTTTCTGTCTGCTGTTCAGTTGCAGAAGCGACTTCCTGGATGGAGTTGGCCACCTGCTCTGTTGCCATGTTGTTCTGCTCAGAGCTTGCTGTCAGCTGTTCTGATGATGATGCCAGGTGGACCGCTTTTTCGCTCACCTGGTTGATCAGCTGCTGCAGTGATAGGACCATCTTATTAAAGCTGACACCCAGTTTGCTGATTTCATCTTTGTTCTTGACAATAAACTTCTGGGTCAAATCTCCTTCGCTGACTTTATCGGTTGCCGCGATCAGCTGATTGAGCGGACGTGTTATCGAACGGACAATAATATAGGAAACAAGTGCACCCACAAGTACGAAGATGGCTATAAATATGATGGTCGACACTAAGATAGGATGAACGGATGCCGAAATTTCCTCCAGGTTCATTGTGCCAAGAACCTTCATGCCTGTCAGTCCATTGGTAGTGTAGTGCATCTCTTTTTTCACACCATCAAGCGTATATACCACTTGACCTTTGTCCTTTTCCAGGACTTCCGGCAGCCAGCTGCCTTCTGCCTCTGTGCCAGGTTTCTCCTTCGGGTGTACTAAAAAGCTTCCCTCCGCACTTAAAATGGCAGGATAGCCCTCTTTTCCAATTTTGATATTATTGGATATCTCACCAAGAGCAGAGAGACTTAAGTCAATTCCAATAACACCTGAGCTGTCGCCTAGCTTTTGTGCTACAGTAATTAAGATGTTTCCGCTGACAGCGTCAACATACGGCTCTGTGATGAAAGCTTTTCCCTTTGCCTCCATGGCTCCCTTATACCATGGGCGGGTGGTGGCATCAAAGTCAGCTGGCAGATCTGCACGCGGGTAGATGACTAAATCGCCATTTTCAGAACCGGCATAAATAGCCACTGCCTCCGAATGAAGCTCTTTATACTGACTAAAGGCCTTTAGTGTATCCTCCAGTTCATCCTCTGTATAGAAATCCTTTTTGATCCTTTTGGAAAAGTAATTCGTATCAGCCATCTTAGGCTTTATAAAATTGATGATAAATTGATCAAGGATCTTAACATTCTCATCTGCACTCATGGAAATTTGGTTTTTTATCTCATCATGCGCCTTCTGATAGGATATGTAGCCGATTGAGATAGAAGGAATTAATAGAATAATAATAAATGATAGTAATAATTTCTTTCTAATCGTAAACGAAAACAGCGACCCACTTTTTTTCTGTTTTTTCTTTTTCATCATTTGGCCCCTTTAAAAACTTAGTAATTTACTGCCTTCACCTGCGAAATGGCGCCTTCAAGCTTCTCGTCAACGACCATGGCATCGTCTATATGCCTCTGGATCAGTTCATTCACTTCGTCAAAAACAGACTTGGTATCCGCAATCTCACCTGCAACCTCTTGGGAATACCCCTTCTGGATATTAATCATTTCCATCACTTCACTGACTTCTGATTCAACTGCATGGATCAGGTTTGTGATCGAATCAATTTTGCTGGTGGTCTGGCCGCTCAGGGACATGCCGTCTTTAATTAATTCTGCGCTTGCAACAGTTGAGTTCAGCGTGGCTTCAATATCGTCCTGAATATTTTTCGTCAGGGAGCTGATATTTGCCGTGCTTGTCGCTGTGCTTTCGGCCAGTTTCCGGACCTCATCCGCTACAACTGCAAATCCTTTTCCCTGTTCGCCGGCACGTGCCGCTTCGATGGATGCATTCAAGGCCAGAAGGTTCGTTTGCTCTGCAATATCTTTGATGACCTGAACAATCATCTCGATTTCTCTTGACCGTTTGCTCAGTGCCTCCATTTTCTGGGAGTTCACTTCCAGCTGTTCTCCCAGTTGCTTTATCAGCTGTTCAGACTTGCTGACGGATCCGCGGCCTTCCTCCGAGCTTTTCACCATTTCTTTTGCAGATTGAATCAGATTTCCCCCTTTATCTGATAATGTGAGGCTGTTTGAAAAAGTTGCTTCGCTATGTTTTTTTACATTTTCAAAACCGCTTTTTATTTTCAGAACCAGGTCGCCCAGCATATAATGCTGTCCATTGACTATTTCATGCTGGTTTACTGTTGTTGTCAAATCTTCATTAAATGATTGAATCAGTGTCTGATAATAATTTTCCCTGCGCTGAAACTCTTCTTCAGCAAACTGGAGTTTGGCCTCGAGTTCCCGTTTTTCCTCTTCCAGCTGCTTCAACTTTCCTTTTCCGAACATCATTGATCTCCCCATCTCTTATATACTCCTTTTATTATATCGACAGAAAACGGAAAATTTTGTGACCTTTTGCACTCTTTTTTTAAAATATATAGGTCTATGTATACAAAAAAGAGACACCCGCCTATTATTATGGCAGGTGTCTCAATGGGACAGTTTGACTGTCCCCCATGGCATTCGGGACAAGGAACCTGTCCCCTCGTCCCGCTTACCAGCGTGCAGTCAGCATCTTTCTTCTTGTATAGAATTCCACTCCATCCGTTCCGTTTGCGTGAAGGTCTCCGTAGAAGGAGTTTTTCCAGCCGGAGAATGGGAAGAAGGCCATCGGCGCCGGTACGCCGATGTTCACTCCGAGCATGCCGACTTCAATATTTTCTCTGAAGTAGCGGACGCTGCTTCCGCTGTCAGTGAATAGGCATGCACCGTTTCCAAAATCGGATTTGTTCGTAAGCTCGATCGCTTCTTCCAGATTTTTCACACGTACAACTGAAAGTACCGGTGCGAAAATTTCTTCTTTCCAGATTTTCATTGATGGTTCTACATTATCAAAAATCGTTGGTCCAATGAAGTAGCCATTTTCGTGGTATGCTTCGTCTTTGCGGCCATCACGGACAAGTTTTGCTCCTTCTTTTTCGCCAATTTCAATGTAATTGCTTGTGCGTTCCTTGTTTTCCTGGCGGATGACTGGGCCAAGGAATACATTTTCATCCAAACCGTTTCCGATTGTCAGCTGACTCGCCTGTTCATTTAATCTAGCAACCAGCTCGTCGGCAATGGAATCCACGGCTACTACTACAGAGCAGGCCATGCACCTTTCGCCTGCTGAACCGTACGCAGCAGCGATGATTTCCTTAACCGCTCCATCAAGGTCTGCATCAGGCAGCACGATGGAGTGGTTCTTGGCACCAGCAAGCGCCTGGACTCGTTTGCCTTTTGCTGTAGCTGATTTGTAAATGTACTCGGCAACAGGCTGGGAGCCAACGAATGAAATTGCCGGTACATCCTTATGGTCGATCAGACTGTTTACCACATCATGTGCGCCATGAACTATATTGAATACGCCAGCTGGAAGGCCTGCTTCTGTGAACAGCTCTGCCAGACGGTTAGCAAGGATAGGCGTTCTCTCAGATGGCTTTAATACAAATGTATTACCGCAGGCAATCGCGAGCGGGAACATCCAGCAGGGAACCATCATCGGGAAGTTGAAAGGCGTGATGCCGCCAATGACACCAACCGGGTAGCGGTACATGCCTGATTCAATGTTTGTCGCAATATCCGGAAGCTGCTTGCCCATCATGAGGGATGGAGCACCTGCAGCGAATTCCACACATTCAATTCCACGCTGAACCTCACCATACGCTTCTTTAAAGTTTTTGCCGTTTTCCTGTGTGATCAGCTTTGCCAGCTCGTCCCAGTTATCGATTAAAAGCTGCTGGTATTTAAATAGAATTCTCGCTCTTTTTGGCACCGGCGTTTTGCTCCAGGTTTTAAAAGCTTCCTTGGCTGCCTGAACAGCAATATCGACATCTTCCCGTGTGGAAATCGGTGTGCGGGCAAGCTCCTCGCCTGTCGCCGGATTTGGCACCACTTCAAATTTATCTGTATTAGCCTCCACCCATTCACCATTGATAAAGTTTTTTAATGCTGTAGTTGTTGTCACTGTCATAGTAATAATCCCCTTTCGAAATTAAAAGATTGAATATAAGAATATTGCCAGGAATAGTATAGCCGTTGGCATTGCTACACTTAGAATGAAAATTGGCCAATAGGAGCGTTTATGGGTTTCTCCGCATATCGCCCGGATTGTTGTCACAACATAGCCATTATGCGGGAGTGAGTCCAATCCGCCGGAGGCAAGCGCAGAAATTCGATGCATGGCACCCGGGTCCAGCCCTTGTGACATATACATTGGCGCCAGAATCGGCAGCGCAATGCCCAAGCCGCCCGATGCCGACCCGGTAATACCGCATATCAGCGTAACGGCAATCCCCAGTCCTAATAATGGCGGCCCCGGGATATTTACCAGTGCATCCACAAAAGTATCAAACGCCGCAACCTGAGCCGCAACACTTCCAAATCCTACAACCGCACATGTATTGGCTGCTGCGACTAAGGCATCCTGGGCACCCTTGGCCAGCGCCTCCCAGAATCCGACTAAGTATTTCATCATCAATACACATGCCAGAACGATACCGCTGGTCAAAGAGATCAATGCGGCCGCCGTCGAGGAAGTAAAGTTGGCTGCCGTATTTAAAATTGCAATTACGGCGGCCAGCGGTAAAATGGCCATGATCACATGCGGATAGTCTTTCCCTGCAGGAGCGGCATTTGGCCTTTGCATTTCCAGTTCTGATTCAAGAGCTGCTGCCGACTCATTGGCACCGGACGGCTGGTTTGGCAATGAGAAGACCTCGCCATTTTTGACCGCCTTTTTCACCATTCTGCTAAGTAAAATACCACCAATAACCATGATCAAAAGGGCCATTAGCACCCCGATTATCCCGCCTGCTGTCGGCTTTGTTCCAAAAAACTCTGTTGGAATCAAGTTTTGGATTTCCGGTGAGCCCGGTGCTGTCATCGTAAAGGATATCGATCCAAACACCAATGCCGCCGGGATGAAACGATGCGGCAGATTGGCCACTCTAAATAGAGACACAGCAATTGGATAAACGGCGAAGCCTACCACAAACAAGCTAACGCCTCCGTAAGTCATGATGGCTGCTGCCGCCACGACTGCAAATACCGCTCTTGATGGCCCAAGTGTATCCTTGACCCAATTCGCAATGCTGTCAGCCGCCTTGGTTACCTGCATAATCTTTCCGAATATGGCACCCAATAAAAAGATGAGAAACCATGAGTAAAAATATCCGGTAAACCCTGTCATATAATGCTCTGTCATAGCTGTTTCAAGATTTAGCCCTCCTGTCAGAGCCACAACAACTGCACTGATGATCGCGGCGATAATAATATTTACGCCTTTCATAGTTAAATACATTAATAGAAGCAGTGAAGCGATTAACCCCAGCATCCCAATCATCTGTATGTCCCCCTGTTACACTTTCTCTGTCTCAGAAGAAAACTGATACCCATAACAAACATGGTATAGCTCTTCGAGTTCGTTTTTATCCGGAACTCTTGGGTTGTTGCCAGGACTGCCGCTGTCGATGGCGTCGTCTGCCATTTTACTAACCGCGTTCTTAAACGCTTCCTCGTCAATTCCCCATCCTCTTAAGTTAGGAATATTCAATTTCCGGCAAAGCTCTTTGACGGATTGAACAGCCACTTCTGCAGCTTCGTCATTGGTAAGGCTTTCATTATCAGGCTGAAAAATTCTTCCTATGTCCGCTAGGCGGTCCACACATGCTTCCTGGCTGAACTCCATCACTGCAGGCAGCAACATGGCATTCGAGATTCCATGAGGAACATGGAATAATGCGCCAATCGGACGGCTCATACCATGCACAAGGCATACCGATGCGTTCGAGAACGCCATTCCAGCCTGCAGGGATCCAAGGCTCATCGCCTCCCGGGCATCGATATTGCCCCCTTCATTGTAAGCGGTTAAAATATTCTCCACGATCAGTTTCATGGCCGATATGGCCATTGTGTCTGTCATAGGGTGTGCCTTTTTGGATAGATATGCTTCAACCGCATGGCTTAGGGCGTCAACCCCGGTTGCCGATGTTACATTTTTCGGTGATGAAAGGGTAAGCAGCGGATCCACAATCGCCACGCTCGGCATAAATGCGGGCTGTTTGATCATCATTTTGACATCATTGGATGAGTTTGTGATGACGGTTACATCTGTCGCCTCAGAGCCTGTCCCGGCTGTTGTCGGAATCGCTATGTGAGGAACCGGTGCATTCTGTGCCAGTTTCTTTCCTCCCATATATTCGCCGATATAACCGCCATTTGTGGCTAAAACCGCTATGGCTTTTGCCGTATCGATACAGCTGCCGCCGCCTACTGAAATAACCAGGTCACATTGCTGTTTTTGAAATAACTCGAGTGCTTCTGCCACATACTCGTCAGTCGGCTCTGATGCAACTCCCAGATAGACCTCACTTTGAACGCCCGCCTCCTGAAGATAGGTTCTGCATTCACTTACATATCCAAGCTGATCCATTATTTTATCACTGATTATTAATGCGTTTTTCCCTCTGAGCGCTGCCTCTTCCCCAACTTTTTCGGAAGATCCCCTCCCATAAAAAATTGCTTCCGGCACCCGGAAAACTGCTGGTTTCTCCATTGGACTTTCCACCCCTTTTGTTCTATTACTACTTATACTTGCAAGGAGCGTGCCAACTTTGAATCCCAGTAATATTAGCGTTTTCTTTCTGTAGAAGTGTAGTCACTACACTACAGTTGTAGATTTTTTGTAGTGTGATCACTACATTACAATCAGGTTATTCCATGTTTTTTCAGCTTTTGGTAGAGAGTTGTCCGATGAATCCCAAGCAATTCGGCAGCTCTCGATTTATTTCCGCCTGCTCTTCTTAAGGCATCCAGAATAATTTCAGACTCTCTTTGGCTGCCCAGTAACTTAGCTTCCTCTATAGACCCAGCGACCCGATCCGCATTTTTCAGAGTGGATTCCGGCCTTTTCAGCATTTCCGGCAAATGATGATAGTCAATGACCTTTCCATCAACTAAGGTCACCAGCTGTTCCACCGTATTCACCATCTCACGAATATTCCCTCTCCACGGATGCTGAACAAAAGCATTCACCGCCTCAGATGTAAATAGTTTTCCAGGCATCTCGTACCGATCACAGATTTCCTTCAGGTAATGGACCAGCAGGACAGGAATATCCTTTTTCCGTTCCCGCAGCGGAGGGATATGGAGCTGAATGATGTTCAGCCGGTAATAAAGATCCTCCCGGAATTCCCCGGTTTCAACCATTTGCATAAGGTTACGGTTTGTCGCGGCAATAACTCTTACATTAATCTGATACTTTTTCACACCGCCGACACGTTCAGCTTCCTTTTCCTGCAGAACCCGCAGCAGCTTTGTCTGCATAACAAGCGGCATCTCCCCGATTTCGTCGAGAAAAATCGTGCCGTTGTCTGCAAGCTCAAACTTTCCGGGCTTGCCTCCCTTTTTCGCCCCGGTAAAAGCGCCCTCTTCATAGCCAAACAATTCAGACTCGAATAAATGCTCTGGAATGGCCCCGCAGTTAACACTGATAAAAGGCCCGGTGGAAACGGGGCTGAGATGATGGATGCTCTTGGCGAACATTTCTTTCCCTGTCCCGCTTTCCCCCGTAACGAGGACAGTGGCGGCAGTCCTTGCAGCCTTCCTTGCCAGCCGTTTCACTTCCATAATCCCTTCACTTGTCCCAATAATTTGATCAAGGGTAACACGGCTGTCATTTTCCTTTTTCTTTGTGAAAAGATCAGGCTTAGTATCTTGATTTTCCTGCAGCTTTTCATAGATTTTATAAACTTCTGTTACTCCCTCGAAAATCAGCATTCCAATGGCCCCGGCAATTCGGCCTTCCCTCCAGAGCGGGATCCGGTGCACCACCATATCATGACCTTGGATGTTCTGCAGAACCCCGCGTTCGGCTATCCCTGTCTTAACCGTTTCGTGAAGATGTGTGTTATCAATGACCTCAGTGACATGCCTGCCAATGGCATCCTCCCGCTTAATGCCGGTAAAACGGCTGTAAGCTTCGTTAAACTCCTGCAGAATGCCGTTCTCATCGACAACCGCTATTCCCTCATAGGCACTTTCCAAAATGGCGCCAAGTGCACCGTCGGAATTATGCTGCTGCCTTAGCTTATACAAGTATTTTGAGAGTCCATCCAGGATATCCCGGACTGTCAGGATGCCAAGCAATTTGCCATCCTCACCCGTGACAGGAAGCTGATCATATGGAAGCGACATGATATCAAGAATGGAATCATCCGGCCGGACAGCTGCCTGATTCGATTTGGGAATGCTGCCAATTAAAGCATCAGCCGGATTGCCCTGGGCAAAGTAATTAAGCAGCTTCCTGGACGTGATCATGCCAACTAAGCGATTGCTTTCATCTGCGACAGGCAGACTTTCCAGATGAAGATTCGCCATCATTTTTGCAGCTTCTGCCAGCGTCTGCCCCGGCTGAATACAAAACGGGCTGGGTGTCATCCAGTTTTTCACTTTTAGGTGCTCATCATTAAGTAAGTTCTCTTTCTTATCAAAATTGGATTGAGGCATACGGACCCCTCCAGTAATTATAATTTTTTAAATTATAACACTATTTCATTCAGCAAGTTGGATTGTCATTTGAGAGGATAATTTACGGGAAATATCAGTCATTGGGCTATTTGGATTTGGCTTTTACCAGCCAGAATAAATATCTAATGATATTTACAGCCAGAACCATAGGGGTTAGACAAAGAGGGAGAATTACGGAGAGGTGAGGAAACTACCAGGATTGGCCACCTATTACTTCTATATATTGTTGAATACTTTTAATACATCTGGAACTTAATTGTATAATTTACCAGAATACTAGATTCTTTGGTTGAAGCAGGTAAGAAACCGTATTTTGCTAATAACGTTTTTGGGCTGGAAGAAAAAGTTGAAGGGAGACCCAGACTCTGGTGCCTCCCTTTTATTACTGGCTTACTGAACCCCTATAAGCACGGCCGCAACTAATGCAAGTGTACCAATCATCAGCCACCCCATGATAAGTTTCCAAATAAATTTCACCCATCGCTCATATGGAATACCCGCAACGGCTAAGTAACCCATCAGTGCTGCAGATGTAGGAATGATGGAATTTGTGATACCGTCCCCATATTGAAAGGCGAGTACCGCTACCTGGCGCTCGATTCCCAGCAGGTCAGCAAGCGGAGCCATGATTGGCATGGTTGTTGCTGCTTGTCCGCTTCCCGAAGGAATAAAGAAGTTGATCACTACTTGAACAAAGAACATGCCAACAGCATTTAATGTATTTGGGAGCGTGCTAATGGCCGATGCAAGCCCATTAATCATCGTATCAATGATTAGTCCATTTTCCATTACAACCAGAATAGCCCTGGCAAATCCAACAATCAGTGCTCCAAATGCCACAAGCTTCATCCCGTCAACAAAGGCATCAAACATACGATTGATTCCAATGCCGCCAACAATGCCTGATGCAAAACCGATAATAATAAAGGATGCAGTCAGCTCTGTTAAATACCAGCCCCACTCAAAAACGCCATACATATTAAAAGCAAGTCCCACTGCAATGAACAGGAGAACTAAAGCATGACGAAAGTTGAATTCCTCAAATTGTCCCGCAGGCCGGTCCCTTAGCTTTTCTTTTTCCTTCATCTCAATATCATACATCACGCCCTTTTCAGGGTTATTTTTCACCTTTGCTGCATACCTCATGACATAAAAAATCGCCAGTGAAAGTATAAAAATATAAACAGCAAATCGGAAGCCGATTCCGCTGAAAAGAGGAACTTCTGCAATGGATTGGGCAACCCCCACCGTAAATGGATTCATCATCCCTCCGATGAAACCGCTGGCTGCCCCGATGCTGATCATGGCTGTTCCGGTGATAGCATCATATCCCATTGCTCTTGCAATGGCGATGCCGATTGGAACAAAAATAATACTTTCTTCTGCCATACCCGTCGTTGCTCCAGCGATTGAAAAAATAATCATGGTGATGGGTATGAGCAGTTTTTCTCTCTTCTCCAGTTTTATTACTGCCTTATGAATCCCTGCTTCAATCGTTCCGGTTTCACGGATAATTCCGAAAGCACCGCCTACCAGGAAAATATAAAAGATAATGGTAGAACCTTTAGACATGCCCTCCGGAATGGCTTTAAACAACTCAAAAAAACTAATAGGATTTGATTCAACGACCTGATAGCTATCCTGAACTACTATTGTTCTTCCATCCTGCTCCACTCTTTCAAACTGTCCTGCCGGCACAAGATAGGTGGCGATGGCTGCCAGAATAATGATGGCAAAGATGATCGCATACGTATGAGGAATTTTCCTTTTCTTTTCAGCCACAACCTCCTGCTCGGGTAATTCAACTTTCATCCCGGTTCCTCCTTATCCTTTTTCAATAGAATCGTATTGAATGGTTAACTCCTTTAAAATTTCTTCATTAACCGTAACACCAAGTCCAGGCTTATCACTCAAATGAACAAACGGAATCTCATACTTCAAATCACCAATGTCTTTACTGAATAGTAATGGCCCTGTCAGTTCGGTACTGATAATATTCCTTCTCGAAATAGCTGCATGATAGCCTGCTGCTGAACCGATTGAAGACTCTACCATCGAACCAATCTGGCATTCGATTCCCGCATATTCAGCTGCTTTCGCCATATGGATAGCTGGATAAATACCGCCGCACTTCATGAGCTTTATATTAATTTTATCTGCGGCCTGATACCGGATGATTTCAACTAGATCTTCACCGGAATGGATGCTCTCATCCGCCATTAAAGGTGTGCTTGTTTTTTGCCTGATTTCCCCGAGACCATGAATATCACCCATCTTAATCGGCTGTTCAATCCAGGAGATATTGAGATGCTCCAGCAGTTTAATCGCCTGAAGCGAAGTAGAAACATTTTTCCAGCCCTGATTGACATCGACTCTGATAAGAACTTCCATTCCAACCTGTTCACGTACATAGGCGATACGCTTGCAGTCTTCTAGATAATTTTTGCCTACTTTCAGTTTCAAAGACTGATAGCCTTGTTCTATTGCTGCTTTTGCTTTATTTGCCATCACTGAAGGTTCTTCAATACTGAGCACCTTGGGGTAAGTAAGTGTCTCGTGATGCTTGCCCCCAAGCAGGTTATAGATGGGCTCCTGCTTGTATTTTCCCAGAAGATCATAGCATGCGATATCAATGGCAGCTTTTGCAGATGGATTAAAGCTGATAAGCTCATTCATCATTTGATGGAGTTTTTCCATGTTAAATGGTGAAAATCCGATGATAGCAGGCAAAAGTGTATGCTTCAGCAAAGAAGATGTGCTGTGCAAGGATTCTCCTGTTACATGTTCATCCGGAACCGCTTCCCCATAACCCACTAATCCGTTATCTGTTACAAGCCGAACAATTATGGATGGCATATAATCGTAGGTTGCATAAGAGATAATAAATGGTTCTTTTAAAGGTAAGTGGATTCCGTAGATTTCAGCTTTTACTATTTTCATAAATTCATCCCTCTTTATTTGTCGTTAAGGTGTCGTTAAATAGATATGTTTATAATATACTGAAAATTCAGTAACAGTCAAGAGCTACTTGGCTTTACCTTAGCACTTTTAATTTGCTGCCAGCTTGATATAATGACCGCGGCCTGCCTTGCTCGTACGGCTGTTCCTCTCCTGCTACCTGCAGTAATTCCTGATCCAAAAGCTTTTTTATCATTCTTTCAGCCGATCTTCTGCTGATGCTGAAATAATCGGATAGCTCATGTGATGAAAATGGCCTAAATTCATTTACCTGCAGAAAATAAAGAAATCTAGAAAGGTTTTTGCTGCTCATTTTTAGCTCCCTGCTTAATTTCTTCACCAATGGATCTTCATTTTTCAAGGAATATCGTTCTTCTTTTTGAAATAGGGGACCAGTCAGCTTTTTTTCCTCATCCAATAAATAGACTGCTCCTTCACCAGGTTTCTTATCAGCAAAGTCCAATGCGGTGATAGCGTGAGATTCTGCCTCTTTCACCGTGTATCCATACCCAATCCCAATAGAGGATTCTCTATTAATCGTTGTCATTTCTTTAAACCAGCCTGAAAGCCTTTGATTCAGTATTAATGTCTGCAGTACTCCCCGATTGGAAAGAACAAGCTGATCTCCTGAATCACTTGTAACTATCTTTGCTTGGATGGATTTTACAAACTTATCAATCTTTTCATTTTCAATGTTAGTAAAACAAACCGCAGCCACCTGCGAGTTTTTGGATTGGCTCAGCTCTGCAAGTGTAATGGCCTTTTCTAGTCCTTCCTTTAATGTTGGAATCGATTGGACCATAAACATGGAGGGAATTCCTTTTTCTTGAAGCTGATCATAAACCGCATGAATGCTAGTTAAGGCAAAAGCAGTTTTCCTCTGCTCATATAAATTAGTGTGAAATATGACGAATTCTTCTATCGATAATTCTTTTTCTTCCTGAAAATCATAAATCCAAGGATACTCTTTTACATAGATTGCACTCTCTTCTATTCCAGCCTCACTTAAAACCCCCTCCAAGAATTCTTCTCTCGGCAAATCGATGGATACCTCACTCAGCTTAAGAGAATGATGGTAATGAATAGAGAGCAATGATAACGCTACCATATTTTCATTAAAAGAAAGATAGCTGGACCCTATAGGGTACCGGTTTAAACTTTTCTTGACATAATGATACGGAATGATGCCTGAAAACATCAAAAAATTACACTCTTTAACCGCACACTCTATCAGAGCATCTAACTCCCTGGGAGAAGTGTATGTATAAGAAACTATATTAAAAGTTGAATAAAGCCTATAGTATTTGCTAATTTCATCAATAAAATGCTGGGAACCCACAATACCGATTGATAACAAATAAATCACCTTCTTTGCCTATATCGATATTTTGATATTATCACATATTTCAATTACCTTATAACCCTGCTTTCCTTTTGGTATGGAATTTTTCCCAATGCTAACACCTTAAGAAAATGCGATAGCATTTTCTTAAGGTGTTTACTCAAGGTAGCCTATTCAACGTCCTATTGGAGTAGCGGGACAGGTGAGACCCCACAGACGCGTAGCGTCGAGGAGGCTCACCGCCCGCCCCGTGGTTTGCTGAGCATCCTCTCACTGCAATCAACGGACAACATTGATAAGCGAAAAACAACAATTTATACGAAAAGAGCCTTTATTTATCTATCTTTTTAGTATTTAGGTCTTGTGTAACAAGCAAGCTGGACGCTGTGATAATTGTGGTAACTCACATTTAAAATCTAAAGTGGGTAATGGTGAACTTCTTAGGGAATGCAGCAAATGTGAAATGAAGAAGTCTATCTAACTATTCTTCACTAAT
Source organism: Cytobacillus firmus (assembly GCF_023715565.1). Lineage (GTDB taxonomy): Bacteria > Bacillota > Bacilli > Bacillales > Cytobacillaceae > Cytobacillus > Cytobacillus firmus_C. The sequence goes on along the minus strand of NZ_JAMBOJ010000015.1, from coordinate 3,402 downwards.
AATAGATTGTATTCAATTTATGGCCTGATAAATAAAAAAATACGCCAGAAGATCCGGCGCATTCTCATATTAATATTTTTTTATTGCATCCACTCCGGCTTACCGAAGCCTTTAAACTGTTCATCAATAACCTTTTCAAATTCATCAGATTCAACAGCTGCCTTTAAGTCCTTGGCTAGTTGTGTATCCGTATTTTTCGTGTCAATTACGACTCGATTTCGGTATTTATCTGGCATGTTCTCTAATTGCAGTGCATCGAGCAGGTCCATCTTTGCAGCGAGGGCAAAGTTTCCTGGTACAGCTGATAAATCAACACTGTCCACGGCACGAGGCAGCTGGGCAGCTTCAATTGGCTTAAACTGCAGATTCTTGACATTGTCTTCTACATCTTTTTCAGAAATAGTAAGTGGATCAGCTTCTGCGTTTATTGTGATAAGTCCTGCATCCTCAAGGATTAGAAAAGCGCGCGCCGCATTCGTTGGATCATTTGGTATGGCAATAGCAGAACCCTCTTTGATTTCTTCTAATGAAGCAAATTTTTTTGAATAGATGCCCATTGGAGCAGTTGGTACGGTAATCACTTCTGACAGCTCAATATTATGCTCTTTTGCAAAAGTTTCCATATAAATTTTATGCTGGAAAAGGTTAGCATCCAGGTCTCCTTTTGAAAGGGCAAGGTTAGGCTGGATATAGTCACTAAATTCTACTACTTTTACTTTATAGCCCTTATCTTCAAGAATTGGCTTTATTGCTTTGCTGACCATGTCGCTGTATGGACCTGAAGTAGCTCCAATGCTGATATCTTTCTTTTCACCGCTCACCTCAGAAGATGAGTTCTCACTTCCGCACGCCGCAAGTACAGCAAATGTAAGCATAAGTATGAATGCTAAGGTTATCTTTTTCATTTTATTTCCCCCTGATGATATTTTTATCTTTTATCAACTAATCTGGCGATCCGGTCCCCGGCAAATTGGAAAATCTGGACTAGGCAAATTAGAATAATAACAGTTGTAAACATGACTGTATTGTCATAACGGTAATAACCAAAGCGTATTGCAAGGTCACCGACTCCACCGCCTCCAACAATACCTGCCATTGCAGAGTATGCTACTAGACTGATGACCGTAATGGTGATTCCCTGAACAATCCCCGGCTTTGCCTCAGGTACGAGGACATCCTTTACAATCATCCACGGTGTAGCCCCAACTGCTACAGCAGCCTCAATGACACCTTTATCAATCTCTCTTAAAGACTGTTCTACAACCCTCGCAAAAAACGGAATAGCAGCAACTGAGAGTGAAACCGATGCAGCAGTAGGTCCAATGGTCGTTCCAGTAATCAAATTAGCTAATGGCAAAAGGGCAATTAGCAGAATAATGAACGGAATGGAACGGATCATATTGACGATGAAGCCTACAATGTTTTTAAAAATGCTATTTTCCAAAAATAGACCCTTATCGGTTACAAAAAGCAAAACACCTGTTGGCAGACCAAGAATGATGGCTACTGCAACGGATATTCCGACCATATAGATGGTCTCTAAAAATGCTTTATTCAGTTCCGGCAGTATAGCTATTAAACTTTCAAGCTGCATCACGAATCACCTCCAAATTCCTTGTCCGGTCTGTAATATATTGAATGGCTCTTTCAATTTCAAGCACAGGACCTGTTATCTCCATTACAAAAATCCCAAGCGGTTTTTCCTGAATGTATTCGATTTTCCCATGAAGGATATTCCCCTTCACTTTGAATTGCTGAAACACCTCAGAAATAACAGACTCCTCTGCAATACTTCCCTGGAAGTACACTTTAATAATCTTGCCATCACGTTCCTTTAAAAGCTTCTCAGGCAGGTCAAATTGAAGAACGCTATTAATGAACTTTTTGGTCAGCGCTTCTCTCGGGCTGGCGAACAAATTATAGACCTTGCCTTCTTCAATTACTTTTCCATCCTGCATGACAGCCATTCTGTCACATATTTCTTTAACAACTTCCATTTCATGTGTAATTAGTACAATGGTCAGATTTAATTCTTTATTAATCTTCTTCAGGAGAGACAAAATGGACTTGGTAGTGCTTGGATCAAGTGCAGATGTAGCCTCATCACACAAAAGAACAGATGGATTGTTTGCAAGTGCACGGGCAATCCCAACACGCTGTTTTTGCCCGCCGCTAAGCTGTGATGGGTAGACATCCCTCTTATCCGTTAATCCGACCATATCAAGCAATTCAAGAACTCGTGCTTCTATTTCAGTCTTGGTTTTGTTTGCTGCTTTTAAAGCAAATGCAATATTTTCGTATACGGTTTTCGAACTAACCAAATGAAAATGCTGAAATATCATGCCAATTTTTAAACGCGCCTGGCGAAGATCTTTCTTGCTTAAAGACGTTAAAGATAATCCATCAATAAGGATTTCTCCGGAATTGGGCTTCTCCAATAAATTTAAACACCTCAGCAAAGAGCTTTTGCCTGCTCCACTGTATCCAACGATTCCAAAAATCTCCCCTTTTTCAATCTTAAGCGATACATGATCAACACCAGTCACTTTACCTTTCTTAGTTTCATAGACTTTTACAAGTTCTTTAATTTCTATCATGCAGATCCCCCCAGTTTCATTACCCCTTTTCAAACAAAAAACCTCTTTCCATTCGGGAAAGAGGCATCGTTATATATCACGACTTATCTTTCAGAATGAAATCATTCTGCAGGAAGTGGCACCGTTCCATTATGGAGGTTGCCGGACGTCATAGGGCCTGATCCCTCAGTCACTCTTGATAAGTAAATTATTTAGTTGATAGTAAAAATAATATAATTATAATAATAAATTGTCAATAAGTTTTTAATTTTCCATCATTACAGGAACCACATTCGTTATAGCATGAGATATAAAAATACTTTATTAGTATATCTTTTGTTACCCCCCTTGGGTTTAAATGTAAAATAACTTAAATAGGAAGTTGCTACGGCAGGTTAGTAGAAGATATGTTAAGGGGAATTTTCAGGTAAAGGGAATAATGATAAGATTAAAGAAAGTATTATTGTAAATACAAGGTGGGATTTTTTGATTTGGTTTATATTAGGTATTCTATTTGTGATATACGTAATTTTTAGTCTTTCAACAATAAAATATCAGTTAAGATTAATTATTACACACCTTAACATTAATTAAGAACCCGCTAAAGTACCTGATGAAGAAATTGAAAGAGAATTAGAAGAAGACAAAAGGGGTAGTTTAAAACGTTAAGGATGACTAAAAATATGTTTGTGAAGAGATGTACTGTGCGAAACGTTTCCTTATAAGTGTATAAACACGAAATAGGAGGATTGCTAAAAAGCAATCACAACTGATTAATTGAAACTTGGAATGAGGGCCGTCATGTTGAGCTGAAACGAGTTATCTG
>NZ_JAMBOJ010000149.1 GCF_023715565.1 Cytobacillus firmus | reverse complement strand
TCTGTCCGCTCGACTTGCATGTATTAGGCACGCCGCCAGCGTTCGTCCTGAGCCAGGATCAAACTCTCCATATAAGAGTTGATATAGCTCGATTGTCTTTTCGAAAAAGACTAATGATTTAAACGTTAACGTATTGTTCGTTCAGTTTTCAAAGATCAATCCGCCGCTCAGAAGCGACTTTATTAATATATCATTTCTCAATCACTTCGTCAACAACTTTTTTCAAAACTTCTAAATGCTGTTAACGTCTCAAGCGACTGTTTTACTATAATAACACCTGGTGCCCAGTAGGTCAATAAGTAAAACCAAAAAACACAAAGAGTTTTTTATCCCCTAAATTAAAAGAAACCAGCTGTTTATGAACTATACCCCAGATACTGGACACTTATAAAAAAGTGCCCCTTTCTGGGGTTTTTTGTGTTTCAATAGATTTAATCAATAGGACGGAGGATTTTTCATGAGTAAGAATATTTATAATGAATTC
>NZ_JAMBOJ010000148.1 GCF_023715565.1 Cytobacillus firmus | reverse complement strand
CCAGTAGAATCTGCGGAGCGAAATTTTTGAAGTAGTGGAAGGGGCCCCTTCCACTACTTCAAAAACATAGAGCTAAATAACTTGTTTTTCCTAGGAATGAATTTACACAAAATAGTGGACTTGACTACCTGAAGCAACTTCTGACACAGGAAGCGAGGAACAGAGAGTTAGAGTCGGAACCTGAAGCAACTTCTGACACAAGAAGCAGAAAACAGAGAGCTAGAGTCGGAACCTGCAGCAACTTCTGACACAGGAAGCAGAAAACAGAGAGCTAGAGTCGGAACCTGGAGCAACTTCTGACACAAGAAGCGGGAAACAAAGGGTTAAAGTCCGAACAGCGAGCTGCCTTGGACTTCTTGACACAAGAAGCAGAAAGAGGCTGGGACAAATCCCACCTCTGAAATGAAAAAGCCGGTGACATTTTACGACGAGTAAAATGTCACCGGCTTTGATTGTTTTTGAAAAAAATAAGGACCACTTCTGATACAATTAAGTTACC
>NZ_JAMBOJ010000147.1 GCF_023715565.1 Cytobacillus firmus | reverse complement strand
GCATTCTCTTCGTGCGGTGTTTACTCAACGTAGCCTATTCAACGTCCTACGGGAGTAGCGGGACAGGTGAGACCCCACAGACGCGTAGCGTCAAGGATGCTCACCGCCCGCCCCGTGGTTCACTGAGAATCCTCTCACTGCAATCAACGGACAACATTAATAAGCGAAAAACAACAATTTATACGAAAAGAGCCTTTGAGTATAATCAATTGGTATATTTATAAGTAAGATTGGAAGGAAGAAAACCTCTCCTTTAATGAGTGCAGTGTTTAATGATGATATTGAAATGGCTGCGCTGCTTCTGGAATATGGCGCTGATCCCTCTGTGAAAGATTCCGAGGGCTATACAGCATATGATTACGCAAAGGACTTTGAAAATATAGAAATGCCTCTTTTGAAGTAACGGGTTCGGTTCAGAGGGAGAAAACAGTAAATAGTAATACATTTGGAGGTTTAAATCGCAAGCGATTTAGAACCTCCTTTTTTATTATTAAATCAATGTTTGTTTCACTTTATTATTACAATCA
>NZ_JAMBOJ010000146.1 GCF_023715565.1 Cytobacillus firmus | reverse complement strand
TGTAATAATAAAGTGAAACAAACATTGATTTAATAATAAAAAAGGAGGTTCTAAATCGCTTGCGATTTAAACCTCCAAATGTATTACTATTTACTGTTTTCTCCCTCTGAACCGAACCCGTTAACATCAGTTAGACAGGCTTTTGTTTTATAGGTTTAATTCTTTACCTCTTACTCTCCGGCCAGTCATCGCTTTCCATAATCCAAACCCTATCAGTGCTCCGATCATATTAAGAATAAAGTCATCAATATCCAAACTGCCTCTTCTGGTGACCAGCTGGATAATTTCCACACTAAGGATCATGGCAGTCATGGAAATAGTAAATGACTTAAGTCTGTTTAGCACTTTAAAAAAATAGGGCAGAAAAATTCCCATTGGCAAAAATGCAGACACATTGCCGGCAAGGTTTTTTATTGGAATGATTAAATTCATGCTTCCATTGACCATAGCCAACATATACCCATTAATGGTTTTAAAAGGAAGGCTGTTTTCGCAAAGTTTGTTGCTATTTATATTATATTTACTGAGTTGATTGTAGTGGAGGGTGCGAGACTCCTACGGGAGTAGCGGGACAGGTGAGACCCCACAGACGCGTAGCGTCGAGGAG
>NZ_JAMBOJ010000145.1 GCF_023715565.1 Cytobacillus firmus | reverse complement strand
GTTCGAGTCCTTCATGGCTCACCATTTTTAATTTCATATTGCGGGTGTGGCGGAATTGGCAGACGCACCAGACTTAGGATCTGGCGCCGCAAGGCGTGGGGGTTCGACTCCCTTCACCCGCACCATTTTAAGCGGAAGTAGTTCAGTGGTAGAACATCACCTTGCCAAGGTGGGGGTCGCGGGTTCGAATCCCGTCTTCCGCTCCATTTTTATGCCGGGGTGGCGGAACTGGCAGACGCACAGGACTTAAAATCCTGCGGTAGGTGACTACCGTACCGGTTCGATTCCGGTCCTCGGCACCATTTAATTTCATATTGCGCCCGTAGCTCAATTGGATAGAGCGTTTGACTACGGATCAAAAGGTTAGGGGTTCGACTCCTCTCGGGCGCGCCATTTTACGGGGAGTAGCTCAGCTTGGTAGAGCACTTGGTTTGGGACCAAGGGGTCGCAGGTTCGAATCCTGTCTTCCCGACCATTTATATTGGGGCCTTAGCTCAGCTGGGAGAGCGCCTGCCTTGCACGCAGGAGGTCAGCGGTTCGATCCCGCTAGGCTCCACCAAGAAAACTTTAAAAAAGTTATTGACTCAGGTAATTAAACCTGATAAGATAATAAAGTCGCTTCTGAGCGGCGGATTGATCTTTGAAAACTGAACGAACAATACGTCAACGTTTAAATCATTAGTCTTTTTCGAAAAGACAATCGAGCTATATCAACTCTTATATGGAGAGTTTGATCCTGGCTCAGGACGAACGCTGGC
>NZ_JAMBOJ010000144.1 GCF_023715565.1 Cytobacillus firmus | reverse complement strand
ATGTTACACCGGTAGACCGCTTCGTTGCTGCCAATAAAAAGTGGAGTGTTCCTGCAGGAGTAGAAAAATTAAGGACATTCTATACCAAGTTAGCAAATAAATCAGATTTTGTTGAAGGGATTCGAAAAAGTAAAGGGTTTCAGGCCTTTAAAAACCGTTCTAAACCACGCCAGCTAGATATTGGCAACCCTATTCTACCCTTAAATGTTGGCCAACTGGCTCTCTTACTAGCTTCTGGAGCCGTTAATGGAGAAATTGGAGAGGGAGATAATTATCACCTTGTACAGGGACTAGAGCTTGTGAAAAAAATTCCGAGTGAGGAAAAGAAAGTGCACGATAATGGCAGTGTGACCACGATTACAAAAATTCGCACACGACGTGAAGTCAGCGTTAAGGTAATCACGCCTCAGGGGAAAATTTTGAAGCTCGTTTAGAGACAATAAACTAACAGTCTTGACCTAAAGAACAACCTTTTTTATAGGAGGAAAGAATGTGTATTCCCATAATGAAATAGTATTCAAAGAAGAACAAATGAAGATGCTCGTAGCAAAGGATGCACTGCTAAAATTAGTGTATAAAGATATGATATGCAATAGGAAGCATTCAAGTGATGATGCATTAAAAATCATATTTAATGGCTATGTACTTGATGATCCGATCATGGAGGAAGAATATCGTAAATTCTCCAAGTAGTAATCTTTAAATTAGGGGGAAAAAGTATGTTAAAAAATAGTGCTAACCAATTACCTTCTAACACAGAAAAAGTTGTAAAAGAATTAATAGATATTTACTGGTCAGATATCTATAACTCTCAAGTG
>NZ_JAMBOJ010000143.1 GCF_023715565.1 Cytobacillus firmus | reverse complement strand
TTTAGGTTGAACTGTAATTGAGTCATAATTAATTCCTCCAACTTGTTTTTCGTAGCTGATAACATTGTTGACCAAAGGAATTAATTTGACTCATTTTCTTTTTACACAATTATATGGGCTTGACCAAGTGAAGCGCGAATTAGAGTCAGAACCAGAACCCACACCTGTCCAAAACAGGCCCAAGCCCCAATCACAAAAAGATTGGGGCTCTTTCTATACGGATGGCAAGCACAACACAACAATCTTATAAGGTGTGGTCTGGGCAGGAATGCTTTTCGTTGACGGACCATAGGTCACAACCAGGTCTCTGTTTGTGGGGCTGCCGGTAAATGCCTGCCCATTGGTCAGCACCATCTGTGTATACGGCGAGACGTTTAATTGCAGCTGTCCATCGCTGCTGATTAGCTGGCTATTAAAGAAGTCCGCTTTTACATTTTGGTGAGAAGTATGTTTTACCATCACCAGCGCACGGTATTGAGGGGGATATATTAGCGGAACAGGAGCATTGCCGTCATAATATCCGGTGATGATGTCCCCGGCTGACAGCCTGTTTTGATCTAGAACAAAAGTTGAAGGGGACACGATGAAATTGGCTGTTCCCCCCATCCCGTTATCGGCGGAAATCATCTTAAGGCAGCCTTCCCCGTTAAAATCAGAAATTTGCACAATAGTTCCCGTGAAGGATTGAAAATTGGTCATCTTCCTCCTCCGTTCTTTTAAAATAAAGCCTCGGATGTAACCAATATATTAAAACAGCCTATTTTCCGTTCCTGAAGAGTCATTATCAAAAAAATAAACCAGGCAGCCTAAGATTAACGGGTTCGGTTGACAGGGAGAAAACGTCAAAAAGTAAAACAAATAGTAAACAAAAAGGGCAGCTAATTAGCTGCCCTTTTAATACCCAAACTGGCATAGTTTTTAATAACCCTTATTTGGACA
>NZ_JAMBOJ010000142.1 GCF_023715565.1 Cytobacillus firmus | reverse complement strand
GGCGTGTTCATATGGAACTTCAGGAAGAATACCGAATGCAAATCAATCATAAAAGAGTCTTTCGACTCTACAAGGAACTTGGAATTCAATCAATTATTCGGAAGAAACACAGATCTTCAAACTATAATCAGTATAAGCGCACTGAACCAGAAACGATTACAACAAATATCATCAATAGAGACTTTTCGGTTGACCAACCTAATAAAAAGTGGGTTACAGATATCACTTCCTTTTCAATCGGGGACGAAAAGTTACACTTATCTGCCATAATGGATTTGTACAATAATGAGATTATTGCATACGAAATGGCAAGGAATAATAGTGAAACGATGTTCGTAATAAAAACTGTATACCAAGCTGTTCAAAAAGAAAAGGATGTGCAAGGTGTCATCCTCCATAGCGACCGGGGAACACAATACACATCCAAACTTTATCAAGACACGCTCGAATCCTATGATATTCAACCAAGCATGTCCCGTCCAGGCAATCCATTCGATAATGCCTGTATTGAAAGCTTCTTTTCCCATTTAAAAACAGAAGCTTATCATCCCTATTCTGTACAAAATATTGAAGAATTAGAAGCAAAAATCCATCAATATATTCATCATTACAATCATATAAGGAGACAAAAGCGGTTAAATAAACAGTCGCCAGTAAATTATCGTCGCCAGAATCTTATAGCATAAGGAAATGGGTCCCTCAAAAGGAACTCACAAATTATTTAAAGTGCACTACTTGATATGGAGCAACGCATGATACCGTCATAGGGGAGCTAGTTGTGTTACAAACCTGCTTCCTAGAGCGAGAATCATGCGTGACGAGGCTCCATGTCAAGTAAATAAAAAGAATGAAATAACTAAAATAAAACCGAAAGGGAGCCATTTCCAAAAGGAAACAGCTCCGGTTTTTTAATATCTCCACTATATGGGGGCTTGACCA
>NZ_JAMBOJ010000141.1 GCF_023715565.1 Cytobacillus firmus | reverse complement strand
TTGCTATGCTCTCAGTGATTGGCAGTGAATTTCCTTAAATTCACTGCCATTAACGCTAGACCCATTTCATTTTCAACCTTCGATTTTCCTCTCACAGAAAATCGAGCGAAACGCAAATTAGCCTTCAAAAATCCAAAAACTGGTTCCACATCGATTTTTCGTTTTCGATAGATGGAACTCGTTTTCTCTTCTGAAAGCTTAGATCTTACATATTCTTTTTGTTGCTCCCACTTCTCATTCACCATGAGTTTTCGATTGTTGCCTTCTTTTGCTTTCGTGCATGATAAACGGAATGGACACCCCGAACAGTCTTCGCACTCATAGATTTTGAACTTCCGTTCAAAGCCTGTACGATCCTTGCGAGTAGAGTGGTATTGATATGTAAGTCGTTTTTGATTAGGGCATGTATAGGTATCTGTTTTTTCATCATACTCCCAATTGTCGGAGTTAAAGGTGTTTTGTTTATACTTCTTCTTTTGTTCCTTCAAATATAAATTATAAGTAATAAGTGCTTCCCGATTTCGATTGGTAAGGATATCGGTAAAGTTTTGTTCACTGCCGTATCCTGCGTCTGCGACAATGTGATTCGGCAACTCAAAATAATGCTGCTCTATTTCATCTAGAAAGGGGATTAACGTACGGGTATCTGTTGGATTTGAAAACAAACCATAGGCTAGCGTGTATTGACCTTCGGTTGCGATTTGTACATTGTAACCAGCTTTCAATTGTCCGTTTTTCATATAATCATCTTTCATTCGCATGAATGTCGCATCGGTATCTGTCTTAGAGTAGCTATTACGTGTACCCAAGGTTTCTAAATCATGTTGATATTTCTGTTTACGTACGACAAAATCAATCAATTGTTTACGAACTTGTTTCGGATATTTGCGCTCACTTCTTAAGGCTTTTCGTTCAGGAATGTCTGAAGTAGCTTCAATTTTTTTATCATACTCGGTGACAACTTCGTCTAC
>NZ_JAMBOJ010000140.1 GCF_023715565.1 Cytobacillus firmus | reverse complement strand
AAAGGTGAATTTGAGTGCGCTCAAATTCACCTTTCTCTTATTTCAGGGTATTAATTCTTTAAATTCTTATTTTTTGGCAGTGAATTTCCTTAAATTCACTGCCATTAACGCGAGACCCATTTCGTTTTCCGCCTTCAATTTTCCGCGTACAGAAAACCGGGTGAAACGCAAATTAGCCTTCAAGAATCCAAAAACTGGTTCCACATCGATTTTGCGTTTTCGATAAATGGCACTCGTTTTCTCATCTGAAAGCTTTGCTCTTACATACTCTTTTTGTTGTTCCCATTTTTCATTTATCATTAATTTTCGATTGCTGCCTTCTTTTGCTTTTGTACATTTTGAACGTAATGGGCACCCCGAGCAGTCTTCACACCCATAAACCTTGAACTCACGCTGGAAGCCTGTACGGTCCTTGCGGACAGAATGATATTGAAATTCAAGACGTTTCTGATTAGGGCATTTATATGTATCGGTTACTTCATCATACTGCCAGTTGTCGGGGTTGAATATATTTTGTTTATGCTTTTTCTTTTGTTCTTTTACATACATGTTATACGTAATAAGGGCTTCTCGGTTTCTGTTGGAAAGGAGATCATTATAGTTTTGTTCACTGCCATAACCTGCATCTGCCACAATGTGTTCCGGCAACTCAAAAAAATGCTGCTCAATTTCATCTAGAAATGGAATTAACGTACGTGTATCTGTTGGATTGGAAAACAAACTATAGGCAAGCGCATATTGACCCTCTGTTGCGATTTGAACATTGTAACCAGCTTTCAATTGTCCGTTTTTCATATAATCATCTTTCATTCGCATAAAGGTCGCATCTGGATCTGTTTTCGAATAGCTATTCCGTGCACCTAAAATTTCAAAGGCTTTTTGATATCTCTGTTTACGCAAGACAAGATCCATCAACTGCTTACGCACTTGTTTCGGATATTTGCGTTTACTTCTTATGGATTTTCGTTCTATAACGTCTGAAGATGCTTCAATCTGTTTAT
>NZ_JAMBOJ010000014.1 GCF_023715565.1 Cytobacillus firmus | reverse complement strand
GATCGAGGAATATAACCAGCATCGTTATCAATGGGGCTTAAATAAAATGACCCCGGTGCAATACCGGGGTCATTTACTAGCCGCATAGGCGCTTTTTAAACTGTCCGTAAATCGGGGCACAGTTCACCCCTGTGGCGCCGAGTACTTTTTATTGATTAAAAGGTTGTTTTTGCACCTAAATAACGAGGCTTCCAATAGGAATTGTTCATGTCACTGATCTCGACACCACGTGAAGATCCGGCATGAATGAATTTATAATTGCCAAGATAAATTCCAGCATGGGACGGGCCGGATTGGTAAGTTTCAAAAAATACAATATCCCCCACTCTTGGTGATGCAACATGTTTTGTTGCATCCCAAATGGACGCTACTGTACGAGGAATAGAGATTCCCACATTACCATATACATAGTTCAGGTAACCGCTGCAGTCAAATCCTGCAGGTGTGCTGCCTGCCCATTCATAGGGAGAACCGATGTATTTTTTTGCTTCAGAAACGAGTTCATTCACCTTTGATGTCGATTGAGCAGCAACCTTTGATTCAGCCGGCTTACTTGTTCCTGAACCGGCTACCTTTAGAGTTTGGCCGGCATAAATTAAATCTGAAGAAAGGCTATTTATTGCCTTTAATTGTGAAACCGATAAGTTATGGCGAGATGCAATTCCGGATAGAGTGTCTCCTCTTTGAATGGTGTAAGATCCAGTTCCTGCAGGAGCAGAAGGTGCAGCAGGTTGAGCAGAACCTTTAACTTGCAGCTTTTGGCCTGGATAGATCGTGTCACTGCTGATTCCATTCAGACTTTTTAGTTTGCTGACGGAAAGGCCATGATCTCTTGCAATTCCCCATAAAGTATCGCCTGATTTAATTGTGTAGCTGACTGCAGTGCTTTGAGACCCGCTTGTTGAACCGTTATGGCTGTGCGGTGCCAACAGTGTCAGGGCTTGTCCTTTATATATTATCGATCCTGAGATATTATTCCAAGTCTTTAATTCTTCTATTGAAAGATTGTTAGAACGTGAGATACCCCATAATGTGTCACCAGACTGAACGATATATTTATTTTCATGAGCACTTGCTTCTCCATTGAAAGGTGTAAACAAAAAACCAGCTGTCGCAGCCATTGTAAGTAGTTGTTTCTTCAAGTTGCACACTCCTTATATTTCTTTTCCATCCTAATATTAGTAATTATTCTAGTAAAATCCTACCCTAAAATTATGGATAAACAGGTAAAATAATCTATAACTTCATATAATTACAATAAACTATCAATCTGTAGTAATTTCGTCATGTATTTATTAGTAAAATTGGGAACAATTTTAGAGTGCATCCGGGTAGTTTCTCATCATTTAACTGAATATTTCAAGTAAACTTTCTTTTATCCAATAAAAATAGACCAGCTTAAGGCTGATCTATTTTTAACAAACTCTTTACATCCATATTCTCTTATTTTCTGTTCTCCGTGTCATTCCCAAAGAATCAAGTTTCTCGAGAAAAGGTATCATATACTTTCTGGAAAGACCCAATACTTCCTTTGCACTGCTTACTTCAAATTCAGCATCCGTTCTCTTTTTTAATTCTTCCACTGCTGACCTAAAATGATCACCATGCCAAAAGTATTGTGCATCCAGCGGTACGGCGATTTCCTGATCTTCTAAATATCGTTTTAGATCACCTTTAAGATTCTCAGGTATCCCGGAGGATGTATAATATTCTTCAAAAGGCTTTACTTTAAAGCCATCTTTTTTTAATTCAGCAAGAAGATTGTCCGTTCGTTTTTGCCAGCTTTTCGGTACATGAGGTTGAAAACCTTCATTCTGCAAAAACTGTCCTTTTCGTTGGAATGTCTTTTTTTCAATTCCTAAATTCAAGACAAATTCAACCAGCATTTTAGGATATTTATTTTGCATATCCTGCAGCAGTTCTGCTTTATTGACCCCTTGCTTCATTGGGTTTTCCAGATGAAACTCATTCAGGCGGTCGGCTATTTCACCCTCTATTACCTCTTGTATAGCTATAAGAGTGAATTCCTTGCTGTTGATACAAAGGAAATCTTTTTCATTAAGAATTTCTTGAACAGTCATTTCGTCCAGTGAAGTCTTTGCTGTAATCTCTGAAAGAGAAAGGACTTTTTCTTCGGACAGCGCCGCTTTTACGTGATTTTTCGGTGTCCCTTCTTTTTTCCTGCTTAGATCCTCAATGGTTTTTTGGCCGAACCGGTACTTTTCTCCATTAGGGTCGATAACCCATCCCCCGCCGATGGTCTCCTGGGGACTTGGCCGTCTTAAAATGAACCGGTCTCCCCTTTTGGCGACCACTACCTCTTCTAAACGCAGCTGGCAGAGAATTTCCCCTTCTGCATTGGATAATTCATTACGGTCAAAAAAGACAATTTTGCCCATAACCTCAGCTGTACCAATATGGCATTTAATAGGCATTCTCTGTTTGACGATGTGCTCTAAATCGGCTACCATTCTTACGGCTACATCAATGGTTTTCGTGACGCTGAAATGCTCAGACGATACGAGGACTTCGCCCCGCTCTATCTCCTCCTTCGAAACACCCGAAAGGTTGATCGCTGCCCTTTGTCCTGCAAACGCCGCTTTTGTAGATTGATGATGCACCTGCAGCTGACGTGCCCTGGTCTCGATGCCATTTGGCATGATTTTCAGAAGCTGCCCTTCTTCGACTTTCCCTTCATAAACAGTTCCTCTAACTACGGTTCCCCGCCCTTTCACAGTGAATACCTGATCAATCGGCAGACGGAAGGCGCCTTTTGCATTCCGTGTATCCTGATCTTTCAAGGTATGGATTATCAACTGCTTTAACTTTTCAATTCCTTTTCCTGAAAGGCTGTCTGTTAAAATAAATGGAACATCTTCAAAAACAGTTCCTTTAAGCTCCTCAAGAATTTCTTCTTTTACAAGATCGGTAAATTCCTCATCGACACGATCAATTTTTGTTATGGCGACAATGCCATTTCGGATCCCCAGAAAATCGAGAATTTCCAGGTGCTCTCTTGTTTGCGGCATTACTCCTTCATCAGCTGCGACAGCCAGGATGGCTAAGTCTATCCCGGCAACCCCGGCAATCATTTGTCTGATAAAGCGTTCATGCCCTGGTACATCCACTACTGTTATTTGAATTTCCTCATCTTCATGTAAAGGGGCAAATCCGAGTTCTATAGATATTTGCCTTTCTTTTTCTTCCTTAAGTCTATCTGTATCAACATTGGTTAATGCTTTTGTCAATGTCGTTTTTCCATGATCAATATGGCCAGCCATACCGATTGTAAAGTATCTCTTCATCATTTCTGCCACCTGCTTCTATTGCGTTCTTTTTCAACTTTATCCTGAAAAATAGAATCTTTCAATCTTCCGGTTTTATAATGACAGCAGCGCACCTAATGCTCCACAATAAGCCCCGTCTTGAATAAAGACAGGTTTTTTGCCAACCATGACGGTATACTTCTTAATAAGGTGTTTTAGAGGGGCATTGTTCCGAAGCGTGCTTCCTATATAAATTATATCGTCAATTTGATGATGAACTGCTGCCTGAGAGCTTAGGAGTACAAGCGTTTCAGCGATCATATTAGTTAAGCTGGCTGCTTTGTCTTTTTTGCTAACATGATTATCCTTAATCTTCCCGAAGTTACTGGCGGTAAGACTCCCATTTACCGGCGGATCGAATGGTGAATAAATATCCTTGACCATTATATCTGCATTTTCTGCTTTCCCGGTGCCAGCCAGCGAAACGAGATTGGAGAAATTCTTTTCACCAGTCAGTAACCGTCCCAGTCCCATCAATGTTCCCCCGCCGATGCCGCTTCCGGAAACCCTTGAGATTTTCCCGTCTCTGTTCAGGCAAATCGAAGTACCTGTGCCTATAATACTTAAGATGAAATTCTTATTGGATAATCCATCTTGCTTCAGCAAATAGGATGCACCTACACCGGAAGACTCAATTTCAGGAACAATCAGGGCACTTTGGAAATACTCCTTTTTAAGATATTCAGCCTTCCCGCCTGTCAATGCAACTTCCGCATTAGCAGCAGACAACTTAAGCCAATTCATAGAACTGTCCATATCATCAATCAGATAGCTTTTGTAATGAATATTTCTTTTTTCTTCAAATGCCATCTTAAGCAGAGTCCCTCCGGCATCAATCCCTATTTTTGCAGGTTTCATGCAGATTCCGCCTTTCTACTTTATTTTTGTCTAAAATTTTAAATGGAAGCAATAGCAATAAAAACATGAATACCGCCGCTATCTCGAGGGTCAGTATGTAATAAGAATAAGGACCGAAGTAATCTAATAATGAAGCATTTTCCGGCTTGCGGGACAGGAACATATAGTTTCCTCCTGTCAGTTTGTTAGCGAAAAATGCCGCACCAGCACAGATATTCAAAAAGATAAAGGAGTTTAGCACGCCCTTTCCTGTTGGCCTGAATTGATGCACGAACACAAAATAAAGACCGGTACATATGATCAGATTATGAGTAATAAAAAATTGGAAGTAACGAAAATGGGGAAAGCCTAAAAACAATTCAGGAGTCAGTATAGCCATTAAAGCGCCAGTAACTCCTAGATAATAGACCAGCTGGAAGACAGCACTGGATTTCGTTGCCAATAATACCAAGCAAAGAACTAAGCTTATGGAGCAGAGCTGCAGCGGCAAAGTAAAGGAGATATCCCAATAGCCGCCAAGATATAGCCAAAGATGGTATAGCAGTTCCAATGTAAATAGAAGCATAAACATATAAAGCCGGAATTTCTGATCAAGCCGTAAAAGCCCTTTTCTGAAGATAAATAAAAGCACGGCTGCTGCTGCAAATAACATAATCATGGCTATATGAGATGCGGAAAAAACCAAAAAAGGGAAAGCTTTGTAATCATGAGAAAATACTCCTGACAAACTACCCTCTCCCTTCTGGGGAGACTGATCTCCGTGCGAGGAGGAACCAGTCTTCAATTATTTTATTTATTGAACCATAGGGGATCATCATTTTCTGCTTCCCCATTATAGTTAATCAAAACCTCTTCACCTGCTTTAATATCTCTATAGGCGAAAAAATCAAACGTATGATTATCAAAGTTAATATCATATATTGCATTAGGCTTGTAGGAATGGTTAAAAAGCATCCCATAGCCTAATAAAAGGGCACTGTGATTTTTCCCATATTCAAATGCATAGTCTGCCAGAGCTGTTTTTTCAATATGCTGATGCTCATTATTTGGATACGGAAGCACCGGAGCCTCATGAATCAGTTCACCCTTCTTAATATCACGAGTAGCAAAGACTCCTCTGTTATGTTCGCCATCACTTACTGCTGATGTCTTAATTTCAATCATTTCGTTACCTGCGCATTCCCGTCAATGACGTTTTTATTTTTTTCAACGAGACTAAACTCGCCAAATTCTAATTTCTTTGTGGTTTCAAGCTGAATGACTTCCGGAGAGTCCAGTTGGATGCTGGCAGAAAAAAGCGGTCCATCATAAACAAATGTATGATACTCACCTGATTCACCCATCGGACAAACAGGTTGATCTTCAATTTTACTTACAAAGTCATGATCAAGTTCTTTGCCGAGCCACGAGTCATCCAACACCTCTTCACTGACACGTATGACTTTAGCTTTATAATCTGATTCCACAAAAGTTTTTAAAGCCTTAAGACTATCTTTCTCTTCCATCCATAGAGGATATTCAGCGTCCAATCCTGCTTCAGCTGCTGTTTTTTCTCCCCATTCACGGTGTCCATCCAAGTAAAGGTCTCCAAATGCAATGCCTGTAATTCCATAGGTACCTTTTATTTTTTTTAAATCACTCACGAAATGCTCAGAGTAATTCTCAAAAGTACAAAAAATAAACTCTGCCGGTATGGATAAGCTTTTTGCCTGAAGCTGGATTAATTCTGTTTTTTCTCCATGGCCGAAAGTTCTGCTGATTTCCTGCGGAACCGTAGTCAGAAGGCATGCAACCTCATACCCCTTTTTTATTAATACATCCAGGGCCAGGCAGCTATCTTTGCCGCCGCTCCATGATAAAGCAACTTTCTTCCTCAACAGTGATCACCAACTTTAATAGTATGGGAAAAAGGATAGGAGGTCTATCCTTTTCCTCTGAATCCTAACTTAAAAATTGAAACTGCGTGCGGCTTCCTGTCTGGCTTGCTGTTACTTCAAGACGAACATCAATTCGTTCCTTCAGTTCGGGAACATGAGAGATGATGCCTACAAGCCTACCGCTGCTTTGAATTTCGATCAATGCTTCTATTGCTTGATCCAATGATTCGGGATCAAGTGTCCCAAATCCTTCATCAATGAACATCGTTTCAAGAGATACGCCTCCTGCGTATTGCTGCACCACGTCAGCCAGACCAAGTGCAAGTGCAAGCGCGGCTTTAAAACTTTCTCCGCCAGATAAAGTTTTAACATGCCTTTCCTGGCCAGTGTATTGATCGAAAACAAGCAATTCCAGGCCGCTTTGCGCATTGCCCTTTGACCGGTCTGTTTTTCGAAGCAGCATATATCTTCCGCTTGTCATCCTTGTTAAACGTCCATTGGCTTCCCTTAGTATATCATCTAAAAATGACGCGAGGACAAATCGTTCAAAAGTAATTCGGTATGTGTTCTGGCCTTTTGAAATTTCATACAAGTGCCCAATAACTTTATACCTTTCTTCAAGGGCTTTCATATTTTCATTAATTTCTACGATTTTTCTTAAGGTATCTTCATTTTGTTTCTTTTTCATCAACAGATTTGTATATTGATCCTGGAGCAGTTTCAATTGATTATCTGTTTCCTGTAATGATACCTGCAAGCTTTCCAGATCAGGTTTTTCAACCCCCTCTAATAGCTGCACCAGTTCATCGAACCGATCCTGGACAGAACGGACTTCTTCCCTATATCCCCTTACTTCACCTACAAGCTGACTGATTTGATTTTCCGATTTTTTGGCATCCCTGTAATCTCCATATGCTTCAAAACCCTGATCTTTCATACGCTGAACAAAATTATGCCTTTCAGCTGCAAGCTTTTCTTCTTTCTCAACAGCCATCTTTTGAAGTGTCGCAAGCTTTGCCTGTTCCGCCATGAAGGACGATTTTGTATCCTGATATTCCTGTTGTGCCGTTTCCAGCTGTCTCTGCAGTCTTTCAAGCTTTTCAGCTGCTATTTTCAAACTCGCCTGGTAGGCTTCAACAGAACGCAAGTCCTCAGGAATTGCGGCCGTCATTCTGGATAAGTTGCTTTTCTTTTCGGCATGTAAAACGGCTGTGTCATTTAGCTGGACTTGGAGCCGGTCAATATCTGCAGCCACAGTTTCTTTATGCTGCTGAGTTTTATCTAACTCAGCAGCACAGTTTTCCAGCCTGGAAGACTTCTTCTTCAATTCAGTATGAAAAGCCACAAGATCCCTTTTTTCATCTGCAAGAGTATTATTAAGCACCGGCAAATTCTCTCGTTTAAAATCAGGACGGTGTTTTAATATTTGAACCGTTAGTTCCGTCAGGCCATTTTCGCTGGAATTCATACAGGATCGCGCTTCATAGAATGCAGACTCCGCTTTCGCCTTCTCTGCTTCCACTTCAGCTGCCTGCTTTTTTGCTTCCTTCAGATCTTTTTCATCAGGAATATCTTGAAGAGAGACAGCCGGATTTGGATGGTGTTCTGAGCCACAGACCGGACATGCTTCTCCGTTTTGGAGCCTGTCAGCAAGGATTGATGCCTGTCCATGAAGCCATTTGCCTTCCAGTTCCTCTACAAGCAGTTTGGCATCAGTCAGCCTGGATGAAGTCTGCTCAAAAAAACTTTTTTTATTGCTGAAGTCATTCATGGATGATTGATGCTCTTTATGCAGCTCTTCAAATCTATGAAGCCTTTCTATTTCTTCGGTAAGTTTCTCAAGCTTTCGTTCATTCTCAACCAGTGCCACCCTGCTCTTCTCAATGTCCTGCTTTTCTTCTGACAGTTTTTTTATAATCTGATCTGTTTTTTGATGATCTTCTTCTTTCTGTCTTTTATGGAGCCTCAATTTTTCCAGATTTTCTTCAAGAGAAAACACCTGCTTTTTCACTTCTGCAAAAGAGAGAATATCCTCTCTCATATTTTGCAGGTGATTTACGTGTTCTGCAGCCTGTTTTCTCTCTTCCTCCCGGCTCTTTTCAGATTCCCATTTATCCTGTTTTTCTTTTAAGAGAGCTTCAAGAGAGCTGATATTCTTATGAAGAATAGTTAGTTCAGCGTTTGCAGCATCTAATTCTTTCTTCAATTCATGGCAGTGCTGCTCCTGCTGATTGAGCAGAGCTGCTTTTTGGGCAAGTGCTATCGCCTTCTCTTTTGTCAAGTACTGCTCCCTTAGTCCCTCGAGCTCTTCTTTCCTTTGCTTTAAGTCTTCTTTAGCCTTAAGCTGTTTTAATAGAATTTCTGCTTCATAAAGTTTTTGCTGAAGATAATCTCGATATTCTTTCTTTTTCTTTCCTGATTCTGTCAGCTCCTCAAGCCCATCTGCCATTTTCTCGATCTCATCTGCCAGAAGAGGCATGAGCAGTGTGTCATTAACACTTCCTGCTTCGAGATATGATTTCAGCTCCCCGCTGTACACAACCTGAACATGATTAAAATACTGATCCCTCAATTTAATCTGTTCTTCCACCGTTCTTTTTAATTCAGTCGCATCTTCTTTTAATTTTTCTTCGATGCGCTTGTATATTTGAGTATGGAATAGCCGCTGAAGAATAACTTCCTTATCCTTGCTCTCGGAAGTAAGGAGCTTTCTGAACTCTCCCTGGGGGATCATCAGAATTTGCCGGAACTGATTGCTGTCAATGATCATAATTTCTTTTATCTTTTCATCAACATCCCTGACATTTGAAGCCAGAAGCTTTTGATCTCCATTTTCTTCATATATATATAGTTCAGCTTTTGCACTCACTGTTGTTGTGCCATCGCCCCGCTCTTTTTTCTTTTCCTGCTGAGGAGATCTTGTAATATGATACCGTTTATTTCTTAAAATGAATTCGAGGGAAATCTCAGTTAGTGTATTATTTTTGGCAAACTGGCTTCGAAGTTCCGGTCCATTCCGATCCTCTCCGCTTGCCTTTCCATAAATGGCATAGCTGATGCCGTCAAATATAGTGGTCTTGCCTGAACCCGTCTTTCCCGAAATGACAAACATGGTCCGATTTCCAAGTTCGGTAAAATCAATGCTTTCTCTGTCTGCATAGGGGCCAAACGCCTGCATCGTTAATTTTAGCGGTTTCATTTCTGGGCCTCCTCCCTAAGCACTTTTTCGATCACATCTGTCATTACCTGCTGTTTATCCTCTGTAAATTCAGAAGTGGTCATTTGTTCATAGAATTGTTTAAACAGCTCAAGCTCTGACTTTTTCTCTTCCTTCATCGAAAGAAAGGAGCTTTTTTTCTTCATATCGGTCACAGCAATTCTTCTTTCCAGGTGAAGAACATTGGGGTAGACCTGCCTCAGCTTATTAATTGGATCAAGCAATGCACCTTCATCGAAAAGGGTGATTTTCAGATAGTCATCAAGTTTCTGTTTTTCATAGAAAGCTGGATCCATCAATTCATCTAAATGCCCTTCGATTTCTCTCAAGTCTTTTTGTGGCTTCAGTGAACGGGTACGCAAATCAAATTCGCCATTTTCCTTCATTTCTATAATAGAAATCGATTTTTCTTGTTTGGCTTCTGAAAAAGAGTATTTTAATAGGGAGCCGGAATATCGAATTTTTTCATGCTTTATGGCATCAGGGCTATGCAAATGCCCCAGTGCTGTATAAGAGAATGGATCAAAGCAGCTTGAATGGACACAGCCTGATCCGCCGACTGAAAGGGTCCTCTCCGAATCACTGGTTGAACCGCCAAGGACAAAAGCATGTCCGACAAGAACATTCGGCTCATTTGGATTCAGATGCTTTTCAATTCTGCTCACAATTGCCTTCATTGCATCGTCATGTGAGTGAACACGGTCATCATTAAGCAAATGCCTGACCAGTCCAGGTTCAGCATAGGGAACCTGATAAAAGTTCACTCCATTAATATGTATAGGCTTAAAATCATTTGACAGTTTTCCAGACAAGTAGAACTTGCTTTGTTTATACCAGGAGCTTCCAAATGACAGCCTTTCTGCACTGTCATGATTTCCTCCTATGGCAACCACAGGTGTATTAAGCTCAACATTTATTTTAAAAAGAATTTCATTCAGCAATTCTACAGCATCAGTCGGAGGTACGGACCGGTCATATAGGTCACCTGCAATGACGACTGCATCCGGCTTTTCTTCCTCTACCACATCAATAAATTGATTCAAAAAATGACGCTGATCTTCGGTCATATATACACCATGGACCAGCTTGCCCAAATGCCAATCAGCTGTATGGATAAATTTCATTTCTTACACCCTCTTTTCCTTGCCACAGATTCTTTCTGCAATATTACCATTATACCAAAAACAAAATATGGCAGCGTTCCAGCTTCATTTTACAGAACATTCGTTCTAATTATATCATCAATTTTTCTGAAACACAGCATAGTTCAAAAAAAAAGAGCCCAGCAGGCTCTTTCATTTATTACTTTATTAGCTTAGGAAAGTTAATCAAAATAGCAATAATACCGCAAATGCCAATTAATATTGGATATATGGAAAATGCCATGATGCTTACCGGCGAAATGGCAGCGAGCCCGGAAGCAGCGAGCATCTGTGCTCCATAAGGGATAGTCCCTTGTACAAAGCAGGCAAATATATCAAGTATACTTGCTGATTTACGCGGGTCAATCTCATACTGATCTGCAATTTTTTTGGCAAGAGGCCCTGCAATAATAATGGCAATGGTATTATTGGCTGTGGATAGATTTGTCAGAAAGACTAGTGACGCAATACTAAATTCAGCTCCCCTGCGGGATTTGATTTTGCTTGTAGCCAGGTGAAGCAAGTAATCTATTCCTCCATTAAACCTGATGATCTCCACCAATCCGCCAATGAGGATGGCAATGATGGCAAGCGTCTGCATTCCAGCCATTCCCTCAGCAATCATTTGCAAGAATGAAACAAACGTATAGCTGCCGTCAGCAATTCCAATCAGACCTGCAAGAAGAATACCCCCGCTAAGCACAAAAATAACATTCATGCCAAACAAAGCTGCAGCCAATACGCTAAGATAAGGGACTACTTTTAAAAAGCTGTAATCTCCGCTTGTCACCACACTTTCCTGACCTGCTGTTAAAATCCCAAGAATAACAGCGGTAAGAACAGCAGCAGGCAGTACGATTAAAAAATTGACCCGGAATTTATCGGTCATTCTCGTTCCCTGAGTTCTGACCGCTGCAATAGTCGTATCAGAAATGACGGAGAGATTATCTCCAAACATGGCACCGCCTATTATTGCTGCCATGGCCAGTGCTACTGATATATCTGTCTCTGCTGAAAGGGCCACACCAATTGGAGCGAGAGCGACAACTGTCCCCATTGATGTTCCCATTGATAATGAAATAAAGCATGCAATGATAAAAATTCCGACCATGAGCAGATTCTGCGGGATAAAAGAGAGTGCAAGGTTCACTGTTGAATCAACTGCACCCATTCCTTTTGCCGTACCGGAAAAGGCCCCTGCCAGAATAAAAATGATGGACATTAATATAATATCAGGATGTCCGGCCCCTTTTGTGAATATCTCTACTTTTTCCATGAATGGCTTTTTTCTGTTCATTGCCAGCGCAATTCCAGCTGCTGTGGATACAATGACAATGATTGGTATGCTGTTAAAATCGCCTGTTGCAATGCCGCTGCCAATAAATATAAGCAGGAAAGCGGCTAGCGGTAATAAAGCCCATGGGTTGCCCCTGTATTTCATTGAATTCTCCTTTATTAATTAATTTTCCAAGCAAAATAAAAAGACCCCTTCAAGCAAGAAGAGATCTGCATCTATTAATCGTTCTCTTCTTATCTGCCAAGCATCTATGCTTGCTGGATTTGGCACAGCGCTCTGCAGAGCCCGCTGCCGAGACATCATCAGGCCATTCCCTCCGTCTCTCTTGATAAGTGAATAGTATTAAATTATTCTAAAATAACTCACGCTTGAACATTATACAGGAAACTCCCCAAACTTCAAGTTGTTTTTTTATATTGTATTGATGTTTGAATAAAATCCCCCAAAAAGTAGATTCAAAAAAAATAAACAGCCTGACCTAATGGCCAGGCTGTTGTTATATGGGTGTGTCGATTATAGTTTAGTTACGTTAGCTGCTTGAGGTCCACGAGCACCTTCAACAACTTCGAAAGAAACTTCTTGGCCTTCTTCTAAAGATTTGAAACCTTCAGATAGGATAGCAGAGTAATGTACAAATACGTCGTTTCCGTCTTCACCTTCGATGAATCCGAAACCTTTTTCAGCATTGAACCATTTTACTTTACCGTTTTTCATGAAAAAAATCCTCCTATTGGCTAAAAAAAGCCATGTGTAAATTCACCATATACACGATTATTACTTTACGTTCATTACTCATCCAGACCATTTTCTAACGGTTGAAAAAGCAGCTAGCAAAATATAACACGATGCATAACGGCTGATTCAAATTTAGCACTATTAGGATTGAATGTCAACTATTCTGCATCTTAGATGGCATTTTAACAAACTATTCGGTCTTCTTTAAGCTTAATAATTCTAAAGCTTAAATAATTTCTCTTCTAATTTATAGACAAGCAGGCAAACAACTTATAAGGAGATTTCATAAACTATAAAAAGACATTTAACAGGGGGTGAGCGGGGTGAACTTACTGGATTTTTTAAATCAGAATTATTACATGCTGGTCCCGGCTTTGTGGGTAATTGGGTATGCACTAAAACAGACACCCAAAGTTCCTGATTGGTCCATCGTATGGATTCTTTTAATGATTTCGGTTTCTGCAGGCAGCCTGGCGTTTGGCTTTTCTTTTGAAGGGCTCCTTAACGGAATTGTTGCTGCAGGCGTGGCGGTGCTTGGACATCAAATGATTAAGCAGACTTCTGAAGGTGCATACGGCAATAAAAAGAAATAGGTTATATCAAAAAGTTCATCCATGAAAGGGATGAACTTTTTTGATAATCTATTATTTTAAGCCCGCCAGGACTTTTTCTATATCTTCGTCAGTCATTTCCTGTGCTTTTCCAAAACTGTATACATTATTCGACGCCCAGTAATCATAAAGCCTGGCAAGATCATTACGGTCATATACTTTATTGGCAAACGTGCTGAAAAAATAAACGATCAGAACATTAACGACACTTGGCGGCAGCTGCTTTCTGTTTGCAAGAGTGCCCAAAGCGATTTTTTCCAACCCTCTAATGTTGCCGCCTGTTAAATAATTAACCATATCAAGCGGGGATGCAGTTTCACACTTTTGCACAAACTCTGGGTCTTTTAATAAATTTAACATTATTCTCTCCCCTCTATAACTTCTATTTATACACATTGGAAGAGATCAATAAACCCTTTCGGGTATTTTGTATCAAAAATGATATAAATAGCTATAATTTGTTAAGTAAATTTTACTTGCTTTCGTATTAACTCAAAATGAGCAATTTCTTTTTGAAAGCGACCGGAAGATGACATTTTGGCAGTATTGATAAAATCCAATTTGCCGGCACTGGGCCCAGCTCTTGGCAGGAACTCATTTGGGCCTGCAGGGACTGGCATGGAAATTAGTTTCCAATAAAAATGCAGATACACAATAAGGTATCTGCGAATTTATGGTTTGAAACTCCACAGCAAGCATTCCTTGTGACCAATCATTTTTAGACAAACTCCTCCTCAAAATAGCAGGCAGACGTTTAATGATTACAAGTATGCCACATTTAGAATTTCAATTGACCTTCCGTATATCTCCTAGATTGAGCATATCTTCAAAACCTTTAAAATGCAACTTAATTTTTCAGATACTTTAATAGTTTCTGTCACTTTCCAGTTAGACGATGGAGAGAACTAATTTTGTCCATTGTTTTGTGTGTGCTTTTATAGTCCCAGCCAACCTCTTGTGCTCGAATCTGTCTCTGATTTCTTATTCTCCAGCCCAGTCTGTATGATGTACTGCGAAATAAGCTTATAATTTAAATCTCGAAACAAGGTCCTGCAATTCTTCAGAAAGTTTAGCAAGAGACCCTGCTGATGAAGATACTTCTTCCATGGTGGCGAGCTGCTCTTCTGTTGCAGCTGAAGTTTCCTGTGAAGCTGCTGCATTTTTTTCTGAAATGTCCTGAACATTTGACATGACATCAATAATCTGAATGGTTAAGACAGTCAGTTCTTCCACTGAGGATGAGACTTCTTCAACTTTGTATGTTACATCACCCATTGAATGGGCGATCTCAGCAAAAGCTGCACTTGCCTCCATTGTATCTTCGAGGCCATCCCTGACCTGTTCATTTCCTTTTTCCATTGCCAGAACGGCCTGCTTTGTTTCTTCCTGAACAAGCCCTATCATATGCTGTATTTGAATGGCTGATTGCTTGGAGCCCTCCGCCAATTTACGAACCTCGTCAGCGACAACCGAAAAGCCTCTGCCATGCTCACCTGCCCTTGCAGCTTCAATCGCTGCATTGAGGGCAAGCAAATTTGTCTGTTCTGCGATATTCGTGATTAATTCCACGATATTGCTGATTTCTTTTGATCGGGATTCGAGCATATAAATATGCTGAGCGGCACTGCCTACCGAAGTATTTATTTCATTCATTTGCCTTACAGCATTATCGACTGAATTAGTGCCTTGTTTAGTTAAAATATTAGCCTTTTCCGCCGCTTCTAGCATCAGCTCGCTGCTTAAAGAAATCTGCTTCATTCCGGATGAGATCTCATCCATTGAAGAAGATACCTCTCTAAAACGATGAAGCTGCTGCTCTGTCCCCAGAGCATTTTTCTGCGAAATAGCAGCTACCTGTTCAGAAGCCAAAGAACTTTCTTCTGCACTTGCCGCCAGCTGCTCACTGCTTGATGCAACTTGTTCTGATGTGCTTCTTACCTGGCTGACTACAGACCTCAAGTCCTGGACCATCTTATTTAATGATAAAATAAACGCTCCTATTTCATCCCGGTTTTTCACTTTAATGGAGGTCTGACTTAAATCTCCTCCTGCCACTTTGTCTATCGCTGCTGCAGCTAGATTAATCGGCCTGGATATCATTCTGCTTATAAAATAAGCAATCAGCATAGCAGCAATAACAGCCAAAATTGTAATAATTAATGTAATCGTCTGAGAAGATTTAACGCCCGAGACGGTTTCATTTATTCCGGCATTTAATTGGGATTCGTAAAATTTCACAAGTTCATCCGCTTTTTTGTTAAAATCCTGGCTGACCTGTTTATCTGAGGATTCAACTAATGACATATAAGCATTATTTTCCTCAAGCTTAAACTTAATTTCTTTGTCAATAATGCTCTGGTAGCGATTATGGAGCATTTCCAGTTCTTTCGCCAATTCCTTTTCCTTCTTATTGCCGGCTAATTCATTCAGTTTATTGATATGATGCTCCATCCTCTTGCGGGAACTTTCGTAATCACTCAGATATGTAGAGTCTCCTGTCAGGAGATAGCCGCGGATCCCCCCTGCTTCATTCATAAGCTCTGCCTTCAGAGTTTTTACAAGCATCACTTCAGAGACATTATCATCTATTAAACTTTGATAATTTCTGTTAACATTACCAAGTTCATAATTTGATAAACCGGCGACAAGGCCAAATAATAAAAGAACAGACAAAAACCCGAGGAACAGTTTTTTTGCCACAGATAATTTCATGCTCTTTCCTCATTTCTAGATAAGATAGGATATTATACTTATAATTTAACATGAACACAACTGGTAAGTCAGGTACTTTTTCCCTATCAGTCTGATATTCACAGAAAATTCTACTCCATTCACTATTATTTGCATAATAAGACAAAGAAATTGCCGCTAATCCGGCTGGCAGATTAGCGGCGACTTTGCAGACCAAAGATCCTTAGGGAGGAGATCTTTCTATATCATTGTATTAAAAGAGACTGAAAAGGTGTGGACAAACCCCTCCGCTATTTGCTTATTTTTCATAAATTATTCAATGAAAAATAACTCAGGCACCGAAACCGGAAACATGGCTTAGGTGCCTGCTGCAGTTAAATTGCTTTCTTTAACATTCCCTCATACTTTTTTGCGGTTCTGATTTCAATTGTTAAGACACCATTTCCGAAGTTTGCTTTTACAAGAAGCGGGATGCCGGTTGTGTTTTCAAATCTGAAGTCTTTGCCTCCATAGGACACGGTTGCGTCCCGACCCTTAGGAACATAACCTACCGTTACAGAATGGTGATGTTTTTCTACATAACTGACCCCGACTTTATCAACTGCATTGTATAGAGTGGAGGATGTTTGGCAAATACCTCCCCCAATCCCCATTACGAGCTTGCCATTAATGGCTTCCTCTGCAGGCTGATATCCATGAGCTTCATCACTCGGCCCCACTGTTGTATTAAAAGAAAAATGATCTCCCTCACCTAGAATGATATTATTGATGGCTTCTGCTGAGAGTTCAATATTTTTTGTCCTACCGGCCACACCGCTGTTAAAATTGGTAGTATAGGATGCTACGACTACTTCTCCTAAATGAGGTACATCAGCAGGATCATAACCGCTTTCCGTAATATAAAGCGGCAGCTCTACATCCCCGCCACTTACAGATGCAGCGAAAATCTTATCCACTAATTCACTTTCTTCAAGAATAATCTCAGGCTGCCCTTTAATGATGTTGCCATCGGGACCAATTTTGTCAAGGGTCATCCTTTGGTCATAGCCTTTAATTGTATCCGTTCCGCGGGCTATTTCCTTAGCCCATTGGGAAAGATCTGCTTTATATTTTTCATCATCCTCACCAAATCCCATTTCAGCAGGGCTGAAGGTCTTTAGCACTTTTTTTGAATCAGGATCGATGACATTAACCATAACCGGCTTTATTTCCTCTTTCTTTTCTTCCTCTTTAGCCTGCTCCTCCACCTTCTCCCCTTCCTTAGCCTTCTCCTCTTCTTTCGGCTTTTGCTCCGCTGCCTTATTCACCGGTTCATTGCTGGCAATTGTACCTGAACAGCCAGCTAATCCTATGAAACAGACAATTAATAAAATTGAAATACCCCATTTTAACTTAATCATTTTTCCCCCAGCTTTTAAATATTACTTCCTATCTCTGTTGTTTAGGAAGCTGTTTCCATTTTCTAATTGTATTCACCGGCGGAAAGGGGTATTCCTGCCATTCTGCAAGTTGAGTTGTATCTTTTTTCCTATTTTAAAAACGTTTTCACTAAGTTTGTTGCTATTTATTGAGTTAATTGGAGCGGAAGGCGAGATCCTCGAAAATGCATGCGCATTTTCTTCGCGCTGTGTTTACTCAAGGCAGCATATTCAAAGTCCTTCGGGAGTAGCGGGACAGGTGAGACCCCACAGACGCCCAGCGTTGAGGAGGCTCAGCGCGCGCCCCGTGGTTCGCTGAGCAGCCTCTCGCTGCAATCAACGGACAACATCGATATGCTAAAAACAACAGTTTAGGCGAAAAGAGCTTTAAAAAACACCTGCGGAAGTTTCTTAAACTATGAAAGGTTAGCTGCAGCAGGGTCGGTTTTAGCAGCCTGACTGGGCTTATCTTCAAAAATTGGGCTGGAAGCCGGTTTTGTGATGAGGGAGATTCCAACCAATGATATAGTAGAGATGATCAAAGCAATTGCACCTGTATCAAGTGCCGGAACATAAATCCCTTTTACTTTCAGAACGTAGAGACCGAGGCTCGAGATGAAACCTAATGCAGATGAACAAATAGCAGCAGTTTTTGTCGCGCGCTTCCACAGCAGACCAATGCTCAATACAGGCAGCAACGAGGCTGAGAAGATTCCCCAGGATGCATTGCCAAGCCAGCCAACAAGGTCAGGCGGATTTAGTGAGAGCAGGAATGTAACAGCAATGATGAGAAGAGTAAACCATCTGGATAGGGCCAATTCCTTTTTCTTAGGTAATTTTTCACCTTTCTTAATAATCTGCTGGTAAATATCTCTTACAATCGATGAGCTTGCTACAAGAAGAAATGCTTCGCTGGTTGACATGATCGCTGCCATTACAGCGGCAAATATGATCCCCGCAACAACAGGCGGAAAAAAGTTTTCGATAAACATTGGAGCCACCATATCAGGAGTTGCCGGTGCTGCCATTTCACCGCGGTTAACCATTACACGTGTATATAATCCTACAAACCATAATAAAGCTGTTAATGCGTAAGTGGATGCAGCTATGATACATGCCCACTTAAGCATGGAAATTTTTCTGATCATATAAAATTTGGTTACTACATGCGGCTGTCCCTGATGTCCAATTACATAAATGAAGAAATAAGAAATAAAAGCAAAAATTCCGATTGGACCTGTAGTATGGAAGGCCTGAACCATATCAGGATTAATAGCTGACAGTTCAGCATTCATTTGGGACATGCCTCCAACCATTCTCATTCCGCCTATGAAAACAATTAAAGCGCCAACAATCATGACAATCATTTGAATAAAGTCTGTCCAGACGGCACTGATCATTCCGCCGCCAACAACATAAACCGTTAATATGGCCACCCCTATAAATAAAGCAAGCTTATAATCAACCCCTAAGACCGTTTCAAGCATATTGCCCAATGCTTTATATTGAGCCATCTGATAGCCAATTGCCCCTCCAAGAATGGCTAGTGCAGTAATGGCCCGCACTGTTTTACTGTTATAGCGAATTTCCAATAAATCAGGAATGGTCAGTGCGCCAAATTTTTGTGTAATTCTCCTCATCGGTTTTGCCAATATCAAAAAGCTTACAAAAATCCCGGCAGTGGCAAAAATCCCGATCATAAAAATGGCATAGCCATGCTCATACACAAGCCCAGTCAATCCAATAAAACCGTATCCGGACATGGTTGTGGAAGAGACAGCCAGGGCGACAAGCCACGGGCCAAATCTCCTGCCCCCGGTATAGAAGGTGTCCATGTCTTTCTGATGCTTCATCGATAATAATCCTATAACAAGGATCACAAGCAGATAGATAATTCCAATTGCCAAAATCATAAAGCATCATCTTCTTCCTCTTTATTTTTAAAGGCCAATAATCCCCATAAACCAGCGGCGGCCAATGACAGCGGCCAAAAAACAAATAACATAAAAGTCATCAATGGCGATAATCCAAACATTTTTATTCCTCCCCATCTTTAAATTATTGATCAGTAAATTTAGGGTCTCTTTTTTGCATAAAAGCTCCTACCCCCTCCTTAACATCCTCGGTTTGAAAAACTTGGCCAAAATATTCAGCTTCGGTGATGAGTCCGTTTTCAAGCCTTTGCTCATAACCTTTATCTATCGACCTCTTGGCAAAAGCCAGGGCGGGAAGTGAATGATTGCTGATAGATTCCGCCAGATCCAAGGCTGTTTCAAGCGACTTTCCTTTAGGGGCAATCCGGTTAATTAAGCCTATCCGCCAAGCATCCTCTGCTGACAGCGGCTCACCGGTGAAAATCATTTCTTTTGCTTTTGATTTACCAATAAGACGTGATAGCCGCTGAGTTCCTCCCGCACCCGGAAATAAGCCAAGCTTAATTTCAGGCAGCCCGATTTTTATGTGCTCCTCTGCTATCCTGATATCACAGCTTAAAGCCAATTCACAGCCGCCTCCAAGAGCAAATCCATTAATGGCAGCTATCGTGGGCTGCGGAAGCCTTTCCAGTTTATTTAGAGGTTCCTGAAGCCAGAGAGACTTTTCTTTTGCCAGTTCAATCCCTTTTCCCATCCAATCAGGAAAACCCTTTATATCGCCGCCTGCGACAAAAGCCCTTTCTCCAGCTCCCGTTACGATAACAGCTTTGATATTGGAATCGCTTTCAATTTCATCTGCAGCAATTGATAAAAGCTCAATGACTTCCTCACTTAAAACATTCAGTGGTGGATTATCGATTATAATAATGGCAATTTTGCTTTGAATGGACCAGGAAACAGCTTTTGTTTTTTCCAATTTCATTCCTCCTCCTATCAGTTATATCGTTCTCTTAGCATGAACTTCTGAACCTTACCCGAAGGTGTGCGGGGCAGCTCTTCTGTAAAGATAATTTTTCTTGGTTTTTTATAGCTTGCCAGATAATTTTTGCAATGCTCGATGACTTCTTCTTCTGTAAACGTGCTGCCTTCCTTTTTGACTATGACTGCACATACAGCTTCAATATATTTCGGATCCGGAACTCCGATAACGGATACTTCCTTCACACCTTCAAGGCGGTATAAGACATCTTCAATTTCAGCAGCATACACATTTTCTCCGCCGCTCCGAATCATATCTTTTTTTCGTCCGGCAATGGATAAATATCCTTCTTCATCCAGCACCCCTAAATCACCGGTCCTGCACCATCCGCCTGTGAAGGTTTCTTTGGTGGCTTCCGGTTTTCGCCAATATCCAGCTGACACGGCGGGACTTTTAATCGCAATTTCCCCGATTTCCCCTGGAGGAAGGGGCACTCCGTTCTGGTCAATAATTTGAATTTCCGTTAATGGCAATGGCTTTCCAACAGTTTTCCCCTTTTTCAAAACATCCTCGGAATCGAGACAGGCAGCAATGGGAGTTCCTTCTGTAAGTCCATATACCTGAACAATGCCTATATCCGGGAAATTCTCTTTTAATTTTTCAAGTGCCCATGGCATTAACGGGTCTCCGCCTGTATAAATTGTTTTTAAATTTATAAATTTATAATCCCCTAGATTAGCAAGGTTGAGCATCTCATAAATCATAAAAGGGAAAAGGAAACAATCCGTTACGTCTTCTTTTTCTATCACTGATAAGATTCTGGTTATTTCAAAACCTTTGCTCTCAGTTATAATCACCGTTCCCCCCATCATTAAAATGGGAAGCGCAATATCTTCCATTGCTCCTACATGATAGAGCGGGCCGGTAGTCATTCCGATTTCCTTTCCTTTAAAGTTCCACTTAAGAGCCTGCATAACAGAGAACCAAAAAGTGGTTTCATGAGTCCAGATGGCCCCTTTCGGTCTTCCGGTGGTACCGGACGTATACATAAGCATAACGGGATCACTTAGGCGAATGGAGTCTGTCTTGATTTCATCCTCATCGCCATCCTCAAGAACCCTCCAGCTTTCCGACCATACCGGAATTTCCTCAATCCTGTTCGCCAGGCAAATATATCTTTCTACTCCTGTATTATTGTGAATAGCTTCAATCCTGGGAGTCAGCTCCGAGTGAAAGCATAAAACTTTGGTACCGGAATCATTTAGGGCATACTCAAATTCGCTGCTGGAAAGTCGGAAGTTTAAACGGACGGCAATAGCTCCAATTTTCGCAGCCGCAAAATACAGGGCAAAATATTCAAGACAGTTATAGAGCAAAACCCCAACCCTATCGCCTTTTTGGACACCAAGATCTTTAAGCTTATTTGCATAAGCGTTTGAAGTACTGTGAAGGCATTCGTAAGTCCATTCTCTGCCGGATTCTTCTTTAATTGCCACTTTGGCAGGATTTTCACGATTAATATCAAGTGCCATTTTCCTTGTAAAATATCCGAGATCCAAGGTATCCTCCTCCTTTAATTATGTAACCGTATACATTTACTTCGTAATTGATTTCCTATAAAAGTTATTGCAAGTTCTGTGCCACATTCTGAGATCCATTGGATAAGCCATTTTTTAAATTATTTTCCGAGTTTTCAGAAATTTTATCGTATTTTAAAGTACTCCTCAACCTAATACTTCCATGAAAAACAAAAAAATCCGGGATTTCGGAATAGATTCCGAGTTCCCGGATTTTAGCATTAATAAGTAATATTGTATTTTTTTATTTTATCGTAAATAGTTGAATTGCCGATTCCCAGTGATTCGGCAGCTTTATTTTTATCATACATGAACCTTTTTAGTGCTGTTTCAATTGCATTCTTTTCGGTTTCTTCCAATAAAAGTTTTAGATTTTTCACTTCTGATATCTTTTTCCCGCCTTTCAGATATTCAGGAAGTTCTTCAACACCTATTAAATCACTGTCAGTTAAGTGGACACTTGCTTCCAGAACATTTTCTAATTCCCTGATATTCCCAGGCCAATCATATTGTCTAATCAGAGAAGCGGCCTCTGAACTTGTTCCAGTGACCCTTTTGCCTATCCGCTTTGCAACCCTCTTCAAAAAGTGTTCGGTCAGAAGTGGCAAATCAGATCTTCTGGACCTTAATGGCGGGATAAATAACTGAACTGCATTAATCCTGTAAAACAAGTCTTCCCGGAATAATTGATCATTGATCATTTTTTCAAGTGGACGATTTGTAGCTGCTATTACTCGAACGTTCAACTTTTTAGGCTGCAGAGCCCCAATAGGTTCAAATTCTTTTTCTTGAAGAACCCTTAATAGTTTCACCTGCATGTGCAATGGCATGTCGCCTACTTCATCAAGAAAAATAGTCCCTCCATCAGCCAAATGGAATTTTCCTATTTTCCCGCCTTTTCTTGCACCTGTAAATGCTCCATCCTCATAGCCGAATAACTCAGATTCCAATAAATGTTCAGGTATAGAGCCACAGTTTACTTTAACAAAAGGTTTGTCGCTTCTTTCACTCAGCTGGTGTATGCTTTGGGAAAGGATTTCTTTTCCAGTGCCGCTCTCGCCCCTCAATAGCACAGAGATATCGCCTCTTGCAATGCGCATCACTCTATCTTTCAGATCTTTAATCTCCGGTGTCTCTCCGATCAGATCATGAAGGGAATATCTTAGCCCATTCGACTCATTCCACTCGCTTCGATAATAATTAAGCTCGGATAATACTCCTTTAATGTGGCTGTTCAATTTCTTCCAATCATCTAAATCACGAAAAATGATCGTCCCGACTGCTCCGACGATCTCACCATTTTCGATAATTGGACTGCGGTTTGCAATAACAAAGTCACCTTGCAAAAATTGTAAATCTGCTACATCCTGCTTGCCAGTTTGTGCAACGAGATGCATTTTTGTATTTTCTATTACATCCGTGGCATGTCTGCCAATAACTTCGTCCCTTTTGACTCCAAGGAATTCACAATAATTATTGCTCATATACTGGATTGTCCCATCTTGATCAACAATGACAATGCCATAATATGTACTTTCAAAAATCAAATCGAGTAAATGGTTATTTATGAAAAGAGCTGTATTTTTCATATAAGTCCCCTTTTTTGTTCTCAATAAGAATATTCTAGCATAAAAGGACTTAAAAGGCTGAAAATTCCAATAATTAAAATTGGTCATTTTCCAATAAAATTTAATTCCTACTTGACTAATCGGATAAATATGAATTAAAATATAAATAACTAAAGGAGGGTTTTATACATGCCATTAAACAGGGAAACGTTAATCAGCAAATTATTATCATTATCTAAATTCCAGCATAATCATAGCTTGTTCAATTTAAGTGACCGAAAGCTGGAAGCTCTGTATTTGGATCATATTTTATTTTCACCTCACCCTCACAGCGGACACCAATCAATCAAATTAATAGGAAAAAATAGATAATTAGAAGCCTGCAATGCTCAAAAAGCATTGCAGGCTTTTTTCAATCAAAAAACTCCATATGTTCTTTCTCTGTTCTGTAATATTCTAATCTATCTTTTAACTTACCTGTATGGAATTCAAATTTATGTCCGTCCGGATCCGTGAAATAGATCGAATTCTTATCTTTAGGGTCCCTTGCACGGCCAGGCAGAATATGCACCCTTAGCTCACCAAGTTTATTGCACATATTCTCAAAATCTGATTCATCGACTGTAAAAGCAATATGTGTATATGAATGGGAAATTTCATTCCTTGGTATGTCACGTTCTTCATTCAGGGCAATCCAGATCCCGGCCATATCAAAATATGCAGTCGATTTGCCTTTTACCAGAAGCTTCGCATCAAATACCTCCTGATAAAATTGTATCGATCTCTCCAAATCCGAAACCGAAAATAAAAAATGATTCAGACCTCTAACTTGCATAAATTCTGCCTCCAAATCTGTGTTTCAGTAAAATTTTTGTATACCTATTAGACGCCTTACTGGCCATGAATGTTTCTAAATCGAAGCTTAAAGTATAAAAAAAGGGAAATCCTAGGATTTCCCTTCGAAATTAATTCTTAGCCAATTTTGGTACTATTTTTTCCTGTTTTGCTTCTTCAACAGAGTCTTCCATAGGAGTTGCACGTTTAATGAAGAAAGCCAGAACAAGTGCAGCTGCAGCGATAAAGGTTGCTACGAAGAACGCATCGTTGATTCCCTCAAGCATGGCTTTCATTAGAACCTGCTGCTGCATTTCCTCCACAGCAGCTTGAGTCATCTGGCCACCGTTAGCCATAGCCCCGCCTTTCATCGCTTCTTTCGCAATTTCTGCAGCATGTGTTTCCGTTCTTGTTGACATAACTGTTACCAATAAGGCTGTTCCAATGGCACCTGCCACCTGATTCAGTGTGTTGTTCATTGCAGTACCATGCGGATAAAGCCTTCTAGGCAGCTGGTTAAGGCCATTTGTAGAGACCGGCATCATGACCATGGACATCCCGAACATCCTGATAGAGTTGAGTATAATCAGCTGAGTATAAGTTGTTTCCAAAGTAAGCCTGCTGAATACATACGTTGTTCCTACTGTAATGGCTAACCCAATGATCGCCAAAATTCGGCCCCCTATTTTATCGAACAGCTTTCCAGTTAGTGGAGACATCACAGCCATAACCAGAGCACCAGGAAGCATCATCAATCCTGCATCCAATGGTGAAATCCCCCTTAATGTCTGAACATAAATTGGAATCAGAATCATTCCTGAGAATAGCGCCATATTTACCGTCATGCTGATAGCAGATGATAATGCAAACATCGGGTACTTATATACACCAAAATTAAGCATCGGACGTTCTGATTTGGTTTGTTTTAAAATAAACCAAATCAAACTTATTAATCCTATTGCAATTGTTAAGTACACATGCGGGCTGTCCCAGCCCTTGTTACCTGCAGAACTGAACCCGTAAAGTATTCCGCCAAACCCTAAACTTGAAAGGATAAGAGAAAACATATCCAGACGGATATTCACTTTTTCCTTTTTGTCTTTAAGCATGACGGCTCCAAGAACTAAAATGACACCCGCAATCGGTGAAAGGAAGTGGAAGAGCATTCTCCAATCATAGTGTTCGATAATCCACCCTGAGAGTGTTGGCCCAATTGCAGGGGCAAACATTAAAATCAATCCAAATACACCCATGGCTGCTCCGCGTTTTTCTACTGGGAAGCTGATCAGCATTACATTCATCAATAGTGGCATCATAATTGCCGACCCTGATGCCTGCAGCATTCTGCCGGTCAGCAATACAGGGAATACATGAGCAATACCCGCTACCAGGGTACCGATTGTAAATAATCCCATTGCCACAATAAATAACTTGCGGACTGTATATTTTTCAATTAAAAAGGCAGTAGCCGGGATCAAGATACCATTAACCAGCATAAAGCCGGTAGTCAGCCACTGCACTGTTGCTGCTTCTATTTCTAAATCTGCCATAATAGATGGCAACGCAATATTAAGCAATGTATTATTTAAAAAGGCAATGAATGCCCCGATCATTAAAACAGCAAGTATTCCATAAGGAGCCCGGTCTGTTTTATTATTTATTGCTTGTTCCATTATATTTCCTCCTGTACAATCAGTTCATTCTTTTATACTCCTGTTACACACAAATCATATAATATACTATGAGTTCAATTTTTGCAACAAAAAAATCCTTGTAAAATAGAGGATTTGTGTAAATTAATTCATTAAGGTAGTATTAAGTTATACACATAGTTCAAATAAAATGACAGGTGATTATAAATGAATAACAGGAAAATGCATGTAATACAAAAAGCACATCAATTATTCCTGGAAAAAGGTTTTCAGGCTACATCCATTCAGGATATTTTAGATTACAGCGGAATCTCAAAGGGCACTTTCTATAACTATTTTTCTTCAAAAAACGAACTGCTTATTTCCATTTTTAAAACATTGCATGAAAAAATGGAATCAGAACGCAATAAGCTTCTTATTGGCCAGAGTCCAAGCAGCTTGGAGGTATTCACTCAGCAGATTGAACTGCAAATGAATATGAATCGGACCAATAAGCTGGTTGCCCTTTTTGAAGAAGTCCTTGTTTCTAATGACCCTGAACTCAAGCAGTTTATAAAAGAAGGCCAACTTAGAATGGTGGATTGGATATTTGGACGGTTTATCGAAATTTTTGGGGAAGATAAGAAGCCCTATTTACTGGATTGTGCCGTTATGTTCCTTGGCATCCTCCATCATAATGTAAAATACTATACTAAATTCTTTGAATTCTCTTCAAACATTAATCCAGTGGTCCGCTATAGTGTAGACAGGATAAGGAAGGTCGTTGAAGAAGTTAGTTCAGCCGGTGATTATCTGCTGGAACCAGAACTTATTGAAAACAGGTACCGTCAGCGGGACCATGGAAATGTGTATATTCTCTGCAAATCCATATTGACTCTAAAGAAATCCATCAAACAGGAAGAACATAATGATTGTATGGATCTTCTGGACTTTATTCAGGAAGAAATGGTTCATTCGAAAAAACCAAGGAAATTCCTCATTGAGAGTGCACTTCATTCTTTGAGCAAGTGCATCGAATTTTTAGATGCCAAAGAATTTGAGAATCTTGAAAAGCTGGTTTCATCCTGCTTTAAATCCCGCAAAGAAGAACCGGTATAATACCCAGGCCTGCCACATTGTGGCAGGCTTTTTTGTTATTTTCCCCAGTTCATACATAATCTTTCCAAAAACGGAAACACTACATTTAAAGCCGAAACAAACTGGTGATTGCGGAATGGAAAAAATGATAAAAAAGAAGAGACCCGTGTCAGAAGTCGAACTTGAGGAGCTGGAAAAGTCGCTTTCACGGTCTCATGATTTTCAAAAAAATATATATAGCAATAGACAAACAGGACTCTGTTTTTCTTTTACTTACTACAAAACACTGACTGACCAAAAGGTGATCACCAAAAGTTTGCTCCCTCAGCTTCTTCAGGGTAATTTCAACAATATAGATAATTTGAAGAGGCTTTTGCCATCTGCAAGCATTCAAATTTGCGAAGATCTTTCAATTGCTGAATATTTGCTATTAAATGGCTATGTGATGATTACAACCGAAGCAGAGAATACTAAAGCAGCTTTTATGGCTGCTAAATGTACTTATGTAAGGGAGCTGACACACCCTGAAGTCGAGCAAACCGTTCTTGGAGCAAAGGAGGCCTTTGTCGAGTCACTGGAGAATAATCTGAATTTAATCCGCAAACGATTGCCCACCTCTGAACTGATCATTGAGGAGTATTTAATCGGCAGTATTTCCAGAACAGTTGTGGCCGTTCTCTATATAGAGGGAATCACGAATGTAGATTATGTCAGCAAGGTTAAAGAAAGAATCGAGAATATCGATTTTGATGAAATCACTGATAGTTCTTATATTTCACAGTTGATTTCAGATAATAAGAACTCTCCTTTCCCTCAGGTGCTGGATACAGAAAGACCGGACAGGGCAGCTGCTGTCCTAGCTGAGGGAAAAGTCGTAATCGCGGTAGACGGGTCACCGCATGTGCTGATCACTCCTACAACGTTTGCGGAATTCTTCAGTTCGTTTGAAGATTATTTTATAAATTGGACTATCGCTTCTTTCGGAAGAATATTGCGGGCCCTTTCTGTTATTTTTTCCATACAGGTTACGTCCATATATGTTGCAACACTGACTTATCATATGGAGCTCATCCCCACGGATTTGTTAGGAACACTAGTGACTTCAAGACAGCATATTCCTTTGCCGCCATTCTATGAAGCCTTAATTCTTGAACTGGTAATAGAGCTTTTAAGAGAAGCTGGCGCCAGATTGCCCACAAAAGTAGGCCAGACAATCGGTATCGTGGGCGGGATTGTCATTGGGACAGCTTCTGTGCAGGCGGGGCTGACAAGTAATGTCCTATTAATTATTATCGCACTGGCAGCTCTTGCCTCTTTTACAACACCAGTCTACAAAATGAATAATTCAATTCGATACCTAAGATTTCCGTTTTTGTTTTTTGCCACATTATGGGGATTTGTCGGTGTGCTTTTCTGTTCCTGTATATTGTTAACTCATATGATCAGGCTAACATCTCTCGACAGACCTTTTTTGGCACCGTTTTATCCGCCAAGGTATCGGGATTTGAAAGATTCCTTTATCAGATTCCCTTTTCAGCCTTTACGGCCAGTATATTTAAGAACGCAAAATCCTTATCGGTTTCAGCCTCAGGAAAAAACAAAAGTAAAGAAAGATATTGATGAGTAACAGCGAAAGCCTGGCTAAAGGTGCCAGGCTTTTATTATGCTTTATTTGATTTATCCTCCCATGGTTCAAAGGAAAAAGGAATTCCGATCATTTTCGCTGTGTGTTCATCATAAGACACGAGATCTTTCTTGGATAATTCTTTTAATGACTTTTTTCCCATGGCTCTAAGGGCCAGTTTAATTTCCTCAGTACTTGCGGTCAAGAACTTTTCCGCTGATTTAGCACCATCTTCTGTTTTAAATACATCTGTGAATTTCCCCTCGTTCCATACAGCCTGTGTTGGAGGTTCAAAAGGAAGTGCATTCAGGGTTTGTGTATGTGAAACAGTAAACAGCATAACAGATCCCAGATATACCGCATCTGCTCCAAGTGCAAGAACTTTTAAAAAGTGCCCTGGGTTAAAAAGTCCTCCAGAAACAATTAAGCTGATGTCCCCCTTCTTTTTTCTTTTTTCAAGATGGTTCGAGACACGCGTGATAGCATGAAGGGTTGGTATACCAAAATCATCTGCCAATAAGGGAGGTGCACCGACAGAAGCCCCCTGTCCTCCATCTACCGCAATAAAATCCACACCGATTTCGAGTAGATGATCAATATCATCTTCGATCTTTCCGCCTGCCCCTATTTTTGCTCCGATCGGGACACCGCCGGACATTTTACGCAGCTCATCCACCAGCTCCTTTAAATCCTTCAATGTTTGTTTTTCAAAAAAGTGTTCCATTATATGGGCAGTTTCATCTTCCTTTAACCCCATTACTTCCCTTGCACGACCTGTTAAATTTTCAGGAGAGATGTTTCCGCCCATTCCCAATGTAGCTCCCTGACCCAGCTTAATTTCAATCATGTCCGCCCTTTTAATAGTCTTCTCTTCCTTGCCCCACTCCGTCTTGGAGAACTGAAGAATATACTTCCCTGCACTTTCAAGCTCTTCAGGCAGTATTCCGCCTTCACCGGAATTGATGGCTGTCCCTGTATTCTTGGCAGCTGTGGCCAATGCAATTTTGACTTGCTCACTTAAAGCGATTCCATATGCCATTCCACTAATCATCAGGGGAATCTTGATTTTCATCGGCTTTTTCGCTTTTGGACCAATTGTCACTTTCACATCAACGTCTACGTCACTGTCAATGGGGAAAGGGGAGGTCTGTGCAGGGATAAACGTAAGTTCTTCAAAATGCGGCCATTTTTTCGATGAGCCAAACGGGCGGTGCAGGACATCCCCTGTTTCGGCCCGCAGGTTATTTTCAAGCGCATTTTGAATGCCCATATGCTTAAAGCCTGGAATCAGCTCAATGAGGTTTTCCTGATAACTGTCTGTCATGATAATTTTACCGGCCTGCTTTACTGCCCGTTTCATTAACCAGCGCCAGCCGTAAATTAACATAAATAATAAGAAAATATACAA
The DNA here is from genome assembly GCF_023715565.1 of Cytobacillus firmus. Lineage (GTDB taxonomy): Bacteria > Bacillota > Bacilli > Bacillales > Cytobacillaceae > Cytobacillus > Cytobacillus firmus_C. Next base: position 60,993 of record NZ_JAMBOJ010000014.1, on the reverse strand, counting down.
TAAGGAAATCATGGCCAGTGTTGCAATTAATAATATTTTAATCATTGGTTTTCTCCATAGATCTTTTAGATTCCATTATTTCCACCGAAAGGGATTTTAACCTATGATTTCACGGTTTTTGGGATAATCACAAAGCGGAAGGTGAATTCTATGTAAAAACTAAAAAATGAGGTGACATGATGGACAGCCGCGAGAATGCTCAGTCAAATAATATTAATGAAGAAAACAAAGTTAAAGGAAGTCTCCTTGAATCTATGATGGAGCCTATGGACCAGCTATCTAAGATTCCTCCAGAGAAAACAGACCCAAGAACCAGTGATGAAGAGATGAATTAATAAATGAAGAAAGCTGGCATTTTTGCAAGCCGGCTTTCATTTTTGATAAGGAGTGTCTTGATAAAAGTAATTAGGGGTTTTCACTTCATTATTATACTGCTTATGAAAAATATGTGCAGCAGCAGGGGAAACGGGCGGAATCAGCCAGGTCCAGTCACCGGTCAGATCCCTTCCCTGGTTCTTTTCGTCTTCTTCAAAATTCTTGAATTGCTGTGCAGCAGTATGATGGTCTACTATGCTAACCCCGTCTTTATTAAAGGAATACAGTACTGCTGCATTTAATTCCACCAGGGCCCGATCCTTCCACAGCGAAGAATTCGACCTGGTATCAAGCCCCATTAATGAGGCAATTTGCGGGAGCATATCATAACGAAAATCGTCTGCCAGGTTCCGAGCACCAATTTCAGTACCCATATACCAGCCATTGAATGGGGCTGAATTATAGGAGATGCCCCCAATTTCCAGTTTCCTATCCGAGATCATCGGTACTGCGTACCATTTCAGACCGAGATCACTGAACCATTTATACTCTGGATGCTCAATCTCTATTTCAAGAATCAGCTCTTTCGGTATTTCCCTTAATTGGGGTGGCTGTGTTCATTTGTATAACTAATGGCAGCACATCAAATTTGCCGTACTTCGGCTCCCAGCCCAATTTCATGCATTGCTTTGTAAATGCGATGGAGTGAGCATCGCCAATAATCCTTTCCTCTGTCTCATACCCAGCATACCGGATTAGCTGATGCTTCCAAATTCTAAGTCCCTGTTCGGAAGTGTCCGGAGAGAAAATGGTGATGGCCGGACGCAGTCTGCCATTGTTAGTGGCAAATTGTATATGTTCAAAAAAAGCAGAAAATACTTCATCCACTTGTTTCACATTCCGCTTGTCCAATACATTCAGTTGATCCCAGAAGAGCCTGCCGATGCAGCGATTGCTATTTCGCCAGGCTGCTTTTGCACCAAATTCCAATTCTTCAAAAGTATGTTCATAAAATACTTGCTTTGCAATGGAATATTCGATTTCTGTTACCCTGCTGCTTAGCTCAGCAAAACTTTTATTCTGTTCACAATAATACATTTATATAAATTCTGCTGCTTTTTCAAGTAAGTCCTTTTTCAAATATGAATCCTCCCAGAATAGACTATTTGTTAATGATAGCATGGGGAGGGTTGGGGAGAAAGTGAAGTGGAACTTTTCTGAATACCTTTCAAAGTTCGCAAAGTAAAAAGAGAACCTCACGGGTCCTCTGCTTTAACCATTAATTTATCTTATAAATTCTCGCTTCATGGGGGTGCAGGACTTCTTCATTTTCTTCAAAGTCTCTCTTATAGTTAGTAAGAATCAGCTTCCGATTATTGAATCCATTAAAGGTAAATCTCTGCTGCTCGTCATCATGGTTTAAAACTATGAGCCAGGTTACATCATTATAGGAACGTGTATATACATATAGGTGTTCATCATCTGGCAATAGATCCTTATAATCCCCGTAAACCATTACCTCGTTTTGTTTTCTTAGTTCTATCAGCTTTTGGTAAAAATAATACACCGAGTCTGAATCCTCTAGAGCAGCTTTTGCATTGATTTCCTTAAAGTTCGGATTCACTTTGATCCATGGCTCACCAGCTGTAAAGCCTGCCTGGCTGCTGGAGCTCCACTGCATCGGCGTTCTGGAGTTATCACGGCTCAAAAGCAATATGCTTTCAAAGACCTCCTCGGGATCACGCCCTTTTGCAACTTCTTCATTATATTTATTTTTCATAGCAATATCATTGTAGTCATTAATGGAATCAAATCTCACACCTGTCATGCCGATTTCTTCGCCCTGATAGATATAAGGCGTTCCAGGCAGGGTATGAATCATAGCTGCCAAAAGCTTCGCGGACTGAATACGGTACTGGCCATCATTTCCATAGCGGGTAACCTGTCTTGTGTGATCATGGTTATTAAGGAATTGCGAATTCCACCCTTTTTGCTTAAGGCCTTCATGCCAGCTTGTTTGGATTTCCTTGAATCTGAGCATATCCAATACCGGCATTTCATCTGCCACCTGAAAATGGAACAGAGTGTTCAGTTCATTTCTGCTTTCATCTACATAAAGCAATCCCTCTTCCGGTGAAACAAACGGTATCTCACCCACAGTCATTACATCATAATGCTGAAGGACTTCACGGTGCATTTCCTTAAGATAGTCATGGATTCCAGGGTTATTGGCCAAGTAGCTTATATTGTAAGGATTCTCAGCATCTGATAAGTCTTCTTTTTTGGCCAGTAAATTAATCACATCCATTCGAAACCCATCAATGCCTTTGTCCAGCCAGAAGCGCATCATTTTGTAGATTTCCTGCCTCAGTTCAGGATTTTCCCAATTAAGATCGGGCTGCTCGACTGCAAAGGAATGATAATAATATTGTCCTGTTGCTTTATCCCATTCCCAGCAGGATGGAGCAAAATAGGACCGCCAGTTATTTGGCTCCCTTCCATCCTTTGGATCCTTCCAAATATACCAATCTCTTTTCGAATTATTTTGGGATGACCGTGATTCCATAAACCAGGGATGCTGGTCAGAAGTATGATTCACAACTAAATCCATAATGACCTTCATACCCCGTTGATGAATTTCATGGATCAGCTCATCGAAAGCTGCCATGTCACCGGCTTTTTCCATAATCCCATAATAATCTGAAATGTCATAACCATTATCCCGGTCTGGTGATTGATAAAAGGGATTCAGCCAAATCACATCAACACCAAGTTTCTTAACATAATCAAGCTTTTTTATAACCCCTCTTAAATCACCATAGCCATCACCATCGGAATCAAAAAAGCTTCTCCAGTAAATTTGATATACAACCGCTTCTTTCCACCACTTTTTATTCACAGGGGCCACCTCATTATTATCATATTGTAAAAAAGGGCCCTAAACAGGCCCTGTCATTATTTTTTCAAACGATACACTCTAGCTTCAAATGGCTTGAGTGTCAGGTTATCTATTTCTTCATTTTCATCTGCAGCCAGGTTTGATATTAAAAGTTCTTTAGACGAGTAAAGGATATGTCCCGGCAGCTTAAAGTCCGGTGTTTCATCACTGAAGTTGCAGATCACTAGCAGCCGGTCATCACTCAGAGTCCGTGTAAAAGCAAAGATCTGCTCATCCTCTTCCATTATTAAATCGAATGTTCCATATACAATCACTTCATTTTGCTTTCTAAGCTGAATGAGCTTTTTGTAAAAATGGAAAATAGAGTCCTCGTCTTTTAAAACTGCTTCGGCATTAATCTTCTCATAATTCTTGTTCACATTGATCCAAGGGTTTCCGTCTGTAAATCCTGCATTCGGGCTGGCATCCCACTGAACAGGCGTTCTCGCATTATCCCTGCTTCTCTCATGAATGCCTTTAAAGATTTCTTCATGTGTTAAGGAATCAGGTGTAAGATCACGGTAGGCATTCAATGTTTCGATATCACGGTAATCATTGATATCATCGAATTTAACATTTGTCATGCCGATTTCCTCGCCCTGATAAATATAAGGTGTTCCCTGCATCATATGAAGGCAAGCGGCTATCATCTTGCCAGAAGTAACACGGTATTCTTCTGAATCATTACCCCATCTGGAGATGGCGCGGGGCTGGTCATGGTTGCTCCAGTACAAACTATTCCAGCCATCTTCTTCAAGGCCTTTCTGCCACTTGTTAAAGATCTTTTTCAAATCAGTTAACTTCCAGGGGCGGGGATCCCATTTGCCGTATTGTCCATCTCCAAGGCCCACATGTTCAAAATGGAAAACCATATTTAATTCATTCCTGTCCCGTCCGGTGTAGAGTTTGCCTTCATCCACTGTTACACCAGGCATCTCTCCAACCGTAATGGTATCATAGGTACTAAGGGCTTCTTTGTTCATTTCCTGCAGAAACTCATGAATTTTTGGACCGTTCATATAATACTTGCTGCCGTCCCCATATTTATGGCTTTCGCGAATCTCTCCCTGTGGATAGCTGATATCCTTCGAAATGAAATTGATGACATCCATGCGGAATCCATCAATGCCTTTATCAAGCCAGAAGCGCATCATTTCAAACACTTCATTTCGCAAAACAGGATTTTCCCAGTTTAAGTCAGGCTGCTTTTTGCTGAACAGATGCAGGTAATATTCGCCGGTTTGTTCATCAAATTCCCATACACTTCCGCCAAACGCTGCTCCCCAGTTTGTAGGTGGCTCGCCATTGTCCGTCTTTTTCCAGATATAATAATCTCGATATGGATTATCTTTAGATTTTCGCGATTCCTGGAACCATTGGTGTTCATCGCTTGAATGGTTGACAACAAGGTCCATCATAATTTTGATGCCGTATTCATGGGCTTTTGCCAGCATGCCGTCAAAGTCTTTCATAGTTCCAAATTCATCCATGATATTACGGTAATCTGAGATGTCATAGCCATTATCATCATTAGGCGACTTGTAAACGGGGGATAGCCAGATGACATCGATCCCCAATTCAGCTAAGTATGGGATTTTCTCAGTAATTCCATTGATATCGCCAATCCCGTCCCCATTTGAATCATTGAAGCTTCTTGGGTAGATTTGATAAATAACGCTTTCTTTCCACCATGTTTTGTTCAATTTAAACAACTCCGATCAAAGAATAATTTCATCTTTATTTTATTGAGCCCTTCATTACACCGCTTATGATCCATTTTTGAGCAAAGATGTACACAATTATCATTGGCGCAAGAGCCATTAAATAAGAGGCAAATGCAAGATTATAATCTGTGCTGAATTGGCCTTGGAAAATGTACTGCACCAGAGGAAGTGTAGCCATTTCCCTGTCGCTGAGCAGGACAAGCGGAAGCATGAAGTCATTCCATGCCCCAAGGCTTGTAATGATGGCTACTGTTGCATTCATTGGTGCCAGAAGCGGGAAAATGACTTTCCAGAACACACCCCATGTGGTTGCACCGTCCATAATAGCTGCCTCTTCCAGCTCAACTGGAATGGCACGAATGTAGCCAATATAGATAAATACATTAAAAGAAAGGTTGAAAACGATATACAAAATGATTAAGCCAATCAGGTTATCCATTCCCCATGCACTGGTCTGTTTGACAAGCGGGAGCATGATGATTGGAAAAGGAATAAACATCGCGCTTAAAAAATAGAAGTATAGGAACTTATAAAACTTCTTATGAAGGTTTCTGGCGATGGCATAAGATACAAGCGAGTTCGTTAACACAGTAAAAATGACCACAAATATTGTAACGAATGCACTGTTTTTAAACGCATTAAAGAAATTAGTCATTTCGATAGCCTTAGCAAAGTTGTCAAATGACCACGATTTAGGAAGAGCAAGTAAATTCCCTGCCATTTCAGGCGGTGTTTTAAACGCAATGGTAATGGTTAAATACAGTGGAAAAAGAATGAGCAATGAACCTAAGATTAATAGAGTGGTCACAAGCCAGCTCGTTTTTTTGCCATTCATTAGTTTTCCACCTCTCTTTTATTTAAGAATTTCAGCTGAATAACAGAAAAGACGATGATGACGATGAAGTATATGACTGCATTGGCTGATTGATAGGCAAACTCTCCGCCTTCAAATCCTCCTCTGTAAATTAGCAGGGAAATGGATTCGGTTGACTTTCCCGGACCTCCTCCAGTCAAGGCAACAATTTGATCAAAGACCATAAGGAAGTTTTTCAATGAGAGAACCATATTAATGGTGAAAAATGGCGCGATGAGCGGAAACGTAATTTTCCAAAACTTTGTCCAGACACCGGCTCCGTCAATGCTTGCTGCTTCATATAAATCCTCTGAAATTGTCACAAGCCCTGCAAGATACAATATGGTATTAAATGACACAGCCTGCCAAACGGCTACAATGACAATCCCGATCCATGCAAGATCAGGGTTTCCAAGAATATTACGGGTCAGAAATTCCCATCCGAATGCATCACCGATCTGCGGCAGGAAATGAGCAAAAATAAAATTAAAGATAAAGCCAACAATCAAGATACTCAAAATGTAAGGCAAAAAGTAGATGGCCCGAAGCGTTTTATGAAACTTTATCTTGGAATTAAGCCCGATAGCCACAAGAAGGCTTATGATATTGACCAAAATGGTCGCAACAATAGCAAATTTAAAAGTAAATAAGTAGGCATCCCCTGCCCGTTCATCTTTAAAAACGTTAAGGTAGTTTTTTAACCCAACAAAGTTCCAATCTCCATACCCCTTCCAATCAGTGAAACTGTAAAAAATCCCCTGCAAAGCGGGAAAACTGTGGAAAATGAAGAAAAGAAGGAAAGCGGGTATGGTAATGATGAGAAACACACTGTTTTTCTTTTTCATTGTGACAACTCCTTTTTAGAAAGCCAGAAAATCTATGAGATTTCCTGGCTCAATGCCATTAGCGGTTTTGGACTTTATCCCACTCGCTGTCCATTTTCTTCAGGAATTTTTCTTTATCTTTCTTGATCAGGAATTCTTGAACAAGGTTTTCGGCACCCATGCCTGCAGGGTAATAGTGATCAGGGAAACTTGTGATGGTACCATTTTCAAAGTTAGCCTTAATTCCTTCAAACACCGGATTTTCCTGATACACTCCTTCAATGGCTGAGAAAGCTTTCTGCTCGTCAATATATTTTTTAGCCGTGTCTTTATTCATCATAAATTCTGCAAATTTCATCGCTTCTTCTTTATGCTTAGAGTCTTTGCTGACTGCTAATAGAACATCTACACCAGAGACAAGTTTGTTTTGTGCAGGATCGTTTGTTACAGGCATTGGGAATACTCCAAGTTCCATGTCAGGGTTTGCTTTAAGAATTTCAGGGATTGCCCAGTTGCCCTGCAGGTAGAAAACAGATTTTCCAGCTGCAAATGCATTGTTTCCATCTCCGTATGCGACACCCATATTGTCCTTGTGGCCGTACTGAACTAATGTATCCATCTTGTCAGCAACTTCATCATATTTATCTGCGAAAGATGTGTCCCCGGCGTTTTTCTTTTCTGCAAAATCTTCACCCGCTACATTAGCGCCAAGTGAGTTCCAAGCAATCATGCCTGTCCATGCATCTTTTAATGTAAAATAAATTGGTGTGTCACCGGCAGCTTTTACCTTTTCCAGGCTTGCAATGAATTCATCCCAGGTAGCTGGGACTTCAAGTCCATGTTCTTCAAACTTTGTTTTGTTGTAAATTACGGCATTAGCATTTGTAGCGTACGGAAGACCGAAAGTACCTTCAGTTTCAGGTCCGACCAGACGATTGATCATTTCAATATAAGCTGGCTGAACTGGTTTAGCTAAATCAGTCCCCGAAAAATCCTCAAGAACACCTGCACGGCCGAGCTCGCCGTATGTAGCATTACCAGCGATAGACATGATGTCAGGCAAATCGTTTTTGGTCAAACGTGTTTTCAAAACTGTTTCTGCTTCCGGCGGTGCATCCAATTTGATTTTAATATCCGGGTTTTTCGCTTCAAATTCTTTAATCAATTCTTTGTACGTTTCGATGCTTTCTGATTTATTAGAGAACAGCTCAAGAGTTGTTTTTCCGTCATCTGCTCCATCAGATGAACACCCTGCCAATAAAGAAGCTCCTAAAGTTAATGCCATTACACCTGCTGTCACTTTTTTTATCATGGTAAATCCCCCTATTTTATTTTATAGTTAAATTACGTAAACGTTTACGTAATTTAACTAAGAAAAAGAGAGTTATTTTTTTCTCTCTTTCACACTCATTCTTTCAATGATTTTATGTGGCATTATCCGGCTTTCCGGAGTTTCGCCTGTTTCTAAAATGGAAAAAAGCATTTCTGCTGCAGCTTCGCCCATTTTTACGAGAGGCTGCTCTACTGTTGTCAACGGCGGAATGGACATTTCAGCGAGATTCAAGTTATCATACCCTATAACAGAAATTTCATCTGGGACCTTTATTCCAATCTGATAAGCTGCTGAAAGGGCACCTATGGCCATTTCATCACTCGCTGCAAATATTGCTGTTGCATCCGGAAACTGTTTGATAAGTCTTTTCAAGCCTTCAACACCATCAGGAAATGTGAATCCGCGGCTGAAAACAATATTTTCAGTCCCAAACGGTATATTATGATCGGTCAAAGCTTTCTTAAATCCATCAATCCTTGGAATCCCCGCGATGATATCATCCTTGTTCCCGCTTATCATCCCAATTCTGGTATGACCCTTGTCGATTAAATGCTTAGCTGCTGCATATGCTGCATGAAAATCGTTAACTTTTACAAAAGGCACAGGATACGCATAGGACTCTGTTGAAAGCAGAATCATCGGCATGCGGGTTTTGGTTACAAATTGATAATATTCATCCTTTAAAATTTCACTGGCGAAAATGATTCCATCTACCCTTTTTTCAATAAGAAGCTGGAGATACTTCATCGTTTTTTCGCCATTTGACTCGGTATGGCAGACAATCACACTGGAACCGTTATCATTTGCGGCCTTTTCAATGCCATCCAGCAGATCGGTAACCAATGAGCTCGACAGCTTTGGGAAAAGCACCCCAATTGTATGGGTTCTCTTATTAATTAATCCCCTTGCTACTGCATTTGGCTGATAGCCCAGTTCTTCAATCACTTTAAGAACCTTGTATTTTGTTTTTTCCGAATAACCTCCCTGGCCATTTAAAATCCTGGAGACTGTTGCAATAGAGACATTTGCCTTTTTGGCAACGTCTTTGATGGTATAGGACATATCCCACCTGCTTTAAGTTGCTGTATTATTTTTGTAACGAAAACGTTTACGCTGTAATATTATCATGATATGAAAGCCTTTTCAATATTTTTGTTGAATTTTTAAAATTTGTATATACATCTACACATTAAAAAAGAGCCTATAAAGGCTCCATTATAAATGCTGTACTTTATGAGTTATACATCAGTCCTAATATCTTCTTCCGCATAGAAACGGGCTAATTCAATTACCGCACTCCCAATCCTTTCTACTTCCGGAAAAATGACTCTTGCAATCCCTTCTTCATGTAAAGCTTGAGCAGTTACTTTCCCAACCGATAGCGCCACAACCCGATCTGAAAAACAAGTTTTCAATTCATCCTCTGCATTATTTTGCCTGGCAAAGCTGAACAAGTTCCGTACTTGTGGAGTACTTGTGAAAAATACGGAATCGAGCTTTCCGTCAAGAAGTTCAGACAACAATAGATTCATCACCTTCTTTTCAGGAGGAATATGGATATATGGAAGAATTTCTTCATACTCTGCATGGTTATTTTCCAGCCATTGTTTAAGGTGCGGTGCCGGATCTCCGTGAAGCTGCAGAGCTACCTTCATACCATCCAGAGAATGTGCTGAGAGCTCTCGAAGTAATCCTGCCATGCTGCCATCATCATCCCTAACTTCAGGTGTGATATTAAGCTTTTTCAGCGTATGGGCAGTTTTGTATCCCCTTGATGCAATCCTTGCTTTTTGCAGGCTGCTGATCAGGGCATCACTTCTATTCATTTCAAGGGCAGTTTGATAAATGGTTTCAACACCGATCCCAGTCGTAAAAATAATCCAATCGAAGCTGCACTCAGTCAGCATTTCTACATGGTCCTGAAGTTTTTCATCTTTAAGAAGTGCTGTTCCCTGAGCGGGCCTGCTGACAGCAATTCCTCCCTGATTCTCCATCAATTTACTGATATCTTCTATTTTCCGCGAGCCTAAAATTGCAACTTTTTTGCCGGCAAGCTTTTTCATTTTTACTCCCCCTCGGTATGTATATCTATATGAATCATTATAAAACATGCATTACATTAAAACATTGGTTATGCACTTTATTAAAGTATATTTAATTTTGTTCAGAAGGGGCGTTTATCTAGGATAAAAGAACTAATAAAAAAACTGCCTGCAGAATCTCGCAGGCAGTTTAAATTTATTTATCAGCTGGTTCAGTTTCAGACGCTTCTTCAGTTTCTTCGTTCTTTTTAATTATCCCATTGTTTTCTGCTTTGTAATCATATTTTGAACGATTCACTGGTTCGAAGTTTTCAGGTTTATAAAAGCGGAGAAGATCTCCGTTTACCACTTTATCAGATAGCGCCAATTTCTGCTCAGCACTTTCTTGGAGTTTTTTCGCTTCTTCAAAACGGCTTTCATCCAGCAATTCACCTGTTGTTGAGTCATAGTACTTTCCGTCAACTGATGAAATAGTTGGACTCATGAAGTCTCCGTTACGGAACGGTACAAGGTCATCATGATTTTCTGAAAATAAGTCTGTACCAAATTGCAGATACTGTTTAGTATCAATACCTAACAAGTGCATTAATGTTGGCATCAGATCAATCTGACCGCCAAATTCATGATTTACTCCGCCTTCCATGCCAGGTACGCGAATGAATAGTGGAACACGCTGCAGACCGGCACTTTCGAACGGTGTAATTTCCTTGCCAAGCACTTTTTCCATTGCTTTATTATGATTTTTAGAGATTCCATAATGGTCACCATACATGACAATTACTGAGTTCTCATACAGGCCGGAAGCCTTCAGCTGTTCAAAAAACTGTTTAAGCGCTTCGTCAGCATAACGTGCTGTCTGGAAGTAATTATCAACTGATTTGTCCCCAGTAGTATGTGGCGCAATTGTCGCCTTTTCCTGATCCATATGATATGGATAGTGATGAGACACAGTAATGAATTTAGAATAGAACGGCTGCTTCAGCGATTCCAGGTACGGCATGGACTGTTCAAAGAACGGCTTATCCATTAGACCGTAGTCAGCCATGCTTTCAGGTTTCAAATCAAAATAATCTGCATCAAAAAAGTTATCATATCCAAATGATTTATAAATTTCGTTACGGTTCCAGAAGCTGCCGGAGTTACCATGGAAGACTGCAGAAGTATATCCTTTATCCTTCAGAATTGCCGGCGCTGCATTGTAGGTATTCATACCTTTTGTTGTAAAAGCGGAACCCTGTGGCAGCCCATATAGGGAGTTCTCAAGGATAAACTCAGCATCAGCTGTTTTCCCTTGTGCAGTCTGATGAAAGAAGTTATCAAAATACGTTGTATTTTCTTCTTCTATCAGCGAGTTTAGGAATGGTGTTACTTCTTCACCATGCAATTCATAATTCATTAAGAATGTCTGAATGGATTCAAGGTGAAGGTAGATTACATTCATGCCTTCTGCTTTTCCAAAATACTTCGGATTCGGATCAGCATAATTCGATTTCGTAAAGTTGATGACTTCGGTTGTATCACTGCTATCCGCCATAACTCTTTGTGCGGATGCCTTCGTGCTTTGCACTGCATCATAAATTGTATAATTGTACATACCTAAATATTTTACAATATAGTTACGGTCAAAACCTCTTGTCAAAAGCTCAGGGCGGTCTGTTTCAGCAATGCCCAGATTTGCAAAGGAAATAGCAAGCGACGCATAGATTAAGGCTGCTGATCTGCGGCGCGTCAAATCCTTTGTTTCGATTTTAACGGCTTTAAAAATAAGCAAGCAGACAAGCACGATGAAATCAAGGAAGAACAAGAAATCAGTTGGCTGCAATAGTGAGCTGATGCTTCCGCTGACATCACCGAAATTCTGTGTCTGCGTCAATGTCGGCAGTGTAATAAAATCATTAAAGAAACGGTAGTACACTGCATTTGCAAACAGCAGGAATGACAGGAAGAAATACATAACCATCAAAGCGATATATTTTCTTCTGCCTTTAAAAAAGAATGCAACTCCTAAAAACAGCAATGAAGACCCCAGCGGGTTAATGAATAAAAGAAACTGCTGCAAGGCGCTTTCAATGCCTAAATTAAATTGTGTCATTTGAGTAATATACGTTTTCATCCAAAGCAGAAATACTGCTAAAAAGAAAAAGCCAATATATTTATTCAATATATCCTGACTTTTATGAAGTAAAGTATTCAAAATCATACACCTGCCTTCTAGCACATTATTGTAACATATTTCGCTAGTTATTTAAAATTTCAAGTTGGCAATCAGCCTAAATATTAGTTTATCTGATAAATATTAATAATCTATGAACAGGCAAAAAAGTGCTGCACAAGAATATAACTATACTCGCATTTGAAAAAATGTCAAGCATGTCCAGATAAACCGCTCAGTAATAACGATATTAATGGGCATGTGTCCTTTTTACAGCTAATAGTGTGACTATTGCCCATTTAAATTGCTGCACGTCTATATAGACGATTGAAATGCTATTTGGTTTCACTTTTTCTGCAAAAATTTATGAATCTATATTTTTCCAGGAAGGAAAAAAATCATACAACAGCCAATATATATGAAGATTAATATTTAAATATACATATTGGCGGAATCTTTCGTGGACAAGAAACAGTTATTGTATGATTAAGCGGAAATACTATACTTGCCGGGACTAGCTCTTCTATATACGGATTGATTATTCTCCAGATGAAAAAGAGTACATGAAGACGACTGTAATCTCAGCCCGTTCAGGATATGAAATAAAGTAATGCAGGACATCTCCTCCTGACTGCTATTAATGAAAAATTTCAAGTTTACCCTAAGAACAATTCCTCCTGCAGAATATTTTTAAACCACTTCAATAAAAAAAATTCATTGTTTAATGGACATAAGATTATTAAGGTATTTTTAGGGTTAGAAATATGTGCTCATAATTCTTATAATTCTTATAAGGATAAAATTTATTTTATTTCCGTTTAATCTAATGAAGATTATATTTTTGATTTGAAAGCTCAATGCTTCGAATTAGCAGGTATGAATCCCCAAGCACAACAGCAGAACAAACAAAAACCGCACTTCATTAATGAGTGCGGTTTTTGTTTACCATATTATTATGTTTAAATTACCATACTGATTTAATTTCTTTGGATCTATCTGAGTTACTTGCTGTAAGAGTCTCTATATTTTTTGTCACCTTTGTAGTGTAAGTAAAATCACCATAGCAATATGGGTAGCGGAAATTATTCGTGTCGCCTCCGCAGTCATAAACTTCCGGATTCTTTTCAGCCTGTTTGAGGGAAAATTCCTTTGCGATTTCTTCACTGTGTTTTCCGCCCTGTTCAGCAACAAAGTCAATATACCCTATTCCCATATTGTAAGCCTGGATAACAGCAGGAAAATCTACATTTTTTTGATTTCCATAGGTTAATGCTTTTTGAAAATGTTTAACACCTTGTTTAATACTCTCTTCGGGATCCTGAATGGTGTTAGGCGGGAGTCCTGCAGATTCAGATGCCTGCATAGGGTCTCCTCCCTTCCCTTTGCTTTCCTGCTGCATGATCGCTGCCAGCACAAGGGTGTATTCTTCGAGATTTACCTCTTTCAATTCCTTTTCAAGTTTAGGAGTATAATTCTGGACGTCTCTGGATACAGTATTTGGCAGTAATGAAACTGCAGTTTCCTTTATATTTAGCTGTTTAAATTGGTCAAATAAAACGAAAGCCAAAACTATAAAAAATAACAGTAAGGCAATATTTGAACTGCGTTTTGTACGCTTTTTACTTTTTTTGCGCTTCATCACTGATCTCCCGGTTTCTCTATTATAATTTCAGATTTTTATTATAGCAGAAAATACTGATATTTTAATAGGAATTGCTCCTTTAGAGAGACTGGAAGATGTTTATTGGTATGTTTATTATTGCTTGCTTTTCACAATAATTCCTGCCTCTTCCTCCAGCGGCTTTATGACCGCTGACATATCCTGGTCCCAGAGTCCCTTCTCTCCTGCAATTTGAAAGGCTTTTTCAGCCATCTGCCCGGTATACTGATTGAGACCGGCATCCTGCATGAGCTGATTGGCGAGCCGGACATCCTTGTGGACATATTTCACTGCCCCTCCTGGTTTGAAAAGACGTCCAAATACGTATTGTTCCATATGCCTGCGAAGGATCCTACTGTCGCCATAACTTGCCTTCAGTACTTTCAAAAGCTGTTCAGAGTCCAGTCCGTAAGCAGCTCCGGTGACCATTACCTCTGAGGCAGCAAGGGAGTGAACTGCAACAAGATACTGATTTATCAGCTTAGCAATGCTTCCTGACCCTGAAGGTCCGAGAAATTCAATGGTTTGACCGAGCACATTGAGTAACGGCTTAACTTTCTGAAAGGCTGTATTCTCTCCGCCGGCCATAATCGTTAGAGTCCCGCTTTCAGCTCCTTCAGGACCGCCGCTGACAGGGCAGTCAAGATAGCTGATTCCCCTTGCACCCGCCACCTCAAAAATCGTTTTACTTGTGTCTGCTCCGACTGAAGTAAAGTCAATGCAAATCGTTGCGGGACGGGCATTTTCTATAATCCCCTCTTTGCCCATATATACGTTCGTGACATCCTGAGGCATGGAAAGACATGTGCATACAATATCACATTGACTGGAAAGTTCACTGATTGTTTCCGCATAGATCCCTCCACTTTCAATAAGCGGCAGCGCTTTTTGGAATGTCCGGTTATGTACTGTCACTTTATAGCCATGGCCTAATAGCCGCTTGGCCATTCTGGACCCCATTATGCCTGTCCCTATAAACCCAATATTCATAACGCCACCTCTTTCAGCCAGGCAAAGCTTTCAGCGCTCCTGCCTTGCGGAACATATTCCATTCCAATTCTTCCTTTATAATATTTCTGTAAATAGCAAAAGATTTCTTTATAGTCCATTTCACCAGTCCCCGGCTCATGTCTGCCTGGGCAGTCAGCAAACTGCACATGTGCAACCAGTCCAGCATAAGTTTGGAAAATAGAAAGAGATTGGCCATGTATTCTTTCAATATGGTAAAAATCAAATTGCAGCTTCACATTCGGTAACCCTACCTGATGGATAATGTCTGAGGCCTTCCGGATATCATTTAAGAAATACCCAGGCATATCGAATGTGTTGATAGGCTCAATTAGTAAGGTCATACCATGCTTTGACATTTCAGTGCCCGCGTATAGGAGATTTTTCTTTAATACTTCCAGACTGCTATCAGGATGCTTACTCGCCATACAATGTATCTTCTTGACACCCAGGCTATTTGCATAAACTATTCCCATTTCGACTGATTTTCTAAACTCTTCTATTCTATTCGGGTCTGCTGCCAGTCCACGATCCCCTTTCTCCCAATGACCTGGCGGCAGGTTAATTAATTCCATCGATAACTGATTTTGATTAAGCTCTTTTTTTATTTCTTCTATTGTATATGTATAGGGAAACTGACACTCCACATAATCAAAACCGGCTTCCTTAGCTTTTTTGAAGCGCTCTAAAAAAGAAACCTCTGTAAAAACGGTTGAAAGATTAATAGAGAATTTATCCATAGCTGCCTCCTGTAATATTTGCTGTCAATCCAATGGTCTTACTATAGGGATTGTTATTTTCAATATTGAATTCAGCTTAATGTTTGAGATTTATTTTCGGTTGGATAATCGCGGTGCTAATATGTGAGCACCGCCTTGCTTGGTAATGGTATTGCAGTTTCTAATACTTGCTTTATTTAATTGACCATGAGCTTCCGAATTGCTTGCTTAAATAATTCTTTTGTCCATTAATTCGTTAAAAGTGAGAAGAATCCTTTTTCTAAATGGCTGTTTTCGCAAAGTTTGTTGCTATTTATATTATATTTACGGAGTTGCTTGGAGCGGAAGGTGCGAGATCCTCGAAAATGCATTCGCATTTTCTTCGTGCGGTGTTTACTCAAGGTAGCCTATTCAACGTCCTACGGGAGTAGTGGGACAGAGGTGAGACCCCACAGACGCGCAGCGTCGAGGAGGCTCACCACCCGCCCCGTGGTTCGCTGAGCATCCTCTCGCTTCAATCAACGGACAACATTAATAAGCGAAAAACAACAATTTATACGAAAAGAGCCTTCTAAATAGAAAAAACTGCTCAATTCCTGAGCAGCTTCCTATTAAGATTCATCCCTGTATACAAAATAATCAAAATCTGCAAATTGATTTTGGCCGGACGTATCCTGACATTGCATGCCGACAAATGCCCCCGTAAAAAAACCGCCGCCACTAATATAATCATCCGATAATTTATGAGATTGGAAAGGAACAGCCAATTCATTCCAATTCTGACCATCATATGAATAAGAATATTTATATTCATGGATACGGACATTCACACGAAGGTAAATATATTTAACTTCTTCAGGGATTTCTATCTCACTCCCTTTTAAGGGCTGGGAAAAAGTAAAATTATCGCACGAAACCAATTCAAGAATTCTGCCTTTATCTTCATTCCAGCTGACCTGGCAGGAAGTCCAGTTCTCAGTATTATAATAATTGACGAGACCAGCAGACTGCTGGAAGGTTTCAGGCTGAAATGCCATTTTTGTTTCAGCTGTGAATGAAAAGTGCTGCCATCTTCTTGCAATGAAAGCTTGTGTAAACTTAGATGTTAAGCTTTCTTTCCCATATAAACGCAGATGGCCTGGGTTATCGGTTAATGAAACTATTTGTTCCCCAAGAGGAATTCTTAAATTCTGGAAATGCAAATTTAGGATTTTGCTATCAAAATCATCTTTCTCCGGGCAGTCTTTTCCCCACTTTATTTCCTTAATATTTGGACCTTCTACTTCAAGTGAAGGTTCATTCCCTCCAGCCACATAAGGCCAGTCATTCTTCCATTCCAGCCTTTGAATGGCCGTCTCCCTTCCTAGCGGACAGTAGCCGCGAGGATCCAGCAAGGGCTGTCCGCCTCTTGGCAAGGGGCGTCCAGTAAGGTGGACAAGGAACCATTCACCTGTATGAGTTTTTACCATTGAGGCGTGTCCAGCCTTCTGAAGTGGATTTCTCGGTGCTGCGAATGATGAAATGAGCGGGTTTTCAGGGTGCACCTCATACGGCCCGATTATATTCTTGGATCTCGCAATGGTAGCCTGATGATCATATTTAGTTCCGCCTTCAGCAGTCAGCAAATAGTAATAGCCATTGACCTTATACAGATGGGGAGCTTCTGTCAATTTTATATCAGTGCCCTTAAAGATGACCTCAGGTTTCCCTGTAAGCTTTTGCCGCTCTGCGTCATATTCCTGCAAGGCGATTCCGTAAAAATTGTGATGGCCTGCGCGGTGGTCCCACACCATGTTGACCAGATATTTTTTTCCATCCTCATCATGGAATAATGAGGGGTCAAACCCTGAGCTATTTAAATACACGGGATCAGACCATTCCCCTTCAACGGTTTCACATACTGTTAAATAATTATGGCAATCCTTCCACTGGCCGTCCACCACTTTTACATCAGTGTAAATAAGCCAGAACTGGCCATTATGATAGGATAAAGCAGGTGCCCAAACTCCTCCTGAATCCGGATTCCCTGTCATATTCAGCTGGCTTAACCGGTTTAGCGGCCTTGCAGCAAGACGCCAATTCTTCAAATCCTTAGAATGATAGATTCCAACCCCTGGAAACCATTCAAAAGTAGAAACAGCAATATAATAATCTTCTCCCACCCGGCAAATACTTGGATCAGGATTAAATCCTGATAAAATTGGATTGCGAATAAGTGCCATAAAAAACCACACCTTTCTTTTTAGTTGTCACTTTTGTGGGCCACTATAGCCCGAAGGTCAGATTGGTTCAGGCTTTCGGTGAATATCCCTCTCTTCAATTCTTTTGAAATTGTACATTCCTCCAAACATCAATATCCATGAGACTGATACTGCGCTAAAGAAGGGAATAAACGCAGGACTATACAGGAATAGAATGATAATCGATCCAGCAGAGGCCGTTAATATTAAGGACATATGCAGTTTCAGGATTCCAAGTAAGCATGAATTTTTTATATATTCAGTTACCCCCAAATCGTAATGTACATATAACGGAAAAATATGCATCAAAGTACAGAAATAAAGAACAGAAATTATCAGCAGTGGTACGAAAAATACCATCTGGATGCTCCCTTCTAAGCCTTTTACAAAATGCCAGTCCAAGAGAATGATTCCCGTCCATATGTTTAGCATGAAACCTAGCAAATTAGATTTAATGAATTCTCTTTTATAGGTCGAAAGAAAAGTATTCCATAATGGGACATCTGTCTCTTTCATCTGCCACTTGCGGACAATGGTGAAGAGCGAGACAGTTGCAGGCATGAAGCCAAAAACGACTAATCCAGCCACAGTAAATAAAAGCCAGAGCAAGTTAACATAAGCAAGCTTCATAATCCATTCACAAATCGAAAATAGCTTGTTCAGCGTCATATGCACAATATTCACCTCCTCAAGTACCGCATTCCTTAGCCTTTAACCGAGCCAGATGCTATCCCCTCTACGATACGATTGCTTAATATGAGAAAGGCAATCAATATTGGCAGGATGCTGATGACCAGTGTGGCACCGATTGCTCCCCAATCCGTCGTATACTGGCCAATGAAATTCTGGATTCCAACCGTGAGTGTCTTAAAGTTATCCGAACTGATAAATGTATTAACAAAAACAAATTCATTCCAATTGTAGATCATATTAATAATCGCTGCTGTTGCCATAACCGGCATAGTCATTGGCAGTGTTATTTTGAAGAAAATATGATGAATAGATGCACCATCCATCACAGCCGCTTCCTCTACCTCCCTTGGCAGCGCTTCATAGAAACCCAGAAGAATCATAATGGTAATCGGAAGGTTAAAGGCAGTATAAGTTAATATAATGGATAGCGGATTATCAATCAGATTAATTTTTGTAAAGGTATTGAATAAAGGAATTAGTGTTGAATGGACAGGTATCATTAATCCAACCATGAACAGCCCAAGAACAAGCCTGCTTCCTCTCCATTGCATGCGCGTTATGGCAAAAGTAACCATACTGGCCAGGATGACAGTCAGGACAACCGCTGTAATGGTATATGTAACACTGTTGATAAAATATAAACTGATGTTTCCTTCAGTCCAAACCTTTGCGTAATTTTCCCACTTAGGGCTTTGAGGTAAAGAAAAGGGAGACGTATTGAAAACTTCCTGATTGTTTTTCAGCGAAAATAGAAAGAGCCAAATAATCGGGAATATCTGAAATACCGCAACAATAATGAGAAATATATACATAATGATGTACGCTGTACGGTTAAGAATCGATTTCTGTACAGGCCTTTGGTTCGGTATTACACTTATGCCTGTTGTGCTACCAGCTTTAACTGTTTCCATCCTTTTTCCCCCTTCCATTAGTAAATATCTTTATTGGCAGCTGTCAGTCTTCGGATAATATAGGTGACCACAAGACATATCACCAGCAGGAAAAACCCAATGGCACTGGCGTATCCAAAGTCAAACCCCTTAAACGCTTTTTGGTACATATAAGAAGCCATTACTTCACTTGCTCCATTTGGCCCCCCGCCAGTCATGACGTATATCAGGTCAAAGTATTTCAGGGATCCTACAACTGCAAGAACAATGGTTACTTTGATGACATTCATAACTAAAGGGATTTTAATCTTAAGAGCAATCTGCCAGGAAGACGCCCCATCAATTCTTGCCGCTTCGACAAGAGACTCGGGAATATTCTTTAATGCTGCGTAATAGATCAGAATATAAAAACCAGCGTACTGCCAGATAATCGGAATAATAATCGCATAGAGTGCAAGATTCGCATCCGCTAGCCATGCTGGAGGATCTTCAATGCCTATAGCCATTAAAACGGTATTCAGCATGCCGTTTGATGGATGGTAAATCTTCATCCAAAGCTGTGCAATGGCGACTGATGCCAGCAGCATTGGAATCAGATAAATTTTCCTCAATAAATCTGCTCCTTTGATTTTTCCGGCAAGTATAATGGAAATAAATAAGTAACCACTTAAACTCAGCGCCGAGAACAGGGCTAGCAAAAAGGAGTGCAAAGCACTTTTCCAGAAAAGCGGATCTTTCATCAATACTGTATAATTCTTTAAACCAATGAAACTCATTTCACCAATGCCATTCCATTTCATCAGACCGTAGTATCCGGTTTGCAGAATGGGAACATATATTAATGCGAGAATCAGAAAAAGGGCAGGCGTGATATACAATGCTATAATTTTTTTATTGGAAAGCACATTATTCATTATGTTTCAGCTCCTTCCTGTCAGAATGAGAAAGGATATACCATAAAACTGATATATCCTCTCAGGGATTTTAATTTCCTTCTTCAGCTTTAAGAGCCTCTTCATGCTGTTTAGCATAATCAGCCGGCTTTACCTCGTTGCCAAACAATGATTGGATAAGGTTTAAATGGGTTTCTGCCACTGCCGCACTCATTTGAACATCAGCAAATAAAGTTAGGCTGCTGGCTTTATTTAATTCGTTTAGGACATCGATATACAAGTCTGGAAGATCCACTTTTCCGGTGTCAACCTTCGTGGCAGGAATGACGCCTGCTTTTTCAACAGATTGCTCTCCCCACTTCTCAACAAAGAACTTAACAAATTCTTTTGATTCATCTTTAACCTTTGAATTCTCTGCAACGAATAAGCCTACTCCAGGTCCGCCTACCCAGCTGTCGATATTTCCTTTGCCGCCTTCAACGGTAGGGAATTTAAAGAACCCAACATTTTCCCTGAACTCCTGAGGGATTTCTTCATTAGTTGTAAAGTTAGGGAGCTCCCATGTTCCCATCAGATACATTGCCGCATTTCCATTCAGGAACTCAGCCTTGCCTTCGTCATTTGATAGGCCATTATAGCCTTTATTAAACGCGTTCATTTTCACAAGGTTTTGAACTTCTTCAGCAGCCGATACCAGTGCGGGGTCTTCAAATGAACCGGAACGGTCAATGGCTTTATTAAGAACTTCTGCCCCGCCAATTCGGTCTGCCAGGTACATGTACCATAAAGATCCTGTCCAGCGGTCTTTATTTCCTAGAGCAATCGGTGCCACCCCATTGTCTGCCAGTGTCTTGACAGCATTTTCAAACTCGCGGTATGTTTGGGGTATATCCAGATTGTATTTCTCAAAAATTTCTTTATTGTAGTAAATTGGTGCGATGTTCAGCTCAAGAGGCAAACCATATGTTTTCCCTTCGAGAGCGTAGGCTTCTGTTGTCCCACTGACAAAAGAATCCTTCAAGCCATCATTTAATACATCATCCAGCTCGGCAAACAGGTTACCCTTAACAAATGGAGTCATGTATCCAGCTGCCCATGTAAACCCTACATCCGGCAATTCATTAGAAGATGAAAGTACCTTTATTTTATTTTTGTACTGTTCATTTTCCAGAACTTCAACTTCAATTTTCACATCATCATGCTCAGCTTCATACTGTTCAATAATATCTGTTACAATCTGGTTCTGCTGTTTGGAGCTTCCTGCCGGCCATAAGTGCATGAACTTTATGGTTTTTTTGGAACCATTTTCACCACTGGCCATATCAGTGCTTCCGCTGCACGCCGTAAGTACTGCTGCGGCAAGCAGCACTGCAATAAGTAAAAATGAATGCGCTTTCTTTAACATTTCCCAACCTCCTATTAATTGATTATTCCAACAATTACAATGATATCATCACTAAAAAATCGCGGTAAGGTAACCGCGATTGGGAAAAATTCCACTTTTTTTAGATTGGCGTTTCATCTAGTTCAGCCAGTTTTCGGTATTTGCTTGGGGTTACACCTTCTGACTCTTTAAAAAGCTTAATAAAGTACTTGGATGTTTGATAGCCAGCTCGCCGGCCCACTTCATCTACAGTAAAATCTGTTGTTAAGAGCAGCTTTTTCGCTAATTGAAGTCTCTTTCTTGTCAAATATTCACTAAACGTAATACTGGTCTGCTCCTTAAACATTGCACTAAAATAACTGGCATTCAAATGTACTGCATCAGCCACTTCTTTGAGAGATATTTGTTCTGATAGATTTTCATTCACATAAGCAATGGCTTGTTTGACAGATGAGTTCACATACTCTTTTTTTGCTTCCACCTCTAACAGACCCTTGTCAGCGATCTTTTCCAAATAATCTGCCTTGGCCATATGCGCTTCCGTTTCAAGGGCCTCTTCAATTGCTATGATAAGGCTTTTCTTCCGCAAAGGTTTAACCAGATAGTTGAGCACCCCAAGCCGAATAGCTTCCTGTGCATACTCAAAATCAGGGTAGCCTGATATAATCAGGACAGCAGGCTTGCATCCTTGGTTTCTCAGTTTTTTTAAAAGTGCCAACCCTGTCATTTCCGGCATGCATATATCTGTAATAAGCAGGTTCACTTTGGTCCTCTTGAATACCGCTAAAGCTTCGTATCCGTCAGATGCGCCGATAATCTCATATCTCCCTGCTGACCATGCTTCCAATGTCTTTTTCAGCCCTTGTCTAGTTGTCTCCTCATCATCCACTATTAAGATAATCTTTGTATCCATCATTACTTCCCTCCCCCGCAGGTATTTCGAAGACAACTTTGGTCCCTGAACCAAATTCACTTTCCAGGTGAAGACCGGCAAGGGAATTGGATTTATAATAAAGACTGAGCCTTTTATTAACATTTGTCAGCGCCATCCCAATCCCTTTAAATGAAGATACATTCTCCTTTTTTATCTCTTCATTTAGCTGATGAAGCTCAGCCTGATCAATTCCTGGCCCGTTATCCTGCACCGTAATCTTAACAGTGTCCGGTTTAGCCGACTCTTCTATATAGATTAGGACAGTACCTTGTATTCTTTTATTTTCAATTCCATGCTGTATAGCATTTTCAACTAATGGCTGGATAATTAATTTGGGTATTTTCACTCCCAGGAGCTTGTGTGGTGCAGTTATTTCCCATAATAATCTATCGCCAAGGCGCATTTTCATCAGCCTCATATACCGTTCGATATGATCCAGTTCATCATGTATAGTAACCCATTCACTGGAGGTGCGGTTTCCGATTGTATATCGAAAAAGTTCCGACATAGAAATGACAATCTCAGCCAGTTCCTCCTCCTCTTTCTCTTCAAGTGACCAGTACAATGCATTTAAAGTATTATAGAGAAAATGAGGATCAATCTGAGCCTGCAGAGCCTTCAGCTCAGTTCTTGACCGAAGCAGCTCTTTTTCATATACTACCTGAATTAAATGGTTGGTTCTTTTGACCATTTTATTGTAGGTATTATTTAATTCAATAAATTCTAGTGAGGAATTACTTTCAGGGTTCAGTTTTAATTCATCCATTTTGGCATTCTTCATTGTATTAGTCAGTTTCTTAATCGGTCTTGTGATCATAGTGGCGAGAACTATGGAGGAAATGACAAACACCAAGAACCCAATGGTAACTGCCAGAAAGATTACAGCACGAACTTTCGAAACGCCTTGCAGCAGAAAACTCATCGGCTTAAGAATGACAAAAGTCCAGCCTGTCACAGCTGACTTTTCAGTAACAGCCATATATTCCTTATCATGAATGATAATAGGCTGTTCTTTTTGCTGAATAATACTTTTTATATCGAGTCCATAATCATTCGTAATAGGCGTTAAGTCTTGGTCTAGCAACATCATATAATCATTCTGTCCGTTATCCTCAATATTGCCCTGCATCTGAAAATAACTGTTGGAAATACGCACTATAAGATAACCGCCATTCGTGAACCAGCGATCCATCAGACTGACTCTTCGTATGGCAGCAGAATAGTCGCTATTTCCGGCAGCTTTCCCTGTCCAGACAAGCCTCCCCTTTTCTTTGTCAGCAACTTTTACCCATTTTGAATCGATGACATTAAAAATATTCTTGCCATCGAAAGGATAGATCCTTTTGCCTTCTGCATTATAAAGTTCAATTGATGATATTCCATCAGAGTAGGCATATGTATTATTTATGATTTTTATCAGGGATTCCAATTTCCCGTAATCCATGCTATCCCCTTCAAGCATCTCCAGCAGCATTTTCTGAACAGAACTATTGGTCATAAGCTGATTAGTCAATGTGTCAATTTGTTTATACATTGTTTCCATCCTGCCGTTGGCTTCTTTTGCGGTTTGCTGAACCTGCCGTTCTGCATTTTGCCTGAAAAAGCTGCCTAACTGGTCATATACAACGAGTGAAACAAAAGCCAGTACAAACAGCATAACGCTTAAAAACACGGCTAGAATCTGGTTTCGGAGTGTATTATATTTTTTTACATAAGATAAAAAGCTCTTCATATGAATCCCCTATTCTCGGCTACTCTAATATATTTATTTAAATATAGCAGATTTAGTGGTGTAAGGAATGAAAACCCTTACAATATTTATTGGAAGTCTTTTAGGTTTGAAGACATAATAGCATTTTATTAAAAGAGCATAGAAAAACTGCTCAATATTTGAGCAGCCCTTGTTTGGAAGTTATTCGATTTCTACAACCATTTCAATCTCTACAGGGGCTCCTCCTGGAAGAGAGGCCAGTCCCACTGCTTTACGTGCGTGACCATTTTCCTTGCCGAAAATATCATGCAGCAGTTCTGATGCTGCATTTATGACAATTGGGTGATATTTAAAGTCACTTGTTGAGGCAACATATCCATCCATTTTGATGATTCTTTTCACTTTATTTAAATCTCCAATTATTCCTTTAAGGGCTGCCAGCAAATTCAGCGTACAAATTCGTGCCGCATCCTTTGCTTCATCGATAGATATGCCTGCCCCGACAATTCCGGTATATTTTTGGTTACCATTGACTCTGGGTGTTTGCCCGGATAAATAGACAATCTTTCCTGAAATAACGCCCGGTTCAAAAGGCATTCTGATATCAGTCAAAACAGGGAGCTTAATATTCAGCTCTTCCAGTCTTTCTTCAATTCCCTTTTTTACCCCTTCCATCATTAAGCCTCCTGGGAAACACTTTGTTTTAATGAAGAATAAAGTTGTTTTGTGAATTTAAATGAGCGGTGAGTATAATAGACTTTGGCGAAAGCATAATTTTCACAAAGTGAGCATTTGATTTCATATGGAGCTTTTCGAATATGAGGTGTTTTTAATATTTGCATGGCTTCTTTTAAATGAGTGCTGCAAACCCACATAATTTCACCTTCTTCTATAATATTGGGAATTTATCTTGCATTCTGTAACGGGCTGAATTTGAATTCCTCCATTACAGAATGCAGGCTAGGGAGTCTCATTTCCCTGTAGATACGGCTTGCTTCAATTTATCAGGCTTTCTCTTTTTTACCTGATCTGTCACTTTATCATCCCAGGAAAGGGTAACATCTCCGTTTGTTACAAAAGTCTGACATCCTAAACGGTAGCCTTTTTCCAGCCACTCTTCACCTAATTTTCTTCTTTCCTGGATTTTCACGTTGTCTAGGTATTCGGACCCTTCTTCCGTTTTAAAAACACATGTGCCACAAATTCCGCCTCCGCAGCGATTTGGCAGATCACCATCATAACGGAGAGACATTCTTAATATATTAGAATTCTCAGGCACTTCCAGAGTTTTGCTGCTGTTGACAAAATGGATGTTTGGCATGAAATGAATTCCTCCCTGATTTCGTTTCTTAGTTCTTGGTATACAATATACCATAATGATAATATTCAGACAATACTAAACTTTTAAATATTTATTTTTTTTTTTAACTGCCCCTTTCTTTTTAATTCGATTCACATAGGCTATATACGCCTTTTTCGAATTCTCAATATGAATCCTCATCAGGTATTCCGCTATTTCGGCATCTTTGTCGCGAAGTGCCTTCATAATATCGATATGTTCTTTTAATGAGTCCTTTCTTCTCCCAGGTGTTTCATATCCCATATTGGCCGCCATGTGAATGAAATCGATTAAGCCAGACAGGATTTCATATAGCTTTGGGCTCTTGGATGCCTTATTTATCAGCCTGTTCATCTGGATATGTTCGGAATTGAAGTTTTCTTCATCCTGTTCACTTAGTTCTAATAGTTCCTTAATCTTGAGATCCAGTTCTTGCTGTGTACCTGTATCCATTCTTTGCGCTGCCAGTTTTACAGCCAGTACCTCAAGAGAAGAGAGTATGGTAAAGACCTCCAATACTTCATCCTCTGAGATATTGGAGATTACCACACCTTTTCTGGGAACTGTTTTTACGAAGCCTTGGGATTCCAGCCTAAACAACGCTTCACGGATCGGTGTACGGCTGATGTTCAATTTGGCTGCAAGCTCCCTTTCTACCAGTCTGTCTCCAGCCTGGTATTCTCCTTCTAAAATAAGTTTTTTCAGATACAAATACGCATGTTCACGTATTGATATCAAGTTAGTTTCCTCCCATGTTTTTTCCATTGTTTCACCGCCTGTTTAAGATAAAAAGATTCCTCCATAAAATAAAGCTCCGAATATAACTAGAGAAGGATGAACCTTGAATTTGATTAATGTTAGATAGCCAACAGCTGTAAGAAGTACAAGGTGCAGCATTCCGCTTTTTTCGAAGGCCGACATAAAGAACTGATAAGCCATGACAGCCAGAAGGACAGCAATGATCGGCTGTACAGATTTGGTCATTAATTTCACTTTAGGAGAATCTTTGAATAAATTCACAAACTTAAACAGCACAATTACTGCCAATGCGGATGGCAGGATGGTTGCGGTTAAAGCCACCGCCGCACCCAGTACTCCCCCTAGTTCATAACCGATAAATCCCGCCATTTTCGTTGCTATTGGACCCGGCAGCGCATTTGCTATGGCAAGTACATCCCCAAATTCAGAGAGTGTCATCCAGCCATTGTTATTGACTACTTCAATTTGTATAAGGGGAATTGTTGCTGGACCCCCTCCATAACCCAATAAATTCGCTATAAAAAATGCCCAAAAGATCTCCCAATAGATCATGAACTTTTCTCCCTTACTGGCATGTACTCTTCAGCTGCCTTTTTATTAGCCTGTTCTTTCCGGTGGGCAATATAAAATGCTGTACTTAGCACTAACCCAATTAAAATTCCGGGATGCCATTCCAAAAACTGAACAAAAATTAATGATACTGCAGCCAGCATGAGGTTTTTAGGCACCCCTAAGCCCTGGCTGCCTTTCTGGTAAAAACGGTACGCCATTTCTGCCAGCATAAAACCGATGACAGGAGTTACTCCCTGCACCATACCGCTGACAATCGTGGACTGGCGGAAGGAGTATAAAACCCCGAGTAATGCAATCATGGCAATAATAGAAGGAAGGATATGCGTTAGGATGGCTACAGTGGCACCCAAGCTGCCTTTGACTTTATAGCCGATGTAGGCAGCCATCTTCGTTGCAATCGGTCCGGGCAATGTATTGGCCAGCGCCAGAGTCTCTCCGAATTCCTCCTCCGTCATCCACTTATATTTCTTGACTGCTTCAAATTCGATCAGCGGTATTGTCGAAGGACCTCCTCCATACCCTGTTACACCTGTACGTGCAAATCCAACCGCCAATTCAAGATAAGGCTTCATGCGATCCTCCCCTTTTTTAGGTGCTTTTGACTGAAGAAGGACCTCATTCCGCTACTTTTTATAACGAATGAGGTCCCTTTCTATTATTTTTTTATATCCGCTTCGGTTACAACTTCGTAGCCGTCTTTTTCCAGGTAAGTTTGAAGGGCTTTTAGAGCAGCAGTTCCCACAGCAGTATCCTGCTCGCCGTTTCCTCCGCTGATGCCGATTCCTCCAACAACTTCACCATTTACCACAATTGGGAACCCCCCGACAAACACAGCAAATTTGCCATCAAGCATATGCTGAATGCCAAATGCCTCATTGCCTGGCAGGGCTGGCCCGTTCGGTTCTTTATTGAATAGGTGGGTGGAGCGTTTATGGCCGGCGGCAGTGTAAGCCTTAGCAATCGCAATTTCAGGGCCAGTGATTCTTGCTCCATTCATGCGTTCAAGGGCAATAACACTTCCGCCGTCGTCGACAATCACAATCGTTTCGAACACATTTATTTCAGCAGATTTTTCCTTTGCTGCTTCAATCATCAATTTTGCTTCTTCCAGTTCAAGTTTCAAAGCAGTTTTCATTTTTCAATCTCCTTTAGTTTTAGTAGCCGATATAAACGGTTTTTACTTGGGTGAAAAATTCCAGGCCAACTCTTCCCGACTCCCGGAACGTTGCAGTGCTGGATTGCTTTAATCCGCCAAACGGGGCATTGATTAAGTTTCCGGTCGTAGTCCGGTTTACTTTTACCGTGCCCGCCTGAATATCCTTTGTAAACTGGCTGGCTGTTTTTAAGTTATTTGTCACGATGGAAGCAGATAATCCATAGTCAACGTCATTCGCAACTGCAATGGCTTCTTCATATGTACCTGCCTCGATCACGGCAATAACCGGTCCGAAAATTTCTTCCTTGGCAATACGGTGATTCGGTTTAACATTCGTAAAAATGGCCGGCTGCACAAAATATCCTTTTTCATATTGGCCTTCAGTCAGCTGTTCACCGCCATATACAAGATCTGCACCGTCTTCTTTTCCAAACTCAATATACTTCAGAACATTGTTCAGCTGCTTTTCATTTGCCAGCGGACCAATTTTAACTCCTTCTTCAAAACCGTTTCCTATTTTAAGGGCACTCGTTTTTTCAATCAATTTTTTTACAAATGCTTCCTTTACTTCCTTCATCACAATTACTCTGCTTGTTCCAGTGCAGGCTTGCCCTGTTAAAGAAAACCCGCCATTAACTGTTAATGTAGCCGCCAGTTCAATGTCAGCATCTTCCATAACTAATAGCGGGTTTTTGCCGCCAAGCTCCATTTGAGTACGGGTGGTGAAAGAGCTCTTGCTGTGGATGTCCTCACCTGCAGCTGTCGAACCAGTAAATGTAACAGCTTTGACGGCAGGATGGGTGACTAATAAATCACCTACCTCAGATGCTTTCCCTGTAACAAAGTTTAAGACCCCCTTTGGTATACCTGCCTCGTGCAGTGCTTCTACAAGCCGGACAGCAATCAGAGGGGTATCTGATGAAGGTTTGAACACAACTGTGTTTCCTGTAATTAAGGCTGGAGCAATTTTCCTCGCCGCAATGGATATCGGGAAGTTCCATGGCGTGATGACACTTACAACGCCGAGCGGTTCCCTCTCCGTTGAAACCCTCAAATTGGGATCATCATTAGGGAAGGTTTCACCTGTGAAACTTTGTCCCTCGACCGCATAATAACGAAGCGTCTGTGCGGAACGGAGCACTTCATTTTTTGCATCACTGACATTCTTCCCTTCTTCTCTTGTCAGTTCTTCTGCGAATTTGGCTGCATTTTCTTCTAGATATGCGGCAGCTTTGTTTAAAATGGCTGCACGCTTGGATGGAGCTGTGGTTGCCCAGCCAGGAAATGCTTCTCTGGCAGCTTCAATCGCCAGCTTTACATCTGCTTCATTGGATGCCTGAAAAACTCCGACTACATCTTCGGTGTTTGCCGGGTTAACACTATAAAACTTCTTTTGGCTCCCGGATTCCTGCCATTCACCATTAATATAATTATGGAAAGTTTCTACTTTTGTTGTAATCAAATGAAATCACCTTACTCTCTGTTTATTTCTCCCTTTACTGCAACAAATTCTCTGGTTATAGAAAGAGCCGCCACATAGACCTCGTATGACAAGATTTAGTGTGACGGCCTGGATAATAAATATTATTTTGCTTCTACTAAAGAGCCAAGATCCTGTTCAAGATATTCTCTCCATAGGCCATCCATGTACATACGGCGCATCTTCGCACCTGT
Organism: Cytobacillus firmus; assembly: GCF_023715565.1. GTDB lineage: Bacteria > Bacillota > Bacilli > Bacillales > Cytobacillaceae > Cytobacillus > Cytobacillus firmus_C. The sequence continues at coordinate 31,179 of NZ_JAMBOJ010000014.1, read as the reverse complement.
GCGAACTACCTCCAGACAGCGCTGCTGCAGTTCAGGAGTGTCAGCATGATCTAAAACAATCTTATAGCCGCGTTCTCCATGGATTTCATCGGATACAATATGAAGATCGAAGAACTCGATTTCTTCATCAGTGAATCCGTATTGTGCACGAAGAGCAGGAGTCTGCTTCCGATAAATGTCCGGTACCTGTGACTCTAACCCAACAACAAGAGCGGCAGTAGCCACAACGAAGTTTTCACGGGCTGCAACTGCATAACACCAGCTTTGCAGGCCTAGTGTTGTAGCTGCCATGTTTTCTGGATTGATCACACGTTCGCGAGTCGTTCCACATGCTTCTGCAAAACGAATCAGCAGGTCTGTATGGCGGTCAGCCGCAATTTCTTCTTCATACATATTTTGAAGTGTGAAATCTTTTGCTGCTTCAAACTTCGGATCGGTTGGAGTGTTGTGGTAGATATACGCTAAGTAGTCTGCAAAAGGCCCTACATAGTGGTAATGGTTTTCAGCCCATCTTGCAAAGTGCTTTCTTTCCAGTTTTCCATCAGCCCAAGCTACAGTGAATGGAGCTTTCTGACTGTGATTTCCTTTAATGGCTTCCTCTAGTTCTTTGCGAAATTCATCTTTAGATAATAATTCTGGCATGTGTAAACTCCTCCTCGAAATTTATGTAGCCTATTGGCATTTGATATTTTGTATACCATATACACTTTAAAAAATTATAGGCTACTAATATCCAGCCTATTAATCTTGTTTTTTGGTCTTTGGTATACCTTAATGAAATCATAACCTATTCTTTTTTAAATGTAAACACAATTTTTAGAATTTTTTAAAGATTATTTTTTCTTGGTTGCTAATTTGATAGGTTTAATAAGAAGGCGCTTTTTTCAGATCAAGCAGTTCGGAAAGCTCCTGGGTAAGATTATTCAGGGCTTCTTCTACAATTTGTTCTCCTATTTCCCTGCTCCCTCTGCGTCCATCACCTATACAGCCATTGCCAGTCATTTCTTCGTAATAATAAAATCCCTGGACCGCCTTCCCCGGACGGAGCTTTTCCCATCTCCCGCCATGATTGATTTCCCCTTTTTCTAAAAGGTCCTTTCTTACAAGCTCCGGAGCCAGATACAGAGCTTCAGATACTTCCCTTTCGCAGCTGTGGCCAAATAGAGGGGATTTAATATATTTTTCGATAGATTCCCTTGCAGAGGCAGTGGTCTTTGCATAGTAAACTTCTACTTCTAATTCCTTTGTGATAGTCATTGCTGCGAGATTCAGTGTAGATTGGTTTCCGCCATGGGAATTCAAAAATAGAAACTTCTTGATGCCATGCTGTTTCAGCGAAGAGACCATATCTTTCAGAACAGCAATCAAAGTAGACGGCTGAAGGGTGATGGTACCGGGAAAATGAATATGGTGTTCCGAAACACCCATGTTAACAGTTGGCGTGATAATAGCATATGGAAACATTCTTTGCCCCAGTTTAGTCGCCATTCTTTCTGCAAGCACGGCATCGCAGCTTTCCTCCATATGAGGGCCGTGCTGCTCATGTGCTCCAACAGGAATAATAGCAAATTCTGCAGTTTCTAAGGATTTTTCAACTTCCTTCCACGTCATCTTAGTAAGATCATAACAATTCATTTTCTTTATACCCCGCTTGTTTTCGGTATTTTGTATACCTTAAATCGACAAAAATAAAAATACTATTTTGTGATAGCTGCTGTTGTTTTCTTGGGAGGTTTAATAGAGATATTTTCCTGGGATATTTCTATGTCGCTTTGAATAGTCATCTGGCAGGTTAACCGGTAACCTTCTTTCACTTTATCGCCAAGCATTTTTTCTTCCTTCCAATTTGGCGGTCCGAGATCATCGCCCGCGTCTAATACGATACAAGTGCATTTTGTGCACCTTCCCATCCCACAACCATATTTTAATTCCGGAAACTGGCGAATACCTGCCAAAACAACCAAATTGGCATTATCCTTCACCTGCTTCTCCACTATCTTTCCATCTACATGTAACGTAACCTTAGGCATAATCATTACCCCTTTCAGTTTATTCTAAAAATTTAGATACTTTTTTTCAAAGTATACAATCTTTCTTGAAGATTAGCAAATATGTTTTTTTAAATTGGAAAAGATCTTATGGGTATAGCCCTTTTAACCGAATAATTAAAAAATTTAGAATATATCATTGTATCTTTTGTAATTTTAGTATAAAATACACTTAAAGTTCATGGTATACAATATCCCATAAGAAAAGGAGGTATGCTGCCTAATTACATATTTATTAATTTAAATTTGAAAATCTAAATTAAAAAAAAGGAGTGTTTTAATTGGGTAAATACATTGTATTAACAAATAAAGATACTTTCCAGACTATTCTTGAAAACGAGGGTTTAAAGGTGGTTGAGACGTATCATTTCTATTTTTTCGATAATCTGAAGGCTAAGTACACTATTGCAGAAGTTTTGAATGAGAATATGAAAATACAACTATATGAAGAATATGAAGGAAAAGAGTATGTAAATCATATCGGTGTAAAATTCTTTGAACGATTTGAAACGCTGGAAGCAGCTAGAGAGGAATTAGATGAAATTGTAAAGGCATCTGGCAATAGTGAGGACTCCATTCATTCGAAGCTGGTTAAATCTGATGAAGTAGCAATATAAGAAATTTTTTAAAACCCGGAGGAAGCCGATCTTCTTCCGGGTTTGCTGTTCACACATCTAAAAGAAAAAACCGCCAAAGCATGGCGGCAAAATTAGAATTTTAATGTTCTTCTTAAACGGGCTAATTTTCTTTCAGCTTTCTCAATTGCATATTTAGATCCAAATAGAAAATGGAACATCGGGCAGCCTCCTTTTTTCTCTTACCTGTTACCATTATTATATGATGGATTTTATAAATTTACAATAAGATTGTATACCAAATACCAAATAAATAAACAGTTGTGACTAATTTTTGAACAAATAGATAAAATATAATGATTTTGGTATACCATTAAAGTTTAAATTCAATTAAATGAGGGTGCTGATATGCTTAGAGTTTTATTTATGGCAGTGATCACATTATATTTGCTTTCCACCTTGCTTCCGCAGTGGAATATTGATTCCCTCCTTTCTATCTTGTGTTTAATCATCGTCGTTTTGACATTCCGGCTAACGAAGAAATTTGTTCAGATTCTCGGGGGAGTTTTCCTGACTTTTGGTGCAGTCCTGCTCTGGACAAGCAACTCGGAGTGGCAGCAGTATATTTTTGCTTTTGGACCAATGCTTGATTTGCTTACCATGTTTACTTTAATACCCATTTTGGGAATCCCTGTTAAACTGGGACGATACGGGGAAGGCATCCAGGCTATCATTCAAAAACGTGTAAAAACATCTGGTCATTTGTATATGATGACCTCTGGAATCTCTTACTTTTTCAGTATTTTTATGAATCTTGCCACCCTGCCCATGACCTATTTTTCCATCAGGCCGGCATTGGGGAGCTTCCCTGTAAGAAATAAGGAACGGTTCATGAGCAGGGCCATATCCAGAGGGTTTGCGATGCCTTTAATTTGGGCACCTGTAACTCCTATTGTGGGAATTGTGATAACGATGACGGGAGTCAGTTGGGGGTCCATCCTCCCTTATGTCATTCCGCTGAGCATATTTGGATTAGCAATGGATTGGTTTATTGGATCCCGTCAGTCCCAGCCAATGAAACTCCACCACTCAGCTGGAGAATCTGTGCATGAGACGGCTGCAGCCCTGGAAGTGCCCAATGACGGCCGCCCGGGAAGAGTTTTTCAAATCCTGGTGGCAATCGCTATTTTTAATGTCCTCGTATCTCTTGCAGAGACACAAGTTTCGTTGCCATTCTTAATTCTTGTTTCACTAATCGTCATTCCATTTGCTTTCAGCTGGTCCCTTTTATTACGGAAAGGAAAAGAGTTTGGCCATCAACTGTCTGACCATTTCAATTCATTCGCGATGAGCATGAAGGATCAATTTTTTATCTTTTTATCCACAGGCTTTTTTATCTCAGCAATTAATATATCGAAGATAAATGAAGTTCTTTTTGAATGGATTGCAGCTTTTATAAGTGTGGCCGGAAACGAGATTTTCCTGGTCATACTGCCTTTAATTCCTTTAGGGCTGGCCTTTCTGGGCCTCCATCCAGCCGTTTCCCTGGCATTGATGATTGAAGGAGTAAACCCGGAAACCATCGGAATTTCTCCTCATATCCTGACAGTCGCCATGCTGTCCGGGGCGGTTTCCGCCTTCTTAGTAGGTCCATATAATGCAACCCTTGGTCTCATGTCTAACATTATCAAAGTCGATTCCTATAAAGTCTCGAGCTGGAATCTTCCTTTTGCAGGAGCTTATGTTGCTTGTGTGATGTTCTACCTATTTTTGCTGGAAAGATGCCTCTAATAGGAAAAGCTGCTGAAAATTAATCAGCAGCTTTTTTATTTGATTCCTGAATTTCCTTCACAATCTCTTTTGCAAAGTGCCCAAAAGTGCCTTCGCTGTAAGACCGGATGACTTCTGGTGCCAGAGAAGTAAGCGCCCTTTTAACATAGGCTGGATGATACCCTTTTCCTGTTAAATCATTCTCAATTTCAACAGCCGTTTTGACAGCATAATAGGTTGCCAGTTTATTTATTTCTGCTACTCTCTCTTCACTGTCTTTTATGATTTCCCCTACTGGTCTGAATAGGTCCTGAACAGGAGCAGGGAGATTGTCTTCAGTAATAAATAATCCCTTTCCATTCTCCATTAAGTCTCTTGAATGCCCCATGTATTTCAATCCATACACCTTACAGGAAGGGAACCTTTCTTTAATTTCTTTCGTTGGAAGCGAGGTAGCCATATTAATGAAAGTAATCGAAGATTTCTCTGGAATTATGCTATCCATAAAAGAAATCACTTTTCCAGCCGGTAATGCGAGCAGAATAATATCTATATGTCTCAACTCGTTAACTGTCAATGGATTTGCATTAGGATACCTTTCAGCAAATTGTTCTGCCTTTGAACTGTCGGGATGAAAAATACCTATTGAAAGGTTTGATTGATGCCAGTGAGTCATCATCGCCGCACCTAACTTACCTATACCTGCTAAGCCAATTTTCAAAATATCACTCCTGTCTTTATAAAAGGCTCTTTTCGTCTAGAATGTTGTTCTTACCTATCAATGTTGTCCGATGATTTCCGCTCCAAACAACTCAGTAAATAAGATACAAAAAGCAACAAACCTTGAGAAAACAGTCTTATAAAAAATGGCTATCCCCTTAGTTAGTTTATTCTAACATTGCAGGATAGCCTTGTTTTTCTCAAGCTTACTGTTTTACCAGATTAATATAGCAATTAATGTTGCGATAAATAAACTAGCGACAACTGGAATAAAGTTTTTCCTGGCCAGCTCCAGTGGTGAAAGCTGCAGGAACCCTGCTACTGCAACAAGCGAAGACCAGGCAACAATTGTTCCTCCACCCCAGATGGCACCCATTTGTCCGATGGCTGCTAATGTGGAAGGATCAATATGGCTGCCACTTGCTAATGCACCCGATAAGGCACCTGTTAGCGGCAGCCCGGAAAAACCTGATCCATCAAGGCCAGTGATCAATCCGACAATCAACAAGCCAAAACCTGCAATAAAGGGATTCTCTGGAATATAAGCCTGGCCTGCCTGTATCATATCAAATAAAAAAGCAGGGTTGGCAGCGCTTTCATCCAAAGATAAAATTGTTCCTGTAAAGTCTGAGCTACCCATAAAGAAGAATCCAGCTATTGGAATTACCGGAGCCATCGCCCTGAAGGCAAACACGAAGCCTTCCGTTAAATGCTCGCTTATCTTATCTAAAGCATGGATACGATTAAATGCGACAGTGGCAAGCACTAATAAAAGAGTCGCAACACCGCCAATAAAGGCGGCTCCATCAGTTCCTTCAAAGCCTGTTCCACCTGTTAATTTGGTTGAGAACATATAAATCATAACACCTAGCATCGATAAAGGCACTAATACAGCAAAAACCTTACCCCATGTGTTTTTTCTCTTAATGATTTCAGCACTTTCTTCAGCTGTAGCCGCAAGCTCATTCGCTACACCAAAAAAAGCGGCATCTTCAGGGTTTAGAGAGGAAGAGTCAAGGTTCCCATTTTTCACGATTGATTTTCTATGCGCCACATAAACATAGGACAATGCGAGTACACCTGTAATGACGGAAAGAACAAGTGTTTTATCCGCAACCATCGCTTTATCAATTCCAGCTGCTTTAGCACTGAGCATCGGTGCTACCTGCATGATATAGTCTGATGACAATGCCATTCCCTGACCGGCAATGACAATAACCATTGCTGCCGTCATTACAGGCAGCCCAGCTCTTACTGCTGCGGGTACAAGAAGTGCACAGATGAGCGGGACAGCAGGAGTTGGCCAGAAAAAGAGAGAAATTACATAGGTCGTAACCATTAATACCAAATAGGAAATATGCCCGTTCACCATTACCTTCTCAATCGGACCAATAAGTCTCTTGTCAGCTCCCAAATCCTTCAGTGAATTGAGAAGCGCGATCATAAGAGAGATAATTAAGAATATGCTGAATAGCTCTTTTGCAGCGAGGAGATTAGCGTTAAATACAGCCTGAAAGCCCGCGATTAAACTGCCTTTATAAATAACTGCCACAAAGAATGTTCCGATGATAACCGGCAGGACAACGCCTCTTCTAAAAAGCATCGTTGCGATGACAGACACAGTAACAATTGCATAGACCCAGTGAGCAAATGTTAACTCCATATATTCCCCTCCGTTTTCGTTATAGAAAATAACCCCTATAAAATAGTGCAATTGCAAGACTTTATGTCATTCTACGGCTGACTATGTAATACCCCGGCAGTTTGCTTCACGAGAAAAATTTATAAACTTTTTAATTAAGAATACAGCATTTGGTGGATTGTATACCATATTGAACAAAAAACAAAAAAGCGCTTTTCATGGGTGACTTGGTTATCTGCTGTTGCATTGTTACATTCTATTTCGTTCTCTTGAGCTCTTTAGATGTGAATCTCCTCAATTGCCTTAGAACTTGTAATATCCCTCCCTTTTCACTATTTTAAACTTGTATACTATAATAACACTAAAAATTAACATTGTGCAAATAATTTTGAAAATTTAGATGTTTTAATATTTTCCATAAACTTATTGCTCTCTTAATGGATTTAAGATAAAATCTAGGATAAAACTGCACACAGTATATTGTATACCATTTTGAAACGTTTTTAGGGATGACCCAAGAAGGAGTGATAAATATGCTGAAAGCTGGAATTATCGGTTATGGAACACTGGGGAAGACCATAGCAGAATTAATAGAAACCGGCCATGCTGGGAACGTGGAGCTAAAGTCTGTACTTGTTAGAAGAAATAAAAAACCTGCAGAACATGCTGAAAAACAAGCATTTGCCTTTACGTCAGATGAAGATGATTTTTTAAATGGAAATTTAGATATTATCATAGAGTCTGCTGGACATGAGGCTTTACAGCTTTTTGGGGATAAAGTGCTGGCAAACGGAAGTCACCTTGTTGTACTTTCCGTTGGAGCCTTAGGAGACACCGATTTTTATAAAAAACTGCAGGCAGTGGCCACGCAGCATAACCGGCAGATCTTTATCCCTTCTGCAGCTATAGCCGGTCTCGATAGGATTGCAGCAGGGGCATTGGGTGAGATTGAAGATATTACTTTAATTACACGGAAGCATCCGCGCAGCTGGAAAGGCACGATTGCGGAAGAAAAAGTAGATCTGAATATGCTGACTGCCCCATTTTGTATTTATGAAGGGAATGCCAGGGAGTCATCCAGGCTTTTTCCGCAAAGCGTGAATGTTTCAGCAGCCCTTAGCCTTGCAGGAATTGGCTTTGAAGATACTAAGGTAAAGGTGTATGCTGATCCGACTATCCAATCAAACACACATACCATCAAGGCTAAGGGTTATTTTGGCGAAGTGGAGATATCCGTTTCGAATGTTCCTTATCACGAAAATCCAAAATCCAGTCCAATTGTTGCCATGAGCGTGGCCAAGGTTTTAAAAAATTTAACTTCACCTATCGTTATTGGTGTGTAATAAAAAATAAGAAAGGGCTGCTGCTCTTTCTTATTTTTTATTTTCACTCTGCTGCACCGCTTCAATGTATGCTTTTTTTGAATTCTCAATATGTATTTTGGTCAAATACTCAGCCATTTCCATTTCTTTATTAACAATGGCTTCCATGATTTTTAAATGCTCCTCCATGGACTGCTTTGCCCTGCCGGGATTTTTATGCCCGATTTTGGCAAATGCCCGGATATAATCGGATAACCCGCTCAGCATCTCATAAAGCTTCACATTTTTGGCGGAGCTATATAGGAGATGGTTGAGCTCCCTATGTAATTCAGCAGCATCTTCTTCAGGATTATTAAGATATTCCTTGACCTTTTTTATGCTTCCTGCGAACATGCTTTCCATTTCATCATCCAGCTTCTGGACGGCTAACTTTGCTGCCAGTACTTCAAGTGATGATAAAATGGTAAACACTTCAATAATTTCCTTTTCAGAAATATCGGCAACGATTACACCTTTTCTTGGAACTGTCTTAACAAATCCTTGTGATTCCAGGCGGAATAGCGCTTCGCGAATTGGCGTCCTGCTGATATTTAACCGCTCAGCAAGTTCCCGTTCAACCAGCCGGTCTCCAGCCTTGAATTCTCCGTCCAAAATAAGATCCTTAATATGCAGATAAACCCTCTCACGAATCGAGATCAGATTATCTTCAGTCCAGTTATTAACCATTCCTTCCCCTCTTTCTCTCTTTAGTATCCTTACTGCCCATTATAGCTTACCTTTTGGGGTAACAGCAATTTTTTCCTGATGTACCAAGGAGTTCAACTTAATGTTTATGGTACATTCATTTTTTCTATCTCTCTTCTGGAAGTCCGATCATTGACAGCTACACGCGAAATAATTTCCGCTATGATTTCAGCCAGTTTTAAAACCAAATATAATCTTGTGTTATTTAAGGAGTGTACAGGTGTTAATGGATCCAGTGTATTTACAATTGCCTTCAAATGATAATCACCCACACTTGGCAGGACGCTATTCACTGCATTACCCGGAATAAACGATCCTTCTCTTATTAAAATATAACCGATTTGCCGTTCGTCCCCGAGGCAGGCGTCTATACCAAATATAAAAGGATCATGATGCGTTTCCTTGATTTCTTTAAGAATCGTTTTAATATTTAATGCATGAACAGGATCCTTTAGCGTCCCATATACCGGATAAGGAATGTTCTTTTCTTTGAGGATCTTTCCTGTAAGTGGTCCAAGAGAGTCTCCTGTTGAGCGGTCCGACCCGATGCACAAAATAACGATTTCCCTGGAAGTGCTGTTAAAAATCTGTTCCAGCTTTGATACCATTTTTTCAACTTCCGCAGCTTCCGTTGTTTCTTTAATGGAAATATAGCTTGCTGCATCTACTATTTTGTTACTCCTTTTACCTGATGAAAATGGCCACATCTTTTTCCCTCCTTTCCGACAAAATTTTTAAATTTCAATCCAATTAATTTTTAATTAAGGCTCATTTCGTATAAATTGCTGTTTTAAGCTTATCAATGCTGTCCATTGACTTCCGCTCCAGGATGCCCGCTTTCCGCGGGGCGGGCGCTGAGCCTCCTCGGCGCTTAGCGTCTGTGGGGTTTCACCTGTCCCGCTACCGCAGGACTTTGAATATGCTGCCTTGAGTATACACCGCACGAAGAAAATGCGAATGCATTTTAGATGAACTCACACCTTACGCTACAGTCAACTCAGCATATATAATTCAAAACAGCAGCAAACTTTGCGAAAACAGCCATAATTAATAATCATTCTTAGTGTAAACCAGGAAAACAGCAATTAAAAATTTATTTATACATTATATATTTACTACCCTGACCTTCCGTGGCATATCCGCAGAACTTTGATTTTTTTACTTCAATCATACATGAAGTACAAACTGATATTCATCTCAATTGTGCTTAAAAATAACTATTTCGACTTTCGAAAAAGGTGTTATAATACTATTTATAAAATTTTTACAGAAATGAAGGCGAGTTCGTTTGAAAAAAAAATTATGGCTTATTTATGGAATGCTGACTTTGGCTACTGCAACATGGGGCAGCGCATTTATTGCCGGCAAGTTTGCTGTTCAAAGCTTTGAACCTGCAACTGTTGCTTTTTTGAGGTTTTTGGGAGCTGCCATCCTGCTTTATCCGCTCATGTGGATTATGGAGAAAGATCGGCAACGGCCAAATTTAAAAGATCATGGACTGTTTGCTCTGTTGGGCCTGAGTGGAATTGCACTGTATAATATTTGTTTCTTTCTTGCCACAAAACACGCACCCGTGATTAAAAGCTCATTATTTATTGCATCAAACCCGGTTCTTATTGTCCTTTTATCTGGACTATTTCTTAAAGAAAAAATTACGAAAAATCATATCATTGGAATGGCAGTTGCTTTGACAGGTGTATTGTTTATTATTACAGATGGCCATCTGTTCACGCTTTTCCAATATGGCTTTGAACCAATTGATTTCATATTGCTGGGCGCTGTCGTAAGCTGGGCCATTTATAGTGTTGTGGGGAAAGTGGTTTTAAAGAAATTCAGCTCAGTGGAATCGACCACATATGCAGTGGCCTATGGTACCTTATTTCTCTTGCCGTTTGCTTCTGTTGAAACAACGTGGATGGACATCCAGCAAGCCAGCTATACAACCTGGGCAGCTATCGCCCATATGAGTATCTTTGTTACCGTTGTTTCATTTGTCTTGTATTATAACGGAATTAAAGAGGTCGGAGCGGCCAAGGCTTCCATTTTTATAAATGTGATGCCTGTGTCTGCTGTTATCATGGCTACACTCTTTTTGGGTGAAAAATTCACCATTGCGCATGGAATAGGCGCAGCATTTGTTCTTACAGGGGTATATATAGGAACTAATGCTAAAATATTTCAAAGAAAGATGACTAAACAATTGAAAAATAAGACCGCCTAGTAATTTTAGACTCATCATCCTGCAAGAAAACAATGATTCATGGAATAGTAGCATTAATCAAGGAATGCATGAATCAGATGCGTTAGCTTCATCCAGCGCTCAAGTGTACCCAGATCGCCAATAAGATAAAGTGCATCCATGGTGAAGATCTGCATGTATCCTTCAGAAAGAGAATTCAAAAGGCTTGTTCCGGTGGTGAACAAGCCTTTTGTTTATTTAATCATGATCTTAATACCTTTTTTGTTAATGTATAGGAGAACTGGCTAATGCTATTGTTTTTTAGTCTCGCCTTTTTCTAAGCAATATTCCTCAATCCCTCACCAATTAACTCTTCTATTAATCTATTAATACATAATAAAACAAAATGGACACTTCCATTCCGGAGTGTCCAATCTGCATATCAAATTATTTCGAAGCTACACTTCCCTGAAACACACGCTTTAACGCATCTGCCGCTTGTTCAATAGATTTTCTTCCCTGTTCCAGAACACCAGGCATCCAGAAGAAGCCGTGGATCATGCCGTCATACCGTTTTGCTTCAACGGGCACGCCAGCTTCTTTTAAACGCTCAGCATAAGCTTCTCCTTCATCACGCAGCGGGTCAAATTCTCCTGTTAAAACCAATGCCGGCGGCAGTCCGCTCAAGTCTTTTGCCTGCAGCGGAGAAGCATATGGATTTTTCCCATCTTCCTCGTCCTTAAGATAATGATTCCAAAACCACTCCATGCTGTCTTTTGTTAACAGATAGCCGTCTGCATTTTCGGTATAGGACTCTGTTACATAAGAATGGTTGGTTACCGGATAAATCAGCATTTGATAGGCCAATGAGAATTCGCCCTTGTCTTTTGCCATGAGAGCCACAACGGCTGCAAGGTTGCCGCCTGCACTGTCACCGCCAACTGCAATGCGGTTTGGATCTGCACCAATGGATGCTGCATTTTCAGCCACCCATTTGGCGGCAGCGTACGAATCATCTGCAGCCGCAGGAAATTTATGCTCGGGAGCCAGCCTGTAATCCACCGAAACGACTACACAATTCGCCAAATTTGTTAAAAGCCTGCAAGGAACATCTACTGTCTCAAGGTCACCGATTACCCAGCCGCCGCCGTGATAGTATACGAGCACAGGGAATTGGCCTTCTCCTTTAGGGGTATAAATTCGAACAGGCATATCCCCTCCGGGTCCCGCAATTTTTCTATTCTCAACCTTCCCTACTTCCTCCGGCACCCCAGCCAGAGCGCTAAAGTCAGTGGTAAGACGGGCTTCTTCTGGTGATAACTGGCTCATCGGAGGTGCTCCGGCTGACTCCATTTGTTCCAATAAAAACTTTGCCTGCGGATCTAGTGCCATAATTATTTCCCCCTATTAATTTATTCATATATTGAAAGAATACATTAATGCCTGCCCCTCTATTTAACAGCACTCGTTTCAGATGCCGTCAGGCTAAAACCTTCATAGCCTTTTTCAGCGACTTCTTCACAAATCTTCCGATAGGTTCCAACACCGCCAAGATAGATTTGAAAACCTCGCGCTTTCCCTTCAATATTCGCCCCCATGTACCAAGAGTCTGTCTTAGTAAATAAAGTCTGATCGGCGATTTCACGGCAATGCTTACTCCATGTATTTTCCGCCTCTTCATTCGCTTCAATAACAGCCTGGTTTTGTTCGCGCATATAACTGATGCAGTCAAATACCCATTCCACATGCTGTTCAATTGAAACCATCATATTGCTCAAAACAGACGGACTTTCAGGTCCTGTCAGCATAAACATATTCGGGAAACCTGCTGTGCCCAGGCCAAGATAGGTGCGGGTTTGTGAGCCGCCTGCCCATTTCTCTTTCAGTGATATGCCGTCTTTTCCGTGAATATCGATCTTAAACAGAGGTCCCGTCATCGCATCAAAACCTGTGGCAAACACGATCATATCAAGTTCATATTCACCATCCGCAGTTTTAACACCTGTTTCGGTAATTTCCTGAATCGGGGCTTTTTTTACGTCCACCAGCGATACGTTATCCCGGTTATAGGTTTCAAAGTAATCTGTATCTATGATGGTCCGTTTAGTGCCATAATAGAACCTTGGAAGGAGTTTTTCCGCCACATCAGGATTTTTTACTGTTTCGCGGATTTTAGAGCGAATAAACTCTGCTACGATTGCATTCGCTTCCGGAGATATGGACAAGTCATTATATGCGTAAGTTAGTTTAAGCAGTCCTCCCTCTTTCCAGGCTTCCTCGAAAACTTTTTGCCTTTCTTCAGGGGTTTCGTCAAAAACGGAAACATTTCTTGGCTCCTCCGGTATTCCGGTAATGGAATGGCGCATTTTTTCTCTGATATTCCCGTAATTTCCCCGTATATATTTCAAATGCTCTGGATCATTCTGCTTGTTCCTGGCAGGGCTGCTGTATTGCGGTGTCCGCTGGAATACGGTCAGGTGCCCGGCTTCTTTTGCAATGACAGGAATGGCCTGGATACCGCTGGACCCTGTGCCAATAATGCCAACCCGCTTTCTTGTGAAATCCACTCCTTCATGCGGCCAGTGACCGGTATGATGCCATTCACCCTTAAAGTTTTCCAGCCCTTTAAATTTGGGGACATTGGACGCTGATAAACACCCTACAGCTGTAATAAAATATTGAGCAGAAACCTTTTCGCCATTATTTAATTGAACTTCCCACCTTTTATTCTTCTCATTAAATTGCGCGGATTGCACCCTTGTACTGAATTGCACATCACGCCGAAGATCAAACTTATCTGCTACATAGTTTATATAGCTTAATATCTCAGGCTGTTCAGCGTATTTTGCCGACCAACTCCATTCTTTCAGCAGTTCCTCAGAAAATGTGTAATTATAGTAGATGCTTTCAACATCGCATCTTGCGCCGGGATAGCGGTTCCAATACCATGTGCCACCTACATTATCTCCTGCTTCATATACCCGGGTGGAAAACCCAGCCTCCCGCAAACAATGCAGCATATACAATCCAGAAAAACCAGCGCCTACGACAACAACATCAAAATCCGTGAGAGAGTTCGTTCTTTGAAACGATGACATCCTTTCTTCCTCCCCATGATATTAATTAAAATGTAAGCGATTTCATTTTTCTTTTTAAAATTTCCCTCCTTTACATGGTTTATATTTTTTCTATCTTAATCTTACTATCATTCTTTTATATTGAATATTCATAATTTTCTATATATAATATCCCTAAAAGGGAGGTGTTAATATGGCAATTGAATCTACGATATTAGGAAATATCCAAATTTTACAAGATGTAGAGAGTCATGAGGAAAAACTGTATAAAATTCTAGAGGTTTACATGAATATTTTCCCTGTTCAAAACGCCTTTTTGTTTCGTTATTCCCCTTTAGGCTTTATCGGAGAAGGGATCATTGCAATTACATCCCACGGACTAATACATATCAGAGATATCAGGGATGATATTCGTTCACTGCCGCTTATACACTCTGCCCTCCATGAAAGGAAAGCAAAATATTGTTCGGGGATAGAATACCTGAAGCAAATAAACATCAAATACATAACTACTTCCAATGTCAACTCCTTCCTTGCTATCCCCATTTGCTTTGGAGCTGTCCCTATCGGCTACATTTGCACAAACGAATTTGACGAACAGGGAATAATTTCTGATCATCAGCTTTCTTCTTATACACAATTTGGTCAACATATAGGAAAAACTCTTGAAAAAACTGAAGGAAAAGAAGATTCCCGGCTATTAAGCAGAAGAGAAATGGAGGTCATGAAAAGGATTTCCTGGGGAGAAAGCATAAAGGAAATGGCTGATTCCATGTTTATCAGTGAAGTTACCATCAACCAGTATATAAAAACAGCTATCAGGAAACTCGGAGCTCAAAACCGTACACAGGCAATTGCTGTGATGTTCCGGAAAGGGATGATTTCATAATTCATACAGTACCTTTATCAACCAAACAGGCCCTTTTCTTATAGAGAGGGCCTTTTTAACATTTATTTCTCCATCATCACTCTCAAAATCAGCTCATCCGTATGACGGATGCATTCATTTCCTAATTTATAGAAGCTCTCGATACTTTTTTCAACTTCAGCATGAATAATAAATTGGGATCTAATCTTATTACCATTTGCTGAACAATGAACTTAGATTCTTCAATGTATATAATCTGCCTGTCACCATAAACACACTGTTATAGTTCCTTTGAACATATTCATCAATAATGGTCAGTCCTTTTACAAACCGGTCAACTAAATAATTTGTGTACTTTGGATCCCAGACAAAGCGGTTAATCCTGATCAGCTCATCTGCAAGTATATGAAACTTAAAGTCTTCAGCAATCAGTTGAATCTGTCTTAATTTGTCGGTATCCATAAAGAAGATATTACTTTTAAGGTTTTTATTCAGAAATGTCAGAAAGTCATTAATATTTTCAGCTAATAAGATTGCTTTTTGCATTTCAGGGGTCACAAGAATACTCTCCCTTCTTATCATTCTGTTATGAAGAATTTATGAAAGAGAGCCCGAACTTAACACCTAAAAAAGGAAGGAATCTTTATGTTCCTGATGATTTGAAAATTTCTTTTATCCAAAATTTTGATCAGCCGAGGGAGCTGTTCCATCCTGCAATAAAGGTAAGAATACCCTGCACTGCAAGAACCGGCTCAAACTTGGACGGACAAAAAACAGCCCCACTAATAGAATTAGGGCTGTTAAATGCATTTTAATATATTCGATAATTCCTTGTTCAATCCAAATTATTTCAGCAATCCTTCTTCCTGAAGAAACTCCCTTGCAGTTTCTTCAGGACTCACACCTTCAACATTTACTTTATAGTTCATTTCACGCATTTCATCATCGGTGATCTTTCCATCCAGCTTGTTTAGGGCCTTGACAAGCTCAGGATGTTCTTTAGCGGTTTCTTCTCGCATCAGCGGGGCTCCCTGATAAGGAGGAAACAGATTTTTATCATCCTCAAGAACAATGAGGTTATATTTTGCGATTTCACTATCTGTAGAATAAGCATCTACTAAGTTGATTTCACCTTTTTCAATTGCACCATAACGCAGCTTGGGCTCCATGGTTAAAACAGTTGGAAAGTTCAGGCCATACAGCTCCTGAATGCCCCGATAGCCATCTTCCCGATCCGAGAATTCAAGAGTGAAGCCGGCTTTAATGTTTTCCTTGACTGCTTTTAGATCCGAAATGGATTGCAGGCCATAATCCTCAGAGAATTTCTTCGGTACAGCCAGCGCATACGTATTATTGTATGCCATCGGTTTCAGCAGTCTCATACTGAACTGATCCTTCATTCCTTTTCTCGCCTGTTCGTAAACCTCCTGCTGTTCAGTGCTTACCGCTGACTCTTTTAAAAATTCAGCAATGGCTGTGCCAGTAAACTCAGGATACACGTCAATACTGCCTGACTTCAGAGCATTAAAGACGAACGATGTTTTTCCTAAACCCGGTTTTAACTCAACACGAAGATCGGTTCCAGTCTCAATCAGCAATTTGTACATATTGATCAGAATCTCAGGTTCTGAACCAATCTTCCCTCCAATAACAATCTTCTCTTCAGACTTATTTGTCAGCAGTGGAAAAGCTATAACCAGTATCATTGCGCCAATGAAGACTCCCAATGCAGTGATCGACCGTTTAAAAGACATATGCTCGAATCGCCGCAGCATCATGTCAAAAAGGATTGCCAATATAGCTGCAGGTATGGCCCCAAGAACAATCAGTGCCGTATTATTTCGATCGATTCCAAGGAGAATCAGTTCTCCCAAGCCTCCTGCTCCGATTAAAGCAGCGAGAGTAGCAGTTCCCACGATTAGCACCATTGCTGTCCGGATGCCGGCCATAATAACCGGCATAGCAAGGGGGAGCTCTACTTTCATGAGCCTTTTGCTCCTCTTCATCCCCATTGCCCTTGCAGCTTCAATTATGGAATCATCCACTTCCTTAATGCCTGTATATGTATTTCTCAGAATGGGCAGAAGGGCATATACGATTAGTGCGATAATGGCAGGCAACTTTCCTATCCCAAATAAGGGAATCAACAAGCCAAGCAGTGCTAATGAGGGAACAGTCTGTAATACTGCCGTCACTCCAATGATCCCCTCTGCGATTTTTTGTTTATTAGTCAGATAAATTCCAAGCGGGATCGCAATCAGGACTGCAAAGAATAAAGCAATAAGTGAAATCTGTATATGCTCAATCAGCACATTGATTAGCTGCCCTTTTCTTTCATTTAAAACAGAGCTAAAGGCATTCATGACCTCACCTCATTCTTCATGCTTCCAGCAAGTTCACGGATAAAGGCCTGCCTATTGACGATGCCAATGATGTTTCCGTCCTCTTTGACAGCAAGTTCATCATGTATGGACAATAAGCTTAGTGTTTCTTCAAATGTAGCGGCGGCTGAAATGACTGCTCCTTGCTGTCCTGTTTTTGTAACCGGCAGAAGGATATCATGAAGGCTGAATCCCTCTATGTACGACCCATGCTCTTCCCCGACAAACTGCCTGACAAATTCGTTTTCCGGATGTGCAAGCAGCTCTTCAGGTGTGCCGGTTTGGACAATTTCCCCATCTTTCATGACACAAATACGGTCGCCGAGCTTTAGTGCTTCCTTCATATCATGTGTGACAAACACAATCGTTTTCTTTATTTTTTTCTGAAGGCTGATTAGGTCATCCTGAAGCTTTTCCCTGCTTAGGGGATCCAACGCACTAAAGGGCTCGTCCATCAGAATGATAGGAGGATTAGCTGCAAGTGCTCTCGTTACACCCACCCTTTGCTGCTGTCCTCCCGAAAGTTCATGCGGCTTGCGGCTCCGGTATATGTCAGGCTCCAAACCGACCATTTCCAATAACTCATCAATCCGTTCTTTAATTTTCTTCGGCTCCCAGTTTTTCAGCTCCGGTACAATCGAGATATTTTCTCCAATTGTCATATGAGGAAAAAGGGCTATCTGCTGAAGTACATAGCCAATATCCCAGCGAAGCTCATGAATGTCATAGTCACTAATTCGTTTGTCATTTATGAAAATCGTTCCGGCTGTCAAAGGAATCAGCCTGTTAATCATCTTCAGAACGGTGGTTTTCCCGGAACCGCTCGGACCAATAATTACAAAGAACTCGCCATCTTTTATATGTAAATTGATTGAATCTACTGCTTTTGTACCATCCCGGTACTGTTTCGACACATTGTCAAACTTAATCATTGCTCCACCTCACATATATGTGTACATCTGGATTATTCCCTATATAAGCTCCCCGAAAACGGTCCTGTCCGCATTTTCTTTTTTGCTTATACTATCATACAGATAGACAAGGAACATTTCCATTTTAAGAGTCCAAAGAAAAAACAGCCTCCATTTTATTGGAGGCTGCCTGTGATTAAGCCGAAGATTTTTTCAGGTTCTTAAAGAGGTCCGGAAAGTCATTTGTGATTGCTTCACGGATATCCCCATATGCAAGATGGCTAATGGGATATGCTTTTACTTTCTTTAAGGTAGAATGCGGATTTCCTTTAAATATATTTATGGTTTCTTCTAAAAATTTTTCCTGCTGGAACAGATGATTGTTTCGATTTTTATAGACTTTGTTTTCTGTTTGTTCATAAATAACATAATAGTTATCAATGATTTCACCACGGAACAATTCCTGCGTCTCAATTACTTCGTATACTTTCATCGGTATCAGTCTCCCTTTTAAATAAATTAATAGTGACGAAAGTGAACTTCATTCCCATTGGCAAAACCAACATCTTTTTATTGTGGATACTATGTTGTTATTTTGAACATGCCTCCGCATGCTAATTTTATTCTATTGGCTTATTATGTGGTTCTCTCTAATTTCAATTCTGGCTGCACCTGTTTCCTGTGCTGCTTTTATTACTGCATCCTTTACCGCTGGGACAACCCGGCTGTCGAGTGGTCCTGGTATCACATAATCAGGTGTCAGGTCTGTAGAATCAATTAAATCGGCAATAGCTTCGACAGCTGCCATTTTCATTTCTTCATTTATTTCAGTAGCCCTGACGTCCAGGGCTCCCCGGAAAATTCCAGGGAATGCGAGGACATTGTTCACCTGATTCGGTAAGTCTGATCTGCCTGTGCCAACGACTTTGGCTCCTGCAGCTTTTGCCTCATCCGGCATAATCTCAGGCACTGGATTGGCCATGGCAAATATAATGGAATCTGGACTCATCGTCTCGACCATTTCCTTTGTTAAGGCACCGGCAGAGGAAACACCTATGAACACATCGGCACCGATGATAACTTCCTCAAGCGGACCTATGCGTTTTCCAGAATTGGTGATTTTCGCAACAGACTCTTTAACAGGGTTCATTCGCTCTTGACGCCCTTCATAAATCGCTCCTTTTGTATCACACATGATGATATCTTTAGCACCCATATTCAAGAGAAGCTTTATAATGGCAATTCCAGCGGCACCTGCTCCATTGATTACGATTTTTATTTCATCCATTTTTTTGCCGGCAAGCTTCAGTGCGTTGATTAACCCTGCTGCAGTTACAATCGCAGTTCCATGCTGGTCATCATGAAAAACCGGAATATTCATTTCCTTCTTAAGCTGTTCTTCAATGTAAAAGCAATTTGGTGCAGCAATGTCTTCCAGGTTAATGCCCCCAAAAGAAGGCTGCAGCAGCCTGACTGTTTTAATGATTTCTTCCGGGTCCTTCGTATCAAGGCAAATCGGAACCGCATCAATTCCGGCAAATGCTTTAAATAGTGCAGCCTTCCCCTCCATAACAGGCATGGAGGCTTCAGGGCCAATATCCCCAAGTCCGAGCACCGAGGTTCCGTCAGAGACAACGGCAATTAAGTTTCCTTTAATGGTATAGTCATAGACTTTCTCAGGCTGGTCATGAATTCTTCGGCACGGCTCTGCCACTCCTGGGGAATAGGCTAAGCTTAAATCTTTCATGCTATTTAGCGGCATTTTTACATCAACTGTTAACTTTCCTTGAAACTTCTCATGAAGCAGCAGAGATTCCTTTTGCAGATCCATTCTATGCATCTCCCTTTATTAAATATTGTTAATTTTCAGTATTTATTGTAAATTATTATATAATGAATCGCATTCATAAATGAAATACATATAATCTATAATCCTTATGCCTTTTGGCTATACCGAGGAGTGAAGTGAATGGATATCCGGCATTTAGAATATTTTGCTGAAGTTGCTCAGCACTTAAGTTTCACGAAAGCATCCCAGACCCTGCATGTCACCCAGCCTTCCATCAGCAAAGCCATTAAAAATCTTGAAGGTGAACTAGGGGTACCGCTTTTTTATCGGTCATCGAAGCAGCTGGAATTAACGGATGCTGGAAAAGCAGTATTAATCAATGCGAAAAAAGTGCTTGAGGCATTTCAGAACCTGACATTGGAATTAACAGATCTTATGGAGCTGAAGGGGGGTGAAATCAAAATAGGCATACCTCCCATAGTCGGAGCAGCCTTCTTTTCGAAGCTTATCAGCCAGTATAAAGAAAAATTCCCATTAATCGAAATAAAATTAACAGAAGTCGGCACCAAGAAGATAAAAAAAGGGGTGGAAGATGGCACGTTGGATATCGGCTTGATTTGCACCGTACCGGCTCATGGCAGCGGCTTTGAAATAATCAAAGTCATAAAGGATCCCTTAATGCTCATTATCCACCGGGAGCATAGGCTTGCTTCTAAAACGGAAGTGCATTTTTCCGAATTAGCCAAAGAGCCTTTTATCCTCTACCGTAAAGATTTCACCCTTTATGACTTAATTATTGAGGAATGCTTAAAGAGCGGCTTTCAGCCTAATATCGTCTGTGAAAGCTCCCAAAAGGACTTCCTGCTGGGAATGGTTGAGGGGAAACTGGGAATCACCATGCTGCCCAGCAAAATCTGTAAAAACATAAACTGCCATGACCTTGTGGTTCTGCCAATCTCTGAGTCTGCTGTTAATTTAGAGCTTGGGATGATCTGGAAAAAGGATAAGTACTTATCCTTTGCGGTCCGGGAATTTATCACCAGTGCGGAGACTTTTTTGGAGGAAGGGCAGTGAAACGCCGTCGCGCAGGTTAAGAGTGCGACGGCGTTTTAACTTCTAAAACTATTGCGAGCCAGCCTTAACAAATGCCTTAAATATAGCCTTTGAAGGGGTATCGTTTTTTTGTGTCATACATTCAGGGTGCCACTGTACCCCTAATGCAAAGCTATGTTTACTGCTCTCAAAAGCCTCAATGACACCATCATTTGCTTCGGCACAAACCTCAAAGCCGTCAGGCATTTTGCGGACAGCCTGATGATGATAGCTATTAACTTTAAAGCTTTGCATTCCAGTGACTTTGTGGAGGAGAGAGTTGCTTTTAACATTCACAAAGTGAGTCGCATGCCAGCGAGGAGCCTTTTGGCCATGCTGAAGCAGAGGTTCGCTCATTTGAGAATAGATGTCCTGATACATATCACCGCCAAGTGCAATACTGAGTATTTGACAGCCCCTGCAAATGGCTAAGATTGGTTTATCACGAGCGAGCATCTTTTTTATTAGGCCGATTTCAAATATATCTCTTTCAGGACAAATACTGCCCAGCTTTTGATGGGGTTCTTCACCAAACAGTGTTGGATCGATGTCCCCACCTCCTGTAAGTAGCAGCCCGTCAAGGGTTTCAGCTAATTTGTCTATTTTGTCATCATCCAACAGATTAGGGACAACAACCGGTACGGCTCCAGCGTTTAATAATGAATGGATATTATCCATTGATACGGTAAGCTGCTTGTCATCTAAATTTGAAGTAACCCCTATTATTGGTTTCATTTTGCACCCCTGGATATGTAGTTTAAGGAGATATTCTACAAAACCTGGAAGAAGTCCTACCAACCTGCAATAAAAAGGGAATGAGCGTAGACCAAAAAGACTGCCCATCTTTAGGCAGCCCTGTTTTCATCTTTAATATGGATCTGTTTCGCGGCTTTTTTCAACTGCTTCTTTTGCTGCCTGGTTCTGAGCAATCGATCCTTGCCCATATTTGGATCTTCCAGCATCCCGGCCAGGCACTTGCTCTTTTTCGCTCATTGCTTGCAATTCTTTCATAACTTTCGCTGTTCCTTCCTTCACGCGGCGGCCATAATCTTCATCTGCCTGTGTGAAATGCTCAAACATGGCATCCTGGATACGTTTGTCACAAACTGCCAATGCTTCAGACAGGTTTTTAATTAATTCATCCCGTTCCCAATCCTCAAAGCTCCGGTAAGTATGACCTGCCTGTCCATAATTATTAGGCCGATCAATCGGAGCGCTCATGGCTGCTGCATTATAGGTTGGCCGATGAGGTGTGCGGCCTTCTTCAGGAGCTTCTTTAAATCCGCCCTTTATCGATGGTTCATAATTAATATGCGGATTTTCCCCAGACTCCCTCGGATCACGAGTATCCATTTGCCCTCTCTGCTGATTTGTGCGCACAGGCGCTTTCGGTGCATTAACAGGCAATTTTAAATAGTTCGCTCCGACGCGATAACGCTGTGTATCGGAATACGAGAAAGTCCGTCCCTGCAGCATCTTATCATCAGAAAAATCCATTCCGTCGACAAGTACCCCGGTACCGAATGCAGCCTGCTCAATCTCTGCATGGTAATCTTCCGGATTGCGATCAAGAACCATGCGGCCAACCGGAAGCCATGGAAACTGATCTTCCGGCCATAGCTTTGTATCATCAAGGGGATCAAAATCAAGTTCTGGATGATAGTCATCCTCCATAATCTGCACAAAAAGCTCCCATTCAGGATAATCTCCGCGTTTAATCGCCTCAAATAAATCCTGTGTGGCATGACCGACATTTTTCGCCTGAATTTCACTTGCCTCTTCCTGTGTCAAATTGCGGATTCCCTGTTTCGGCTCCCAGTGATATTTCACCAGTACTGCTTCCCCTTTTTCATTTACCCATTTATATGTATTAACGCCTGATCCCTGCATATGGCGGTATGTAGCGGGTATACCCCAAGGGGAAAATAAGAAAGTAATCATATGTGTAGCCTCAGGGGTCCTGGCCACAAAGTCAAACATCCTCTCAGGATTTGGCACATTTGAAACAGGATCAGGCTTGAAGGCGTGAATCATATCAGGGAATTTCATCGCATCACGGATAAAGAAGATTTTAAGGTTATTCCCTACCAAATCCCAGTTTCCGTCCTCAGTATACATTTTTACGGCAAAACCTCTGGGATCACGTGCTGTTTCGGGTGAATCCTTTGCACCGGCCACTGTCGAAAAGCGGACCATTAATGGCGTTCTCTTCCCTGCACCTGAAAAAACCTTTGCTCGTGTATACTTTTCGACCGGTTCATCGCCAACCTTTCCGTATGTCTCAAAGTATCCGAATGCCCCTGCTCCTCTTGCATGCACCACACGCTCTGGTACCTCTTCCCTGTCAAAATGGGATATTTTTTCAATAAAATGGTAATTCTCCAAGGTCGCTGGTCCCCGGTTGCCTATGGTGCGAATGTTTTGGTTATCAGTTACAGGGTGCCCCTGCCGAGTAGTCAATGTCTCACGCTTTACATCTTGCTCATTTGCTTTATGACTATCTTTATTTTCTGCCACAAACAGTCCTCCTTTTAATTAATGACTCTATTTTTTGTTTGAATTTGGAAAAATATACCCTGATTCTGTTAATTGCCATTCTTTTCACATACTAAATATTTCCTATATCCACTTACCCTTTGTAGTAGTAATTAAACCGTGGGGCACATCCATTCTTTTCGAATAATGTTCAGGTCTTTGCAAAAAATACTCTTGATCAAGGGAGGTGTCGACTTGCCAAATCTTAATGATAATAAGTTCAGAAAAATTCAATCTGAGAGCCAAAAGCAGGGTAAAACATACGAAGAATATGCTGCTGAGCTGGAAGCAAATAAAATGAAGGCACAGAAAAGAAAATAAAAAGAATTAAAGCGCTCTTTTCCCTATAATCTTTAGGGGATTGGCGCTTTTTGTTTTCAGCACTTTCTTTCACAACATTTTAAAAGTCATTACTGAATACTTTTGTATAATCAAATAAGGGAGAGTTCCAAATGGTAAAGTAAAAAATGGATATTATTGTCTTTCCCTTCGACCTGCCCGGCCGGATATCGGTACAAATGGAACTGCTTTCACCTTTTTAGCAATGAGCGGAATAATTTAATAATTTGTCCGCATCCCGTTCATAGATTGTTAACATTTCCATATTACAATGAATTTGTACCGAAACATCATACAGCCCTTTTTCTTTACCCCTTCAGGTCCGGCCTCTTTAAGTGGCCGGGCTTATTTATATCGCTTCATAAAAATATGGTTAGGCGACCGGCTGAATGATGAAATAGAAATAAGCCCCTCTCACACTGAGAAGAGCTGTCCATTCATCCTTTACCAGCCTGAAACCCTGGATATTGTGTCATGCCGCCATCAGCAAATAATGTTAATCCGGTGACATAGCTGGCTTCTGTTGATGCAAGCCATACTGCACAAGCCGCTATTTCTTCCGGCTTGCCAATGTAGCCCATCGGAATGAGCTCAAGCACACCTTTTTTCAATTCCGGATCTGAGAATTTCTCCGCATTTATTGGTGTATCAATAGCACCAGGGGCAATGCAGTTCACCCGGATACCATGCGGAGCAAATTCCAGCGCAAGAGTTTCGGTCATCAATTTGACGCCGCCTTTGCTTGCAGCATAATGAACAAAATGAGGCCATGGAATTTCCTGATGAACAGATGACATATTAATGATTGAGCCTTTTATTTTGTTTTCCAGCATGTAATTGATAGCTTCACGGCAGCCGATAAATTGCCCCGTTAGATTCGTCGAAATCACTTTGTTCCAATCTTCCAGAGTAAGTTCCTCTGATGGAACTTCATTTTCGATACCCGCATTATTTATCATGACATCGAGCGAACCGTACGTTTTAATAGCATGGGCAATCATTCTTTTAACGTCCTCTTCCTTTGTAACATCCCCCTGGATGGCAGATGCACTGCCGCCGGCTTTCTCAATCGTTTCTATGATTTCCTGCACTTCCTGTTCCTCATTAAAATAATTGATGACTACCTTTGCTTTTTCAGCCCCAAACCGTTCTGACATTGCTTTTCCCAGCCCGGTCGCTCCCCCGGTAATAACCACAACTTTCCCTTCAAGACTTGGATACATATGATCACTCCCTTATTTTTTCGTAAAGCCCAGCAATACTCCCCCTGCGATGATAAATATACAGCCAAGAAGAACCATAAACACCTGCTTTTTGCTTTTCCGCTCATTTAAAAAGAAAAGCCCGCCAATAGTGGAAATTACTATACCTGTTTGAGAAAGTGAAAAGCTGGTAGCCACGCCGATTTTCGGAAGGGAAAG
The DNA here is from genome assembly GCF_023715565.1 of Cytobacillus firmus. Lineage (GTDB taxonomy): Bacteria > Bacillota > Bacilli > Bacillales > Cytobacillaceae > Cytobacillus > Cytobacillus firmus_C. Next base: position 5,766 of record NZ_JAMBOJ010000014.1, on the reverse strand, counting down.
GAGCAATCCCAGATTCCCGGTACTCCAAATCAGCCCAGTAATAATATTACGGATAGCATATTTGTTATAAGGCCTGCGGCGGAGAGTTATGAGGAATGCTCCTAATAGCATTCCGATTGCCTGTGGTAGAATGGCAGACCAGCCGTCAATTTCAAACCAGCGGATGAGTACCACATACCCGACAAATCCTGCTGTCGATAAAAGGAGTACTAGCAGGCCTTTCTTGAGACTCCTTCCCTGTTCCTGATCATCTCCCTGTTTCAGGGAAGTCAGAATGGCACCAATAATTATGCAGACCAATGAGGTGACTCCGATAATAATGCTTATCTTTGTTTCCCATTCTTTAAAAATGAATACTCCAAAAAATGTGGTTCCAATAAGCTGCAGTCCGGTGGACATTGGAGCTGTTTTTGCTACCCCTAAATAGCGGACCGCCCCAAACTGATTTTTCTGTCCGATCGACCAGAATAAACCAGAAATCAATCCGACTGCCCAGACGACATTGGAAAGATCCGGCCTTTTAAAAGTATAGACAGCTACAGCAAACAACAATGCTCCTATTGTCGTGCCCAGAGTCTGGCTGTCCTCGTCCCCGCCGAGCTTGTTGCTGACAAATACAATGCTGCCCCATGAAACGGCTGCAATGAGGGCTAGTAGAATTCCTGTCATGGTGTGTACCTCATCTTTCGGTTTTATGTACATATTTAGGTTGCAGTTATATAAGAGCTCTTATTCCTCAAGCGAAAAACTATTGGATTTTTATTATCATTCCACATATTTAACCCACTAAAACCAATATTATCAGCAGCCTATCTAGCAACAGTCCTTTAGCAAATATTTCAATATAATAATTTACACACAATTTATAATATTTGTGTTAAACTTACAAATGTCACTGTCCAACAACAGTGAAAGGCCATTATTCTCTTTTATATAATAAACACTTCGGAGGGAATCCAATGAAAAACGCATTCAGCAAGTGGAACGAAATCAGCCTGGTCAAAAGAATCCTGCTGGGAATCATCGCAGGTGCAGCCCTCGCCTTGACTATTCCAAAGACAGCGGGATGGATCTCTATCTTTGGTACATTATTTGTAGGTGCATTAAAAGCAGTAGCTCCGGTACTGGTTTTTTTCCTGGTCATGCATGCCATCTCCAGGCATAGAAGCGGCCAGAAGACGAATATGAAGTCCATTATAGCTCTTTATGGTATAAGCACCTTTTTAGCCGGACTTGTTGCAGTTATGGCAAGCTTTATTTTCCCAGTTACTCTTTCACTTGCTCCGGGAGCAGAGGATGTAGCACCACCTGGAGGAATTGCGGAAGTTCTCAAAACTCTTTTGACTAATGTGGTGGACAACCCGGTCAATGCCCTAATCAATGGTAATTATATAGGAATTCTAACTTGGGCAATTCTTCTTGGCATTGCCTTAAGAAAAGCTGCAGATACAACAAAAAACATGCTCTCAAACTTTTCAGATGCCATCTCGACCCTGGTAAAATGGGTAATCAGCTTCGCACCAATCGGAATTATGGGTCTTGTGTTTGATGCGATTGTCACCAATGGTCTATCTGCACTGATGGATTACGGCAAATTACTGGCCATTCTATTAGGATGCATGTTCTTTATTGCTCTTGTTGTAAATCCTCTTATCGTATTTTTAAATATTCGCAGAAATCCATATCCGCTTGTTTTAAGATGCTTAAGAGAAAGCGGGATTACAGCATTCTTTACTCGGAGCTCAGCAGCAAACATTCCTGTAAATATGAGCTTATGCGAAAAGCTTGGACTGGATGAAGATACGTATTCCGTCTCCATCCCATTAGGCGCAACAGTTAATATGGCAGGTGCAGCTGTTACAATTTCTGTTCTTACTCTTGCAGCTGTTCACACATTAGGTATTCAAGTGGACTTTGGAACAGCTCTAATCCTTAGCGTGTTAGCAGCAGTCTCTGCCGCTGGTGCTTCGGGCGTTGCAGGCGGTTCCCTTCTTCTCATTCCTTTGGCAGCGAGCTTATTCGGAATTCCGGATAACATAGCTATGCAGGTCGTCGGGGTAGGATTTATCATTGGCGTATTACAGGATTCCTGTGAAACAGCCCTTAACTCTTCCTCAGATGTTCTATTCACAGCAACTGCTGAATATAAGAAGAAGCGCAAGGAAGAAAAAATTTCAAAACTAATCGCATAAATAAAGGAGCCCCTCCTTAAAGGAACTCCTCTACTGAAGCCAGTCGTTTTAGACTGGCTTTTTTTATGTATGGTTTCATAGGTGCTAACAGTCTTAACCATTCACTTCGCATTTTCATCTGGCTGATGAATACCGAAAATATTGCCTTCAGTATCCTTGTAGTATCCTTGCCATGCCATACCTGGGAGAGCATACTTTGGCAATGCAACAGTTCCCCCATTTTCAAGGATTTTGCTTTCTGCAGTATCGTAATCTTCCACACCAATTGTGCAGGAATATCCGTTTAACGCCTGATTAGCTTCTGGTGGTGGTCCCTGGCGCTGCATAAGAGCACCATTAATGCCCAGCTCTTCATCATGGCCAGTCACTGCTCCGTAATAAGGCATTCTGGCATATTCACTCCAATCCTGAAATGACCATCCAAAAACCTCTCCGTAAAACTTTTTTGCCCGCTCCATATCATCGACATGGATTTCAAAATGAATTAATCTGCCCATTTTCTCCTCCTCATCCCGTAATCGCTTACACACCTTTAATTATACTGTTTATGACAGTATTTTAAACAAATTTCAAATATAATTATTAGCATCATGATAAGTCAGACACCTTTATCTTAATATCTCAGGATGTTACAGGCTGTAATTTTTACGGCTGAAAATAAATAGGCTGACGCCAAGTGTCAACAGAGATAAAAATTTACTTGCAAGCAAGAGATAAGAGGTTTTATCTGAATCCATGGGAATATGGGGATGCTGGTTTAGAGTGTAAATAATGAGAAGGCCAAAGAGAAGGATCACATAGGCGTTCTTAAAAGACCTATCAAATATTTCCTCCCCTTTATCTTCCTGAAAATCAGTTAAGATGGAAAAGCCGTACGTGAAAATGAGTAGCATGGTGTAAATTAAAACTGTGACTGCAAAAAAGATATTCAAATTTTGCTGCCCCCTTTTCCATTTACTACTAATTTAGCCATTAAATCAGGCTGCCATTCACTTATAAATCCCGTAAGTTTTGCTGACTTCCTGCACAAATATGATCCCATTGCCCGGCTCATCAATTTTAAGTTTTTTTCTTATCGAGGATACTATTTTTTCTGTACTTTCTTCCTCTGACAGAATAAGCACAATTTCCTTCTCTGGTTCAATGGCCATTGAAAATAGCTTGCTGGTTTCATGAATACCCGACCCTCTAGCATTAATGACCGTACCACCTTTAGAGCCTGCTTCGGCTGCCGCATCGATCACTTGCTCTGCATTCCCTTTTTCTACAACCACCGTAATGGCATGATACATCATTTTATCTACACCTCTTCCCTGATCACTATTTCCGCTTCTGCAGCGGCTTGCTCCGATCACATTACAAACAGAAATGGCAAAAGCGATACCGTGGTTTGGTTTGCTGAATTTGAATTTCCTGTCAAGCTGCTGGAGGGCATAATCGGCTGTGTGCTTATCCGCAACCATCAGGACAATTTCCTTTTTCACATCAGTTAATGATAAGAACTCCAGGAGGCGGTTTTGGATAGTCCCTTTTCCCAGGAGGACGGTTCCTCCTGAAATACCATTTGCCTTGGCAGTTTGCAGTACTTTACTTCCTGATCCAAAGTCAACAATCACATAGACTAATTCAAATCCGGCAAAATCAGAGTGACTGTGCATCCTTTTCAAAGCCTCCTTTTTTGGATTTTAGTTTAAACATAAAACCTAATACCTGCAGGGCAATCAGAGGAGTCAGTGCAACCATTGCAATCATGCCAAATCCATCTATTAATACATTGGCCCCTTCTATTGATTCTGCAGCTCCCTGCACAAAAGCTAAAATAAATGTAGCTGTCATCGGGCCTGATGCCACCCCGCCAGAATCAAAAGCAATCCCAACAAACAGCTTTGGAACAAAGTAGGTCATGGCAATCGCAATGGCATAGCCCGGTAAAAGATAATGCCATAGCTGCAGCTCAGGAATAATGATTCTTAACACTGATAGAGAAACGGCTGCGCCAACCCCTATTGATAGGGAAATCATGACGACCTTCCTTTTTACATATCCGCTTGTTACATCTTCAATTTGATGTGTTAGCACATGAACAGCAGGTTCTGCCAAAATGGTCACGAAGCCCAATATAAAACCTATAATAATAATGTATGCTTTACTGTCTAAAGAGGCTATGCTGTGTCCCACCGCCGTGCCGACATCCATAAAACCTGCATTTACCCCTGCTAAAAAGAGGACAAGGCCCAGAAAAGTAAAAACAATTCCCTTAAGTATTTTGTGAACTGCTTTTTTGGACATTTTAAAGATCAATTTCTGAAGCAGCAAAAAAATCAGTAAAATCGGAAGCAGGGCCAAAAATACTTCACCTGCAAGTATGGGTGTTTTATCTAAAAATGGTCCAAGAATATCTGCAGAGGGATCATGATGTTCAAGACTGCCGGAAATCTTATCGGCTTTCGATAAGATGCTCATGATCATGACAGAAATAATCGCGCCTGTTGAGGCAACGGCTACTAATCCAAAGCTATCCTGTTCAGATGCTTTGCTATCCTTTTTCAGTGAGGACACACCAAGTGCTAAAGCCAGAATAAACGGAACCGTCAAAGCTCCGGTGGTTGCCCCAGAAGCATCAAAAGAAATAGCCAGGAACTCCGGTGATGTGAAAATGGCAAGAATGAAGATAATAAGATACAAAATCGTTAATAATCTATACAATGGAAGGTTATACACAATTCTTACCAGGCCTGCAGAAAGCAAAGCCGCAATACCGATTGAGACGATAACCACAATATAGCCCTTTGAAATAAGACCTGAGGTAACCAGTTCAATTTGCCCTGCCAAAATGTGCAAATCTGGCTCAGCTATCGAGATGATAAAACCAAGTACGAGGCCGGCAGCAATGACAATCCATACTTTATTTGTTTTTGCCATGCCAGCACCCATCATCTGTCCAATTGGAGTTATTCCGATATCCACGCCAAGCAGGAAAACAGATAATCCGATAATGATTAAAATGGCCCCAATTATAAAGCGTATAATCAAGAAAGAGTCTAATTGGGTAATTGTCAAATTTAAAATGATTACAAGTGCGGTAATGGGGAGAACTGCATACAAAACTTCTTTAATTTTAGGCATTAATACACTCAAATATAGATCATTCCTTTCCAATTAAAGTTTAATACCATACATAAACAGCACCTTCTTCGTTTTATAATTAGGCTGCAAATAAAAAAGCCTCCCTCAAAAGGACATAATTGCCCCTTTGTGACAGACTCCACCTAAAAAATGCTATTATTATTACCTATATTATGACATAGGATGACTTTTAGAAGAAGACATTTTTTCATTTTCAAAAAAATATTTTTTAATCTATAAACTTTATAAATTTTAGATAATATGCCCATTTTTCACTAGCTTAATAATCAAAAATAAACCTGACCTACGTTGAGGTCAGGGCAGTTTGTAGACAAAAGGGGTTCGGAATAGTCTCATTCCGGACCTCTTTTTTGAATTTTATTGGCTTTGAAGCATTTTCAGATGATGATAGACCTCTCCGAGGTCATCTTCTAGGCCATTTCTGGAC
>NZ_JAMBOJ010000139.1 GCF_023715565.1 Cytobacillus firmus | reverse complement strand
GATCAAATTGAAATGATTGCACTAGACGAACTTGTACCAGCGGATCATTTGGTTCGCAAAATTGAGGCAGCGATTGATTTCTCATTCATCTATGACTTGGTAAAAGATATGTATTCAGAAGTAGGGCGCCCAAGTATTGACCCCGTAATATTAATTAAACTTTCATTTATTCAATATACCTTCGGTATTCGTTCCATGCGTCAAACAATTGAAGAATTGAAAACGAATATGGCTTATCGGTGGTTTTTAGGTTATGGCTTCCACGATAAAGTTCCTCACTTCTCAACTTTCGGTAAAAACTATGAGCGTCGCTTTAAAAATTCTGATCTCTTTGAACAGATATTCTACCGAATCTTAAAAACTGCAGCTGAAAAGAATTTAATTAGTGCAGAACATGTTTTTGTCGATTCTACGCATGTAAAAGCGAGTGCGAATAAACGCAAATTTGAAAAGAAAGTTGTTCGAAAAGAAACCCGTGCCTATCAAGAACGCCTTCAAGAAGAGATTAATCAAGATCGTGAGGAACATGGAAAAAAGCCTTTTCCACCAGATAAGTTTGATAAGGAAGAATTCAAAGAAATTAAGGAAAGTACAACGGACCCAGAGAGTGGCTACTATGTAAAAGATGAGCGTACAAAACAGTTCGCCTATTCTTTCCACGCAGCCGCAGATCGCAACGGCTTTGTATTAGGCACAATAGTAACCCCGGGTAACACGCATGATAGTCATATTTTTGAGCCATTGGTAGAACGAGTCATTGAGAAAGTTAGTAAACCAGAAGCTGTTGCGGCAGACGCAGCTTATAAAACACCTGCCATTACAAGCTACTTATTGAAAAACGATATTACACCTGCTTTGCCTTACACACGACCACGCACAAAAGAAGGTTACTTCCGGAAACATGAGTATGTTTATGATGAGCACTTTGACTGTTACATTTGCCCAGCTGGTGAGATTTTAAAATATACTACGACTACCAAGGAAGGGTATCGTCAATATAAATCAGATCCGCGAATTTGTGCTGGATGCCCATTCTT
>NZ_JAMBOJ010000138.1 GCF_023715565.1 Cytobacillus firmus | reverse complement strand
ATTCAAACATCGACTCAGTGATAAAGGCTTCTATTGTCCTGGTATTAAATGAGTTCATGGAAAAAGAACGTGATCATCATCTGAATACATATCCTTATGAGCGAACAGCTAGCCGTCATGATTACCGCAACGGATACTATGACCGCGAACTTCTCTTAAGCATCGGCAAAATTGTACTGAGAGTACCCCGGACCAGAAGTGGTGATTTTTCTACCACTGTGTTTGAACAATATGCTCGATGTGACCAGACTTTTGTCCTCTCTATGCTTGAAATGGTTGTGAACGGGGTTTCCACTAGAAAAGTGTCTAACATCGTGGAACAGCTCTGTGGTCAAAAGGTGTCCAAATCCTTCGTATCCACTCTGACAGAGAAGCTGGATCCAATAGTAAACCAATGGGCAAACCGGCCACTAAATACGATGTATTACCCTTATATTTTTACAGACGCCATGTATATTAAAGTAAGGGAGCACAATCGGGTGGTTTCCAAAGCTGTCTACATTGCCACTGCGGTTGATATGAATGATAGACGGGAAATTCTTGGCTTAAGAATAGATCATGTGGAGAGCTGTGAAGCGTGGCAAAGATTTTTCCAGCACTTACAGTCACGAGGATTACAAGCACCAAAACTAATCATATCAGATGCCCATAAGGGCTTAAAAGCTGCCATTGGAAAAGAGTTTGTCGGCTCTGCCTGGCAGAGATGCACCGTCCATTTTAAAAAGAACATCATCACTCATATGCCGAAAAAAGATATGGATGAAGTGAAAATCGCGCTAAAAAGAATATTTGAAGTTGCGAAAGTGGAAGATGCCAGAAGATACAAAAATGAGTTCATTGAGAAGTATAAAGATCATCCAAAGCTCGATAGAGCGATTGAAATATTAGAAGATGGTTTTGAAGACGGAATCCAGTACTTAAACGAAGATACCAAGTACCATAAGCATATTCGGAGCACAAATTCACTTGAAAGAATAAATGGAGAGGTTCGCAGAAGAGAAAGAGTCATTAGAATCTTTCCTAACACACAATCCGCTTACAGGCTCATCGGAGCTGTCTTGATGGATTATGCAGAGGAAGTTAGAAAAAGAATCATT
>NZ_JAMBOJ010000137.1 GCF_023715565.1 Cytobacillus firmus | reverse complement strand
GGTCACTAGGGAGTATTTAGCCTTGGGAGATGGTCCTCCCTGCTTCCGACGGGATTTCTCGTGTCCCGCCGTACTCAGGATCCACTCTGGAGGGAACGAAGTTTCAACTACAGGGCTTTTACCTTCTTTGGCCGGCCTTTCCAGACCTGTTCATTTACCTCGTTCCTTTGTAACTCCGTATAGAGTGTCCTACAACCCCAGGAGGCAAGCCTCCTGGTTTGGGCTAATCCCGTTTCGCTCGCCGCTACTCAGGGAATCGCGTTTGCTTTCTCTTCCTCCGGGTACTTAGATGTTTCAGTTCCCCGGGTCTGCCTTCTATACCCTATGTATTCAGGTAAAGATCCTATCCCATTACGGATAGGGGGTTTCCCCATTCGGAAATCTCCGGATCAAAGCTTACTTACAGCTCCCCGAAGCATATCGGTGTTAGTACCGTCCTTCATCGGCTCCTAGTGCCAAGGCATTCACCGTGCGCCCTTTCTAACTTAACCTACTTCGGCCAATGATAAGCAGCGAATCTCTGCGTCAGCTCCGTCACTGTGCTCCTCACGTACTCTCGTACGCTCCGGTGCTCGTTCAGTCGCTTCCTTGATCTTCTTGCTTCTCATTGCCCTCAGGTTTGTGCTCTTACTTCGTTTTAAAACAAAAATAAGAGAAAAACTAAGATGGCGATTACTCGGTTATTGCTTCTTCATAACATTATCTAGTTTTCAAGGAACAAAAAATAACGAATCATATCGTTATGGTTGGTGGAGCCTAGCGGGATCGAACCGCTGACCTCCTGCGTGCAAGGCAGGCGCTCTCCCAGCTGAGCTAAGGCCCCATTATATGAGATGGTGGGCCTAAATGGACTCGAACCATCGACCTCACGCTTATCAGGCGTGCGCTCTAACCAGCTGAGCTATAGGCCCACATAATAGGTAAAGGTATTAAAATATGAGAGATTGAACTCTCAAAACTGAACGAACAGAAAACGTCACGTTTCTTGTAAATATTCCTTAGAAAGGAGGTGATCCAGCCGCACCTTCCGATACGGCTACCTTGTTACGACTTCACCCCAATCATCTGTCCCACCTTAGGCGGCTGGCTCCAAAAGGTTACCCCACCGACTTC
>NZ_JAMBOJ010000136.1 GCF_023715565.1 Cytobacillus firmus | reverse complement strand
GCCTAACTGCTTGGACGCGCTAATCCAACAGCGCGCTTACCCTATCCTCCTGCGTCCCCCCATTGCTCAAACGGTAAAGAGGTGGTACAGGAATATCAACCTGTTGTCCATCGCCTACGCTTTTCAGCCTCGGCTTAGGTCCCGACTAACCCTGAGCGGACGAGCCTTCCTCAGGAAACCTTAGGCATTCGGTGGATGGGATTCTCACCCATCTTTCGCTACTCATACCGGCATTCTCACTTCTAAGCGCTCCACCAGTCCTTGCGGTCTGGCTTCAACGCCCTTAGAACGCTCTCCTACCACTGACATCGCAGATGTCAATCCACAGCTTCGGTGATACGTTTAGCCCCGGTACATTTTCGGCGCGGAGTCACTCGACCAGTGAGCTATTACGCACTCTTTAAATGGTGGCTGCTTCTAAGCCAACATCCTGGTTGTCTAAGCAACTCCACATCCTTTTCCACTTAACGTATACTTGGGGACCTTAGCTGGTGGTCTGGGCTGTTTCCCTCTTGACTACGGATCTTATCACTCGCAGTCTGACTCCCATGGATAAGTCTTTGGCATTCGGAGTTTGTCTGAATTCGGTAACCCGATGGGGGCCCCTAGTCCAAACAGTGCTCTACCTCCAAGACTCTTTCTACATGAGGCTAGCCCTAAAGCTATTTCGGAGAGAACCAGCTATCTCCAGGTTCGATTGGAATTTCTCCGCTACCCACACCTCATCCCCGCACTTTTCAACGTGCGTGGGTTCGGGCCTCCATCCAGTGTTACCTGGACTTCACCCTGGACATGGGTAGATCACCTGGTTTCGGGTCTACGACCACATACTCATTCGCCCTATTCAGACTCGCTTTCGCTGCGGCTCCGTCTTATCAACTTAACCTCGCATGTAATCGTAACTCGCCGGTTCATTCTACAAAAGGCACGCTATCACCCATTAACGGGCTCTAACTACTTGTAGGCACACGGTTTCAGGATCTCTTTCACTCCCCTTCCGGGGTGCTTTTCACCTTTCCCTCACGGTACTGGTTCACTATCGGTCACTAGGGAGTATTTAGCCTTGGGAGATGGTCCTCCCTGCTTCCGACGGGATTTCTCGTGTCCCGCCGTACTCAGGATCCACTCTGGAGGGAACGAAGTTTCAACTACAGGGCTTTTACCTTCT
>NZ_JAMBOJ010000135.1 GCF_023715565.1 Cytobacillus firmus | reverse complement strand
GGCGCGCGTTTCTTTAGTTTCTTTTGTCTGCGTTTGTAATTGTAATGGTAAATGTAATCCTCAAGAGCTTCTTCTAGTTCTTCTTTTGACCTACACTTATTTATATACAGCTTCTCAGTTTTGAGGTGTGAGAAGAACGATTCTACACAGGCATTGTCCAGGCAGTTTCCTTTGCGAGAGTGGCTGCCCTTGATGCTGTAATCCTCTAATCGACTGCTGTATAGCTTTGACGTATACTGAAAGCCTTGATCTGAATGGAGAACGGCTTCAGCTACGTCTTTTTTCTTTGTCCACTTTGATACTGTATTTAACACAAGTTCCAGATCATTTCTCTTAGATAGCTCCCAACTTACTATTTCGTTATTAAAGAGGTCCTGGATAACCGATAAATAATAAAATTCATTTCCAACAGACACATATGTTATATCCGTTACCATCTTTTGATTAGGTCCTGCAGCCCTGAAATTTCTTTTAAGGCGATTAGGAAAGAGGATAGAAGGATTACGACCGTGCCATTTTCTCTTCTTTCGGATGACAGATTGTATGTCCATTTCCGTCATTAGTCTATAGACCCTTTTGTGGTTGATTAAATACCCGTTTTCATTTAATTCATCTGTCATACGAGGCCGGCCAAATTCAGGATTCATGAAATGAATCCCCAAGATGTGCTCTCGAATGTCTTGTTCATCCTTAGCCTTCTCTTCCCGTTTAACAGTCGTTTTTCTCCATTTGTAATAGCTAGCCGGTTTGATATAGGCAATCTCCAGCAGCCAGGAGACCGGATAGGTACCTCTTAACTCATCAACTAGTTCATATTTTATTCTTCTGGGGATGTTTCCTCCTCCTTTAGCAGATTTGGATACTGCTTTTTTAGAAATTCAACCTGTGCTTTTAAATAATCTCTTTCCTCTTCAACCGATTTGAAATTAGTCCTAGGCCTACCTTTTAAAGGGTTAGAGACTCCTGAACGCTCATCAAACGGTACTCCATCTTTCCATTTCTTAACCCATACTTTAAGCTGGCTGCAGTTACGGATTCCCAATTCTTCTGCCAATACTTTATAACTCTTAGAGCCATTCACGTATTTTATGACGGCATTATGTTTAAACTCTTCCGAATAGCTATTAAAAGTTTGTCCTTTCTTTGCCATAGAAAAAATCCCCTCCAAGTAGTATTCTTTCCTCCATGGTAACATGAAGGTTTTTTTGAATGTCTACTTAAAGGGGA
>NZ_JAMBOJ010000134.1 GCF_023715565.1 Cytobacillus firmus | reverse complement strand
GTATTGCACCGGGGTCATTTTATTTAAGCCCCATTGATAACGATGCTGGTTATATTCCTCGATCACTCGATCCACTTCTTTTCTAACATCTCCTAAATTATCTAATGATTTATACTCTGCTAAATCCTTAAAGTGCCCAAAGAAACTTTCCATTGGTGCGTTATCCCAACAGTTTCCCTTTCGGGACATCGACTGTATTATGCCAAGTTCTTTTACTTTGCTTTGGAATTGGGGATGAGTATAGTGGAAACCTTGGTCAGAGTGCAGTATGGCTTCTGGATGAAAATGATCGCCAACAGCTTGTTTTAACTTTTTAAGCGTGTTATATACAATATCCATTCCTAACGAAGTGGATAGATGATAAGCGACAATTTCTTTGGTAGCTCCATCTTTTACGCAGGATAAATATGCTTTTTGTCCCTTTCCGAAATAGAGATAAGTAATGTCAGTAAGCAGGACTTTCCCTGGTTCTTCTTGATTAAATTCTCGGTTAAGGAGGTTAGGACAAGACCGATGCTCTTGGGTTGCCTTAGCCATTTTACGATAAGGATTGGCTTTCCTTACTTTTGTTACAAGATTATATTTTGCCATCAACCGCCTAATTTTTTTGTGGTTCATTATCGATGAATAATCATTCTCCATAATCATTTTAATCTGGAGGACACCTACTTTTTCTTTTTTACTTATGAATATTTCTCGAATTAACTCTATATCCAATTCATCCTTCTCGTCACGTTGAGCCCGTAATTGTGCTGCCTTCAGCCAATCATAGTAGCCACTTCGACTTACGCCTGCCAGTTCACACAGGTAGGAAACAGATTTTTTTAACTGATATGTTCTGATGGTTTTCTCAATCAAAGAAAACTTCTCAGCTGCCGTTAGAACCGTTTCTTCTTCAACGCCTGCCTTTCTAGTTCTTCCAGCTTTTTTAAGAAGTCATTCTCTGCCTTGAGGAATTTAATCCTTGCCTCAGCCTTCCTTAGTTTCTCCTCAATGGAAAGTTGTTTAGAAGAAGGACGTCCAGTACTCCCTTTACCTCGACGTTCCGTAAGGAAACCTTCCTCCCCAAACCTTTGGAATGTTTCTCTCCAACGCTTAAGACAACGTTTTGGCTGTTCCTTGCCAATCACCTCTAGATCAAAGCCTTGTTCAATAAAGATTTGCGATGGTGTTTTCCCACTTTTGTATTCCGCCACTGCTTTTATCTTAAATTCAGAACTATAGGAGATTGACCTCTCAGAAGC
>NZ_JAMBOJ010000133.1 GCF_023715565.1 Cytobacillus firmus | reverse complement strand
TGGTCTTGTCCCTGTCAAGTAGACAACATAAAAAGCTAAGCAGTGAGCGCGTGTCGATATTCAATCGGCGCGCGTTTCTTTAGTTTCTTTTGTCTTCGTTTGTAATTGTAATGGTAGATGTAATCCTCAAGAGCTTGCTCTAGATCTTCTTCTGACTTACACTTATTTATATACAGCTTCTCGGTTTTGAGGTGTGAGAAGAACGATTCTACACAGGCATTGTCCAGGCAGTTTCCTTTTCGAGAGTGGCTGCCCTTGATGCCGTAATCCTCTAATCTGCTGCTGTATAGCTTTGACGTATACTGGAAGCCTTGATCTGAATGGAGAACGGCTCCAGCTACGTCTTTTTTCTTTGTCCATTCTTCTACTGTATTTAATACTAGCTCCAGATCATTTCTCTTAGATAGCTCCCAACTTACTATCTCGTTATTAAAGAGATCCTGAATGACCGATACATAATAAAATTCTTCTCCAACAGACACATATGTTATATCCGTTACCATCTTTTGATTAGGTCCTGCAGCCCTGAAATTCCTTTTAAGGCGATTAGGGAAGATGATAGACGGACTATGACCATGCCGTTTTCTCTTCTTTCGGACGACTGATTGTATGTCCATTTCCGTCATCAGCCTGTAGACTTTCTTGTGGTTGATTAAATACCCGTTTTCATTTAATTCGTCTGTAATACGAGGCCGGCCAAATTCAGGATGCATAAAATGAATCCCAAAAATGTGCTCACGGATGACTTTTTCATCCCTAGCCTTCTCTTCCCGTTTAACATTAGTTTTTCTCCATTTGTAATAGCTAGCTGGTTTGATATAGGCAATCTCCAGCAGCCAAGAGACCGGATAGGTACTCCTTAACTCATCAACTAGTTCATATTTCATTCTTCTGGGGATGTTTCCTCCTCCTTTACCAGATTTGGATACTGCTTTTTTAGAAATTCAACCTGTGCTTTTAAATAATCTCTTTCCTCTTCAACCGACTTGAATTTAGTCCTAGGCCTGCCTTTTAAAGGATTAGAGACTCCTTTACGCTCATCAAACGGTACTCCATCTTTCCATTTCTTAACCCACACTTTAAGCTGGCTGCAGTTACGAATTCCCAATTCTTCTGCCAGTACTTTATAACTCTTAGACCCATTCACGTATTTCATGACAGCATTATGTTTAAACTCCTCCGAATAGCTATTAAAAGTTTGCCCTTTCTTTGCCATAGAAAAAATCCCCTCCAAGTAGCATTCTTTCCTCCATGGTAACATGAAGGTTTTTTTGAATGTCTACTTAAAGGGGACATTAACA
>NZ_JAMBOJ010000132.1 GCF_023715565.1 Cytobacillus firmus | reverse complement strand
AAAAAGCAGCTAATGAAAAACCTTCCAAAAGGTATTTGGAGGGTTATTTGGCGTGCCTTCCAAAGTATAACACGGAAGAAAAAAATTTTTAATAAGAAGTTCTTGACTCCTATTAGCTGGTTTAGTTGAACAAGAATAAAGCAACTTTAATATCCTTTTAAAGAACAGTATTCTTTAAATCACTTCAACCTCACTAACTTTTAAGAGCCTTACTACATATCAAGTGTAGTAAGGCTCTTGTTTATTATTAGAGCGAAACTAAATAAGTTTATTATCGTTCTACATTTGCTCTTGGGTACTTAAAGGAAATTAAGTGTTCTTATCGAAAGTAAGTAACCAGGATTCCCAAAATATAAGTACTTAAATACTATTAATTATATAGGAGTATCAAAATGAAACTAATTGTTTGGAATGCTGCAATGCGTTTTAGAGATAAATTGGAACACTTAAAATCATATCAAGCAGATATTTTAATTATTCCAGAATCCGAATCTCCGGAGAAATGGGGACAAACTAAACTTAAGGACGTTAATCAATTTCTTTGGTTTGGTGAGAAAGTTAATAAAGGGATTGGTATATTTACATTAAATGAACATTATAAAATTGAACTTCATCCTTTATATAACAAGGACTTCCGCTACATTATTCCGTTGTTGGTAACTGGAAAACGGAATTTTATTCTCTTTGCGGTATGGTCACAAAATACAAAAACAAAATTTGAAAGTTACATTGGTCAAATATATTTAGCCCTAAAATATTATGACACTTTGTTGAAGGAACCCTGTGTTATTGCTGGGGATTGGAACAGCAATAAGAACTTTAATCATATCAGGAGGGTTGGTACGCACACGGATGTTGTCAATCTATTGAAAAGTAAGGGTATAACTAGTACATACCATCATTTTTATAATGAAGAGCATGGTGTTGAGTCACAGCCTACCCACTATTTTCGAAAAGAATATTCAAGACCATTTCATATCGACTATATTTTTACTTCTAAAGATATACTATCATCGCTAAATAAAATGGAAGTAGGGCAACATGAAAATTGGATTAAATTAAGTGATCATATGCCTTTGTTAACGGATTTTAACGGTATCCAATAGCCAATAGACTCATATTGGCTCCATAAATAAATATTGCCTATAAATCCAAATAATAGTAAAATAAATTTGTAACATTTTATTATTTTATTATTTTTTAGCAACCAATCTTTGGTTAGCGGGCTATGTTTATTAAACGTATGCGTTCTTTGGAACGATTCTTTTACACATTTTTCTGTGTTTATTAGAGTCATTCTGGAGGACGCTTTTTTGCGTTTTAA
>NZ_JAMBOJ010000131.1 GCF_023715565.1 Cytobacillus firmus | reverse complement strand
AATCCAGTCATTGGCCTAGATGTAGCCAAAGGAGAAAGTGAGGTTCAAGCCTTTTTAGATAAAGACAAGCCGTTCGGGAAAAGTTTCAGTGTAAAGCATACCAAGGAGGATTTAGATTCGCTTATTTCTTTTTTGAGAGAGATAGAGGGACATACTGGGGTTAGGCCAGCAGTTATTCTTGAATCTACAGGACATTACCATACACCGATTATTCAATGTCTTGAGGGAAGTCAGTATCTATACATCTTGGTAAATCCCATCATTTCTTATCAAGCTAAGAAAACAAGCCTTAGAAAGGTAAAGACTGATGCAGTTGATGCATATCACCTTTGTGTTCTTTACTACAAGGAAGAATTTGAGCCATATAAGAAAAGAGGACTGAGACTTCTAAACCTGAGAACATTGTCAAGGCAATACGAAACCGTTACGAACCTTTACATCCAGGCAAAACTTCAGTTTCATACTCTTCTTGATCAGATATTTCCTGAATACAGGGGAGTCTTCGGGGATTTATTTTCGAAAGTTTCTCTTAAAATATTAAAGGAGTTTCCAACATCCGAAGATGTACTGATGGCAGGAGAAGCAAAGATTTTGGCACGAATTAAGGAAATGCGTATTAAACGATCCCCAAGTTGGATGAGGGAGAAGGCACACAAATTAATGGCTTCAGCTAAGCGGAATCCATTCCAACAAGGTGTTTATGAAAGCCAGTTGTTCAGTTTGGATATGTATATCAATATGCTTCTTCAATACCAAGAACACCTATCAAGCTTGGAGAGGCAGATAGATGTCCTGGCAGAAGAAATTGAAGAATGTAAGATAATCCAATCAATTCCCGGTATAGGAGAAAAAATCGCGGCAACGATTATTTCTGAAATCGGGGAAATTGACCGGTTTAATCACCCTAAAAAACTTGTGGCTTACGCAGGAATTGATCCAAGTGTCCATTCATCAGGTAAGTTCACAGCTACGATAAATCATATTACCAAACGAGGTTCAAGCCGATTACGGCACGCTTTATATATGGCCGTATTATGCGGTATAAGAAGCTCGAGGAACAAGAAGCTAAAAGAGTATTATGATCGGAAACGAAATGAAGGAAAGCCTTCAAAAGTAGCGATGATAGCTTGTGTAAACAAGCTTTTACACTGGATTTATGCAATCCTAAAAAGGAATGAGCAGTTCCTAGATATGGCTTAATCAACAAGAAAAAGCAGCTAATGAAAAACCTTCCAAAAGGTATTTGGAGGGTTATTTGGCGTGCCTTCCAAAGTATAACACGGAAGAAAAAAATTTTTAATAAGAAGTTCTTGACTCCTATTAGCTGGTTTAGTT
>NZ_JAMBOJ010000130.1 GCF_023715565.1 Cytobacillus firmus | reverse complement strand
AAGGGGACTTAAAAAATTGTCCATGCAGGCGATGCTTACTTTCGCTGCCATGAATTTGAAAAAAATGGCCAACTGGACTTGGCAAGGTCCAGAAATGGCCTAGAAGATGACCTCGGAGAGGTCTATCGTCATCTGAAAATGCTTCAAAGCCAATAAAATTCAAAAAAGAGGTCCGGAATGAGACTATTCCGAACCCCTTTTGTCTACAAACTGAAATCGGCACCTGTAAATGGGTGCCGATTTTTTTTGATTGTCACCTTTCCAATTACCAATGTGTAATGTAGGACATCGCAAAATGTAAAGAAGTATATAAACTTAAGCTCATAACAGTAACCATAAATGTTTTCTTTGCTGACTTAATAACCCAATTCCCAATATTGATTGCCAAATAGAAGAAAACAAAAAACATTATAATTTTATAAACGAGCTGATCATATTTTGACAGCCACTCAATGAAAGTATATCCGCTCCAGATTAACATCTGCAGCAAAAGAGCTGTATAAATCTTCATACACTCCACCACCAAATTTTTTAATCTTTACCCGTTATTTTAATAGAAGAAACACTTGTGTTTGTAATATATGTTGAAAAGGATATTCTTATTTTTCATTTCTGTAACATTTGAATGACAAGCTAATATTTCGATTTACCATATGATAAAATACTCATAATTATTATGAATTGCTTACCTTCTGTCAAAAGGGTGGAAAATCCTCATGACTTCTATACTGTTTTTGCAGTTTTATGTGAAAAGGTGGAATTTATTATAAAGCGAGGGCAAAAGGATGAAAGGTCTGCCATTGTTATTGATTACTGCACTCTTACTAGTGTTACTAGTGACCTCTTCATGCAATCATCAGGAAGTAAAAGAAGAGCTGAAAATAGACCACAGTGTTAAGCAGCTTATATTTTTTACTGATAATAAAAAATATAAGCAGGAAATCTCCTATTATGATGCCATCATAGAATTAAAGAGAAGCTATCCTGAACTGATTAAAGATATGAAAGTGATAACAGCAGCAGAAGCGAGTCACATAAGCAATTATGAGGTGGAAAATTATCCTGCCATGCTGCTGGTGTATCAGGACAAAGTTTTAGTAGAAATAAAAGGCACTGTATCTAAAGATAAGATCATTTATCCTCTCGACAAAGCCATGGATAAAAAGATCGATAATCCGTAATCATCCATAAAAAAATCCTTCCCTGGCAGGGAAGGATTCAGACTGTCGACAAACTCGATGAAAATCGTACTTGTCGGGAGTCTTTTTTGATTTAAAATAGAAGTAATACAATGCTTGAGGTGATTAATATGCTTTCTAAACATAATCCAATTCAACGGGATC
>NZ_JAMBOJ010000013.1 GCF_023715565.1 Cytobacillus firmus | reverse complement strand
TGATCGAGGAATATAACCAGCATCGTTATCAATGGGGCTTAAATAAAATGACCCCGGTGCAATACCGGGGTCATTTACTAGCCGCATAGGCGCTTTTTAAACTGTCCGTAAATCGGGGCACAGTTCAAATGGCCTGAAAGGGTTTTTTATTTTTTGAAAAGATTTCATTGTTTTATCACAAATGGCTTTTATAGTTATATTATCGAAGAACAATATAGATAAAGAGAGGGACACTAAATTGAAAAAGATATTATTCAGCCTGATGGCGGGGTTGCTTGTTCTTGGCGGATGCAGCCAATCGGAGGAAGAAAAGACTGGAAAAAACGACGAAGTGCCGCAAATCATTGAAGCAGTCATCGAGGCGCCTGAAACGATTAACCCCGGCGGGGAGGCAGCCCTTGCTGTCACTGTCAAACAAGGTGGTGAGGCTGTAACGGATGCGGATGAGGTGAAATTTGAAATCTGGCAGGAAGGACAAAAAGAAAACGGTGAAATGATAGAGGCAAAGCACGGATCAGAGGGCAAATATACTGCTGATCATGTTTTTACTGAGGAGGGCCTTTACTATGTTCAGTCCCATGTTACGGCAAGAAGTCAACATACCATGCCAATGGTTTCGATACAAGTTGGTAAGGCAAAAGCGGAGGACTCAGGTACGGGGCATGACCAGGACGATGAGGGCCATGAAGAGGGTCACTCTCATGGCCATGGCGGTGAGGTATCCATTGAACTGCAGGCCCCTGAGCAAATTCAAGCAAACGAGCAAACGCAATTATCTGCCATGGTTGATAATGAAGGGGAACCGCTTGCGGATGCTAAAGTAAAACTTGAAATCTCACTGAATGGTGATACACCTCAATGGGTGAATATGTCTGAAACCGAACCGGGCAAATACACTGCCGGCCATCAGTTTATAAAAGCAGGCACATACATCATTACTACACATGTAGAAAAAGGCGACGACATTCACGAGCACACAGAAACTGAATTAACGGTGCATTAAATACTTTTCAGCGGGGTTGATTAATATCCCGCTGATTTTTCGTTCACAATGCTTAGATAAGTCAGCCTTAGATAAAGTCTGGCAAAAACTTCGGACATATAACCCTCCAGCACAAGTCAGTTTGAGACCGAAGCCGGGGCTGCTTCAGACACAAAGCCCAATAAAAAACAGCTGAAAGTCCGAATCCTTCCACGGCGCAAAGAGCATAATCCATCAAAAGCACCCATGAAACTGGCAAAGATACCCCATTCACAGTTTCATGATAGTATAGAAGGAGAGATTACAGAAAAGCAGGTGTCAAAGAGATATGTCAGATACACATTTGCATTTTAATACGGGGATTGGAGTCCAAAAGCCTAATAGCATTCGAAATAAAGATATCAGTTGCCCTTTTTGTGCAAGGGAGGAACTGACAGATATCATCGCGGTAGAGAATTCAATTATTTTGCTGAAAAATAAGTTTCCTGTTCTGGAAAACTCCTATCAGACTGTGCTGATTGAAACGGATCAATGTGATGGTGAGCTGTCGGTTTACCCTGAGGAACATTTGGTCAGGTTAATTTCATTTGGTTTAAAACATTGGCTGCTTATGGAAGAAAGCGGGAAATATGAATCTGTATTATTTTTCAAAAATCACGGGCCATTATCCGGGGGAAGTATCGCCCATCCGCATATGCAGATTGTAGGATTGAATAATATAGATTATAAGGAAAAAATACAGGTAAAGGATTTTGAAGGACTTCTCATTCATGAGGAAAGCGGCACGGTGTTCACTTTATCGACTTCCCCGAGAATCGGCTTTTATGAATTTAATGTGAAGCTTGCCGATCAGGATGATATTCCATACTTTGCGAAATGCATCCAGACTGCTGCCCATTATATTCTGAATGCCTTTCCTTTTCCAAGCAATAGTTATAACTTGTTTTTCTACAAGCTGGGCAGTGAGATTTACTCGAAAATTGTTCCTCGCTATATTACAACGCCAATTTTCATTGGATACAGTATCCCTCAGGTACCTAATAATCTCGAGTGGATGAGAGATGATATAAAAGTGAGATATTTCAGCGGCGAGTTTAAAACCGGGTCTTAATACCTTTTGCATCCAAAGAGTTTCTTAAAGCACTCTGAATATTGCCTTAATTAAACATTCTCAGTAATCGGGAAAATTTGAAATAATAACCATTCGCTTTTAAAAGTTGTGATTTACCTCTATAAAAAATATAATGAAATATTGTAGCGGGGAATAATGTGAGGTACATATGCTATTCCTTTCGCTGTGCTCCGTTATGCCTTAAAAGGTAAATGGTTTTGTTTTTTTAAAGGAGAATGATCATGACCTCAAATCGATATACACCTCCTAAGCTGGATTGGGGCTTAGTATTAATATTAATGCTGTTATTCCTGGTAAGTGCCATATCTATTTACAGCGCACAGACAACAGGGCAATATACAGAAAACTTCCTTTTGAAGCAGGTTGTCTGGTATACAGTTGGAGCAGGTATCATCGCTGCGGTAATCACACTGGATTCCGATCAGCTGAAGAAGATTTCCTGGTATGTATATGGCCTGGGACTTGTACTCCTTGGATTCCTGATTGTGGCGCCAGAAAGCATAGCTCCTGTCATTAATGGGGCAAAAGCATGGTATAAGGTTCCGGGGATGGGGTCCCTTCAGCCAGCTGAGATTGTTAAAGTGTTCATTATTTTGATATTGGCGAAAGCGATTGATGAGCATCATCAAAAAAATGCATATAAAACCATTCAGACTGATTTCTGGCTGCTGATTAAATTGGTTGGATTAACAATGGTGCCTCTATTGCTGATTATGCAGCAGCCGGATTTAGGTACAGGCCTTGTATTTCTGGCCATCATGCTTGGCATGATATTCATTTCAGGAATCAGCTGGAAGCTGCTTGCCCCTATATTTGGAACAGGAGCAGCTCTTGCAGGCACTATTTTATATTTTGTTTTATGGCATCCGGAAATTCTTGAAAAGTATTTAGGAGTAAAGGAGTATCAGTTTGCGCGCATCTATTCCTGGATTGACCCCTATAATTACCAAAGTTCAACCGGGTTTCAGCTGACACGTTCTCTCCTTGCCATTGGGTCCGGTGAAACAAGCGGGAAAGGGTATGGAACGAGAGAGGTCTACTTACCTGAAAGCCATACCGATTTTATTTTCAGTATTGTAGGTGAAGAATTTGGCTTTGTAGGAGCAAGCGTTGTTGTCAGCCTTTTCTTTTTGCTGATTTACCATATTACCAAGATTGGCATGGAAACAAAGAACAATTTCTATACCTATATTTGTGTAGGTGTTATCAGCATGGTTACATTCCATGTCTTTCAGAATATCGGAATGACTATCGGCCTTTTGCCTATCACAGGCATTCCGCTTCCTTTCATCAGCTATGGGGGAAGCTCGCTGATGGGGAATATGCTCGCAATGGGGCTGATCTTCTCCATTCGCTACCATTATAAAAAATATATGTTCTCGACCAGTGATTAATTAGAAAGAGCGGGTTACAGCCCGCTCTTACTCAATAATGCCTGTTTCTTCAATATTCACATTGCATTTAACTTCGAACCCAAGAGTTTTATAATCATCCTCCCACTTTTTATAATCAAAATTCCGATGCTGTGTCTTTTTAATTTGGCCGAGTCCAACTGGATCGACTCCGAGCTCCTGAAACTTTTTCAGCAGCTTGAGGCATTCTCTTTCAACCTTTTTCTCCAGTTTTTTTTCTACGTCCTTAACCACCGCAGTAGTCAGTTTAGTGCCGGTATACTCACGGACAATGCCTTCAATATTAATGTTAATGGCAGCATGATTATCAGTAATTTTAATTTTATGTGTGGATTTAATACTTTTTATAGCAGCAAGATCTCCTTTTTTTAACTGAACATCAAAATTTCCTTCACTATATTTGTCAACCAGCAGTTTAAAGAAGAACAAATCTTCTAAAGGGAGGATGTCTACCTCCTTATCCTTTTCGAAAAGGCTGATTCCAATTAGCTCCACTTTATCGTTCGCAATTTTTTTGAGGCGGGGAAGAAACATATCTCTCCCTCTCTCATGGTAATTACGGAAAGCAAGGTGAAGGTTGGTTTTCGGAATATCCCGATGTTCAATATTATGCTGTATCAAATTATAGATGTAAGTTGAATTTCCTCTTGTTCCATACTCTCCCTTCAACAAATCTTCCGCTTTATCTTCCGAGGTTATAACAAATACCCGTGCTCCTATGCTTGGGTCTCTTTGGAAAGAATCTATCAGGTCATAGATCCCCAGTTTTGAAATTTTAGGTCCGAAGACCGCCACTTTTAACCCTCCTGTCACTACCGGCTCAGAGGATTGCCTGGTCACATCTATTATTAAATCTTGCCTGAGTTTTCCGTTACCTGAAAAGGTTCGGTTTATAACACTTTTATCAGGCTGGAATTCCTGAAATAATATTGTCCCTCTGTACTTGTCCTTTGGATCCTCTGCTAAGTCGTAGCCCACCCCAACTTCAATATTAATATCATCCAATATTTCTTTGTCTACACAGCCGGAAAGCAGCAGAACAAGGCAGATAAGCAGTAATTTTTTCATTTCTTCTTCCCCCTTTTCAGCTTCTTGGCAATCATGACAGCGGCGAAAAGCAAAGGAATATAAATAAAGGTAAATATAAACCCCATTTTTCCAACAGAGTCGTTAAGCATATTAATTTTGTCTCGTGTATCCAAAAAAATTATCATGAAAAGCACTACGGCAACAATAAAAAATACGCCCACTTTTTGACGGATATTAAAAACCCTTTTAATAAGCCGTGAGACGATCCAGACGGATATGCACACATTAGGAAGAATAATTAAGTTCCAGTTAGCAATTCCAATATATTCAAAACGTTCAACAAAGGGCATTTCAACTATTTTCCACATTGTTAAACTGGCCCAAATTTGTTTGGACAGCTGTTCTTCAGAAAAATAAGCAAAGGTAATGATGGCTAAAGTCGTGTATATTAATGTAGTTGTCAATACGGCTAAATGAGCCCATTTCTGCGATTTTTTTGGCTCTTTAATAAAAGGATAGAAAAAAATGATGCTCTCAAACCCAATAAAAGTAAGTGACATGTGGTAAGAAGCAGTAAGCAGCTCTTTTATGGAATGATCCCAGATGGGCAGCAGATTGTAAAAGTTGGAGAATTTAATTGCCCAGCCAAATGTGAGGATAAGGTAAGCAGGCAAAACAAGCCCAAAGAATGAGATGCCCACCACTGTCCTAAATCCCCCAAAAATAATGTATACACAAAGTGCCATAAAGGCAAAGGCGAACCAGAAGGTGTTTATTTCTGGAAACATCCAAACCTGTATGACTTCAATAAATGTCCTTAATACTGTTAAGGAAAACAGGATGAAATAGCCTATAAAAATGGCGCTTAGTGCTTTGCCAATAAAGTTTCCTGCAATGTATTTATGCGCAGTTACAATATCACCGCCAGCAGTATCACAGATTTTATAGATCATCCAAATAATTACGTGAATGCACCCGCCGGCAAACAATATGGAGATCCAGGCATCGTATCCTGCATCCATTGCAATGATTCTCTGATACCCTAGTACACCAATCCCAATTTGTATGGACATGACCATGAAAAACACTAAAAAGGGGGATATCTGCAATCTCTCCGGTATTGGCTGTTCCTTCATCTGGTTCACCTCCAACTAATAACTGAAACCCTAAGCAGACACTTGCTTCATTATTCATCAATGTCTTTTTGCTTTTTTGCTTTTTTCTTGCTAAATCGGATTGGTTTTTTAGTTCTTAAATAAATTGGCCGTCTGGATTGTTTTTCAAATGGAAGCCTTATAAGGGCATCCTTCATATCCACCACCCGAGGGGGATAGAGAGGTTCAAGGAAAGGTCTTCCCAGTGAAGTCAGCCTGGTTAAGTGAGTCAACAGTACACAGAAGCAAAATACAATTCCGAGCAGGCCCCATAACTCTGCAAAAAACAGGAAAGGAAAACGGAGCAAACGAATAGTATTGCCCATCCTATATACAGGTGTTGTAAAGGAGGCAAGAGCAGCGAGAGCTACAATAATGAGAAGGACATTACTCGTCAGGCCTGCTTCTACAGATGCAGTTCCGATTACAATCCCTCCCACGATACCGATTGTCTGGCCGACCTTAGTCGGAAGACGTGCTCCTGCCTCGCGGAGCAATTCAATTGTAAGTTCTAAAAACAGTGCTTCAAGAATAGGAGGCAGCGGAATCTCCCGCCTTGATGTGATTAAAGTACTCATTAAATCCTTGGGAATCAGTTCATAATGATATGAAAGTGTTGCTACATAAATAGGTGTAACCAGAATAGAAAACGCAACTGCGAACAAACGGATAAGACGGAAAAAAGAAGATAAAATCCAATTTAAAAAATAATCTTCAAAAGAGCTGAAAAACTCAACAAGTGTGGTTGGCGTAATTAATACATGGGGTGAACCATCTACCACAATAGCGATTTTCCCCTCTGCTAAAATGCCTGCAACCCTGTCAGGCCGCTCTGTATCAAGCAGCTGAGGGAAAGGGGAATTGGAGTTATCGCTAATCAGCTGGACGATATAGGAACTGTCTGTGATGGCATCAAATTTCACGTTTTTTAATCTCTGCCTGACAGTATTTATATTATCCTCATTTGTGATATTCTCCATATAAAGCATTGCGACAGAAGTCTTTGACAAGCTTCCCAGTGTGAATTCTTCAATGATCAGTTCTTTTACAGGCAGACGTTTCCGGATTAAATTCAAATTTTGGCCCATTGATTCTACGAAGGCTTCCTTGGGACCGATAACAGAAAACTCAACCTCGGGCTGGCTTAAACCTCTGACTATTTCTTTTTGCGCAGCTATAAAGCCGAAATGTTTGAGCTCCGTCTCAATGGTCAGCATAACGTAGCCATTCATCAGCTTTTGTTCAATTAAAGAAGGGTCGTCGCATACCTGCACATCAGCCACAGGGACAAGCTGTTTAATGTCCTCGATTTCCCGGAACTCGTCTTCGAGCAGATTAGGGAGAATGCCATCCTGGATAATATTTTCATCGATTAAAGTAGCCATGAAAGTAAGTCCAAAACGAACATCTGTTTTTTGGTTATAATAAAAGATTTTTTTAAAGTCTTTGGATTTAATGAAGGATTGCTCCCATTCCTTATGCTGGATATCCTCTTTAATCCGCTTATTTTTCAACCATTTTCTCATAGGAAATCACCATTATTTTCGGCATTAAGCTTATTGTTGCCGGTTTTGGAAAACTTATGAATGGAAGGCAATAAAAATAAAGGTTTAGATATAGAGTAATTTTAGAATATATTGAGGGTAAACCAAAAAGGAACCTGGGTCAGGTTCCTTTTTGGTTAAGATCCGGCGCCTGGCCAGCCGAGTCCGTTTGGCAGGCGCTGAATTTAAAATATATTTGAGCTCTCATAAAAGAGGGGGTATTATGGGAGCGCAATCACAAGTTTTGCATTACTTCACTAGGTATTTTTCAATGTCATCCAATAGCAGGTTCGCAGCAATAACGCCTCCGGCAGTATTCCAGATGGTATCACTGACTTCATGAACATTGCCTTCCTGAGCTACTTTAAGGTTTTTGAATAACGGATCTTCAATCCATTCTTTAGCAAGTTTGTTTGCTTCTCCATCGCCTGTTTCATATGTGAAGTAGAATAATACATCTCCATCCATGGCAGGAATGCGCTCTTTCGTAGCATTCTTTTCAGCGAAGTCATCAACATTCTGGCTTTCCGGGCGAGCAAGTCCGATTTGATCAAGAATGACGCCTGAGAAGGAGTCTTTGTGGTAGATGCGGACATCCCCAGCCATGAAGCGGACAATGGAAACTTCCTTGTCTAATTGATCGCCAAGGCCCGTTTTAATTTCTTCGATGCGGCTGTCATAATCAGCAAGGACTTTCTTGCCTTCTTCTTCTTTATTAATGGCTTTTGCGTAAAGCTCAAAATTTTCCTTCCAGTCTCCGCGCAATGTTTCAGCAAAGACAGTAGGAGCAATGTCATTTAATTGATCATAGATTTTTTCCTGGCGCATTTTGTTTCCTATAATAAGGTCCGGCTGCAGCGCTGCGATTGCTTCCACATTTACTTCACTTTCTGTACCAACAACTTGAACATCTTTCATATCATCCGTGATATGGTCATACCACGGATCGCCAGTCCAGGACTGAACGGCACCAACCGGAGTAACACCCATGGAAAGTAATGCCTCAGTACCTTCGTTAGTCAAAATGACTACTTTTTCAGGTGCTTTATCAAGCTTAGTTGTGCCCATTGCGTGCTCAACTGTATAGCCTGTATCTTCTGTTTTGCTTCCTTCTTTTTCCTTATCGGCTTTTTCGTCCTGTTCGCTGCTATTTCCGCAGGCAGCCAGGAACAAGATTGTGAAAACTGAAAGAATGGTTAATAAAGACTTTAATTTCATTATGTACTCCTCCATTTTGCGTTGTTAATGATAATCATTTTCATTTGTTACTTTTATACTAATGTGAACGCTTTACATTGTCAATAGGTAATTGAAAATGATTTTCATTGAAAATGATTTTCAAACTCGTTGACAGCTAATCCTCTGTACAATAGACTGAAAATGTAGCTAAACCTTATTAAATAGATACAAGAAGGGTCCTTCAATGTTATTAAAAACAAATTTTCTGAGATGGGCTGGGCTATTGACAGCTGTTCTCCTATTACTAGTTTTAATGTCTTTCAGTATTGTATACGGATATACCGACACGACCTGGAAGATGGCGTTTGATGCATTTACAAATTTTGATGGAACGAATGAACATATAATCATTCAATCTGTCCGTCTGCCGAGAGCTTTGATTGCAGCTTCTGTAGGGGCAAGCTTAGCCATTGCGGGTGTCCTGCTCCAGTCATTAACAAAGAATCCTCTGGCTGCTCCTGAGATCTTCGGAATTAATGCAGGTGCCGGATTTGCAGTTGTCATAACAGTAGCGCTATTTTCAATCAGTAATCTTCAGGTCTTTACATGGGTATCATTTCTAGGAGCTGCTGTTTCATTTATATTTGTATATATTATCGGCTCTATCGGCAGGGAAGGCCTGACGCCTATGAAATTAACCCTAGCCGGTGCGGCGATGAGTGCCATGTTTGCTTCGATGACACAAGGCTTTCTCGTCATTAATGAGACTGCCCTGGAGCAGGTGCTGTTTTGGCTGGCGGGATCTGTATCCGGAAGAAAGCTTGAGACCCTTGCAGCTGTATTCCCATATTTGCTGGCCGGCTGGATCTTTTCATTAATCATTGCTGGAAAGTTGAATGTCCTGTCAATGGGTGAGGACGTTGCGAAAGGGCTGGGCTTGAAAACAGGAATGCTTAAATTGGGTGCAGGTATTGCTACCGTTCTTCTCTCAGGAGGAGCGGTAGCTGTTGCAGGTCCCATTGGCTTCCTCGGCATTGTCATTCCACATTTGACACGGGCTGTCGTGGGCATTGATCATCGCTGGGTTATTCCGTACGCGGGTCTTCTCGGCGGGATGCTCCTTCTGATTGCAGACATAGCATCCAGGTACATCATCATGCCGCAGGAAGTGCCTGTCGGGGTCATGACCGCCGTCATTGGAACTCCTTTCTTTGTGTACATTGCCAGAAGGGGGTTCAATAAATAGTGAAAAAATATTATAATTTTCGCCTTTTGGGCGATAAGGTATCTTTTTTAGTAAACCGGAAAGCACTTATTACTTTTTTATTTTTGGCAGCAGCAGCGGCTGGAGTGTTTGTGATGAGCACCGGCACAGGTGAAATGAAAATCAGCCCGCTCAAGGTGGTACAGGTATTCTTTGGCGGAGGTTCGGATATGGAAAAGCTGATCATTCAGTCATTCCGACTTCCAAGAATCATCGTTGCCTTAATGGTGGGAATGGCGCTGGCTGCTGCTGGCGGCATCTTGCAGGGAATTATCAGAAATCCGCTGGCATCTCCTGATATTATCGGTATTACAGGAGGAGCATCTGTAGCAGTTGTGGGCTTTCTTGCTTTCTTTAGTGATAAAAACAATGCATTAACTGTAAGTATTAATTGGATGCCTCTTGCAGCTTTTGCGGGTGCTGCAATTTTGGCTTTTCTTGTGTATTTTCTGGCCTATAAGGATGGAGTGTCGCCAATACGCCTTGTACTTATTGGAATTGGACTTGCAAGTTTGACGAAGGCACTTACCACTCTGATGATGGTCTTTGGGCCAATTTACCAGGCCAGCCAGGCGAATATCTGGATTACCGGAACAGTATACGGCTCAAATTGGGATAATGTCGCAATTTTAGTCCCATGGACGCTCGTGTTTCTGGTACTGGCGTTTGTTCTCTCGCGTAATGTCAATATCCAGGAACTTGGCGATGATATTGCCATGGGTGTAGGCAGCACTGTTCAGAAATACAGGTTTCTGCTGCTGATGGTCAGCACGGCATTAATCGGCGGAGCTGTCGCATTCGGTGGAGGGATAGGTTTTGTCGGCTTAATGGCTCCTCATATGGCCCGAAGGATGGTAGGATCTGCTTTTGGCGCTTTGCTTCCGGCTTCTGCTCTGATTGGCGGAATTCTGGTCATGGCAGCCGATCTGATAGGCAGGACATTGTTCTCGCCGCTTGAGATTCCAGCGGGGGTGTTTACAGCCAGCATTGGCGCACCTTACTTTATATACCTGCTTTTCAAGACAAGAAACGCATAAGCTGGAAAAGCTTGAAACTCGTATGATTCAGGCAACTGGAGAGCCTATAGATATGAATATTAGGAAAAGGAGAGGGCAGAGATGACAGCAGGGCAAGCAATCGCTACCAAAGACTTAACCTTGTCATATGGAGATACCATTATTATAAATGAACTGGACCTGGAAATACCTAAAGGGGAAATCACTGTATTTATTGGTGGAAATGGCTGCGGGAAATCGACATTGCTAAGGTCTATCGCCAGGCTGCTAAAGCCGAAATCTGGTGCTGTATTATTGGAAGGTGAGGCTGTAGCCAAACTTTCCACGAAAGATGTTGCCAGAAAGATGGCGATTCTGCCTCAATCTCCTTTAGCTCCGGAGGGACTAACTGTTCTTCAGCTTGTCAAACAGGGAAGATACCCTTATCAAACATGGCTGAAGCAGTGGTCTACTGAAGACGAGTTAAAAGTCCGAAATGCTTTGAAGGCAACAGAGATGGAAGAATTGAAAGACCGGACAGTCGATTCCCTGTCAGGGGGGCAACGTCAGAGGGCTTGGATTGCCATGACTTTGGCCCAGGATACGGATACCATTCTGCTGGATGAGCCAACAACCTATTTGGATATGACACATCAAATTGAAATACTAGATTTATTATTCGAATTGAATGAAAAGGAACAGCGTACCATCATCATGGTGCTTCATGATCTGAATTTAGCCTGCCGCTATGCTCATAATATTGTTGCGATAAAGGATCAAAAGGTTTTTGCTCAGGGCAAGCCTGAACATGTCATTAATTGCGGATTGGTTAAAAACGTTTTTGGCATGGAATGCGAAGTGACTATAGACCCATTATTTGGCACACCGTTATGCATCCCATATGGAAAAGGGAGATGTATTTTAAAGGGGCAAGGACTTCAGGGATGATTAAATTAACAGGAGAACAGGCAGAAACTCTCGGGCAATTCAGACTTGCCAGGAATTCAGGGGAAAGCTCTCCTTTAACCATTAAAGTGGAAAATTTACTGGATTCATCTCAAACGGGTGCGTATCTGAAAGAAGTGAAGAACCATTTAGGAGCACCCGATAACAAAACGGCAGCTTCTATTTTAATCAAAAGGTATGCCTTTCTGCCAGTCATTTACTTGTATTGCATGACGTCCTGGAATGTGAAATTGGATATCAGACATGAAAATATTACATTTATCAGTCAGGAAAGAGACGGCCTGTGGCTTCCGGTATTTCGTTTTGACAGCCTTCAGGGTCAAGGCGCCGGGACAGATAGGGATCAATGGAGAGAGGATGCGGTGAGAACTCTTTTTAATGGCCATATCTTTCCGGTCATCAATAGAATAGCTGACGAAGCAAATGTCTCTAAACTTATTCTTTGGGAGAATATAGCGATTTATCTGTTCTGGCTTTACGAAAAGATTTTACCCCTGGAAACACATCCGGAAAGAGCGGCTGAAGATTATCAGTTTATCCTGGAGGAAGCTCCGGGCAATTTATTCGGCGAAGAAAATACAAATCCCTTAAAGAAATTTGACAGCAGGAAAATGGTTATTGAAAACACCGCCACAGCAGTAAGGCCCAGGAAAACGTGCTGCTATTCCTACTTGACCAGCAGCGGCAAACGATGCGGGACTTGTCCACTTTCCTGCAGCAGTAAAAGGAGGAATCCTGATGAATGATCGTTTCAAGGAACAGCTGGA
The DNA here is from genome assembly GCF_023715565.1 of Cytobacillus firmus. GTDB lineage: Bacteria > Bacillota > Bacilli > Bacillales > Cytobacillaceae > Cytobacillus > Cytobacillus firmus_C. The sequence goes on along the minus strand of NZ_JAMBOJ010000013.1, from coordinate 78,721 downwards.
TGGCCTGCTTGAAAAATATACCGAACTCCTAATCGGCGAGGCCACTCCGGAGTTAAAAGAAAAGGTTGAAGCTTGGGCACTGTATTCTTTTATTGCGAAATCCATGCCGCCTTTAGCCAAGCACTGGAATGATACATATCCTGATGCAAAAGAAGAAATGAAAACACTAATTGCTGAGATAAAAACACTGAATGAAGAGATGAGAAACAAACAAAAAAGCAAGTAAAGCCTTTACTATGAGAAAAACCGCTGCAGATAACAGCGGTTTTTTCAGCGTTAAATTTCCAGTAGGAATTATATCGGCTTTTCTTATTGCATCTGGCCATTGCCATAAGGCAATTGATTGGTATAGCCCTGAAACTGCTGATAGGATTGTTGGAGCTTTTGCTGGTCTGCAGCTTCAACCTTATACCAGCCTTTTCTGAACATTAGATTGTAAAATTCTCTCTGCTGGTTTTGAGTTTCATTGAAAGCTGCAAGAATATCCTGATAGAGGCTCTGGTGGCTTGCCTCATTTAAAGCAACTGAATAGGCATCTGTCATATATTTTTCAGTAGACAGAATATCATTTGTAAAATCACGCTCATTCATTTGCGGTGTTTTATTTACCTGTGTTTCGGGATTTTGAATCGTATTGGGATTCTGGTTCTGATTCTGGTTCTGGTTCTGGTTCTGGTTCATTTTTAATGCTCCTTCCTATTGCATTCCCATAAAGTTTTGCTGACTTTGCTGGTTTAAATGACCAAGCAGCTGTTCATAGTGACGCTGATGCATTTGGCCGCACTGCTCGAAATGTGTTTTTAGCTCCTGGTCCTGGCATTGCTGCGCATAAAAATGCGCTTTTTTACAGGCCAGTAGATTCCATGAAAGCATGTCTGTTAAGTAAAGGGCATCTTTAGTGGAAATGACAGCAGGAGGCTGCTGCATAATGCCTTGCTGATTCTGCATGTTCATATTTTGCTGCTGCATAATTTTGTTCCTCCTATTCTAATAGCGTTATACGAAGATATCTTGCCTCTGATAAACGTGTGCTATTCTGTGGCAGATGATTTACTATCTGCATAATGCAAACTGTATAACAGCCTTCTATAAAAAACGGCTCATCGCTTATATTGATTATTTTGGCTATTTCTTTTCTTAGGTCCTTCCCTTTCAACAGTCGGGCCCGCATCTCCCTTGACACTAGCAGCGCTGACTCCTGCCTTAGAAGGATCTTTTTTCATTTTTCCCATTTCTTTCACCTCCCTCACGAATTAAGAATGTTTCCTTTTTAGAGTGTCCAAAACACTTATTTCAAATTGCACAAAAAATTACAGCTGAGGCATTATAAAATTTCAAAACATTTTTAAATTTCCGCTTAAAATCATTGCGTAAATTTTGCAAATATTTTATAGTAATAACTAACAGAACTCATTCAGAAGAAAAGTATATTTTTTTGCAAATAAAATGAATGAGTATTCATTCAAAAAGCAAAAGGGGGAAATAAAGTTGATCCAACAAATAAAAAAGGCAGCAGTTTTAGGCTCAGGAGTCATGGGATCGGGGATCGCAGCCCATCTGGCCAATATCGGAATTCCAACACTTTTACTGGATATTGCGCCCCGCGAATTAACGGATGCCGAAAAAGCGAAGGGGCTTACCCTTGAAAATAAAGCAGTCCGCAATCGAATCAGTGAAGGGAACCGCCAAAAGCTGTTAAAACAAAAGCCCGCCCCATTAACTTCTAAAAAGAATATAGCTTTGATTGAGGCAGGAAACTTTGAAGATGACATGGAGCGTCTGAAGGATGTCGATTGGATTATTGAGGTTGTTGTGGAAAACCTCAGCATCAAGAAACAGGTTTTTGAAAAAGTAGACCAGCATCGTAAGCCAGGGAGCATTGTCAGCTCCAATACGTCAGGCATATCTGTTGAAGCAATGTCAGAAGGGCGCTCGGAAGATTTTCAAAAACACTTCCTTGGAACACATTTCTTTAATCCTCCCCGCTACTTAAAGCTGCTTGAAGTTATTCCTACTAAAAAAACTTCTTCTGAAGTGCTGTCATTTATGAAGCAATTTGGCGAAGATGTACTGGGAAAAGGTGTAGTTGAAGCAAAAGATACACCAAACTTTATTGCCAACCGGATCGGGACGTATGGCCTTCTCGTTACAGTGCAGGAGATGCTTAAGGGCGGATACAGTGTAGGCGAAGTGGATTCCATAACAGGTCCGCTGATTGGACGTCCGAAAAGTGCTACCTTCAGAACGCTTGATGTAGTAGGGCTTGATACATTTATACACGTGGCAAACAATGTTTATGACCAGGTGGACGGGAAAGAAAAAGATGCTTTTGAAGTCCCTGACTTCATGAAGATGATGCAGGAAAAAGGCTGGCTCGGAAGCAAAACAGGTCAAGGGTTTTTCCTGAAGAAAGGCAAAGAGATTCTGGAGCTGAATCCGGAAACCTTGGAATATGGCCCGCGCCAAAAACTTAAGACAGCTTCGACTGAACTGGCCAAACAGGCAAAAGGCACTGCAGGAAAATTGAAAGCGCTTGTATATTCAGATGATCGCTCCGGCCAATTGTTGTGGAACATACTCAGCCCGGCTCTTCTCTATTCAGCACAGCTTCACGGCGAAATAGCTGATGATGTGACAGCGATAGACCGTGCGATGAAATGGGGCTTTGGCTGGGAGCTGGGTCCGTTTGAAACCTGGGATGCCATTGGAGTAGAGAAATCAGTTCGAAAAATGGAGGAAGCAGGCGAAGAAGTGCCGGCATGGGTAAAAGAGATGCTGGAAAAAGGCATTAATTCCTTCTACAAAGAAGAAGAGGGACAGAGATATTTTTATCATAATGGCGAGTACAGATTAATCGAGGAAAACCCTAAAGTAATCAATTTAAAACAGCTTAAGAAGCAAAAAGGTGTTATCAAAAAGAATACAGGTGCAAGCCTTGTTGATATAGGCGATGGGGTTGCATTGCTGGAATTCCATTCGCAAAGTAATGCAATTGGATTGGATATTATCCAGATGATCAACTTTGCGGTAGATGAAGTGGAGAAGAACTACAAAGGCCTTGTAATCGGGAACCAGGGCAAGAACTTCTGTGTAGGTGCAAACCTTGGAATGATTCTTATGGAAGCGCAGGATGACAATATTTATGAACTTGATATGGTTGTCCGCCACTTCCAGAATGCGATGATGAAAATTAAGTATAGCGCGAAGCCGGTAGTTGCCGCTCCATTTGGCATGACACTTGGCGGTGGAGCTGAGGTATGTCTGCCTGCTGCACATATTCAGGCATCAAGTGAAACATATATGGGGCTCGTTGAAGTGGGTGTCGGCCTGATCCCGGGAGGAAGCGGAAACAAGGAGCTTTATTTGAAGCATCTTGAAAATATGCCAAATGGTGTGGAATTTGACCTTCAAAAGGTTGCGAATAAAGTGTTTGAATCGATTGCAATGGCAAAGGTTTCAACATCTGGCGAGGAAGCAAGAGACAATAACTTCCTGAACCTGGCAGATGGCATAAGTGTGAATGGGGATCATCTCCTTTATGATGCAAAGCAGGCTGTCCTTGCCCTGCATGAGAAAGGCTATAAGCCTCCTGTCCGCAAAAAGGTGCCGGTTGTCGGTGAAACAGGTTATGCGACCCTTCTGCTTGGAGCTCAGGCGATGCTTTACTCTGGCTATATCTCAGAGCATGATTTGAAAATTGCCAAAAAGCTTGCCTATGTAATTGCAGGCGGAAAAGTGCCTTATGGAACAGAAGTTGATGAGCAATATTTGCTTGACTTGGAGCGTGAAGCATTCCTTAGTCTTGTGGCGGAACCAAAATCACAGCAGCGTATGCAGCACATGCTTTTAAAAGGGAAACCATTGCGCAATTAAGTGATAGAGTAGGACATTAATAGAAAGAGAGGGAACATGATGAGAGAAGCGGTTATAGTTGCAGGTGCCAGAACACCGGTCGGAAAAGCCAAAAAAGGTACGCTTGCAAATGTCAGGCCGGATGACTTAGGAGCGCTCGCAGTAAAAGAAACCCTAAAGCGTGCAGGGAATTATGAAGGAAATATCGATGATTTAATTATCGGATGTTCGATGCCTGAAGCAGAACAGGGGCTGAACATGGCCAGGAATATCGGTGCCCTTGCCGGACTTTCACACGAAGTTCCGGGGATAACGATCAATCGCTATTGTTCTTCAGGCCTGCAGGCTATTGCCTATGCAGCTGAAAAAATCATGATTGGCCATGCAGATACAATTATCGCCGGCGGAGCAGAATCTATGAGCCTGGTGCCAATGATGGGGCATGTGGTCCGCCCGAACGCCAAACTGGCGGAAACAGCTCCTCAATATTACATGGGCATGGGACATACAGCTGAAGAGGTTGCAAAAAAGTATGGCATTACACGTGAAGACCAGGATGCATTTGCTGTCAGAAGTCATCAGAAGGCTGCTAAAGCAATCCAGGAAGGCAAATTTGCAGATGAAATTGTACCTGTAGACGTAACCTTCAGATCTGTTGGAAAGGACAATAAGCTGATTGAAAAAACAATCCAATTTAGCCAGGATGAAGGTGTTCGTGCAGATTCCACAATAGAAACACTTGGGAAACTGCGTCCGGCATTCTCGGTAACCGGCAGTGTCACAGCAGGGAACTCATCACAGACAAGTGATGGAGCTGCAGCCGTAATGGTTATGGACCGGGAAAAGGCAGAATCATCCGGATTGAAGCCGATGGCTAAATTCAGAAGCTTTGCCGTAGGCGGTGTTCCTCCTGAGATCATGGGTGTCGGCCCGGTAGTGGCCATTCCCAAAGCATTAAAGCTTGCAGGGCTGGAGCTTTCGGATATTGGTTTATTTGAATTGAATGAAGCTTTTGCATCCCAATCCATTCAAATTATCCGTGAGCTGGGAATGGATGAAGAGAAGGTAAATGTTAACGGAGGCGCGATTGCACTCGGGCACCCGCTGGGCTGTTCCGGAGCCAAGCTCACTCTGTCTCTAATTCATGAAATGAAACGCCGCAACCAGCAATTCGGAGTAGTAACAATGTGCATCGGAGGCGGCATGGGCGCAGCCGGAGTATTTGAACTTTTATAAGTTGAATCGAAAATTGGAGAGAAGCCACAGGCTTATCTCCGCAAAAACAGAATGGAGGAAAGTAAATGTCAAATCAAACTGAAAATCTTATTAAAGGCGGAAGCTTTTTAATCGAAGATGTTTCCTATAACCGGGTATTTACACCTGAGGACTATACAGATGAGCAGGTTATGATTGCTAAGACGACTGAAGATTATGTAGTGAATGAAGTTGTTCCACAAATTGAACATCTTGAAAATCATGAATTTGACCGTTCGGTAAAACTATTGAAGCAAGCTGGGGATCTTGGCCTATTGGGCGCAGATGTTCCAGAAGAATACGGCGGACTTGCTTTAGATAAAGTAAGCTCAGCACTGATTGCAGAGAAAATGGCGCGTGCTGGCGGATTTTCCATCTCTCACGGCGCACATGTCGGCATTGGTTCTCTTCCGATTGTTCTATTCGGTAATGAAGAACAAAAGCAAAAATACCTTCCTCAACTTGCTACAGGCGAAAAGCTTGCCGCATATGCATTGACAGAGCCAAGCTCAGGTTCTGACGCTCTTGGAGCAAAAACAACCGCCAAGCTGAATGCTGAGGGCACACACTATGTATTGAATGGTGAAAAGCAATGGATTACCAATGCAGGTTTTGCAGATGTTTTCGTTGTATACGCAAAAATTGACGGCGAACACTTCTCTGCATTCATCGTTGAAAGGGAGTTTCCTGGTGTATCTGTAGGGGCTGAAGAAAAGAAAATGGGTATCAAGAGCTCTTCTACCCGTACGTTAATTCTTGAAGACGCCCAAGTGCCAAAGGAGAACCTGCTGGGTGAATTGGGCAAGGGCCATGTGATTGCTTTCAATATCTTAAATATTGGCCGCTACAAGTTAGGTGTAGGGGCAGTAGGCGGAGCGAAGCGTGCATTCGAACTGGCTGTTCAGTATGCGAACCAGCGCCAGCAGTTTAAGACACCTATCTCTCAATTTAACTTGACTAAAGAAAAACTGGGCACTATGGCTTCAAAAATTTATGCAGCAGAAAGTGCAGTGTATCGTACAGTAGGTTTGTTCGAGGATCGTATGAGCAAACTTACAGATGAAGAAATAAAAGACGGCAAAGAAGTTGCAAAGTCAATTGCTGAATATGCCATTGAGTGCTCCATGAATAAATTCTTCAATACGGAAGTCCTCGACTACGTAGTAGATGAAGGTGTTCAGATCCACGGGGGCTACGGTTTCATGGCTGAATACGAGATTGAAAGAGCATACCGTGATTCACGCATTAACCGTATCTTTGAAGGAACAAACGAAATCAACCGTCTATTAGTGCCAGGCACGTACCTCCGCAAAGCTCTAAAGGGAGAACTTCCGTTATTCCAGAAAGCCCAGGCGCTGCAGGAAGAACTCATGATGATGATGCCTGAAGAGCCTGGTGACGAGCCGCTGGCACAGGAAAAATATCTGGTTAAGAACGCGAAAAAAATCGGACTGCTTGCTGCTGGTCTGGCAGCACAAAAGTATGGAAAGGCTCTTGATAAAGAACAGGAAGTACTCGTAAACATTGCGGATATTATATCGAATGCATATGCAATGGAATCTGTTGTTCTTCGCACTGAAAAGGCCATTGAAAAAGCTGGCCTTGAAAAGAGCAAACAAAAGCTTCTGTACACTCAAATCTTCTGCCAGGAGGTATTTAACGAAATTGAGCAGGATGCAAAGGAAACACTTGTGGCAGTAGAAAACGGCGATGCTCTGCGCATGATGATGTCCGCACTGCGCAAATTCACACGCCACACGCCAGTCAACGTGATTACAAAGAAGCGTGAAGCATCAGAAAAACTGATCGACGCGGAACGTTTTACAGTTTAAACTGACTTAGCTCCCTTTCGATGAAGGGGGCTTTATTTTTGTGAAATATCCTTTCAAAAACTTGTTCCGGCATGCAGGAACAAATAGAAAAATGTCGAATATTAAATTGGTGATCAATGTTATGCTTTGTCACCCTTTTATGTTACTATTCAATTAAAAGGCAGCAATTTTGGATGAGCCTGAATTTGTTAAAATGGGTGGTGAAAAAATGGCGTTGACTTTTTATTGGTATCCTAAATGCGGGACATGCCGTAAGGCCAGGAAATGGCTTGACGAACATAATTTGTCCTATGAAGAAATACATATAACAGAGAATCCGCCTTCTCGAAGCGAACTTGAAGCGCTTTATAAAAAGAGCGGTTTGGAACTAAAGAAGTTCTTTAATACGAGTGGCCAAAAATATCGGGAGCTCGGCTTGAAGGACAAAGTAAAAACCTCTTCAGATGAAGAGCTGCTCGACATTTTGGCAACAGACGGAATGCTGTTCAAGCGACCGCTGCTGACAGATGGAGAGAAAGTAACAGTTGGCTTCAAAGAAGAGGAATATAAAAAGACATGGCTTTCCTAATAGCTGGATGCCATCATTAACCATGAGATCGATTTACTGATCATAAATTGAAATATTAATATGGAGGGATACATAATGAGCACACCAAAAGAATTACGTTATTCAGAAGAGCATGAGTGGGTAAAAACAGAAGATGGGAAAGTCCGCATTGGGATTACGCATTTCGCGCAATCAGAACTTGGTGACATCGTATTCGTTGAGCTTCCAGAAGTTGGCGATGAGCTAAGTGCCAACGAACCATTCGGAAGCGTAGAATCTGTAAAAACAGTTTCTGAACTTTATGCGCCTCTAAGCGGTAAAGTGGTTGAAGTAAATGAAGACCTTAACGACAACCCTGAGTTCGTAAACGAATCTCCATATGAAAAAGCATGGATGGTTGTGGTGGAACCTTCAGATTTGAGCGAAGTAGAAAGCTTGATGACTGCTGAGCAATATGAAGAAATGACAAACGAAGACTAATTTGAAAGCCGGTTCACTTCCGAACCGGTTTTTGTGTTTTTTTAGGGGTATATCATTTCCAGTTTCATCTTTTTTGTTCTTACCTTTAATTGCTATTTTTCTTTTACAGGGACAGGGCAAAACTATGGGTACCCAGATGCATGAAAGGAATGATTACCTATGACACTGAAGCAGCAGAAAATCGATATAACTGACCGGGTTGTCGGCAAACTTAACAATAAAGGGATAGATCTTTACCTTGAAAACGAAAGAATTGGACAAATCAGCCTTCCGGAAGGCTCTTCTTTCAACTTGTCCCATCATTTTGAAACCGAACACCAAAAAATATACCAGAATGTCTCCGTTCCGGATCAAGCGCAAGCGCGCTACACAGACTGTGACGAAGGAGGCTGGTGCTGATTACTGTAAACAGCGGAATGACTTCCGCTGTTTATTTAATAGGCTAAAGCAATTTGAGCGGGCATACAATGAAATAGGTCTTTTTAAAAAATCCTTTTCTTCGAAAACATTTCCTTTCCTACCGGTAAGGAATATATAAATCAGCGCAGGCCCAACCTTCAAAATGGGCAGGAGATTCACACCATAACCGAGAATAATGAATATATTAAGATATGACTGTTTTCTTAAAAAGTCTGTTGGTGCGAGATCCTCGAAAATGCATTCGCATTTTCTTCTTGCGGTGTTTACTCAAGGTATCATTATCAAATTCCTACGGGAGTAGCGGGACAGGTGAGACCCCACAGACCCGTAGCGTCGAGGATGCTCACCGCCTGCCCCGTGGTTCGCTGAGCATCCTCCCGCTGCAATCAACGGACAATATTGATAAGCATAAAACAACAATTTATGCGAAAAGAGCCTAAGATAAAACCAAAAATTTAACGAACAGTTTCAAAATAACTCCTTTCAGGTGATGACGATGAACGATGGAATTCCGGAAAAAGTGATAATTGTCGAAGGAAAGTCAGATAAAACAAAGGTTAAAAGTATAATAAGAGAGCACGTTGAAATTATCTGCACAAATGGAACAATAAGCATTACCAAACTGGATGAATTAATTGACACGCTGTTTGATAAGGATGTATATATATTGGTAGATGCAGATTCAGCAGGTGAAAAGCTGAGAAAACAATTCAAAAGGGAATTTCCAGAGGCAGAGCATCTATACATCGATAGAATGTACAGAGAAGTAGCAACAGCACCGGAACACCATTTGGCAACAGTGCTGTTGGGTGCTAACATTGACGTTTATACACAATATCTGGACAGATAGAGTAAGGATGATAAAATGCAGGAATGGTCGCAGCAGGACATTGAGGAAGCACTTAGCGGAGAAGAGATGATTCTTCTCTATATGTATACGCCTATGTGCGGAACCTGCCAAATGGCAGGAAAAATGCTGGCAGTTACAGAACAATTGCTGCCAGATCAAAAAATGGGGAAAGCGGACTTAAATTATATGCCGCAATTGGCTGAAAAGTGGGGAGTGGAAAGCGTACCGTGCCTCCTCATCTTCAGAAAAGGAACTTTACATGAAAAATTATATGCCTTCCGATCCGTACCCTATTTATTGGAGAAAGTCAGAAGCATCGATTAGCAAAAACCAGGAGCGAAGCAGCCTGGTTTTTTGCATGTTTTAAAAACGTCTTTTCACTATTCGAAATATATTTACAAATCTATTCCGAAAGGATATGATACTTAGGGAATCGAAATATAAGTCATACAGTGCAGGAAGGTATCCGCATGGCATTCTACAGGGAGTGGGCTGGTCAGTTTAACGGCTATAACCGCAACATTAAATTGGCTTTTATGGCGAATATCCTTACACAAATTGGTTTTGGGATATTCATGGTCATCTATAATTTCTACATAAGGGAGCTCGGCTACTCAGAAAGTGTTAATGGACAAATTATATCCATGACAGCTCTCGCGACAGCACTGATTCTTGTGCCGGCAGGGGTCGCTAGCGACCGAATTGGCAGAAAAAAAGCGATGATGTTTGGTGCAGTTGCAACAGGTGCAGTTATGCTCTTCAGAAGTTTGGTTGACATGCAGGAACTCCTGATTGTATTTGCATTTTTGACCGGGCTGACAACAGCCTTTCTTCAGGTATCCGCCATACCATGGATGGCTGAAAATTCAAAGGCCGACCAAAGGGTTCATTTATTCAGTATTCATTTTGCTATAATGACGGGAGCAAATGTGATCGGGAACTTAAGCGGTGGCATCTTCACGGATGTATTTTCTTTGTTTACGGATCAGCTCACAAGCATTCGCATTACCCTTCTGATTGGAAGTGTGTTTTTCATAGCCGGCTTATTTCCAATTTTGCGTTTCGCAGAGGTTTCGAAAGATCAACAAGATGCAAAGAGCATAAAAGGCTGGTCATTCAAGAATCTCTCAGCTAAACATGATGGTGTGAAAATTATCGCGATGTTTGCTTTTGCTCAGCTTCTAATTGGAATTGGCGCTGGGCTTGTTATTCCATATCTGAATCTATATTTCGCTGACCGCTTTGAAGCATCCAATTCAACTATTGGCATGATTATTTCATTAGGGCAGGCTGCCACGGCCTTTGCCATGATTATCGGACCGCTTGTGGTAAGAAAAGTGGGAGAGGTTAAAGCCGTTGTGATCCTGCAGCTCATGTCACTTCCTTTCCTGCTTTTAACCGCTTATACTGAAAACCTTTGGCTGGCTGCTATCGGCTTTTTGTTCCGGCAGGCGTTGATGAATGCCGGGAATCCTATACAAATGTCATTGATGATGTCAAAGGTAAGTGATTCGATGAAAGGGCTGGCAAACTCAATCAATCAGATGGTGTTCAATCTGGGGTGGGCTGTAATGGGCCCGGTTTCAACAGGAATCGTCATGAGATATGGAGATTATTGGGGATATGCACTCGTATTCACCATTACAGCTTCTTTATACTTGATTGGCTCTCTCTACTTTTTCTTTGTATTCAGAGGCTATAAAAAGACAAAAACTGCAGCCGCCTCCATAAAAATAATATGATCTGACATATTTCTCGGGAAATGAAAGGGCAATGCCAATTAGAGTCATTGCCTTTCGGATTTTGTCGAATGAAAAATAAAGGACTAAAGCTCTTTATTACTGAATACTAAAGCAATCGAACCCATTAAAAGAGGTGAGACTGTGAGGGATTTACCTGATGTATTCATCCGGGAATTAAAGACTAAAGGGCATCTGGGATTTTTCTTAAGAAAATCAAACTTTTCTTTGCGTATTATAGCGGGAAATATTTGCATTCCATTAAAGATTTCGAATGGGGAAATACGGAAGGCGAGCCACACCGGCCACTTTGATTTGGAAATCTCGGGATCGGAAGAAGCTGTACTGTCACTGATTACAGGAGAAGTAATATTAAGAGATGCCATCTCCCGAAATGAAATTTTGATGGAAACCACATACAGAAATAAGTTGCTGCTCGAATCTTTTTTCTGTCTAGGGAAAATTTCACTGCACAATACTTGACCGTTTTTTTAATAGTATGATAATATCATTTTAATATTTAATTAACTGAATATTCTTATCAAGAGAGGCGGAGGGACTGGCCCAGTGAAGCCCGGCAACCGGTAAAGTACACGGTGCTAAATCCAGCAGAGCAGAATGCTCTGGAAGATAAGAAGAGTCGATACAGCCCTCTTCTTATGAAGAGGGTTTTTCTGCTTTTAAGAAATGAAATACAAACATTTTTATAGAGGAGAGATAGCGATGACGGACAAACAGAAAAATTACCGCTTTGAAACAATTGGAGTACATGGGGGGCTGAAGCCTGACCCTGTAACTGGCGCGAGAGCGGTTCCGATTTATCAGAATAATGCTTACCAGTTCAAGAATACAGATCACGCTGCAGACCTCTTCGCCCTGAAAGAGCCGGGATATATCTATAGCAGGATACATAATCCCACTGTCAGTGTATTTGAGGAAAGAGTGGCCCTGCTTGAAGGAGGAGTGGGCGCACTGGCTCTTGCCAGCGGACAGTCTGCCATTACACTTGCCATTTTAAATATTGCCGAAGCCGGTGATGAAATTGTTGCCGCATCCAATTTATATGGGGGTACCTATAATCTATTTGCAGTTACACTTCCCAAATATGGTATAAAGGTGAAACTGGTCGATCCAAAGGATCCCGAAAACTTCCGGAGTGCCATTACAGAAAAAACAAAGGCTGTCTTCGCTGAAACAATTGGAAACCCGAGCCTGAAAATCCTGGATATTGAAAAGGTTGCCGCAATTGCACATGAAAACGGTGTGCCACTGATTGTGGATAACACTTTTGCTACACCATATCTTTGCAGGCCTATAGAACACGGCGCTGACATTGTCATACACTCTGCGACAAAATGGCTGCTTGGCAATGGAACCACAATGGGGGGAGTTATAGTAGACGGCGGAAAATTCGACTGGAATTCTCCGAAGTTTCCGGGCTTTACAGAGCCTGATTCGAGCTACCATGATATTGTCTATAGCGAAGCAATAGGAGAAGCTGCTTATATAATCAAAGCACGGGTACAGCTGTTAAGAGACTTAGGGCCTGCAATGAGTGCGCAAAGTGCCTTCCAGTTCACATTGGGGCTTGAAACTCTTCATGTGAGAATGAAGGAGCACGTTGCCAATACCAAAAAGGTAGTGGAATATCTGGATGCCCATCCGGCCGTTAATTGGGTGCTCTATCCAGGTCACGAAGGTCATCCGGACAAAGAATTGGCAGATAAATACTTGCCCAAAGGAGCTGGGGCAGTGGCTGTATTTGGAATTGCTGGGGGAAGAGAGGCTGGAGCAAAGCTGATCAATAGCCTGCAGCTGTGGGCGCATGTGGCAAATGTCGGGGATGCAAAGAGCCTGATTATTCACCCTGCAAGCACGACTCATCAGCAGCTGGATGAGGAAGGTTTAAAGGCTGCGGGAGTATCGGAGGATCTAATTCGGATTTCGATCGGCATCGAAAATGCAGAAGATCTGATTGAAGATCTGGAACAGGCGATAGAAGCAGCTGCAGGTCTCACATCAATTGCCGCAAAAGCATAAAGGGAAATTTCCCATTCGCTTTATTCCGAAAGTTTGAAATTTCATCGTTGACACCTTTTTAATGGCTATGATATGATAGCAAAAGTAATTATAAAACTGCTTAATTCATTTAAAGTATTAATTGAATATAGAACGTAACGCTCTTATCAAGAGAGGTGGAGGGAAGTGCCCTATGAAGCCCGGCAACCGTCAATTAGTTGAAATGGTGCCAATTCACTCAAAGCATAGCTTTGATAGATGAGAGAAAGGACTAAATCTCTTTATGCCTTTCTGCTCATCTGCAGAAAGGCATTTTTGCTTTTGCGCATGAAAGCCTATGAGGAGTAAAAGATAAGGGAATAAAAGCAGTCTATTAATTATTATCTGTATCTTTCGATAAAAGAGGTGACTATCACGTTGATTACTATAAAAGATGTACAGAAGATATTTTCTTCAAATAAAGGCCAGGTTAAAGCAGTAGATGAGGTTAACCTGGAGGTGAAAGAAGGAGAAATATTCGGTGTTATCGGATATAGCGGTGCAGGTAAAAGCACCCTAATCCGCATGCTGAATGGGCTGGAGATTCCTACACATGGCAGTGTTACTGTAGCAGGTAATGAGGTTTCAAAGATAAAGGGAAGCAAGCTGAGAAAAGCTCGTCAGGAAATAAGCATGATTTTCCAACATTTCAACCTGTTATGGTCAAGAACAGTAAGAGAAAATATAGCATTTTCGCTTGAAATCGCAGGTGTTTCCCGGCAGGAAAGGCTCAAAAGAGTAGACGAGCTCATTAAACTCGTCGGTCTGGAAGGCAGGGAAGATGCCTACCCATCTCAGCTGAGCGGCGGTCAAAAGCAAAGGGTCGGAATTGCCAGAGCTCTTGCCAACAATCCCAAAGTGCTCCTTTGTGATGAAGCGACATCTGCCCTTGATCCTCAGACAACGGATTCCATTTTGGAGCTGCTCGTAGACATCAATGAACGGCTGGGCTTAACCATTGTCCTTATAACTCATGAAATGCACGTGATCCGTAAAATCTGCCATCGGGTTGCTGTTATGGAAGGCGGACGCATTGTGGAAATCGGTCCTGTATTGGATGTGTTTAAGAATCCCAAAGCAGGGATTACAAAACGGTTTGTCCAGCAGGTGACAGAGCCGGAAGAAACGAAGGAAACAATTGATCATCTGGTCGATTTGTATCCTAAAGGAAAAGTAGTCCAATTAGGATTTGTCGGTGAATCAGCTGAACAGCCATTGATTACAAACCTGATCCGTCACTTCCAGGTAACAGTTAATATCCTTCAGGGAAAGATTTCCCAGACGCAGAATGGTTCTTACGGTACCTTATTCATCCATGTTGATGGAGAAGCAGAGGAAGTTGCAAAAGCGATCGAATATATCCATTCTCAGCAGGTGGGCGTGGAGGTGATTTCCAATGCTTAATGAATGGTCTCCAAATGTAAAATGGGACTCCATGTGGGAAGCTACTGTAGAGACTCTCTATATGACAACTATTTCTGTTATTGCAACCTTTATTTTAGGAGCGATTTTGGGGCTGCTGCTCTTTTTGACCTCAAAGGGGAATATCTGGGAAAATGCAGCAATCAATAAAATTATCTCAGCTTTCGTCAATGTATTCCGTTCGATTCCATTTATCATTCTGATTGTGTTATTAATCCCATTTACTAAGTTTCTGCTTGGAACAATGATTGGGGAGGATGCAGCACTGCCTGCATTAATTATTGGTGCTGCCCCGTTTTATGCTCGAATGGTGGAAATTGGCTTGAGGGAAATTGACAAAGGGGTAATTGAAGCTGCCAAGTCAATGGGTGCAAAAACAAGCACGATCATCTGGAAAGTTCTGCTTCCGGAATCAATGCCTGCCCTTGTTTCGGGAATTACCGTGACAGCTATAGCGCTGGTTGGCTACACGGCAATGGCTGGTGTTATCGGTGCCGGGGGACTTGGAAATCTGGCTTATCTGGAAGGATTCCAACGGAGCCGTAGTGATGTGACGCTTATGGCGACCGTTATTATTTTAATCATCGTATTTATTATCCAGTTTATTGGAGATATCATTACAACTAAATTAGACAAACGATAAGGAGAGATTTACATGAAAAAATGGTTATCACTTGCTTTTGCACTGGCGGTTGCACTTGTACTTGCAGCTTGCGGCACTTCAGAAGAAGGCGGCAAATCCGGTGAAGGCGGAAATAGTAAAGATAGCAAAAAGATTACAGTGGGGGCTTCCAATATCCCTCATGCTGAAATTCTTGACGAAGCAAAGCCGTTACTTGAAGAAAAAGGATTTGAACTTGATGTTGTAACATTCCAAGATTATGTATTGCCTAACCAGGCTCTAGAATCTAAAGAGCTTGATGCAAACTACTTCCAGCACATTCCTTATCTTGAGTCACAAAAGGCTGAGCATGGATATGATTTTACGAATGCAGGCGGAATTCATATTGAACCAATCGGAGTGTATTCCAAAAAGTACAAGAATCTCGAGGAGCTTCCTAAGGGTGCAACAATCATCATGAGCAACTCAGTCGCAGATCATGGCCGCATCCTTTCCATGCTTGAAAATGAGGGACTTATCACTTTAAATGAAGATGTTGAAAAAACAGAAGCAACATTAGAAGATATTAAAGATAATCCGAAAAAATTAGAGTTTGATACTGAATACGAAGCATCACTTCTTCCTCAGATCTACAATAATGGAGAAGGAGATGCAGTTCTGATTAATTCCAACTATGCAATTGATGCAGGATTAAATCCTCTTAAAGATTCAATTGCTATTGAGGACAAAGATTCACCATATGTGAATGTAATTGCAGTACGCACAGGTGATGAAGAAAAAGAAGGAATTAAAGCTCTGGTTGAAGTGCTTCGTTCAAAAGAAATCCAGGATTTCATTCTTGAAAAATATGAAGGTGCTGTTGTGCCGGTATCTGAATAAAGCAGAAATGCAGGCGTTCACAGCGCCTGTTTTTTTTGTATTTCAGCAACCCAGCTTCCAGCAGTATAGATTGAAAAGCAATCAAACATACTAACCTTGATACTATTTGAAATGGAGTGGAGACCGATGGAACATTATCATGAACCTTCAAACTCAATAGAAGAAGCCCTGCATGATTATAAAGTCGGATTAGGTATATTTACTGAAAAAATGCCCGATTTGGCACAGCATTATAATGCTTTTACAGAAGCATGCTTTAAAGAAGGTGTACTATCCCAAAAAGAGAAGCAGCTGATTGCGCTCGGAATCAGTTTATATTCTCAGGATGAATACTGTATTATCTACCACACGAAAGGCTGCATTGACCAAGGGGCGTCTGAAAAAGAGATTCTTGAAGCAGTAGGAGTAACAGCAGCTTTTGGTGGCGGAGCTGCCATGAGCCAGGCGGTTACACTAGTCCAGGAGGCCATGACCGAATTGAATCAGCAAAATCACTGAAAATAAACTCCTGCTTGATAGCGGGAGTTTTCTCTTAGATTAAATATTTTTCAGAAAATTTATACAACCAACCATTAATCCAGAGCATTCGGCCAGTATTCTAAGGATGGGAAGCATGAAAGCGTTTCACCGGATCTCATTCCTTATTTTGCTAATAAAATCAGGTTTTTTCCGCTTTGTGCGGGGTATAGTGTGAGTGTTAAGATTTTAGATGTAATACAAATGCTGAAAAGCATAAAAACCGAAAGGATTGATTCATTATCAGTCAGTTACAGCTGAACTACACGAGTGAAATGGAAAAAGCTATGCAAGCTGCCCATGGAGTTGGATATGAAGTGTACAGCCGGAAACATGATATTCGAATGGAAGTTGAAAAAAGACGTGAAGAAGATTATCTTCAAAGCCAGCGCTTAGTTGCAGATCTTGAAAGAAAAATTCATTCCTAAGTCATAGGTATATATAATAATGAAGTAAATAGTAACCAGTGCCAATGATGCACTGGTTTTCTTTTTGCAATACATGAAAATGCAGTACCGGGAAAAAATAGACAGGACATGCTGGTATCCGGTAATTCACTCTTTGATGACAAGAAATTTATATGATAAAATCTATATCTGCAGGCTTTCTAAACATTTTCGTTTGAAAAGTTTGTTAATGGTCTCAAAGAGTTGCTATGATATTTGATTTGTTATAAGATTGTAATGAGAATAAAATGAGAATAGAGATTTGCGGATGAAACCGATTTACAAATCTTCTTTTATTGACGGAGGTATATATTATGGCAGGATCAGTACTTACAATTAAAGACCTTCATGTTGCTATTGAGGGAAAAGAAATACTAAAAGGTGTTAACCTTGAGATTAAAGGCGGAGAAATTCACGCAATCATGGGGCCGAACGGTACAGGTAAATCTACTTTATCTTCTGCTATCATGGGGCATCCGAAATACGAAGTAACACAGGGCAGCATCACATTGGATGGTAAAGATGTTCTTGAAATGGAAGTTGACGAGCGCGCACGTGCCGGACTTTTTCTTGCAATGCAATATCCAAGTGAAATCAGCGGCGTAACAAATGCCGATTTTTTACGTTCTGCAATTAACAGCCGCCTTGAAGAAGGAAATGAAATTTCTCTTATGAAATTTATCCGCAAAATGGACAGCAAGATGGAGTTCCTGGAAATGGATCTTGACATGGCTCAGCGTTATCTTAATGAAGGTTTCTCAGGCGGAGAAAAGAAGCGCAATGAAATTCTTCAATTAATGATGCTTGAACCTAAAATGGCTATCCTGGATGAAATCGACTCCGGTTTGGATATCGATGCATTGAAAGTTGTTTCAAAAGGAATCAACGAAATGCGCGGTGAAGAGTTCGGATGCTTAATCATCACACACTACCAGCGCCTTCTTAACTACATCACACCTGACCATGTTCACGTGATGATGCAAGGCCGCGTTGTAAAATCAGGCGGACCGGAGCTTGCACAGCGCTTAGAAGCTGAAGGATATGACTGGATTAAGAAAGAATTGGGCATTGAAGACGAAACAGTTGGGCAAGAAGCGTAAGCGTTAGGGGGATCACTATGACAACGGAAATAAAACTACCATTTGATAAGGAATATGTTACTTCCTTTTCAAAAGATATGGGCGAGCCGGCATGGCTGACAGAACTCCGTCTAAATGCGCTTGCAGACGCGGAAAGCCTGCCAATGCCAAAGCCTGATAAAACGAAAATAGATAAATGGAACTTCACACAGTTCGAAAAGCATATTGTCGGAAGCGAAGACTTTGCGTCTCTAAACGATCTTCCTGAGGATGTTAGAAATCTGATTGATACAGAAGCTGGAGATCAAAATTTATATATTCAACGCAATAATAGACCAACGCATTTGACTGTATCTAAAGAACTGCAGGAAAAAGGTGTTATTTTCACAGACATCTTTACAGCGGCAAGAGAACACAGTGAGCTCCTTCAGAAATATTTTATGAAGGATGGCGTTAAAACGGACGAACACCGTTTAACCTCTTTGCATGCGGCTCTTTTAAACGGTGGAGCGTTCTTGTACGTTCCAAAAAATGTGGAAATTTCAGCTCCGATTCAGGCTGTATATATTCATGATGATAAAGAGGCAAACCTGTTCAACCATGTATTGGTTGTAGCTGATGATAACAGCTCAGTTACTTACGTGGAAAACTATATTTCTGTAGTTGAGGAAGCAAACGGCATCTTCAATATTGTTACAGAGGTCATTGCAGGTGCCAATGCACGAGTGCAGTATGGTGCAGTTGACACGCTTGCTAAAGGAACTACAGCTTATGTGAACCGCCGCGGGGTTGCAGGCCGTGATGCCCGTATTGAATGGGCTCTTGGATTAATGAACGATGGCAATACAGTTTCAGACAATACAACGAACCTTGTTGGAGACGGTTCTTTTGGCGATACTAAGACAGTTGTGGTAGGACGCGGAGAACAGACTCAAAACTTTACAACGAAAGTAGTGCATTTCGGAAAGAACTCCGAAGGCTACATTTTAAAGCATGGGGTTATGAAAGACTCTGCTTCATCCATCTTTAATGGAATCGGCAAAATTGAGCATGGAGCTTCCAAGTCAAATGCCGAGCAGGAGTCACGCGTACTGATGTTAAGCGAAAAAGCGCGTGGGGATGCTAACCCTATTTTATTAATCGATGAAGATGATGTAACAGCAGGACACGCAGCTTCAGTTGGCCGTGTGGATCCATTGCAGCTATATTATCTAATGAGCCGCGGTGTTTCCCAAAAAGAGGCTGAACGTCTTGTTATACACGGCTTCCTGGCACCTGTTGTTAATGCTCTTCCAATCGAAGGCGTTAAAAAGCAGCTGACTGCCGTTATTGAAAGGAAAGTAAAATAATGAATGCCCGTGAGATTCGGCAAATGTTTCCCATCCTGGATCAGGAAGTCAATGGAAATCCTCTTGTTTATCTGGACAGTGCTGCTACTTCCCAAAAGCCTGTTCCGGTAATTGAGGCGATTGATAAATACTACCGGGAATATAATTCGAATGTTCATAGAGGCGTCCATACGCTGGGCACAAGAGCAACCGATGGCTATGAAGGCGCCAGGGAAAAGGTGCGGAAATTCATTAATGCGAAGTCTACTGAGGAAGTTATTTTCACAAGAGGAACAACAACTTCCATCAATACAGTGGCAGCAAGCTACGGACGCGCTAACCTGTCTGAAGGAGATGAAATTGTGATCTCCTATATGGAGCACCACAGCAATATTATTCCTTGGCAGCAGGTTGCGAAACAGACGGGTGCCACATTAAAGTACCTTCCTCTGCAGGAAGACGGAACTATTTCTCTTGAGGATGTCAGAACAACTGTTACGGCTGATACGAAGATTGTATCGATCATGCAGGTATCGAATGTCCTGGGTGTGATGAATCCGATTAAGGAAATTGCAAAAATCGCTCATGAAAATGGCGCAATCATGGTAGTGGATGGTGCTCAAAGCGCTCCGCATATGAAAATTGATGTTCAGGATCTGGATTGTGATTTTCTTGCTTTTTCCGGCCATAAGATGTGCGGCCCTACCGGCATTGGTGTTCTATACGGAAAGAAAATGCACCTTGAAAAAATGGAGCCGGTTGAATTTGGCGGTGAAATGATCGACTTTGTCGGCCTCTATGAATCGACATGGAAGGAACTTCCGTGGAAATTCGAAGGAGGAACGCCAATTATTGCAGGTGCCATTGGACTTGGAGCTGCTATTGATTTCCTTGAGCAAATTGGCCTGGACGAAATCGAGGCATACGAGCACAAGCTGGCCGCTTATGCTATGGAGAAAATGTCTACTATAGACGGAATGACCATATATGGGCCTAAAGAAGCCTCGAAACGCGCAGGTCTTGTTACGTTTAATATAGATGATGTTCATCCACATGATGTGGCTACTGTATTGGACGCAGAAGGAATTGCAGTCCGCGCCGGCCATCATTGTGCACAGCCGCTCATGAAGTGGCTTAAGGTGTCGGCAACTGCACGTGCAAGCTTCTACCTGTACAATACGGAAGAAGATATTGATAAGCTTGTTTCAGGGCTTGTCAAAACAAAGGAGTATTTCAGCGATGTCTTCTAAAAATTTAGATACCCTTTACCGCCAGGTTATAATGGATCATTATAAAAACCCTCGTAACAAAGGGGTACTTGAAGATGACAGCTTGACGATCAATATGAATAACCCTACTTGTGGGGACCGTATTCAATTGACGCTGAAGCTTGAGGACGGTATAGTAGCTGATGCGAAATTTGAAGGCGAAGGATGTTCCATCTCAATGTCCTCAGCTTCCATGATGACCCAGGCGATCAAGGGTAAAAATATTGAAGAAGCCTTAAAGCTTTCCAAAGTTTTCTCTGACATGATGCTGGGAAAAGAATATGATGAAGATGATTTGGATCTTGGCGATATCGAAGCTCTTCAAGGAGTTTCCCAATTTCCTGCCCGAATCAAATGCGCCACTTTGGCATGGAAAGCAATGGAAAAAGGCGTGAGCACGAAAGAAGAACAGGAATAATCAATCAAACGTTTGATTGAAAACTTTTTCGTCTGTCTTGTGTGCTTAAAAACTATGAATTGGTAGGGGGTTAACCCTTTCCAATATGAATGGAGGAATACGACGATGGCAAAAAAAATGCCTGAGATCGGCGATTATAAGTATGGTTTTGCCGATAAAGACGTTTCCATTTTCCGATCAAAACGCGGTTTGACAAAAGAAATTGTTGAAGAGATTTCAAAATTGAAGGAAGAGCCACAATGGATGCTTGACTTCCGTTTAAAATCACTGGACCATTTCTATAACATGCCTATGCCGCAATGGGGCGGAGATTTAGCGTCATTAAACTTTGATGAAATTACGTATTATGTAAAGCCTTCTGAAAAAACTGAACGCTCTTGGGATGAGGTTCCTGAAGAAATCAAACAGACATTTGATAAATTGGGTATTCCTGAAGCTGAACAGAAGTATCTTGCCGGTGTTTCTGCACAGTATGAATCAGAGGTTGTTTACCATAATATGCAGGAAGACCTTGAGGCAAAGGGAATCGTATTCAAGGATACAGATTCAGCTCTTCGCGAAAATGAAGATATCTTCCGTGAGCACTGGGCAAAGGTTATCCCTCCGACAGACAACAAGTTCGCTGCATTGAACTCAGCAGTTTGGTCTGGAGGATCGTTCATCTATGTTCCTAAAGGGGTTAAGGTTGATACGCCATTGCAGGCATATTTCCGCATTAACTCTGAGAACATGGGGCAATTTGAGCGTACATTAATCATTGTTGATGAAGGCGCACATGTACACTACGTAGAGGGCTGTACAGCACCTGTTTACACAACCAACTCACTTCACAGTGCGGTTGTTGAAATCATCATCAAAAAAGACGCATATTGCCGTTATACTACCATTCAGAACTGGGCAAATAACGTATTTAACCTGGTTACGAAACGTGCGGTTTGTGAATCAAACGCAACAATGGAATGGATTGACGGAAACATCGGTTCAAAACTGACAATGAAATATCCGGCAGTTATTCTTAAAGGAGAAGGCGCACGCGGTATGACCCTTTCCATTGCATTAGCTGGTAAAGGGCAGCACCAGGATGCAGGTGCGAAAATGATTCACCTTGCACCAAACACTTCTTCAACA
This sequence comes from Cytobacillus firmus, assembly GCF_023715565.1. Classification (GTDB taxonomy): domain Bacteria; phylum Bacillota; class Bacilli; order Bacillales; family Cytobacillaceae; genus Cytobacillus; species Cytobacillus firmus_C. The sequence goes on along the minus strand of NZ_JAMBOJ010000013.1, from coordinate 56,583 downwards.
ATTGTATCAAAATCGATTTCCAAGCAGGGCGGTAAAGTAACATACCGCGGAATCGTTCACTTCGGCCGTAAAGCGGAAGGTGCACGTGCCAACATCGAATGCGATACGCTAATCATGGATAACCAGTCAACTTCAGATACGATTCCTTACAATGAAATCCTGAACGACAACATCTCTCTTGAGCATGAAGCGAAGGTTTCAAAGGTTTCAGAAGAACAGCTTTTCTACCTTATGAGCCGTGGAGTTTCTGAGGAAGAAGCAACAGAAATGATCGTAATGGGCTTCATCGAGCCATTTACGAAAGAGCTTCCAATGGAATATGCAGTAGAGATGAACCGCTTGATCAAGTTTGAAATGGAAGGTTCTATCGGTTAATAGATATATTAATGAACCCGTTTACCGGCTATGGTAAGCGGGTTTTTAAATATAAAATAGGTTCTTTCTATCTTTGGAAAAGTGATGATTAAACTGTTAAAGTGAAGATATATCACTTTGATAAATGCTAATTTAGTTTTCATTTTAATTTGTAAAGACTAAAGCCAATCGGAGGTGTTTCAATGATTATCATAGGCGTAACAGGCTGGGGCGATCATGACAGTCTTTATACAGGCTCCATCTCGCCAAGAGATAAATTAAAGGAGTACGCCGGCCATTTCCCGGCCGTCGAGGTGGACTCTGCATTTTATGCTGTGCAGCCAAAACGCAACTCCGTGAAATGGGTAAAAGACACCCCTGATGGGTTTCAATTCATTGTAAAAGCCTATCAGGGCATGACTGGGCACCAGAGAGGCGAAATCCCATTTGAAAGCAAAGATGAAATGTTTGAGGCGTTTAAAGATTCATTGGAGCCATATATCGAATCCGGCAAACTGGCTATGGTGCTGTTTCAATTCCCGCCATGGTTCGACTGCAAAAAGGCCAATGTCGATTACCTTCGCTGGTGCAGGGAGCAGATGGGGGAGATCCCCTGTGCCCTGGAGTTCAGGCATCAATCTTGGTTTCGGCCGGAGTTTAGGGAAGGCACGCTAAGCTTTATGAAAGAGGAAGACTGGATTCACAGCATCTGTGACGAACCTCAAGCCGGTGAGGGTTCTATTCCAATGGTCCTGGAAACAACCAGTCCTGATAAGGTTCTTGTTCGGTTTCATGGCCGTAACATTCACGGCTGGCAAAAAAAGAATGCGGACAACTGGCGGGAGGTCCGCTATCTGTACCGCTATAACGAAAGAGAACTGGCAGAATGGGCAGAACATCTAAAAAATCTCGAGAAAACATGCAAAAATGTATTCGTCGTCTTCAACAACAACTCCGGCGGTGACGCAGCAGACAATGCTAAACAAATGATCAAAATGCTCGATATCGAATATCAGCAGCTCGCTCCCAGACAGCTGGATTTATTTTAAACCGGGTGACAGGCACCTATACCACTTCAGCCAACTGGTATAGGTGCCTGTCACCGTTCACCGTTCACCCTTTCCCATGTCCGTACATATTGTGTAAGGGAAAAGGAAAGGAGTGGGTGCAGGTATGATTGATTTGAAGCCGATTGATATAGGTGGTCACACTTTTTTGAGTGTTTCGGTGCAGCTGCCTAAGACTAATCTGCTGGTGGTGACAAATGATAAAGGGTATATCATGTGCGGAGCCCTGGATGTAGCTTTGCTGAATGAGAAGCTTAAGGACCGCAAAGTAATTGCCGGCAGGGCTGTTGGTGTAAAAACGATAGATCAACTGTTAAATGCCCCGCTTGAATCTGTCACTTATGAAGCCGAGGAACTGGGCATTGTCAAAGGAACGATCGGGAAAGAAGCACTTCTCAAAATGATTTAAAGGCATGCCCTTAAGAGGCATGTCTTTTTTTGATGGGTGTGATCTAGCAGAAGTAGCGGGGCGTCCAGGAAGCTAAGGCGACAGTCTCGAAAAGCGGAAAAAGTGTACAGCATGGGACAGGTATAGAGCGTAGGCAAAAATGGATATTCTCACATAAAATTATTTATCCGCACATAAAAGTCGGCTATCTGCACAGAAAAAACATTATCCGCACATAAAGTAAGGCTATCCGCACAGAAAAAACATTATCCGCACATAAAGTAAGGCTATCCGCACATAAATAGATAATTGACTAAAAAAGCAGTCCGGATTAAAGGCAGGCACAGCAAAAATAATCGGAATTTACTAAAAAATCGCTTCTTTTGATAAGAACTTCCGCCAATGCAGGAATTTTGTCGTATAATGTAAATAAAACCAAATAATTCCCGAAATATAAAATAGCAGTGAAAAAAGGATATGGGAGATACATATGAGATTAGCAGCAACCAATACAATTGAGACTGGCAGTGTTTTGGCCAAAGCTATATATAATGACAAGGGTCAGGTTCTTTTGCATGAAGGTGTGGAGCTGGCTGATATATTAATAAATAAATTGCAGGAAATGGGCATTACCTATGTGTATATCAAAGATTTGCGCACTGAGGATATCCAATATAGGGACCCACTGACACCTAAAATGCGCAAGCAGGCTATTAAAACCATAGAAACCGTTCTAAAGGAAGTAGAAGCAAATAAAGAGTTGTCCGCCTCACTTGTAATTGAGAATGCGTCAAAGCGGCTCTCAGAGCTGATTCGGCAGCTGATTATTGAAATAAGGGGAAATAAAGAGCTTCTTACGATCTTGTCTGACGTTTATACATATGATCACTATATATTTACACATTCCCTCAATGTGACTCTCTATTCTTTGGCAATCGGGATGAAGCTTCAGCTCCTGCCAAAGGAGCTGGAAATTCTGGGTCTGGGTGCCATTCTTCATGATATCGGAAAGATGAAGGTGCCTGCAGATATTCTTATGAAACCGGGTAAATTGACAGCAGAAGAGTTTGAATCAATTAAGAAGCATCCGGAAGATGGATTTAATATATTAAGAAAAGTAGAGACGATACCTCTCCTTGTTGCGCATTGTGCCTTTCAGCATCATGAGAGATTAAATGGTTCAGGCTATCCGCGCGGCCTCCAGGGGAGCGAGATTCATGATTTCGGTAAAATAATTGCGATTGCGGATGTATTTGATGCAGTAACATCCAACCGCATTTACAGGCAGGCTATGCTCCCTCACGAAGGGCTGGAAGTTCTGTATGCAGGTGCCGGGAAATTATTTGATAAGAAAGTCATTGAAGTTTTCCGAAAAGCAGTAGCCGTGTATCCAATTGGTGTTACGGTCGAGCTGAATGATGGAAGAAAAGGTGTTGTCTGCCGGCAGAACCCGGGACTTAGCGACAGGCCTGTCATTCGGATACTTGAAGAAGAGGGCAGGTATGTAAAGCCATATGAGGCAGATTTAGGACTTGAATTGAATTCTGTTATTACAGGCTGCGATACGACCCTAATACAACAATAAAGTGGAACTTTAATCAATGGGGGCTTTCTGCCCGTTAGACTGTCCTAAACTATTTTGGATTTTTGAGCCTAGTTCCCTCCTTTACAGCATACATATAGCTTGTAAAGGGGGGATTTGTTTTGGCAAAATTTCGCGGCCGCCTGCCCCGGAAAGGCCCACTTCCATTTCGCTATGTATTTCTTTTGACCTTTATATTCTTCGTAATCTCAACAGCTGCCGGCCTCTGGATTATCAATGAAGGGCTTAAGCCAACACTCATGAGCTATGCCGATTCACAGACAAGGAAAATTGCATCATTGGTGATAAACAATGCGATTAATAAAAAAATTACTAATGTAATGGATTTGGAAGATATGTTTGAAGCAAGCGAGAGCGGCGTTGTCAGCATAAACGTGGAAAAGCTGAATAGAGTTAAAGCAGAAGTAACAGAACTGGTTCAAGATAATATTAAGAAAGCGGAAAAGGGCGATTTGGATGCTTTGGAGTCCTTTACAGACGTGGAAATCAATACGGAGGAAATGCGGCACTCAAACGGAATTGTGTATTACGTTCCGCTTGGCCAGGCAACCAATAATGCACTCCTTGGTAACCTGGGTCCCCGGATACCGATAAAATTCAATGCAGTCGGTTCTGTTACCTCCAATTTTATAACTGAAACAAAGGATCACGGCATAAATAATGTAGAAGTGAAGGTACTGGTCCGCCTGGATGTGCAGGTTCAAATTATCATTCCTTTTGCCACCAAAATTATTACAGTACAGGAGGATGTGCTGGCTGCTTATGGCATTTACCCAGGAAAGGTTCCGCAATTTTACAATGGCGGAAGGGGCACCTCGCCATCAATAGAAATACCAGCCGGTCAATAACGCTTGCAAATAGATTAGTATTTTGATAAAATTCTACTATAATTTCATAAAAACCTTATCATATCCGATGGGGTAGAGGTGCAGGATTCATAAGTACGCTGTGTGAGGATGACAACGACGATCGCAGCCGAAAGGGAATGTTGCCGAAGCATGAGTAGTGAGTCAGAACTATTTTTGCTGGGGTTACTTCGAATAGGAGTAACACTGTCATTATGTGGGGAAAGTATGAATATACTTTTTGAAAGCCTTCATAATGGGGAGCTACAGATCGTGATGGAGAAACTAATTACTTCAAAAGAGTAATGATAGATTCTTCTCTATCGTTACTCTTTTTTTATTTTGGTTTTTGTCATCATCCTTGTTGTTCCCCTGATTGCAAAACGGACATGCCGCATTGCGGTTGTCCAAAAAACAAGAGGAGGACAAAAAATGACTAACACGATTTTCTCCCTGTTGCCGCCTTTGGTAGCAATCGCTATGGTTATCCTGACCAGGCGCGTATTGCTGTCATTGGGAGTGGGGATTGTAACAGCGGCATTATTGCTGGCTGACTTCAGCATCACTGAGACATTCAGTATTATATGGGATGCTGTAAAAGCAATTTTTATTTCAGATGGAGCATTGAACACCTGGAATGTGTATATTATATTTTTCTTGCTTGTATTAGGTGTTATTACTGCATTTATATCTATTTCAGGTGGAAGCCGCGCATTTGGGGAATGGGCAATGAAGCGGGTCAAGACCCGTGCAGGTGCACAGATTGTCGGAGCTGTTTTAGGTATTATTATTTTCATAGATGACTATTTCAATGCTTTGGCAGTCGGTCAGATTTCACGTCCTATTACAGACCGCCAGCGCGTATCACGTGCGAAACTGGCATACCTGATTGACTCCACTTCAGCCCCTGTTTGTGTAATTTCACCAGTATCTAGCTGGGGTGCATACATTATTGCGCTGATTGGGACAATCCTTGCTGCTCATAATGTTACCGAGTATTCCGCTTTCTCAGCGTTTATTCAAATGATTCCTATGAATCTTTATGTTTGGGCTACACTTGCCATTGTATTCATAGTGGCAATAAGAGGCCTGGAAATTGGCCTAATGAGGGTGCATGAAAAGCGTGCGGCTGAGGAGGGGCTTGTAATGGATCCCGAGAAGCCGGCGCCGGGTGAACTAAATGATGATCTCCCAACAAGCTCAAAAGGCTCGGTCGGAGATCTTGTATGGCCGATTATTGCTCTTGTCGCTGGTACAGTTGGTGCAATGCTTTGGACAGGGTCACAGGCTGTAGAAGGAAATGCGACTATTTTACAAATATTTGAGAATACAGATGTCTCAAAATCTCTTATCCTTGGAGGTCTAGTAGGTCTAGTGGTTTCATTGGGGTTATTCTTCCGCCAGGCCTTTATTTTGAAAGGCGTTAATGCCAATGTTTTTGGCAAAGGGGTATGGGAAGGCGTAAAATCAATGCTTCCCGCTGTTTATATCCTACTGTTTGCCTGGGCGATTGTTGACTTAATCGGCCGTCTGGAGACCGGAAAATATCTGGCAGGTATTGTGGAAAGCTCTAATATGAGCACTTCATGGCTTCCGTTCTTACTATTTGTCATTGCTGGAATCATGGCATTCAGTACCGGGACTTCATGGGGATCATTCGGCATCCTGCTTCCGATTGCAGGAGACGTTGCTGCTGCAACAGATATTACTCTCCTGTTGCCGGCTATGTCAGCTGTCCTTGCGGGTGCGGTATTCGGGGACCATTGTTCACCGATTTCCGACACAACGATTCTTTCCTCGACCGGGGCAGGGTGTAACCATATTGATCATGTTATGACCCAGCTTCCATATGCATTGATATCAGCAGGAATCGCTGCTGTTGGATATCTGGTCATCGGATTTACCGGCAGCACTGTTATCGCATTACTTTCAGTGGCTGTTCTTGTAGCTGCATTTGCTTTCCTTGCCCGCGGCAAAAAAGAAACCTGGCAGGAAAACAGGGCAAGTTAAAGCCCCTATAGAATAGGCCTTCTCTTTGAGAGAAGGCCTATTTAGATGCTGTCCAACATAAATGAAGAGGTTCCCTCGAAGGGCCCTTCTATATTATAGGTTATTGCTTTTTCTATTTAAGTCTTCATCTTCTGTAATGTGTTCACGGCTGCCCTCAAAATGTACTTCTTCTTTCTTAAGATGTTCCTTGACCTGCTGTGTTTCCTTAACTTCCCGTTTGCCTACGACAATTTCTTCGGTGACAACGGGCTTTTTGGAGACTTCCACACGCTCTTCTGTAATAGGAATCCTGATTGTTTCATTGTCAGAGATTGGTGAGACGCCTGCGCCATCCGGATTATCCACTTTTCTTCTTTCTACATATACTTCTTCATGCTCGACAGGTACATTTATTGTTTTTTGTTCTTCTACAACGTCCTTTTGGACTTCAACTTCTCCGGCTTGTACACGTTCCTTCGACACATCAAGCTGTTCTTCCCGCAGTTTTAATGATTGTTCATCATCTGCAGCTGAATTTCTTAGCTCATCATATCCGCCTGTGTACGTGCTGTGCGCTTTGGCTTCAGCAGTTCCAGCATTGGTAAAGCTGGTTGAAGTATCTTTTCTATCACTGTATAAAATGATTTTACCCTCGTTCACATACGTTTCATACTTGCGGGCCTCATCTTCTGACATCCCCAGTTCTCTGAACTTTTCACCTGCAGAGTTGCTGCTCATGCGGTCATCATCAAACCATGATGCCAGACTATTTAAGAAACCTGCACTTTCACTGCTGTCTCTATTCTTAGTCTCGAAGGTTTCTGTATGAACACCGGTTTTATCTTCTAGAGACGTATCCAGATGTTCTGACTGTGCAATGATCGAAAGTTCCTGAACAGGGTATCCGTCACTTTGCAGTTCTTGAATGGCATTTACCGCTTCTCGTTGTGAATTATAAACTCCGATAATATTGGTATCCATTTGTAAATAACCTCCTCAGTAGTTTCTGTTTATGCTATCTTTGGAAATTTCTAAGCATATTGGCTGTATTCCCGTGGCCACGAAGACCAAACGAGGTTAATTTTGGCATATCGATATTTTTATTTTGAATTATCTGAACAAATAGTGAAAGTTTTTAAGATCCAAGAATAAATTTAACAAAGGGGGTGAGGACAAGAAATTACTAGGTCAGTTTTGGTGAGATAACTCCTGACCGGGTGGAATACAAATGGAAATTAAAATAGGGATATATTAATTTTCGTCGATACTTTACTCTAGTATTGTGTTAAAATCAATTATTTCGAAAAATATTACTATTAGGAAAATAATGTTTTGACAGAATATCAAAAACTAGCTATACTAGGCTTAGTTAGATTTAATTATCTGAAAATATAAAAAGTTCCCATTGTTCATTTTAATTGGGGATATTTACAGGGGGTAGGATTTACTATGGATAATCGTCCGCAGTGGGGGTCCAGAGCTGGGTTTATTATGGCAGCTGTGGGTTCTGCAATTGGTCTAGGAAACATTTGGCGTTTCCCGGCAGTTGCTTATGATAATGGAGGGGGAGCATTCTTTTTTCCATATTTGTTTGCCTTGCTGACAGCAGGTATACCGCTTTTAATTATGGAATTTACAATTGGCCATAAGTATCGCGGATCAGCACCATTATCTTATGCAAGATTAAGTAAAAAATACGAATGGCTGGGCTGGTGGCAGGTCGCCATTTCATTTGTCATTTCAACATATTATGCAGTTATCATCGCGTGGGCAATGTCATACGCAGGCTTCTCGTTTAACCTTAAATGGGGTGACGATCCAAACGGATTCCTCTTTGGAGAATATTTAAAGCTTGCAGAAACACCAGGAGATGTAGGCGGGCTTGTGCCTGGAGTATTCATACCGTTAGTTATTGTCTGGGTTGTGACGCTTGGAATTCTGTTTAAAGGGATCAAAAAAGGTATCGAAATCGCGAACAAAATCTTTATTCCTGTCCTTGTAGTTTTATTCTTAATTATTGTTGTTCGCGCATTGACTCTTGATGGGGCTATTGCTGGGTTGGATGCTTTCTTTAAGCCAAACTGGGAAATGATAGCGGATCCTAAAGTATGGGTAGCGGCCTACGGCCAGATTTTCTTTAGTTTATCAATTGGATTTGCCATCATGGTAACCTATTCAAGCTACCTTCCAAAGAAAACGGATTTGACAAACAGTGCCTTCATTACCGGTTTTGCAAACTCCGGTTTTGAACTTCTTGCGGGTATCGGGGTTTTTGCTGCACTTGGATTTATGGCTGCACAGCAGGGTGTAGGCATTAATGAGGTAGTATCATCAGGTGTAGGATTGGCATTCGTTGTATTCCCGCAGATCATTAACGAATTCCCGGCTTTTAATGGCTTATTCGGTTCTTTCTTCTTTATCTGTTTAACACTTGCCGGTTTAACATCGTTAATCTCGATTGTTGAAACATTTGTTGCTGGTGTTCAGGATAAGTTTAATGTTTCACGTAATAAAGCAGTTCTTGTAGGCGGAGGTTTATCTGCTGTTATCTCCATCCTCTTTGCGACACAGGGCGGTTTATACTTCCTTGATGCAGCAGACTACTTCATCAACCAATTTGGTGTTGCCTTAGCAGGATTAGTACAGGTGGTTATTGTAGGCTGGGTGTTAAAAGAGTTGAAAAATCTTCAGAACCATGCAGATGCTGTTTCTGATATCAAACTTGGTTCGTGGTGGAAGGTTTGCTTGACAGCAATTACGCCAATTGTTCTTGGATATATGATGGTTCAAAACATCATTACGAATATTAAAGATAATTATGAAGGGTACCCTACCAGCTTCCTTCTCTATTCCGGATGGGGAGTAGCAATAGGAGCCATTATCTTAGGATTTGTGTTTATGGCTATTAAAATGAATGATACACAGTCTAAGCTTTTAATACCAGCTGATAAGGAGGAATCTCAATAATGTCTGGAAGTGCAATTACAATGATGGTGGTTGGGATACTCATTATCTGGGGCGGCCTTGCAGTAAGTATACTAAATGCTGTGTCCGAAGCAAGAAAAGCTAAATAACATTGAAGGACTGCCTGGTTAGTGGGCAGTCCTTTATTTTTTACTTTCTTCTGGCTTTGATCCGATCCTGTCTTTCCCATAATCTTAAGTGTGGATAGGGATCGTAGGACCATTCCGTATAGCCGTTGTCTTTGTAGATGCCATAATGAAGATGTGGCGGGAATTTCCCCGATGTGCCTGGAGGCCCATATCCCGAGCTTCCTACTCCGCCTATTATCATGCCGGGTTCGACAATTTGGCCGACTCTAAGCTCTTTGGCAAATCCGCTTAAGTGGGCGAAATAATGGTAATTATTATTAATGTCACGGATGCCGATTCTCCATCCTCCATATTTATTCCAGCCTTTCATCTCTACTATTCCGTAGGAGGTAGCCCGGACAGGTACCCCGTAATCAGCAAAAATATCGGTTCCTTCATGAATCCGTCTTCCGCCCCAGCCTCTGGCGTCCCCCCAGGTATTTCTATAGCTGTAATTGCTCCTCAAGGGAACAGGGAAAGCGTGATCATCGAGGTCAAGACGGCCGAACTGTTTGTATATTTGGGCTTTACCAATGATAATGCCAACAGCTTTATCGCGCTTATAATAATTCCACAATCCAATTTTTAAATTATCATGCTCTGTACCATAAGAGAGAAGGAAATTTGCAAAGGAATGAAGAACATCTTCATCACTTTTCAAGCTGGCTTTACCGTCCCCGTCCCCGTCAAATCCAATACCATTGAAAAATTGAATGGATGTTGGGTTTTCATCAGCGGGATTTGGATTCAAAATTCCCGCCCATTCCTCAGGTTTAAAGTAGATTCCTGTAATTCCTTCAGCCTTCGGAATGTCCCTTCTTGACTGCCGGACATTCCTTTCATACTGATCGATCCCCGCAAGGTAATACCACGGAATGTTCGTTACAGCTTCTACTCTTTTATATAAGGCCATTCTTTGTTTATATATATCAGCTGCATTTTCTTCGGCACTGACTGTACATAAGGAAATCAGAAAAAACGATAAGGCCGCAGCAGCGGTAAATATAATCCGCACGTAAATCCTCCCTTCTGTAATGGTCTGCTTATATAGTTTGTGATGAATGGATAATTTAATAAATATCAATTAATGGTAATACCAGAATCTTCGGCTTGTCCTCTTCAATCCATTATGATAAAGTGGCATCAGGTGAAGCCTAATCAGCTTAGTCGGAATTGTATGACTGGCTTTTTTATTGGGCAGAAAAGTATTAATTCTGAAGTCAGAAAAATGGTCTAGCTCAAGCAGCGAAACCCCCTTGATGTTTCGGGGAGGGGCGGACAAGGGCGCTTGCGCTTTTCTTTACGTCTAGCTTCAGTTTAAGGAGTGGGAAAATGAGCAAGAAAGAAGAGTATTTGCGCAAGCCGGAATGGCTGAAAATAAAGTTGAACACAAATGAAAATTATACTGGCCTAAAAAAAATGATGAGGGAAAAGAACCTGCACACTGTATGTGAAGAAGCTAAATGTCCCAATATTCATGAATGCTGGGCAGTAAGAAGAACGGCTACGTTTATGATTCTTGGCGATGTGTGTACGCGTGCCTGCCGTTTCTGTGCTGTCAAAACCGGGCTGCCGACTGAGTTGGATCTACAGGAGCCGGAACGCGTGGCTGATTCCGTGGCTCTTATGAATCTAAAGCATGCTGTTGTAACAGCTGTAGCAAGAGATGATCTTAAGGACGGAGGTGCAGCTGTTTTCGCGGAAACAGTCCGTGCCATCAGAAGAAAAAGCCCGTTCACTACTATCGAAGTATTACCTTCCGACATGGGCGGTGTTTATGAAAACTTGAAAACTCTTATGGATGCCCGTCCTGATATACTTAATCACAATATCGAAACTGTTGAGCGCCTGACTCCAAGAGTAAGGGCACGTGCAAAATATAAGCGCTCACTTGAATTTTTAAAGCGTGCAAAAGAAATGCAGCCGGATATCCCTACAAAATCCAGCCTGATGATCGGTCTTGGAGAAACGAAGGAGGAAATCATTGCTGTAATGGATGATCTGCGTGCTCATGATGTTGACATTATGACAATAGGGCAGTACCTGCAGCCATCCAAGAAACATATTAAAGTGGTGAAGTATTATTCACCTGAAGAATTCCAGGAACTGAGAGACATTGCAATGAGCAAAGGGTTCAGCCATTGTGAAGCAGGTCCTCTTGTGCGCTCTTCCTATCATGCTGATGAGCAGGTAAATGCGGCAGCTAAACAGAAGCAAATTATGGGAGAAAAGGAAATTCAGCAAGCTTAAAGTAATAAGAGTCCAGCGCCATCGCTGGACTCTCTTTTTGCAAAACAGGAAGAAAAAAGGTTAACTCTTTGCTTTTTTAACGGTTTCTCCAAGGTCATCTTTATCCATATCATCATTTCTTTCACCTTGCATTTCACCGTTTTCATTTTCACTTTCACTCATTTTTTCTCCTTGAGGAGATTTAAGCATTTGTTTTATTAATTGGTTAATGCCATTTTCAGCATTTCGGCCATCGGAATCAACCGTGGCATAGTTTTCAACATTTTTTCTTAAGGATGTATCATCACTGACATAGACATGATACCATCTTGGTACAACAGACATGGCCATCTTTTTAACCTGATCAGCTGTCTGATTGCGATCTTTAGTGTCAGTGTTATATACGATCAGGACTTCTTCATCTGTTACAAGTGTCGAGATATCATCAACATTCGGAATTTCTGTGCAGTATTTGCCGATAATATCTGCAACCTGTTCACGGTCAATGGCAGCATAGTGGTCCGCTGAAACGTTGTCTCCCATAATTGGGCTTTTTTGATGACGCACATATCCAAAATCTTCACCGACATTGTTTCGGCCATTCCGGCCGTTGCCCATATTCCTATTGTATAATTCAGCACGCTGGTCATTTACATTTATGGTATGACCGGTTTCTTCATAAATATCCTCTTTTGCAGCATTATTTTGGCAGGCAGTCAGTGCAGCCATGCTGCTAATGCCGAGAATGATTAGTGATTTTTTCACTTTAAACACCTCCTCATTTATAGAATTGCCACGGTTATATTTTTTTCTCTTAGTAATTGATGGGGAATCAGTTATAATTTAAATAGGACAAGTTATTGATTTGTGTTCATATTATGTTATTTCCCATATACTACTGTTACTTATGCTCTTATAATGAGGTGAAAAAATTGGTTAGCATTAACAATATCAGTTATGAATTGATCCAGGAAGAACGGGATGGTTTCAATGAGGAGGCATTCCGGGCCAGATATAGTGAAATTTTATCCAGATATGACTATATTGTCGGGGACTGGGGATATGGACAGCTTCGTCTCCGCGGTTTTTTCGATGATCAGAGCCAGAAGGCTTCATTTGATACAAAAATCAGCACACTTACCGAATACCTTTACGAATTCTGTAATTTCGGCTGTGCCTATTTTGTTGTGAAAAAAGTTAAAAGCTAAAAAGGGCAGGGGGAAACCCAGCCCTTTTTGTGCATGGCTTTACTTAAGTCTCTGTGTATGGCGGCTCTTCATTTTTATCAGGATCGTCATGTGGAGGGTGCGCACCTGGCATTTGCCGCGGCAAGTTTTGGTGAAGGGACTTGAACTCATAGTTAAAGGCACTGTAGTAGCGCTGGCCCTCCCGCCATGGGGTGCTTTTATTCTCTACTGGTTCATCTGCATTTCTGGGAGCACCATATGCCCCTTCAGGCAAGTCCTCGGGAATCAGGAAATTCCTTTGGGTTTCCACATTTGAGAAGTCGGTGTATGTGCGTCTTTCTTTATCGTCCATGCCTTCACTCCTTAAGAAGTTTTATGAAGCAGGGTCTTTAAAGAAGAAAAAGGAGAACCCATCAAAATAGGTTCCCCTTTAGTATTTGTTTATTATCGTATATTAAACGATTTCCATCAGAAATGATTTAAGGTCTTCAGCATCTTCCTCGGTAAGCTGAAATACATGCTCAAGATAGCCTTCTTCCTTTAAGTCATCTTCTCCTATGATGGCAAAGCGGCTTCCCTGAATATCAAGGACCAATTGTTTGCCGTAATAGCGATCTGAACGAACGATAGCTAAATCGAATCGCTGGTTTTCTCCCATAAAGCTGACAAATCTGGTTTTTGTATCTTCAAGATCATCGTATAAGAAAAAGCGTTCTGCCAAAAATAACACTCCTTAGTCGTTTTATCGCAGTCTAACGGGCAATAAGCCCCCCTTCAAGACTCAGAGGAATCAAAGGAGGATAAGTGGGGGTCAAACTGCCCGTAAAGGCCCGATTGGTTCAACTAACAATCAGTGGGGGATGAGGAAAACCCCCACTGATTGAAGTTTCACTTTATATACCGATTATAGCATGTCCTTTTAAGGTTTATCCCCCCGGAGCTGAAATAACTACAATGTGATCCCCATTGAAGGTATTGAAAACTTTATATACAATATAGAGGTATAGAGAACTTTAGGATTTCGGGTGGCTGTTGATGAAACGGGTGCAGGGCGAATGCTTTAACCAGGAGCCTGAAATCTTCATAGGAGGAACGAAGCGTTATGTATTTCGTAGACAGGGAAAAGATAGAAGACACACTCCGTTATCTGGAACAGCAAATCTCCCTTTTTGAAGAAGTGAAAGAGTGGACATCCCCTATTGAAAAGGCAGGATTGGAACGGATTGCCCAAATTATGATCGAAGCAATTCTTGATACCGGAAATACGATGATTGACGGTTTTATCATGAGGGATCCAGGCAGCTACGATGATATCGTGGATATTCTTGATGATGAAAAAGTAATCAGCAAGGAAATGAGCGAGAGCTTTAAACAATTCATTACATATCGTAAAATGCTCGTCCAAAACTACACAGATGTTAATCATGAGGGGCTAAAAGCAGCGATTAGCAGCCATATCCCCATGATTAAAGAGTTTCCATGCCGGGTCAGAGAATATTTGATCAATGAACTCGGACCGGTTTCTGCATTTAAACCTCAATAAAGGTCGGAGAAATCCGATCTTTTTCTCCAGGGCAGATTAGTCTTGAATAAAGAGAAGGGCGTGAATATCATGCATATCGGAGAAAACTCCACAAGAGATATGATTCTGAGGATAATCAAAACAGCGGGAAAACGATCCATACTGGAAATGGCCCAGGAGCTGGAAATTTCCGAAATGGCTGTCAGAAAGCATGTTCAGTCCCTTGAAAAAGATGGATTTATTACATCTGCAATTCAGAGGCAGACAAAAGGGCGCCCTTCAAAGCTTTATCAGCTAACAGCAAAAGGAGAAGATTTGTTTCCAAAAAAATACAAGCAGCTAAGTGTTGAATTATTAAATGAATTAAAGAGCATGGGGCAGGGCCATTTAATTACTGAGTTGTTTTCCAGGAGAAAAAGCCGTCTCATACAGCAGTATGAGTTTCAGACAGCGGGAAAGTCTTTCTCTGAAAAACTTCATATTCTGGAGGAACACCTTCTGCTTGAAGGCTTTATGCCGGAAGTTCGGATAGAGGAAGGTCAGGTCCATCTCAAAGAATTCAATTGCCCATATATTGAAACAGCGGAAGAATTTAAACAAATCTGCCGATCTGAAAAGGAATTTATTAAGGATTTCCTTTCTGCTGGTAAGGTTGATGTCAAATCCTGTATAGCTGCGGGTGACGGATGCTGTCATTATATAATAAAGCAAGATTAAGCGAGGCTCCTGTTTAGGGAGTTTTTTTTGCGGGAATTACCCCTGCAATCGTGAAAAATTGCACAATTAACCCTGTTCCTTTAAGATATCTTGTATGGCGAAAGCCAAGTCGAAAAGTAATAATTATTGGGATACAAATCAAAGCTCAGATCATTAAGGGAGGAATAATTTTGAAAAAATATCAAGGATATTTAATCGATTTAGATGGGACTATGTATCGCGGGACAGAGCTGATCAGTGAGGCAGCTGACTTTGTCAAAAAGCTTCAGGAACTGGATCTGCCGTATTTATTTGTGACAAATAATTCATCAAGAACACCTGGCCAGGTGACGGATAAGCTTGTGAAGTTTGGCATTCCTGCTGAAGAGAGACAGGTATTTACAACGAGCATGGCCACTGCAAGCTACATATATGAACAGAAAAATGATGCTTCTGTTTATGTGATCGGAGAAGAAGGAATACGTGAAGCGCTTTCTGAAAAAGGACTAAGCTTTGCAGAGGAGTATGCCGACTTCGTTGTGGTGGGAATTGACCGTTCGATTAACTATGAAAAGCTGTCCATCGCCTGTCTGGCTGTCCGGAATGGGGCAACATTCATTTCTACAAATGGGGATATTGCCATTCCGACAGAAAGAGGCCTGCTGCCTGGAAATGGGTCACTAACATCTGTCATCACTGTATCGACACAAACACAGCCTGTATTTATTGGAAAGCCGGAATCAATTATTATGGAGCAGGCTTTGAAGGTGCTGGGAACTGCTAAGGAAGAAACGCTGATGGTTGGAGATAACTATGATACGGATATCTTAGCAGGAATGAATGCCGGTATGGATACCTTGCTTGTCCATACGGGGGTAACGACAAAAGAATTATTGAAGGGCTACGAGAGACAGCCGGACTATGTATTGGAATCACTGGTAGATTGGGACTTCAAATAGAAATAAGGATGGAAAAACTCCATCCTTTTTCTATTCCACATTTTCAGCACGATGTGCAAGTCTGCTCGAAGCGGCTGCCGCAATAGCTCCTACAATATCATCAAGGAAGGTATGGCATCTGCCTGAACTCTTATCGTTCAGATCCTTCAGAATGCCCGGCTTCAATTTATCGATATACCCGAAATTGGTAAATCCGATGGAACCATATACGTTTACAATGGATAAGGCCAATACCTCATCTGCACCATATAATCCTTCATCTGTAGCGATAATCGATTGCAGTGGTTCCAGGAGTTTCTTTTCCTCGGCCAGCATATCCAGCTGAATTCCCGTCAAAATGGCATTTTGCACTTCTCTTTTTGATAAGACACGCTCCACATTATGAATGCAATCCTTCATCTGCAAATCGGGGTGATATTTCTCCTGGAGGAAGAACACTAAATCAGCTATATCCTGTATTTCTACCCCACGTTCATGTAGCCATTTACGTGCTGTCTGCTCTGTAAGATTAACTGCTTTTTTTTCTTCATTCATTGGCTTCACCTTTTCTGGTTTATAAGTGATTGCGGTGCGTTCATCAAGCCTTTTAAAGACCTGTGCTGTTCACTTTTAGATTCTTTTCACTATGTATATACCCTTTTTTTATCAAATATGCCCACGGCCGCTCAAACGGAAAAAATTCATTTTCTATATCATTTCCATGGTACACAGTCTTATCCAAGAAAACAACAAGTTTTAAAGTCTTCTATCATATATATTCCTTAAGGATCTTAATAAACTGAGGTGGTTTAATGTTTAGAAAGCTTTTGAAAGAACAATTTGGCATAGAAGCAGAAGATACAATCAGAATTGGGAAATATGATGCATGCCGAAAGCAGGGACATCTTTATTTGCTTGTTCCTGCGGGGCATACAGACGAAGAAGAGCTTGATGAACTGGACCGAATGGCAGAACACCTGTCCAATAACGGAGATAGAAACATTAGTACTTTTTTGAAAACGAAGGAAGGCAAGCAGTCCATTGACTGGAATGATAGCCGTTTTTGCATTTTAGTTAATCGGCATACCATGAGCAGGAAGCCGAGTCAGTTTGGCCGAAAGCTTGCAAAGTTCCATTACAGAGGAAGGAGCATTTCTTTTCCTGTGAAAAAAACGAGCAGAATCGGGCAATGGAAACAGCTTTGGGAACAGCGGCTTGACCAAATGGAAAAGGTGTGGAATGATATGCTTTCCCAAAAACCTGATAATGATTTTGAGAGAATGTTTTTAGAATCATTTCCCTACTATATGGGGCTGGCTGAAAACTCAATACAGTATCTGGTGGATACAGAACTTGATGATGAACCCGGAATGGCAGACAGTGGAACCGTTTGTCATATTAGATTGACATCTGCTACCTGGGGAGACAGTTATTATATGAAAAATCCATTTGATTGGGTATTTGACCACTCGTCCAGAGATTTGGCGGAATGGACACGGGAAAAATACTTCCGTAATATCAAAACGTATCAGCCGGAACTCCGCCAATTTTTATCTGAATATCAAAGTGTAGGAAGATTATCCTCTTTTTCCTGGCGCTTATACTATGCCCGTCTATTGTTTCCCCTCCATTATTTTGAAACAGTAGAAAATTATTATGGCGCCGATTCTGAACAGCAGAAGCTGGTGCTTCAGGAAAAATTGCAGAAGTATCTATGGCAGTCTGATGACCATGAGCGCTTTTTGGGCGGGTTTTTTGAATTTGCTGAAGTTCCGATCAAAAAACTAAGGATTCCTCTGGTGAATTGGATTAAGAGCTGAAAAAAGGCAGGGAATTCCCTGCTTCTTGGCGAAAGGAAAAGTAAGCCGAGAATGTGAAAAGGGGATATTTCAATGAAACCATATGTTTTTATCAGCAGGAAGCTGCCTGACGACGTTATCGCAAATTTAAAAGAAAAATACATTGTTGAAATGTGGGATCGGGAAGATGTGCCGGTTCCTTATGATGTATTTCTGCAGGAAGCGGGAAAGGCAGATGCCATTCTAACCATGCTGTCAGAGACTGTAAATGAGGAAGTTCTGAAAGCGGGAGAGAACCTGAAAATTGTTGCTAATATGGCTGTGGGCTATGATAATGTGGACGTTAAAGCAGCAAAGAGGCTCGGAATTACAGTTACCAATACACCAGATGTATTAAATGATTCTACCGCCGACCTGACATTTGCCCTTGTGCTTGCTGCTGCCCGCAGAATGGTGGAGGCTGCGGAGTTTGTGAAGAAAGGCGATTGGAAGAGCTGGAGTCCGTTCCTTTTGGCAGGCCAAGATGTGCATCATAAAACAATCGGAATTGTAGGAATGGGGAATATCGGAAAAACAGTGGCAAAGCGCGCTGCAGGATTTGATATGGAAATTTTATATCACAATCGCTCAAGGAAGCCGGATGCTGAACAGGAACTGGGAGCTCAATATGTCAGTTTTGATGAGCTGCTTGAACGGTCTGATTTCGTTGTCTGCCTGACGCCGTTGACAGAGGAAACCAGAAATTTATTTAACCGAAATGCATTCCAGAAGATGAAAAACAAAGCCATTTTTGTAAATGCATCAAGAGGGCAGGTTGTAAATGAACATGATTTATATCAAGCATTAAAGGCAGGAGAAATTGCAGCGGCAGGATTAGATGTTTTTGCAGAGGAGCCTATTGGCGAAGACCACCCTCTGCTGGAGCTGAAAAATGTTGTGGCTATGCCGCATATCGGAAGTGCAAGCATAGAAACACGCTATAACATGATGCGGCTGTGTGTGGAAAATATTGATCTTGTGCTTTCAGAAAAGCAACCGAAAACACCGGTCAAATAGAAGTGATGAAGGCATCCATGATGGGTGCCTTTATTGATAGAAAAAATTTTAAAAAAGATTTAAGTGCAATAAAGCAGCATGTTAAGCGCTTTCAGTTTTGTTTTTGGAAAATTGCCTATTGTAAAAATCCTGATTGCCCTCTATAATGTCTACTATACAAATACAAATGTACTTTCGTAGTGAACACTTTAAGGGGGAGCTAGCGTGGAATCAATCTCAATCGGTTTATTAGGATTAGGAACAGTTGGATCAGGTGTCGTGCAAATCATTGAGAAGCATCAGGATAAGCTTATGCACCAAGTCGGCTGTCCGGTTGTTGTAAAGAAAGTTCTTGTTAAAGATGTAAATAAAGAACGAGCAGTTAAAGTGGACAGGGATTTGCTGACTCTTAATCCTGAAGACATTTTAAATGATGCTGATATAGATGTAGTAATTGAAGTAATGGGTGGCATAGAGGAAACTAAAAGCCATTTAAAGAAAGCGTTGGAGAATGGAAAGCATGTAGTGACGGCAAATAAGGACCTGATGGCAGTATACGGGCCTGAATTGCTCGCTGCATCCGCTCAAAACGGGTGCGATCTCTTTTATGAGGCAAGTGTTGCCGGCGGCATTCCCATTTTAAGAGGACTGGTAGATGGTTTGGCTTCAGACAGAATTACAAAAATGATGGGAATTGTGAATGGGACAACGAACTTTATTTTGACAAAAATGAGCAAGAATGGGAGTGCTTATGAGGATGTTCTGAAAGAAGCCCAGGACCTGGGATATGCAGAAAGCGACCCGACTGCAGATGTAGAGGGGCTGGATGCAGCAAGGAAAATGGCGATTCTGTCTACACTGGGCTTTTCCATGAATATTGATCTTGATGATGTAAAGGTTAAAGGCATTACAGAAATTACAGAAGAGGACCTTCAGTACGGCAAACAGCTTGGGTACATCATGAAACTGATTGGGATTGCCCATCGGGAGGGGGAAAAGGTGGAAGTAAGTGTCCAGCCGACTTTGCTGTCCGAGTCTCATCCTCTTGCATCGGTTCAGGATGAATACAATGCAGTTTATGTTTACGGGGAAGCGGTAGGGGAAACGATGTTCTACGGACCTGGGGCAGGTAGTCTGCCTACAGCAACGGCTGTGGTATCGGATCTTGTTGGGGTCATGAAAAATATGCGTCTTGGCGTTAATGGAAAAAGCGCGGCAGTCCCTCAATATGATAAGAAATTAAAAGATGCAGATGAAATTTATTCGAAGTATTTCTTAAGAATGCATGTAAAAGATGAAGTAGGGACATTTGCCAACATCACATCCATTTTTTCAGAGCATCATGTCAGCTTCGAGAAGATTCTGCAGCTTCCCCTAAAAGAAAAAGGACTTGCTGAGATTGTTCTGGTTACCCACCAGGCATCTCTTCAGGATTATGAGGATATTTTAGTAAGTTTAAGAGATTTGCCGGCAGTTCAATCAATCAAAAGTTCGTATCGTGTGGAAGGGAGCGCCAGAGTATGAGATGGGAAGGCCTCATAAAAACTTATAAAGACTATTTACCAGTTAATGAAAATACACCAATGCTTACTTTAAATGAGGGTAATACTCCCCTGATCAGGCTGGATAAGCTCTCAAGGGACTGGGGCATTGACCTTTATGTTAAAACGGAAGGCGCAAATCCTACAGGTTCATTTAAGGATAGAGGCATGGTTATGGCTGTTGCAAAGGCGAAAGAAGAAGGAAGCGATGCCATCATCTGTGCCTCCACCGGAAATACCTCTGCAGCTGCCGCTGCATATGCCGCAAGGGCAGGCTTGAGGTGTGTGGTAGTCATCCCTGAAGGGAAGATTGCCATGGGAAAGCTTGCGCAGGCTGTTATGTATGGAGCGGAAGTCGTATCAATTGAAGGGAATTTCGACCAGGCACTTGCAATGGTACGAAAAATAAGCGAAACAGAACCTTTTACTCTCGTAAACTCGGTTAATCCATATCGGCTTGAGGGACAGAAAACAGGGGCTTTTGAAATCTGTGACCAGCTTGGAAGCGCCCCGGATATCCTCGCTTTGCCAGTGGGGAATGCCGGCAATATTTCTGCCTATTGGAAGGGGTTTAAAGAATACAACGAAGAAAGAGGGACAGGTCTTCCACGAATGCACGGAGTACAGGCAGAAGGTGCAGCAGCCATTGTCCATAACCGTGTATTTGAAAGTCCTGAGACGATTGCAACAGCTATCCGAATCGGAAATCCTGCGAGCTGGCATTTAGCCAATGCAGCATTATCAGAATCAAATGGAAAAATTGACGAAGTCAGCGATGAAGAGATTCTATGCATGTACCGTAAGCTTGCTTCATCTGAAGGGATTTTTGCTGAGCCGGCTTCATGTGCTTCACTTGCTGGGGTATATAAACAGCTGCGCAATGGAGAGATTCCTCATAAAACAAAAGTGGTGGCCATCCTGACTGGGAACGGGCTAAAGGATCCTAATACAGCCATTGATTGCAGCCCTGTTAAGCCGGTTTTGCTGCCTAATGATGAAAAAGAAGTTGCGAATCATATCAAGGGAGCCGTTAACATATGAGCGAAGGTGAAATGGTTGTCATCAAAGTACCCGGCAGCACGGCAAATCTCGGGCCTGGCTTCGACTCGATTGGCCTTGCCTTAAATTTATATTTAACGCTTGAAGCAGAGAAGGCAGACAAATTTGAAATGATTCCTTTATCAGAGGCGCTGAGTATCTACCCTTCGGATGAGTCCAATTTTATTTTTCAAGTTGCAATTGAAACCGCTAAGAAATATGGAAGAGAGCTTCCGGGATGCAAAGCCCGCATTTCGAGCGAAATTCCTCTCACACGGGGACTGGGGTCAAGCGCTGCAGCCATTGTAGCGGGAATCGAATTGGCTGATGTACTTTGCGGACTCCAGCTGACACAGTACGAGAAGCTTGAACTGTCTTCCCGAATGGAGGGCCATCCTGATAACGCAGGAGCCTCCCTTCTCGGTGGCCTCGTTATTGGCTGCCTGTCAGAGGAAGAGGTATCTGTCCAGAGTATAAAAAGTATAGAGTTTGATGTTATAGCAGTGGTCCCGAAAGAAGAGCTCCTTACAAAGGAATCCAGAGGCGTTTTGCCTTCAGAATGGTCCTTTAGGGAAGCTGTCCAGGCCGGGGCAGTCGGCAATGTCATGGTAGCAGCCTTGCTCAGCGGGAACTTCCCCCTCGCAGGAAAGATGATGAGCGGAGACTTATTTCATCATCCTTACCGAAAGAAAATGGTTCCGCACTTGGAAGTCATAGAAAAAGCTGCACCAGGGCTCGGAGCATTTGGAGTTGCGTTAAGCGGTGCCGGGCCGGCAGTTCTCTGCCTAGCTGAGGCAGGATTTGCTCCCGCAGTGGCAGAAGGGCTTCAGCGGCTGCTCCCGGACATGGAAATCCGGTCCCTGAAAATTGATCAGGAAGGCTGTACGGTTTTAAAAAAAAGCTTAGCTGAGCTGGAGATAGGCCAAACAATATAAAAAAGCGATGTCATGCAGACATCGCTTTTTGCAAAGGAAAAATTAAAATACTTGTTCTACTTCGACGACACCAGGTACTTCTTCCAAAAGAGCACGCTCAATACCGGCTTTCAACGTAATCGTTGAACTTGGGCAGCTGCCGCATGCACCAAGAAGGCGCAATTTAACGATGCCATCTTCAATATCCACCAATTCACAGTCCCCGCCATCGCGAAGAAGGAATGGGCGCAATTTATCTAATACTTCCTGAACTTGTTCAGTCATAGTTGTTTGTTCTGCCATGTGAAATCGACTCCTTTCCATACATTTATTATAATCAAATCAGTCTTAAAAATCTATTCCAAGAACGTAATTTCCACTCATTAGGAGAATATTTCTCATAGGCTGCTCAATGTTAATGTTGTAAAATGAAGGGAAGAACAAGTTTTTCATAGGGGGAGAGAAGAGTGAAAAAAGAGATCGAAATCACTGTTTATGGCGCAGAGCAGCTTTGTCCAAGCTGTGTGAACCTGCCATCATCCAAAGAAACTTATGAATGGCTGGAGGCAGCACTATCCCGGAAATTTGCCAATCAGCCTTTTAATATCGTGTATGTTGATATTCATAATCCACCTGAAGAAGAGGACAAAAAAGAATTCGCACTAAGAGTAATAGAGGAAGATATGTTTTATCCGGTTGTCCTGATTGAGGATGAAATTGTCGGTGAAGGCAATCCAAAATTAAAAACGATCTATGCTGAAATGGAAAAGTACGGATACCAGGCAGTTTAATAAAAAAATGAGCATCCATCAGGATGCTCCATCAGGATGCTCATTTTTTTATTATCCATTATGGTATTTATACATCCATAGTATTCCGGATTTTAGCAGGCGGGCAACGCGGCCTGTGATCGGACGTTCTGCGACCAGACCAAATCCATGCTTTTTGCCCAGTGATCCAAGGACTCCTTTAAGTTTGATAACTGGCAATGTTTCAGGAAGCTCCTCGCCTTTCCAGCGTTTCAATAGGATTTGAACGATTTGCTCTGCCTGCCCTTCAGCAAGCTGGGCACTTGGTGCATGCGGCAGGCTTGCACAATCCCCTACCACATAGACATGCTCATTTCCGGGGATATTGTGATGCTTGGTTAAGACTACTCGTCCTTGCGGGTCCTTTTCCACATTCATATCCCGAACCACTTTGGTCGGCTGGATGCCGGCGGTCCATACGATGGCATCACAGTGGATGGCTTCGTCATGATTATAAAGGGTTTTTTCTTCTACTTTAGTAATATTCGATTGGTTAATGATTTCAACATTATGCTCTAAGAACCAAGTTTCTACGTACGTGCTCAATCTTTCAGAGAAGGCTGACAGAATATGCTTCCCTCTATCAAATAATTTGACTTTAAGATCCGGACGGCTTTCATTTAACTCTGAAGCCAGTTCCACTCCGCTTAATCCGGCACCGACAATTCCAACAACAGAGCCTGGTGATAAATTATTTAAAGCTTGATACGTTCTGCGGGATTTTTCAATTGTCTGGATGCTATATGTGTGAATGTCAGCTCCAGGTACATTATGGTATTTATCTTCACATCCCAGTCCAATTATTATATCATCATACGAAACAGGCTCTTCGTCCTGAAGATATACTTTGTTTTCCTCGATGCTGATTTTTGTCACTTCACCGTATTTAATGGTCAATCTTTCATGTTCAGGGAAGGATACACGCACATGCTGGTCTGAAATGGTACCGGCAGCTAGAGCGTAATATTCAGTCTTTAAACAATGATAAGGCACACGATCTATTAATGTAATAGAGACATCATCGGGAAGCTGGTTAGGCAATAGTCGGGCAAGTGCCCTCATACCGCCGTAGCCTCCGCCAAGTATCACAAGATTTTTCATAGTATATTTCCCCTTTATGTCCGTACTGATTGCTGTTACCGAATCTAAATATAAACGTTAATAGTTATCTTGAAAAAATCTATAAATGATATTATTAACCTCAAACCCATAAAAAGTATAACGAAATTGTGACAAAATCACAACACAAATCAGCAGGAAACTTGACAATAAACGACATGAAGTGGTAATTATGCG
This sequence comes from Cytobacillus firmus, assembly GCF_023715565.1. Classification (GTDB taxonomy): domain Bacteria; phylum Bacillota; class Bacilli; order Bacillales; family Cytobacillaceae; genus Cytobacillus; species Cytobacillus firmus_C. The sequence continues at coordinate 32,241 of NZ_JAMBOJ010000013.1, read as the reverse complement.
TCCTCATTAAAGAAGAGAAAGAAATCACTATCTTGCAGAATTCGTGTAAAAAAGGTAGCATTAACAGGGTAGAGAGGTGAAAGATGTGATTAAGCCAATCATCGAATTTTGCATCAGCAATTTGGCCAGCGGCTCTCAAAAAGCGCTTGAACAGCTGGAAAAGGATTATGATCTGGATGTCATCGAATATGGCTGTCTCGGGTATTGCGGCAAATGTGCAAGCACACATTTTGCGCTGGTGAACGGAGAAGTGGTAACAGGAGAAACACCAGATGAACTGGTTGAAAATATATATCAATATCTGGATGAAAATCCGATGTTTTAATATAGAAAAGGAGCGATTAAATTTCGCTCCTTTTCTTATTCCTTAATTAGCCGCAGTTTTTTGTTTTTGTTTCTGTCTCATTTCATACCAGCGTTCTCTTGCCATTTCAATTAATTTTGGCTCAGTGGAGCGGCTTTGCAGTTCAATAACTTTTGAAAAATATTTAACAGCCTGTTCAGACTGTTGCGTCCTTCGCGATAACTCCCCGATCAGATAAAAGATTCTCGTTTCAGAAATGGTTGATCCCTTAAAGTCATCAGATATATAAGACTCCAGATATTCCTTTAGAGCAAGCTTCAAAAAGCGCTGTTCCTGATCAGCATTCTTTATCCTCCGGAAAAGCCAGGCGAGTCTGACATGTAAACCAGCCAAAGTAATATGCTTCTCCCTTTTTAAAGTTCCGCAATATAGAGCAAGCTTATAGGTGTTGACAGCAACAATGATGGATCGATCCTGGCTATAATCCTGGGGAATCCAGGCATTCACTACTTTAGAATAGATCAAATCAATGGCTCCCGGCGGGAAATAAGGAGAAAAATCGTCTGATTCTGAGTAGCCGCAATGCGGGCAGGTATGAATATGATATAGAAGAGGGTTTATTCGTTCATCAGAATAGTTTGGGCAGAAATCACTGTCATAATCAGCTGCTTTTACAAATCTGGAGCGGAGTTTTTTAGTGGTGAAACGCTGTTTGCAAACTCTACATTCGCATTTTTTATCATAAGTAGGGTTTAATTGCTGCATAGAATGACACCTCTGAAGATAATTTATAAGTCTATTGTATCATTATTTTTTGTGACTTCTGAGTAAAAAGGACTATCATTTTGGCTGTAACAGAAAAAATCGGAAAAAGTAAAAGCCTCTTAAGTTGAGCACATACCTTTTACTGTATATACTATGAGTATAGAAGTATGGTTTTATGACAGGAGGGAATAACATGGAAAAAGTTGTGGATATTACAGAAGCAGCAGCTTTGCATATAAAGGAAATGATGAAACAAAATGAGGAAGAAGATGCATTCTTGCGTGTAGCTGTTAAGGGTGGCGGATGCAGCGGGCTTTCTTATGGAATGGGGTTTGCCCATGAAGCTGAGGAAGGTGATATCCAGTCAGAGCACTATGGAATTCAGGTTCTTGTCAGCAAGGAAGATGCACCTATCTTAAATGGTACAAAAATTGATTATAAACAATCTATGATGGGCGGCGGATTCACAATCGACAACCCCAATGCTATTGCAAACTGCGGCTGCGGATCCTCTTTCCGTACCGCTGCAAATACAGGTACACCTGAAGAGTGCTAACGTAACATAACGCAACAAAAAAGGACGGTCCTGAACGGGCCGTCCTTTTCTTATCTTATTTGCCAAACATGGAAGAACTGTGCATTGGTTGTACTTTCGCTTTTGGATCAATGTAGGATTTTGCATGATTGACGGCAGTTGGCGCTTCACCGAAACCGCAGGCAATAAGCTTGACCTTTCCGTCGTATGTGCAGATATCGCCGGCCGCATAAATGCCTTCGATATTTGTTTCCATTCTGGAGTTAACAACGATGGAGTTCTTTTCGATATCAAGACCCCATTCCTTAATTGGGCCAAGGGAGGAAACGAATCCGTAGTTAACAATCACAGCATCAACATCAAATACCTCTTTTTCCTTTGAAGCCACTCCTTCAAGTACGACTTGGCTGATTGCTTCACTGTCACCAATAAGCTCTGCCGGAACATAAGGTGTTTTAATTTCAACTTTAGAGTTATGCAGATTTTCTACACTGTGCTCATGCGCGCGGAATTTATCGCGGCGATGAACAATCGTTACTTTCTCAGCGATAGGCTCAAGCATTAATGCCCAGTCCACTGCAGAATCCCCTCCACCGAAAACAACTACCTTTTTCCCGGCGAAATGATTTAAATCATCAATAAAGTAATGAAGATTTTTGCTTTCATATTGAACGGCACTCTCAAGTTCAAGGCGGCGAGGCTGGAAAGCGCCATTGCCTGCAGTGATTATGATGGTTTTTGAGTAATGTACTTCTTTATTGGTTGTTAGCTTGAATGTTCCATCAGCTTGCTTCTCTAACTTTTCAACGGATTGTTCAAGTGATACAGTGGGCTCAAATTTAGCCATTTGTTCCTTAAGGTTATCAATTAATTCCTGGGCGCGGACTTTTGGAAAGCCGGCAACATCGTATATGTATTTTTCAGGATAAAGAGCAGATAATTGTCCCCCAAGCTGCGGCAAGCTTTCAATAATTTTTACTGAAGCTTGTCTCATGCCTCCGTAGAAAGCAGTGAATAAACCAGTTGGCCCCCCGCCAATAATGGTTATGTCATACACTTTTTGATCTTCATTCATGCAATATCCCCCCACGTGTGTATTGAAATTCCACTCTTTATTTTAACATAAATCGTTTGAAACCTCATCAATAGAGGTAAATATTATGAATAATTGGAAGATTCCAAGTGGGAAACCTGCAATAAAAACACGTATATTCTTTCAAATTTTCTTAAAATTTTTAAGTTTTTCGTCTATTTTTTTAGGGTTGAAAAACTATATGAAGTAGAATAAGATTAATGGAGGAATAATGTTAATATTTTATGACAATTTTATTGAGTTTTTTTGAACTGATTAGTGAAAAAAATCACAATGTTTTTTTATGTTTTTTGCTATAAAAAATATAAAGCAGCGGAAGATAAGAAAACATTAGAAAATACTTAAAAAAGGTGGAAGTGATACACTTGAGAAAGCCAAAGATTGTAATCCTCGGTGGAGGCTACGGCGGTTTGATGGTAGCAACCCGTTTGCAGAAATCTGTAGGAACAAACGAAGCAGAAATCGTTTTAGTGAATAAGAATGACTACCATTATGAAACAACATGGCTGCACGAGGCATCAGCCGGAACACTACATCATGATCGTGTACGCTATGATATAAAAGATGTTATTGACCGCAACAAAGTTGAATTCGTTCAGGGCACTGCTCTTGAAATTAAAGCAGAAGAAAAGAAAGTCATTTTGGAAAACGGCGAAGTTGACTATGATTATCTGGTTGTTTCACTTGGAGCCGAGCCGGAGACATTCGGTATCAAAGGGCTTAAGGAACATGCTTTTTCGATTGTCAATGTCAATGCTGCACGTCAAATCCGCGAGCACATCGAATATCAATTTGCTACTTATAATACAGAAGCCGAGAAAAAAGATGAGCGCCTCACAATTGTTGTCGGTGGTGCAGGGTTCACTGGTATTGAATTCCTTGGAGAGTTGGCAAACCGTGTTCCTGAGCTTTGCAAAGAATACGATGTTGACTACCATAAAGTGAAAATCATTTGTGTGGAAGCAGCTCCAATGGTTCTTCCAGGCTTTGATCCGGAACTTGTTAACTACGCTGTATCTCACTTGGAGAAAAAAGGCGTGCAATTCATGATTGGAACAGCTATTAAAGAAGCTACTCCTGAAGGGATCATCGTTGGCAAGGGTGAAGATGAAGTAGAAGAAATCAAAGCTGCAACAGTTGTATGGGCTGCAGGTGTACGCGGAAATTCTATTATTGAAAAATCCGGCATTGAAGCAATGCGCGGCCGTGTAAAAGTTCAGCCAGATTTGCGCGCTCCTGGCCATGATAATATGTTTATCATCGGAGACTGCTCACTAATCATCAATGAAGAAATTAACCGTCCATACCCTCCTACTGCACAAATTGCGATGCAGCAGGGTGAAGTATGTGCAAGAAACATCACAGCTTTAATCCGTAATAAAACTGATCTTGAAACGTTTACACCGGATATTAAAGGAACTGTATGTTCTCTGGGCGAACATGATGCCATCGGTGTGGCATTCGGAAAGAAAATGGTTGGAACGAAGGCTTCATTCATGAAGAAGATGATCGATAACCGTGCTCTTTACATGGTTGGTGGACCATCTCTTGTATTGAAAAAAGGTAAATTCAACGTTCTTTAATCAAATCAGCTTCAATTTATATTTGGGGATGGACTCTAAAGTCTGTCCCTTTTTTTCATGGTAAAATTAAGAAAAGGGGGTGTTCGAAATGGGAGTCGAACATAAAAGGGGAAAAGTGTGGCTAGCTGTTTCCGGACTGGTTATTTCTCCTGAAGGAAATTGGCTTGTCGTTAAAAAGAAATACGGGGGCCTTAAAGGCAAATGGTCGCTGCCCGCAGGATTTGTAGAACCAGGAGAAACGGCTGATGAAGCTGCAGTCCGGGAAGTGGAAGAGGAAACCGGAATAAAATGTACAGTGAAAGGCCTGCTTGGATTGCGTACAGGTGTTATAAAAGGAGAAGTCAGTGATAATATGATCTTGTTTTTGCTTGAAGCTGAGCCTGAACAATCATTAAAAGTTCAGGAAAGTGAACTTTTTGATGTGCAGTATCGCAACCCGGAAGAGCTTGCAAATGATCCGAATGCATCCATTCTTTTAAAATACATACTGGATACTTCGAATTCGTCCATCAAACCTTTAATCAACGGCATCAATCCGGGAGATACTTTTGGTTATACAGCATATAAGCTATTTTTATAATTTTCTGAAATTTAAAGATAGAAGGAGATATCAGCAGTAAATAATGCTTGTATGCGTTTCCAACGACAGTTTTTCAAGAAATATGGAGCTTTTCATTTATTCAAATCCTTGATATATTATCAGAAAATTCAGTTACAACAATTTAAAGGAGATGAATAAAATGACAGCTAAGAAATATGAAAATAAAGAGTGCATGTATTGTTCCGGCAAGGGGTATTTTCAGTTACTATTAGGCGGATCTGAAACCTGCAGCTGCTGCGGAGGAACAGGAAAGAAAAAGGAATAACTTTAAAACTTCGCAGGCAGCGAAGTTTTTCTTTTCATTAGCGGGTGTACTGATACGCCCGCTTTTCTTGTTGACTCTCCAATCCACATTAAAGTAAACTAATTATTGATGTGTTAAGGGAGGAAACAAGTTCATGCAAATGACGATTTTCGTTTTGCCTATTTCGATGCTTCTGTTTTTTGTGCTTTTTTTTGGGATAGGTTTTATATTAAATATGCTGTTAAGAATGTCTTGGATTATGGCTATTATTTATCCTGTTATTGCCATTTTTATCATTGATAAAGTTCGCTTCATTGAGTATTTTCAAAAACCGGGGGAATCGTTTTCCAGCCTTGGAGTAGAAATGTCAAGCCTCGCTCTAGCTGACATCCTTATACTCAGCAGCGGAATGGCAGGTGCCATTGTTGCTGGAATTACGATTAGACTGCTCCGTAAAAAAGGATATCGGATGTTTTAAATTGTTGATGAAATCTCTGCAGCTGCAGGGATTTTTTATTTTATTTGATTAGTGTGATCAAATTGGGCGAGCCTTGGCATTACTGGCTTTATACAGTCTGTAACCGGTTGCTGGAAGACCTGCTTTCCCATAAGTTATGAATATTTCTCTCAAAGAAGGGAAATGACTAACTTTGGGAGGAGTGTAAAAGATGAACAAAATTACAAAATGGATGAAACGTACAGTAATGTCTGCCTTATTTATAGGTGCATTATTGACAACTTTCCATTCTATTTCCGGGGTAGAAGCAAGATCAATTGTACAGTTGCAGCAAAATGCTGAGCAAGCTGACAAAGATGGAAATTCAAATTTTGAACATACATTAAAATCGGTTGGAGTAGCATTTAAGTTTTTGAAGCAGGCCGTGAGCCTGGAACCGAAGATTTCTGCGAGTGAAGCTGTTGCAATTGAACAGGCACCGACACTGGAGGAATCAATTGACTGGTCGCAGTATCAGAAAAAACAAGTAATTGCTACCGGATATACAGCTTTTTACGAGTCGACAGGAAAAAATCCCGATCATCCGTCCTTTGGCATTACATACTCAGGTGTTAAAGTTAAAAGGGACTTATACTCTACAGTCGCAGCAGATTTAAATGTTTTTCCGATTGGAACGATCCTGTTTATTCCTGATTACGGGTATGGTGTTGTAGCCGATAAAGGCGGTGCCATTAAGGGAAATAAATTGGATCTCTATTATGAAACGGTTGATGATGTTTATAATAATTGGGGAAAGAAGACGCTCGATGTTTACATCGTTGAAATGGGCGATGGAACCCTGACGGAAGAAGATTTAAGGTTACTGAATGAAAATGAAGCCATGCAGGTCTTCAGGCAGCAATATATTAAATCAGAGAAAAAATAAACAGAAGAAAGGCAAATCCGATACAAGGAACGGATTTGCCTTTTTATATGATCAAATAGAAAATTCCTGAGGATGAATTTTTTTCGCTAATTTTATAGCCCCTTCAATCAGCCGCGGTGATGGCCTGCAATACAGGTCTTCTTCCAAAACCAGGATTCTGTTCTGTTTTACTGCTTCCATTTCACACCAACCGGGACGTTTCAGGACAATCTCCGGATTTACCTTTTCTCTTCTGACACCGACCCAGGCGAGACAGATATAATCCGGCAGCCGATTCAGGACATCCTCCCAATCAGTCTGGACACTTGCAAGCTCAACATCAGCAAATAAATTCCGCCCACCGGCTATTTCACTGATTTCTGTCAGCCAATTGACCTTGCCAGGAGTAAACACAGGCTTTGGCCACCATTCCCAATAGAGGCTTGGTTTTTTCTCAATTCTGCTTGAGATGACCTGCAGTTCTTCTATTTTCTTCGTAAACTGTCTAGCCGCCAAAATTCCTCTCTCAGGCCTCCCGATTTTTTCAGCAGCAAAAACCAGGTCATTTGCAATATCTGCGAGACTTTGGGGATTTAAGACAATATGGGGAATCTGTCTTTTTTCAAGCTCTGCTACATTCTTTTCCATGCCTGGAACACTCAGGGAGGCAAGCACCAGATCTGGTTTCAATTCCGCTACTTTGTCCATATTAATAGACAAGTCAGGACCCAGCCGGGGCAGATTGGAAACTTGCTCCGGCCAATCTGAATAATCGTCCACGCCAGCAAGCATATCAGTCAATCCCAAGTACTCCACTAATTCCGTATTGCTTGGGCATAAAGAAAGGATTTTCATTCACATCACAACCTTTAGGAAAATAAATAATGAAGCCCTAAAGTTAATAAGATTCCAGTTATGCCGCCAAAGAGTACTTCTATCGGCTTATGGCCCAGCAGCTCCTTCAACTCTTTCTGTTTTTCCTGGCCAGCTTTTTTCTGCCATGTCTTTGCTTCTTCAACGAATTTATTGAAGTCGGCAACAAGCTGGTTTAATACAATCGCCTGTTCCCCGGCCTGACGACGCACTCCGGTAGCATCAAACATAGTGATAATGGCAAAAACGGCAGAAACAGCGAAAACAGCAGAGTCCACTCCAGTCTCAAGCGCCACCCCGGTTGAAAGAGCAGTAACTGCTGCTGAGTGTGAGCTTGGCATTCCGCCAGTACTGGTTAAAAGGGACCAATCTACTCTTCGTGTGGCAATAAATTGAATGGGCACTTTCACAAATTGGGCAAAGAAGATGGCTGCCAAAGCAGACCATAGAGGGAAATTTGTCAATAATTCCATTTGAGACCACCTTTGAGTTGTATGATACTCCATCTTTGAATTCTTTTCTGCTTTCTGTGTCCGAAGTTATACTTCTTCGCACTCTTCAGATTCAGGAGCTACTGTAAAGTTATACTAACTAATATTCTCCAATAGATTGTTCCTTCCTGCAAGAGGATCTGCTTTAAGTTTTTGTTAACCGCGCTTTTTTTGAAAATATGCTGTTGCTGTCAGGGAAAGCAAAAGAATCCATTCAAATGCATTCACGGCAGCAGCACTTTCAACAGGAATATCGACTGCACTTCCGATAATCATCAGGACGGAACCCGCAAAAAACCAGAACCACCCCTGTTTGCGCCAAATAAATACAGATGCCGTCAGCAATAAGGCGGAAATGATCAGCACCATAATCGGAGGGCCGCCCTGTGCCTCAGTGTTTGAATAGCTTAGTGCTCCATATTCCCATTTTGCTTCAAGTTCAAGGCTGAAAACCTCGGTAAAAAGCTCAAGAAGAATTAATCCGGCAGTGAGCAGGTATGCAACCCATTTTAGTGTACCTGTTTTTGCGCAATCAATATCAGCTTGTTTTACAGTGTACCAGGAATATAGAACAAGCAGCGGCGTAAAAATGGCATGAATCCAGAATCGGGGATAATTCAGAAGCTTTAAAGTTTTGCCTTCCCCGATCAAACTGCCAGCAGCAAGAATGCCATTATCGTAAATTAATCCGAGAATTACAGGCAGCAGGAAGGCAGCACTAACAGGGCCGGCGTTCTTTACAATAAGAATGGCCCATATAAATAGCAGGAAATACCCCACTGTAAAAAGGGCAAATAATAGAGGATCCATAACATTCTCCTTTCTGTCTCTATTTTCTTACCCAATTATGAGGAAATATATTTAATACCTTCTCTTTTTGTTAGGCTCTTTTCGCAAAGTTTGTTGCTATTTGAATTATATTTACTGAGTTGATTGTAGAGGAAGGTGCGAGATCCTCGAAAATGCTATCGCATTTTCTTCGTGCGATGTTTACTCAAGGAAGCTTAATCAACATCCTGCGGGAGTAGCGGGACAGGTGAGACCCCACAGACGCGTAGCGTCGAGGATGCTCAGCGTCCGCCCGCGGTTCGCTGAGCATCCTGGAGCTGCAATCACCGGGCAAAATTTATAAGTAAAAAACAACAATTTATACGAAAACAGCCTTTTGTTAAAATGAATTACAACCAAGTCCAAAAATGGAGTGATTATATGGAAGATTATCCTCTTGAGTACTATGAATTCTTTGTCAGTTTCAATGAAGGTGATTATTACACCTGCCATGATCTTCTTGAGGAAATGTGGATGACCGATAAAGGCAATTTGTTTTTAAAAGGCCTGCTGCAAATGAGCGTCAGTATTTATCATTATGAATATGGCAATGTCAAAGGTGCAAGGCTGATGATGCAGGCTGCACATGAATATTTGCAGGATTACAGGCCCAGACACTGGGGGCTGGATTTGGAGCACGTGTACCGGTTTATTGAGGAATGTCTCTCCATTTTTCCGAAAGATATCGACCGGCTTCCATTTGATAGGATCGGTATTCTTCCTAAATTGCCTCAGTTGGTACTATATCTGAAGGAATAACAAAGAAGAAATTAGATAGTCGAAACAATTCAATATTTTCGATATAATAAAGAGATAAATAGATTATGGGGGTGTCAGTATGTTTTCTGTTAAGAAAGAATTTGACGTTTCAGCCGAACAGGAATGCCTGATTGTTGGTGTTTTTGATAAACCAGTCAGGTTTGAGGGAGTACTTGCCCGGACAGATGAAAAGTTTGAGGGCCATTTGACCGAGCTTGTGAAGAGCGGCGATATATCCGCCAAGAAAAAAGCCATTGCAAAAATACATACGTTTGGAAAGCTTGGGGCCAAACGATTGATTACAGTAGGCCTTGGGAAAGAAAAAGAATTCAGCTTTGAAGGTTTGCGTGAAGCATTTGGAAAAGCATTCAAGGAAGTAAAATCGTCCAAGCTTCAAAATGCCGGTGTTTGTCTTGATACTTTTATTGGCGGAAATGTAGATGAGCTGGATGCTGCACATGCCTTAAGTGAGGGGTTTGCCCTTTCCACCTATAAGTTTGAAGATTACAAACAGAAATCAAATGAGCCGGAAAAAGAATTTGAGAGTATTGCCGTTTATTGTGAATCGGCAGATGAGGAGGGTGTAAAGGCTTCCCTTACAGTTGGATATGCACATGGGAAAGGTACGAATTCTGCCCGCACATTAGTCAATCTGCCAGGCAATATGCTGACTGCCACCGATTTGGCAAATTACTCATCTGAACTGGCGTGGAGATACGGGTTTGACGTGGAAATCCTGGAAAAGGAAGACATGCTTAAGCTTGGCATGGGTGCTCTTTTGGCGGTTAACCAGGGATCGGCAGAGCCTCCTAAGATGATTGTCTTAAAATATCAGGGCAAGGAAGAATGGAAGGATGTAATCGGTCTCGTCGGCAAAGGAATCACCTTCGATACAGGAGGCTATTCGATTAAGCCGAAGGACGGCATTGTCGGCATGAAATCCGATATGGGGGGAGCTGCGGCAGTACTCGGTGCTATGGAAGTCATTGGTGAACTGAAGCCTGAACAAAATGTTGTCGCTGTCATTCCTTCTACAGATAATATGGTGAGCGGTACCGCGTTTAAGCCGGATGATGTCATCACCTCCATGAGCGGAAAAACCATTGAAGTCCTTAACACAGATGCAGAAGGACGTCTGGCACTTGCTGATGCAGTAACGTATGCGAAGCACCATGGAGCAGACTATCTGGTGGATGTGGCAACCCTGACTGGCGGTGTCATTGTTGCACTGGGGGAAGAAACAACAGGTGCATTAACTAATAATGAAGAGTGGTTTGAACAGGTGCTGGAAGCCTCTTATGAAGCTGGCGAGCCAATCTGGCGGCTGCCTCTTTTTGAAAAAGATAAAGAAAGAATCAGAAGCAGCAAAATTGCGGATCTTAACAATTCACCCGGACGAGCCGGCCATGCAATCATGGGCGGAGGATTCGTCGGTGAATTTGCCGAAGACACTCCATGGGTGCACCTCGATATTGCAGGTACAGCGACAACAGGAAAAAGCTATGACCTTGGACCAGACGGCGCGACAGGCGTAATGGTGCGTACATTGGCATTGCTGGTAGAAAGATTTGAAACAAAGTAATAGTGAATTCAGAACTCCGGAGCGATCCGGGGTTTTTTTATGCAAATACTAAGCCTTAGCGGCCGGCTTATCCAAAATCATATCCGTCTGGCGCAAACTCCCATCTTGAATCGGCGTAAAACCATTGACATAAAAAGCAGAAGTATGATAATTTAAAACAAGTGTTTTAGTTCTCTACCGATTTAGCGCACTAAAGTAAAAGTGGAACAAAGAATAGAAAGAGGGTTGCATCATGAATGCAGTTATACTTGCAGTTTTGATCATGCTTATTCTCAGCCTTCTGCGCGTCAATGTGGTTCTTGCTCTTGTGGCAGGTGCATTGGCAGGAGGGCTTGCAGGCGGATTAAGTATAGATAAAACAATTGAAGTTTTTTCAAATGGACTTGGAGGCAGTGCAGAGGTTGCATTGAGTTATGCGTTATTGGGCGGATTTGCCTTGGCCATTTCCGCAACAGGGCTTCCGAATCTATTAGTGGAGTGGGTCCTGGCCAAGGTCGGAAAAGACGGGGAGTCTAAAGGGAAAACATTATCAAAGGCACTCATAGTATTTTCTATATTAGTAATGTCTATTTTTTCTCAAAACTTAATTCCCATTCATATAGCGTTTATTCCCATTTTAATTCCGCCATTATTAAAGGTTATGAATGAGTTGCAGATAGACCGTCGTCTGATTGCATCTGTACTGACATTTGGTTTAACGGCTCCGTATATTCTGCTTCCTGCAGGCTTTGGCCAGATATTCCACGGAATACTCGCAGAAAATATGGAGAACAGCGGGCTGGCAGTAGATATGGCTGATATCCCGAAGGCTATGCTCATTCCTGTAGCCGGTATGGTTGCGGGTCTTTTAGTGGCATTATTTGTTTACCGTAAAAAAAGGGATTATCGTCCATCAGAACTAATTGAAACTGAAAAAGGCAATTACTCCAAAAAGGGCATTATTTTTTCTTTTATCGCGATATCAGCAGCTCTCATCGTCCAGCTGCAGTTTGATTCGATGATTTTTGGGGCACTGGCAGGTATTATAGTTATTTACATCAGCGGCGCGATTAAATGGAACGAGGCAGACCAGCTCTTAACTGAAGGCATGAAGATGATGGCATTCATTGGGTTTGTCATGCTGGCTGCATTCGGCTTTGCTGATGTATTAAAAGAAACAGGCGATGTCGATAGCCTTGTTGCACAAGCGGCAGAATTAATTGGTAATGATAAATCACTGGCGGCATTGCTTATGCTTTTTGTCGGCTTACTTGTTACAATGGGGATTGGTTCTTCATTTTCAACCATCCCGATTATTGCAACTATATTTGTGCCGCTTGCACTTGAGGTTGGATTCAGTCCGATGGCAACGATTGCTCTTGTGGGAACAGCCGCAGCTCTTGGAGATGCCGGTTCGCCTGCATCAGACAGTACATTGGGACCAACAGCAGGCTTGAATGCAGATGGGCAGCACAATCACATCTGGGATACATGCGTGCCAACATTCCTGCATTACAATATTCCGCTCATCCTGTTTGGATGGCTGGCGGCAATGATCTTATAATCGTAAGCAGCTTCCTGAATGGGAGCTGCTTTCTTATTGTTATAAGCCATTAATGTAGGGTACGATAAAGAAAAACGATCGGAGGTGGCTATAATGTATTTTGGGAAAATCAGAAAACAGACCTCAAGCCGGGTACCGCCAAATCAAAACGTTACGACTGCCTTCCCTGTACTTCATTACGGAAATGTTCCGTACTATAAAGATATGAAGGACTGGAATCTGCATATATTTGGGGAAGTGAAAAAGGAATTATCCTTATCGTATGAGGAGGTAATGAACCTGCCTCAGACACTGTACAAAAATGATATCCACTGTGTCACGGGCTGGTCAAAGTTTGATAATGCCTGGGAGGGAGTCTCAGCTGCAGAGATAGCCAGGCAGGCAGGCGTAAAAGAAGCAGCACAATTTGTGATACTTCATGCGGAAGAAGGCTGGACCACGAACCTTCCCCTTCAAGATTTTCTAAAAAGCACCAGCCTGCTGGCACATACCCATAACGGCGAGGCCCTTACTCCCGAGCATGGATTTCCGCTGCGGGCCGTTATTCCGCATCTGTATTTCTGGAAAAGTGCAAAGTGGATTAGGGGCATCGAGTTCTCTCAAACCGACAAGCCCGGTTTTTGGGAGAAAAACGGCTATCACAACTATGGAGACCCTTTTCGTGAACAACGGTTCAGCTGGGATGATTAATAAGAGTAGGCTTTTTTCGCAAAGTTTGTTGCTACTTGAATTATATTTACTGATTTGATTGTAGAGGAAGGTGCGAAATCCTCGAAAATGCTATCGCATTTTCTTTGTGCGGTGTTTAATCAAGGAAGCTTAATCAACGTCCTGCGGGAGCAGCGGGACAGGTGAGACCCCACAGACGCGTAGCGTCGAGGATGCTCAGAGCCCGTCCCTCGGTTCGCTGAGCATCCTGGAGCTGCAATCAACGGGCAAAATTTCTTATTAAAATCCGAACAGCATTGTGAAAATATTTCTCTTTTTTAATTTCTTTCTCGGCTTCTCCTGATCAAAAACCAGAAGGGTATCAGGAGGGATGTCCCGATTTCTAACAGCTGTCCTGGCTTCGAGAGCGTCAATTCTTTTAAGCAGTCGTGCATTTTCCTTTTGCAGTTCCTCTATTTCGCTGCGGTGCTGAAGCAGCTGATAAGACACCACATCATCTGCTTTTCCGTTCAGCCGTTTCTCAAGTTCGCTGATCTTCAGATATATTTTCTCCATGACCGGAGCAGCAGCAGTTTCGCTATGGACCGCACCTTTTCTCGGCTTTTTTCCCTTTACAGTAACATCCTGCAATATAATCCCTTGATTAAGCTGATCCTGCACCTGTTTTAGCAGGCTAATGTCTTCTTCCGTAAATAAGTAATGACCCAATTCATTTCGTTCCGTCCGGAGTTCCAGTTGTTTCACCCATCGCTGAATAGTGCTTGGTGAAACCCCTAATAATTTGGCAGCAGCACTCGTATTCATACTGATCCCCTCCCATTTTCACAATGAATTCTATCCGTTTAACGTGAAATCCTTCCCGGATGACAAAACAAGTTTTCTTTCGCCAAAGAAAGTGCGGATTTTACATTTTTTAATTTCTGGTTTTGAAAGCCTTTCTGTGAACCAGCCTATAGTTCCGCCAATAAGAGCTCCACCAATAACATCGGAAGGGTAGTGGTGGCCTGCCCAGATGCGGGCGAAGCCAGTGCATGCTGAAACCCACAGCAAAATGCGCCCTATAAATCGGTTTCCGTAAAAAATGACACTAGAAGCAGCAAACGACACAGCTGTATGCTTGCTTGGAAAGCTTGAATCTCTTTTGGCTGGAATCAATATGCCAACCTTGTGTTTTATGTAGGGACGGGGCCTGAAATAACAAGCTTTTAGAACCTTAGTTACAAAGGTTGCAACCAGAGAAGCTGCAGTAGCTTTTCTTGCGGCTGTTCTGGAAGGTCTTTTGGACAGCCACATGTATGCGAGTACATATAAAAATAAATACTTTGCCCTATTTGATATAAGGATCATTAAAAAATCCATAAATGCCATACGTCCTGATAAACGGTTGATAGCCTTGAAAATCCTTAAGTCCATTATTTATCTCCTTCTGCTCTTGTCATTGTCAGATGCCTGCTTAAGGCTCTCCAGCGATTGCCTATTGTTCATTTGCTTATTATTTGCAGCTAAGCATGTAAAAACACTATTCGGGCTAACACAAAAAATAAAACCATGCAGAAATTGCATGGTCTTAAAACTAAGCAGAAAATAAGTCTCTAAACACAAATGAAGCAAAACCCATATAAGCACTAATGGTGTAGTCTTTTATTATATGATTCGGATAATTCCATGAAACCATCAAGTTACCTCCTTTAAATGTTGAATCCCCTGCAGAGGCAGGGGAATTAAAAATTTTATATTTGTCCTGATCTTGCTGACAGCCATTTGTCCATATAGTCAGGAATTTTTCCTTCTGAAGTAAGGTTGGCATGCCCGCCCTGAAGCAGATGAAAAGTTTTATCAGCACTGGACACGAGGTCCATGATCGGAAGTATCTGCTCTTTTGGAACAAGACGGTCATTATCTGAAGCGACAGCAAGCAAATTAGCTTCAATATTACTGAGCGCGGCATTATTATCTCCAATCGTTAATGTACCGTTCACAAGCTTATTGTCTTTTAATAGATCCAGGTGAATTTGCTTCAGTGCAGCCCCGGCAAATGGAATATGGCCATTGGTCCAATGGTTGAATCGCTTCCAGCGGGATGCATATGCTTCATCATCAGCCCTGGCCAGAAGCGATAAATATGGAGAGTAATAAAGGGGAGAAGTAAATAGCCGCATACCTGATTTAATGGCAAAGGCGGGGATAAGTCCCCATGCATCAAAAGTAGTTTCCAGGCTGCCGTCTCCATTCCGCAGTTCATCTGCCCATTTATCAAAAACCGGTACAATGCTGAAATCAACTGGTGCAACAGACAATATTAAGTTTTTGACTGGTTCATCCGCAATGGCCGCATAAATGGCTGCAAAGGTTCCTCCCAGGCAAAAGCCCATTACACTTATTTCGTCTGCCCCTGAGTGATATAAAGCTCTTTTTACCCCCTTCTGGATGTATTCAGTAATATAATCTTCCATCGTGATGTCTTTATCCTCATAGCCTGGAATCCCGAAATCCAGCAAATAGACATCATATCCGCTGTTAACCAAAGCTTCGATTAAACTATTCTGAGGTCCTAAGTCCAGAATAGTGGGCTGGTTTACTAGTGAATAAACAAGGAAAACGGGAATACTGTATTTTTTGCTGGCAGGGGCATAATGCCAGAGAGTTGCCTTATTTCTTTTCCAGACTGTAGTCCTTGGAGTTACATTGATCTCCGGAGCGGGCTGTAAAATAGTATTTAAAAATCCAAGCAGTTTTTTGGAAGCTGTGTTTTGTTCCATTTATTTTTCCGCGCTTTCAGCAGGGCTGCCAAGTGCTTTTTTTAAGTCCTCAATTGATCTGGCCAAAGCGATGACTTTTTCGTCAATCTGATCCATTTTTTCTTCAGCCTGCACAGTCAGTTTTGCTGCATTTGCCACGTCGGTTTTGGTAGGGAAATTAAGAGGAATGGATAGTGTCTCAATGGCGTCCCGGAGTTTTTTCATGCTTGCTGCAGTCACCTCTGAGCGGGTGACTAGGTTTTTGAAAATATCTTCTTTGTTAATAGAGTTCTGAATAGATTCATTCAGTTCTCTTTCCACTTTCGTCCCTAATTTTTTTATTGCCTGCAATAGGGCTTCTGTATGGTTAATAGACATAAATTTTCTCCTTTCTTTGAAGTTAGCTGTGAAACTTAAAGGGATACAGTCATTCCTCCATCTACGACTAATACCTGTCCTGTAACGAAATCAGACGCTTTGGATGATAAAAAGACAGCTGCTCCTTTTAAGTCATGTTCATTTCCAAATCTTCCGGCAGGAATCTTTTTGAGAATAACTGAACTCGATTTTTCAAGAACTTTTGTAATTTTGGTAGGGAAGAAGCCTGGAGCAATAGCGTTTACTTGAATGCCTGCAGGAGCCAATTTTACAGCTAAATCCTTTGTAAATGCGATGACTGCTCCTTTACTTGTACTGTAAGCCACTGCATCAAGAAATGCCGAGTGGGTGCCCCTCATTCCATTTACAGATGAAATATTAATGATTTTGCCGCTCCCCTGCTTCGTCATCACTTTTGCGGCAGCCTGTGAAAATAAAAACAGCCCTTTTAAGTTTACATTCATGACTTTGTCCCATTTATCAGCAGGCAGATCTAGAAAAGGTGCAACCCAGGATGTACCGCTATTATTTATGAGGATATCGATGCTTCCAAATGTCTCCAGGGTCTTTTGGATGACCATTTGAATGTCTTCTTCATTGGTGATGTCACATTCGATAGCCAGAGCCTTAACTCCCTTTGCTTCTAGGTTCTTTTTGACATGCTCACATGCTTCAATTCGGCGTGAGCAGATGACAACATTTGCTCCTGCTTCCCCAAGCGCATTTGCCATTTGCTCTCCGAGTCCGCGACCTCCTCCAGTGACAATGGCTGTTTTATTGCCTAAATGAAATAACTCTTTCAATTCCAACGTTATCCCTCCCTTATTTGTTAGTAATAAGCAATCTTGAAATTAAAAAAGACTTCGATATAGTATAGACAAGTTCACCTCATGTGGTGCTAAAATTGTATATTTGCCTTGTCCCAAAAATGTATAAGAAAGACAAAAACAGAAAAGGATGGATAACAGATGGGGGAGGAAAAAAGGTGGAAAGAGAGCATATCGAGGAGCTTTTTGAAGAAAGCGGATATCCCGGTTTAAACAGCAGGCTAGCCTATAAAGTCTGGATGACAGGGGTGTGGGATGAAGAGGATGAAGACAAAATAGAAGCGTTTATAGATGCTTATTCTTTTGAAAAAGAAGGAATATTCACTGGAGAATTTCTTTACCACTACCGGATATTTACCTATATTTATGAGAGAAATGAACTGCCGTTATTTCCGTTTTAGGATACTAAAACAAAGACAAACACAGATCAGGGACCTGTGTTTGTCTTTCATATATTAGCTAGCCTTATTTAACTGCTTATTGGCAACTTTATAGTGGTTTTCAAAGAATTCATTAGTATCTTTAACAACCACTTTGCTTAATAGTATTAATGCAACTAAGTTAGGAATCATCATTAATGCATTTGCCATATCCGCGAAGGCCCAAACAGTTGTTAAATTGGCAACCGCACCGATGCCAGTCGCGAAAATATAAATGGCACGGTAGCCCATAATTCCTTTTGTGCCAACAAGGTATTCAAAGCATTTTTCACCATATACATACCAGCCGACAATCGTCGAGAAGCCGAAGAAGATAACAGAGAATGCAACGATATATTCACCAGCTGTTCCCAGAACATAGGAAAAGGCTGCACTTGTTAATGCCCCGCCGTCAAGGCTGCCGTCATGCGCAACACCAGAGATCAATCCGCCTGTTGTGTCCCAGAAACCAGTCATGATAAGGACCAGACCTGTCATCGTACAAACTACAATTGTAACAATGAAAGTACCCGTCATCGCAACAAGAGCCTGTTTTACAGGATGGTCAGTCTTTGCGTTTCCTGCAATAAGCGCTGCTGTACCAAGACCGGCTTCATTAGAGAAGATACCCCTTGAAACACCATTCTTGATTGCTTCGGATACGACAACACCGACAAAGCCGCCTGTTGCTGCTACCGGATTGAAGGCATAGTAGAAGATTGTCTGGAATCCAGGAATGATTTGATCATAGTTAACAGCGAGTATTATTAATGCCCCGCCGATATAAAGAAAGGCCATAACCGGAACAAAGAATCCTGCAACTGTACTGATGCGCTGAATACCGCCAAAGATAATTAAGGCAGCCAATACAGCAAGAATAACACCTGTAATCCAACTGTTAATCCCAAAAGAAGTATCCATAACAGCGGCAATTGTATTCGATTGAACACTGTTTCCGATGCCCAGTGCTGCAAAAGCTCCAAAGACCGCAAATGCCACTGCAAGCCATTTAAACTTTTTGCCGAGGCCGCGTTCCACATAATACATCGGTCCGCTGGAGTACTCTCCATTGGCATTTTTCACACGGTATTTCATTGCCAATAATGCTTCGGCATATTTGGTTGCCATTCCAAGCAAACCAACAATCCACATCCAGAAGATAGCTCCTGGTCCACCGAGTGTAATTGCAGTGGCAACACCTGCGATATTACCATTACCAATGGTTGCTGCTAGCGCAGTCATTAGAGCCTTGAAGTTACTGACATCTCCTTCAGCATCGGATGTAGCCTGTCCTTCTTTTGTAAATCCTAATTTAAACGCATATATCAGCCTCCTGAATTGAAGGCCCTTCAGCATGAATGTTAAAAGAACACCCGTACCAAAAAGCAAAATCAAACTTGGTGTGCCCCAGAGCACCCCGTTAATTTTATTAAGCGTTTCTAGCATAAAATCATCGCCTCCCAGATGTTAACGCTTTCAAAACCTGTAAATCAAACTATTAAAATATGATTTTTTTTTGTGAACATGTCCCATTGTAAAATTATCTGAATATAACTTCAAGGTAAAATAAAAAAGTAAAACTATTGGCAATTTTATAAAATTGGTGACAGGCACCGCCCGAATTTTGTCGAATGGACTGGCGGCTTTGGTAGAGTACAGGGAGGGACCTGAGGTATAATATAATAGGATAGAGAAAGTACAGATTAAAGAAGTTTTACGATTGGGTGATAATAAAATGGAAAAAGATCCGTTTAAGAGGGCATTTAGTGATCTGGAGGAACTGGTAGATAAGATCCGCGATGTCCTGGAATGCCCTGTTACGATAGAAGATGTTAATCATCGCTTACTGGCATACAGTACACATGATGACCAGACAGATACCGCGAGAATCGCTACAATCATCAGCAGAAAGGTTCCTGAGAAGGTGATTAATCGTTTATGGAAGGATCGTGTGATTCCCCAGCTGATGCAAAGCGGCGAACCGCTTAGAATCCCTGAAATAAATGAGATAGGACTGGGAAATCGGGTAGCCATTTCAATACGCAATCATAATGAGGTGTTGGGCTACATCTGGGCAGTTGAAGAAGAAGCCGCTTTAACAGAAAGCAAGCTGAATATGCTAAAGCTGGCTGCGCAGTCTGCAAGAACGGAAATGCTAAGATTAAATGCCCAAAAGAAAAAAAGAGCTGAGGGCTACCGGGACTTTTTCTGGGAACTGCTAACCGGCCGTTTCCATACCCGTGATGAAATCTCAGAAAGATTTGAGGATTTAAGCATAAAACCGCCATCCCCATTTGCTGTGCTAGCCTTTAGGTTTAAAGAAGAAATTACCTCTAAAATAGAGCAAAAGATCATCTATCTGATCACGACAAGCCAAAAGGTTCATATAACCTTTCATGCAGCAATGGGGAACGAATTCGTAATTTTAGCAGTGCCGCCTGAACCTGCTCTAGCTGAAAATACGTTTATCGAATTCATCGAGTTTTTCATTGATCAAATGAAAACACGTTTTGGCATCGATCATATTACCGGGGCAACAGGAACAACTTATCAGCACTTTGAAAAAGTGGAAAAAAGCTATCAGGAGGCATTGCAGGTTCTGCGTCTGAAAGAACAATTTCCGGATGAGATCCATCATATTTATAGCTATCAGCAGCTTGGCATTTTCCGCTACCTTGATGCCATCCTTAAAAAGAAACGGCAGGAACAATATGAGCACCCTGCTATTGAAAAGATTATTAAATATGACCTTGAGCACCGGACTAATCTTCTCACTACTCTTGAAGCCTTCATCGATCATGACAGCAATGTGAATGAAACAGCTAAAAAGCTGCATATTCATATGAATACACTGAATTACCGATTAAAGAGGATATCTGATATTGGGAAAGTTGACCTGAAGAATACGAATACAAAACTTTCTTTATATCTTGAACTTAAAATCCGGAGAATGGAAAAGAAGAGCCCTCATTTGTAGATTTCCACAAATGGAGGCTCTTTTATTTTACCGATTCCACAATGACAGCGCTTTACTAAAATTATTATACTAATAATAGTAAATATCATTATTGATAGATTGAAAGGGGATTTTTCCATGATTATTGGAGTACCTAAAGAGATTAAAAATAACGAAAATCGTGTTGCTGCGACACCAGCAAGCGTTGACGCATTAGTAAAGTTCGGACATAAAGTATTAGTAGAAATCGACGCAGGAATTGGAAGCGGTTTCACAAATGAAGATTATACTGAGGTAGGAGCCGTTATTGTAGATACTGCTGCAGAAGCATGGGCAGCTGAAATGGTTATGAAGGTTAAAGAGCCGCTTCCATCCGAGTATGGTTATTTCCGTGAAGGCTTGGTTCTTTTCACATACCTTCACCTTGCTGCAGAGCCTGAGCTTGCAAAAGCATTAACTGAAAAAGGTGTTACAGCGATTGCTTATGAAACAGTAGAAGTAAACCGCACATTGCCTCTTCTTACTCCAATGAGTGAAGTTGCAGGACGCATGTCTGCTCAAATAGGAGCTCAATTCCTTCAGAAGACGAATGGCGGAATGGGAATTCTTCTTGCAGGTGTTCCAGGAGTGTCACGCGGAAAAGTTACCATTGTTGGCGGCGGTGTGGTTGGAATCAACGCAGCGAAAATGGCAATCGGACTTGGCGCACAAGTTACAATCATCGACTTAAGCCCAGAGCGTCTGCGCCAGCTTGACGATATCTTCGGAAACAGCATCCAAACGTTAATGTCTAATCCTTTCAACATTGCAGAAGCTGTAAAAGATGCTGACCTGGTAATTGGTGCGGTTCTTATCCCGGGAGCGAAAGCGCCTAAGCTTGTAACAGAAGAAATGATTAAAACAATGAAGCCTGGTTCAGTAGTTGTTGACGTAGCGATTGACCAGGGTGGTATTTTCGAAACTGTTGATCACATTACAACTCATGACAACCCAACATATGATAAGCATGGTGTTGTTCACTATGCTGTTGCAAACATGCCTGGTGCAGTTCCAAGAACATCTACAATTGCTCTTACAAACGTTACAATCAACTATGCTCTGCAAATTGCAAACAAAGGTGTTGTAAAAGCGATTGAAGACAATGCAGCACTAAAACTTGGTGTAAACGTTTTAAACGGAAGCATCACATACCCAGCGGTTGCTAAAGACCTTGGCTATGAGTATGTATCTGTAGAAGATGCATTTGCTAAAGTAAAAGCAGCTAACTAATATACCCAAAAATCCCCTTGGCTAAAGGCTAAGGGGATTTTGTTTGTCCGAAAGGCCTTCCGCTTTTCCATGTGTCTAGCTCCAGGCGCCATCGGCTCGAGGTCATAAGCCAATCCGTCCAAAAGGATAAAGAGCATCCTTTTAGCCGGCTCGTCTTATGCTTGTCGCCGATAAGCGGGCGCCTTCCGCTTTTCCGGGAGCCCACTCAAAATAAGGACATTTGCATATTAAATAGAGAAGGGATTGAAAATGAGGGAGGTTACCCTGCATGTATTATTATCGAGGTCCATATAGAAACGGGAACGAAAGGTTCTTCTTTTTAGGAGCTCCTTTTGTCGGCGGCTTGCTTGGCGGTTTCCTGGGAGGCGGGCTGGGAGCAGCTTTATTTGCTCCACGTCCATTTTACGGCCCACCACCGCCTCCACCGCCTTTTTATGGCCCGCCAGGAGCACCATACACTCCTTACGGCGGTGGCGGATACCCTGGCTACGGCCCATATGGAAACCCATATTATCGTTGAACACGCGAAAAGCTCTCTTGATTGAGAGCTTTTTTAATGGATAGAACATATAAAATCGACCAAGGTGATTAGCTCTGTGGAAGAGTGTCTGCGCCTAGCTCCAGCGCCTACCCCCTCGAGGTGTCGGGGGGGAGGCGCTTCCGCTTTTGTCTTTACATCCATCTCAGTTTCAGCGTTAAATCACAGCACTTCTCTGGATCATCTTTGTCTGATTCGAAATGAAGTCTTAGCCCGTCGGGTGTATAGACAACAGAAGGGACCCGCGAGATGCCTGTCGATTTCAGCAGATTTTCGACTGCCGCCTTGTTGGACTGCTGGGCCGCTGACATCAGTTCAAATGAAAACTTTTTTGACTCTGCCATATTTACAAGCAAAGTGCCGGCATCTCTCATGAGGACCTCCATTTTTTTTGCAGAGCTCATAAACATTTGGGGATCCACAGCAGGCAATGTCCTGTAAAAATGAACAGGGTGATAATAAGTCTGATAGGCCTGCGGATAATTCCAGCAGTTTTGCTGCTGAGGATGATATCCGGGCTTTGGGTAGCGAAAAGAATAATAGGGGTACATCCGGTTCAGCCCCTTTCGATTAATAATAAATGCACGCAATCCCAATATATGAAACCATGGCTTTTCCTATGAAGGAACAAAATTGTTTCACCAAAAGTTAGGCATAAGAGGTGGATAGGAAGAGAATATTCTAAAAGGATTGATATTATTAGAAAAGGGGTAAAAGAAGAGAGTGAAGAATATATTAGTGTGGTAAATAATTATGCCAGCATACATAGAGAGGAGACTCCGAATGGAACTGGAACTGGTTTTAGAAATCATTGAAAATAACGGATATTTGGGGCTGTTTCTCTGGCTATGGGTAGGAGTTTTTATTTTTCCTGTGCCAAATGAGTTGATTGTTATGACTGTTGGACTTTCCTCCTCTTTAAAAACGCTTCACCCTGTGCTTGCATTCATGGTCAGTTATCTTGGCATTTTGGCGGCGTTGACAACCTGTTATACCATCGGGCGTTTGATTGGAAGACCTTTGCTAAAGTACTTTCATAAAAGCAAAAGGATGTCTAAAACGATTGATTCTTCATTAAAGCTAATAGAAAAATATCATGCCTTTTCCCTCTCCTTCAGTTATTTTGTTCCGGGTATCCGAAACTTCCTTCCCTTTTTATACGGCTTCAGTAAATTGCCATTTAAAAAATTTGCTATGTTTGCATACAGCGGTGCACTGATTTGGCTGTCTTTAGCTTTTACAATCGGTTATATATTTGGAGATCATATTGATGTCATCATCAAACATGAAAAAGAAATACTGATCGGTCTGGCAGGCTTTGCTGCGATTTTCCTCGTTTTCCGCATTGCCAGGAGAAAACGCGGGAAGGAACAGGAGAAGCTGCAAGACCAGGGGCTGGGACTATAATATAAAAAGGCAGCCTGATGCTAACGGGTTCTGTTTTCGAGTACAAAACTTCAAATAACACATCAAAGGGAGTGCCAAATCGCATTGATTTCGCTACTCCTTTTTTCTTTATTTAACGGTAATTATCCATAACAAACTAATCAATTGGTACTACAAAAAGCACCCTAAAAAGAAGATGACAGAACTTTCTGTTCTTCAAAATTTTTGGTGTCATTTGCAATACTTTTTAAGTTACCAAAAAAACCTCTGAACTGGAAATATGGTATTGTAAAGAGACAAAATCTTCAATTAAAGGGAAGGTTAGTAATAAAAAATTGCGGTAAAACTGAGAAAAAAATGGAGGAGCAAATGGATAATCACAAGTTTAATGAGTTTATGAAAATTGCAAAAAAACTAAATGATATTGAAATTATCCCATTGTTAATGGGTTCGGTTGGTTTAGAGGTCATTACAGGAAAGAGTTGGGATGCACAAGACTTAGATATTCATATACCTGGTGATAAAAGAGGGTGGGAAGTACCACCTGAATTAAATATACATAACTGGAATGAAATAGTGACCATTATGAACACAATGGAATATAGTTTGGTTGATTTGCACGAACACGAGTTCTCTAAAGAAGGATTATCAGTTGAGTTTGGTATTATTGACACTTTACCAAGTTTCGCAGGAGTACAATTAGAGAATTTAGAAATGCAACAAATGGGAGAGGTAAAGTATTATTTACTAAATCCTGAGCAATATTTAAGTGTTTACGAATCTTCATCCAAGGATAGTTATCGAGCAGATAACAATAATAATAAAGATATTAGAAAAATAGATTTCTTAAAAAGTATGTTGAACAAAATACCATAAAAAAAGGTCGGTCAGTGGTTTCAGCCGCTGACCATTTTTGTGCGTTTTATATTGATTTTTTTTGCACGAAATAGACAACCTTTTCGTCTGATAATTACCTGTTTGTACTTCAAAACCGAACCCGTTAGCCTGATGCTGCCTTTTTATATGTCTAGCTCCATTGTCTGCCTCGCGATGTCGGGGTATGCAAGGTGCATGCGCTTTTCTAACTTAGTACTGATTGCGGTGCTCTACCAGGTCGATGGCTCCAAGTACAATATGGGCCAGCCCAAATCCAACAATAGTATCTGATAACATATTGTTTGTTCTGCGGTTTTGTTTCATTGCATAGCCTGCCGCAGTAACAGCGGTGCCGAGAACAGCTGGAATTAATCCTTCGCGTACACGATCCATGGCGGTCACCTCTTTTTTGTGATTGTCCAGGAGGACATCCATAGTTTGTTCTTATATAATAAAGTATAGTATGACAACATTTTACATAGCGAAAGGGGATTGGGGAATGGAATTGAAAGGTACTCTAATCGAAACACTCGGAATGGAAATCGTGTCACTTGAAAAAGGCCGTGTCGTTGCCACTATGCCTGTTGATGAACGCACTCGCCAGCCATTTGGCCTCCTGCATGGAGGAGCATCTGTCGCCCTTGCGGAAACTGTTGCAAGCATAGGAGCATTTGAACTTTGCGACAAAGAAACGGAATCCGTTGCTGGGCTTGAGATCAATGCTAACCATATTCGTGCTAAAAAAGATGGAATCGTGACGGCTGTCGCAACCGTGCTGCATCATGGAAGAACAACAATGGTTTGGGATATCAAAATAACGGATGAAAATGACAAGCTGGTGTGCACATCAAGATGTACTATGGCAGTCATCAAAAGAAAATAAATATACAAAAAACCCACGGAGAGAAAAAGTTCTCCGTGGGTTTTCTTTTTATTTATTTTCTTTTGCTTTTGAGACATTCTTCAAGTCGTCCCTGACGCTTTGGTCCCATAGCTTGACTCCGGAATTATATGCTGCCCGCCCAAGTAAATGCCCAGCAATGGGAGAAGTCAAGAATATAAAAATAATCCCCAAAACGACTCTTGAATTAAAATAACCATCCTTAAAATAAAAGAAAAGCAATGTTCCCAAAAGAACACATAATACACCAAGTGTTGCAGACTTTGAAGCAGCATGGTTTCTCGTATAAACATCAGGCAGCCTGATAACACCGAAAGCTGCAACAAGGCTAAAGAAGGCTCCTAACAGAATAAACACGATAATAAAGAAATTAGCGATCTCTGTCATGTTCTATGATAACCCCCTTCTCCAAATATTTAGAGAAGGCCACAGTCCCGATGAAAGCGAGTATTCCAAGCAAAAGGATGACCTCCAAAAAGGCATTTGTATTAAGTGTAATGGAGGTTAGTGCTACGATGGCAACCAAGTTGATCCCGATTGCATCCAAAGCTACAACCCTGTCAGGAGTAGTTGGGCCTTTGATCACCCTGTAAATTAAAGCCAGTGTGGCGACCGATATACACAGAATGGCTATCATTACAACTGTCTTGATCATTATCGGCTCACCTCCATGATTGCTTTTTCGAATGAATTTTTGATGGAATCAATTTCGTCCTGGATTTCACCCATATCCATTGCATGCACGTACAATATTTTATTGTCGTCGGAAACAGAAATGGTCAAGGTTCCCGGAGTTAATGTAATCAGGTTAGCTAGAATGGTGATTTGCCAATCTTTTTCTAAATCGGTAGGGAATGCAAAAATGCCTGGCTTCATGTCCAGCTTCGGTTTAAGAACAACTTTTAACACTGATATGTTCGCGAGAATCAGCTCTTTAATAAAAATCAGCAATAAGTTGATCACTGCTATTACGCGCAGGAGATAAAAGCGTGATTGAAAGAACCTCCTGAAGACGAAAATAATGAGCAGTCCGAAAAGAAACCCTTTCAAAAAAGCTACCGGATCATAGGTTGTGGTTAAGAACATCCACATAAAACCAAGGAACATATTTAATAAAATTTGAAATGCCATAATCAGTACTCCTTTAAGACTGCGTCTATATAAATGCCTGGGTTTGCAAGCGTTTCAGCAGCCTGAGAGATATACGGATATACGAATTCAGAGCCGACTCCGTAAAAGACGGCAATAGCAACAAGAATTACAGGAGCAGCCATCATCCTCTTAACTGATACTTTATCAGCTCCTTCATAATCACGAGATGTTCCCCAAAAACCATTAATAAATATCTTCATAATGGAGAATAGGACAAGAAGACTGGACATCAAGACGATCCCTGCACCCCAGTAGTGCTCAGACTCGAATCCCCCTTTAATAATTAAGAGCTTGCCGACAAAGCCGCTCAGCGGAGGAATACCGGCTAGCGAAAGTGCGGCAAGGAAAAAGGTCCAGCCTAAACCGGGATAGCGTTTTATTAACCCGCTAATTTTCCTAAGATCACTCGTTCCAGTTATAGCTGCCATAATACCAACAAGTAAAAATAGTGCTGCTTTGACGTTCATATCGTGTATCAGGTAAAATATTGCGCCAATAAGTGAATCTTGGGTCATAGCTGAAATGCCAAAGAGAATAACTCCAACAGCTACTATGATATTGTAAATGACAATTTTCTTAATATCCCAATAAGCAATTGCTCCAATTATACCCAAAATGATACTAATAACAGCTAAAATGGTTAAAAGCTGTTGAATCAAGCCTCCATCCTGATAAAAGAATAAAGTATATGTTCTGGCTATTGAGTATACACCCACTTTAGTGAGCAGGGCTCCGAATAGTGCAAGAACCGGTGCGGGCGGTGCATAATATGATCCAGGTAGCCAGAAGAACAGAGGGAAAATAGCCCCTTTCAGGCCAAAGACGATCAAAAATAGTACAGCAATTACTGTAATGATGCCAGGCTGTCCCAGTTCACTGATCTCATTGATCCGAACAGAAATATGGGCCATGTTGAGCGTTCCGACAACGGAATATAAGTATGCTACGGCAATTACAAATAAAGCTGAGGAGATGACATTCACGAGCAAATATTTTATGGATTCCCTCAGCTGGATCTTTGTGCCCCCTATTACGATCAGCACATAGGAAGACATAAGCATGACTTCGAAAAATACGAAAAGGTTGAAAATATCACCAGTTGTAAATGCTCCATTTACGCCAACGATCAAAAAATTCACCGCTGCGTAGAAATAGAACTTTTCCCTATCTTCGTCTATTCCGCGAAATGAATAGATTACACATGCCAATGCAATGATACTGGTCGTTAATACAAGCAAGGCGGAGAGCATATCGGAAACAAGTGTAATTCCGAAAGGAGCGTCCCAATTAGATAAATTCAATGTCTGGATCCCATCGTTATTAACCTTTTTTACTAATAACACTGATACTATTACAGTTATCAACGCTGAAAGGCCTGCAATCAACCTTTGCAGCATAATATGCTTGGCAGCGAAGATTAGAAGGACTCCCGTTACTAAGGGAATTAAAATGGGCAGTATTAAAAAGTTAATCATTTCCTTCATTTCCTCTCAATTTGTCCATATTGTCTGTACCAAGTTCCTGATAAGCCCGGTATGCCAATACTAGGAAAAAGGCAGTTACACCAAATGCGATGACAATTGCAGTTAAAATTAAAGCTTGCGGAAGCGGATCTGAATAGGAGCTTGCAGATTCACCAAGAAGTGGTGCGGCACCTCTTTTCAGGCCTCCCATTGTTAAAATAAGCAAATGGGCACCATGGCTTAATATTGCAGTTCCAATAATGATGCGCAACAAGCTCTTTGACAGCATCAAATAGGTGGCTGACATAAAAAGAATTCCAACAATAACGGATATTAATATTTCCATTAGTCATCCTCCCCTATCGTTTTGATTATGATCATTGTCACACCTACAACAACGAGGAAAACACCGAGATCAAACAATGCTGCGGTATGAAGTGACAAGTGTCCCAGGATTGGGAGGTCTACATCTGTAAATGCATGGGTTAGAAATGGAACGTTGAAGAGCAGCGCGCCTGCT
The DNA here is from genome assembly GCF_023715565.1 of Cytobacillus firmus. Lineage (GTDB taxonomy): Bacteria > Bacillota > Bacilli > Bacillales > Cytobacillaceae > Cytobacillus > Cytobacillus firmus_C. The sequence continues at coordinate 3,587 of NZ_JAMBOJ010000013.1, read as the reverse complement.
CCTGTTCCAATTGCAAATAGCAGACCAGCTGCAATCATATACATGTAATTAACAGGCAGAATTTTTTCAACTGTCTTCATATCAAAGGCCAGCAAGAGTAAAATGATTGCCCCTGATGTTAGCAGGCCGCCAACGAAACCGCCACCTGGAGTATAGTGTCCTGCAAAGAAAATATATACTGAGAAAAGAACGATGAGAAACAAAACAACTTTAGTGGCTGTCTGCAGTATGACGTCATTTGTTTTCATTTTTCTTTCCTCCTCCCAGACGAAGCTTGATCATTCCGAATATGCCTAGCGCAGCAATAGCGAGAACTGTGATTTCAAACATCGTATCAAAACCGCGGAAATCCACGAGAATAACATTTACCATGTTTTTGCCGGCAGCTTTTTCATAAGTATTGTCAATATAGTACTGTGAAATAGAATCAAATAGTTTATTGCTGTGAGCTGAAAAAGCGATTAGCGTAATGACCAGCCCTACTCCAATGGAAATGACTGCATTAGTTGCTTTAAACGGCATCCTCTCTTCATCTTTAATCTGTGGCAGATGGTAAAAGCACAGCAGGAATAAAGCAACTGAAATCGTTTCAATGACAAGCTGTGTTAAAGCCAAATCCGGCGCACGGAAGAGAACAAAGAATAGCGCTACCGTATAACCGACGGCACCTAATAAAATAATGGACGTCAACCTTGATTTCACAAACATAATCGTAATGGCTCCAATGGCGATCACGAGAGCAAGCACAATTTCTGAGAATCTGATGGCAGAAACATTACTCGCATCAAATTTAAATGCACCCTTTAGGAATAGGACAGACAGCAATGTAATAATAAAGAATGTAAAAATATAAACTAAATAGTTTCTGATGGAACCATTCATGTACCACTTAGTAAATTTGTGTGCGACATGCTGAATGCCTGACAGGCCACTGTCATAGAAACGATTCAGAGCCAATTTCTCAGGTAAGAAATCATATACTCTTCTCCACTTCGGCAGAGTGACAAAAAGCAGAATTCCCAATGTAATAACACCTAAAGTCATGAACAGTTCAGGTGTAAATCCATGCCAGAAATAAATATGAGTATCATACACATACCCTTCAACAGGCATGATGGCTGCCTGTGCAGGGGAGATCAGCGTGTTTGCAATAATATTAGGGAAGAAACCGATAATAATCACTAGTGAAGCCAGGATAATGGGTGAAATCAGCATCCCGATTGGAGCTTCATGAGGTTTCTTTTCTAATTGCTCAGGCTGAAACTTGCCTGTGAACGTTTTGAATACAAGAATCATGCTGTAAATGAACGTGAATACACTTGCCACCCAGGCAAGAACCGGGAATAGAAATCCCCATGTATCCAAATTGAAAATATCCATTTCCAAAACCCGGACCATTCCTGTAAAGAACATTTCCTTACTTAGGAATCCATTAAAAGGCGGAAGGCCGGCCATGGAAAATGTGCCGATGACCGCCAAAGTAAAGGTGATCGGCATAAAGTTCATCAGACCGCCAAGCTTGCGGATATCCCGGGTTCCGGTTTCATGGTCGACAATTCCGGCTACCATGAAAAGACTTCCTTTGAAGGTGGCATGGTTGATCAAATGAAAAACAGCAGCTGTAGTGGCAACCGTAAAATAACTGTCATCCACTGTTTCGAAGTGAAGTGCTGCAGCACCGATGCCAAGAAGGGACATGATCATCCCCAGCTGGCTGACGGTTGAGAAAGCCAGGATGGCTTTAAGGTCAGTCTGCTTGACAGCTGAAAAGGAACCCCAGAATAAGGTTGTAATGCCGAATCCTGCTATGAGCCAGAGCCAGAGCGAATGCTCAGCGAATACAGGACTCATACGTGCTACTAAATAAATGCCGGCTTTAACCATCGTTGCCGAGTGCAGGTATGCACTGACGGGAGTTGGAGCTTCCATGGCATCCGGCAGCCAGATATGAAATGGAAATTGCGCGGACTTGGTAAAAGCCCCAATCAAAAAGCAAAGCAGAGCAGGAACAAATAATGAATGTGAAAATATTTCATCTGATCCAGCGATAATTTCTGAAATGCTGAAAGTGCCTGTCATCAAGTAAAGAAGGATGATGCCTCCGAGCATAGAAAGACCGCCGAAAACGGTGATGATCATCGACTTCTGTGCACCATATCTTGATTTCTCTCTGTGGTACCAATATCCGATTAGCAGGAATGAAGAAAAACTCGTGAATTCCCAGAAAGTATAAAGCACAATCAGGTTATCAGATAGGACAACCCCAAGCATTGCTCCCATAAACAAAAGCAAGTACACATAGAAGGTGTTCAGTTGTTCTTTATTTTTATCAAGGTAATAGATGGAATACAGAACAACCAATGATCCTATTCCGGAAATCAGCAATGCAAAAAGCAAGCCGAGGCCATCTACTTTTGCCGCGAAATCAATCCCCAGAGCGGGTATCCACGAAAAAGACTTTGTGACTGACTGCTGATCGGAGGTGATGGATAAATAAGAAATAAAATAACTGAATAAAAGGATTGGCAGAGGAAGTACAAACCAACCCGTATGTATCTGCCTGAACAGCTTGTACGCAATAGGCACAAGGATGGCAAGCAAAAATGGTGAAATTATTGCCAGGTGAAGCAAAGACAAAACATTACCCCCTTTAAATTAATTGCGAGTTATTCAACAGATAATCCTATCAGGCGGCTTGATGAAGCCGCTATATGGCATCAAACGGTTAAGGATGGATATTTGGAATAATGTATTTTTCTTCCGCAGAATGTATAATCTTTTTCTGCAATTAGTAAGCGCTTAATAAAAGGTTTTCCATCTTCCCCCATCTTATCCAGCCTGGGTAGGCATGTCAGTCGTGCCATATTCATCATTACTATCCGTTCATGCACCTCAGAACAAATTATAACCTAAAAAGAAAGTCTGTGCATTCTTCGAACCCTTATCAGTAAAGGATTTATCCATTCTTATTAAATAGGTAGAAACCCGAATGCATCAGGAAAAATTTTTTTGAAAAAATATATCTTAGAAAGCACATTTGTATAAAAAATCATTCTTTCAAACACACTACTAACAGGTGGTGTTATGCATGATTAAACATAAAATTTCAGCAGCCATTACAATCTTTGCTCTGCTTTTTGCAGGCGCCTGGATATTGGACCACCAAACCAAAAGGGAATTTTATATTCCTGCAGACGATGAAGTGGTCGATTTATTACCCGCAGATCATAAAATGGAAGCTGGAAATGAACAAAAGCTAAGGGTATTTGAGCCTAGGGAATATGTGAGAATACAGACAGCATCATAAGAAAGAGGCTGGGACAAAACCCACCTCTGAAATGAAAAAGCCGGTGACATTTTACGACGAGTAAAATGTCACCGGCTTTGATTGTTTTTGAGAAAAATAAGGACCACTTCTGATATAATTAAGTTACCATACCAAATCAAATCAGAAAGAAGAGTCCTTATGTTTAAAAATTATAACATGAATCAATTAGTTCTGCCTTTGGATTGTGAGGTAAATATACAAAAAAATGATATTGCCTTTCATGTCCATCACTTAGTTGAAAGTATTCCTCAAGAAGCCT